>JAHHIF010000013.1 GCA_019358875.1 Symplocastrum torsivum CPER-KK1
CAAGCACTTGAAAGAATTGAGCATCTCTCATCTCTAGACGGTTTCACTCCATTGAACTTGCCTGTGCTAGCCTTCGGTTCCACTAAATCATCCGCTTGTGACACTCAAAGGGCGGAATGTGGGTTGAAAGGCTGATGTAGTAAGCTAAAGCTTACTTCGGCTTTGAGCCGGAAATTTATTTCCAGGCTCTTAAGTCAGTGCCATTCACCTTAAGTAACCGTACTATGAAGCAGTGGTAACTTGTGATTACTCGGTAGCTAAGCTCTCGACAAAGGCAGCGTGTACGTCCGATTGTACTCCCTCTTGTAAAACTGCCAGTACCTGCTGCATATTCCCATTTAGTAACTCTGTAACCGCCAAGCACAACCCCGGAAAAACTCTACTCCGCAAAATCCCGTCGGAATCAGCAGGTAAATCAAGATATTCACCTTCTTCTAGATAGAACCAGCTAAGTTTCTGATCGAGGACTTGCCAGACAATGTATTCTTTCACCCCATTCCGGCGATAGGCTTGTTTTTTGGCGTGAAGGTCGATGGCAGTACTGCTAGCAGCTATTTCAACAATCAGTTCTGGAGCACCTTCAATATAGTCATCGTCACTCAGTCGCGCTTGCCCACCTGCTTCTGGAGTGATCAGGAGTACAGCATCAGGTTGGGGTTCATTGTCAAGGTCTAGGCGCACAGTCGGATTATCTCCCACAGCAACCCCTGGAGTCATGGCTTCATAAATTCCCAACCATGACATGATTCGACCATGAGGTTGACCGTGGCTCTTGAAGCGCAACGCAGCAGGCATATAGACAATTCCTTCAATCAATTCGGCTTTTTTTAGGTTGGGCATGGCGTTATAGCGGCGCTCAAACTCGTAACGATTTAAGCGATCGCCATTTTCCAAAGGAGGAATTGTCAAATGCTGGTTGGGTGTTTTAACCATAGCTGCTGCTAAGAGTAAACCTATGCCTATCCTACCGAAATCAGCGAAGGTGAGCGAAAGCGCTGGAGGCAGAAGCGATCGCTGCCTAATAGTCATTTTCAGGACTACTCTTGTAGACAAACCGCTAGCCGCATTAACTTATAGCAGAAGTGGAAGTGGCAATAGGTAGCAGCACTTTAAAATTGGAGCCTTCCCCCAACCGACTAGTCACCGAAATCGAACCGCCACAGCGTAATAGTAATTGCTGCACAATTGTCAACCCTAAACCAGCACCCGTGTTGTCGCTAATGGTAGAACGTCCCCGATAAAAACTATCAAAAATTCTAGGGATTTCATTGGGTGCAATACCAATGCCTGTGTCGCTAAATCCAAGCTGAAGGTATTCATCTTGAAGTGTGGCTCGTACCTGAACTTGACCACCTGTAGGAGTAAATTTTAGGCTGTTGTGCAGCAGATTGATGACAATTTGCCGTAGCCAAGTTTCTAAGCAGAAGACACAGGGAAGATCACGAGGAACCGTGTAGCCAAGTTGGATGCCTTTCTCTTGAGCAAGTGGCTGATAGGTGCTGACGACACCAGGGACAATTGCGGCAAGCTGCACCAGAGGCAAGGTTGTTGGTTCGGGTTCACTCTCTAGCTGTACTATCTCTTGTAATCCAGCCATCAATGAGATTTGGCGATCGCATTCTGTATTGAGTAGTTGCGTGTAGCGTTGACGCTGTGCTGGCTTGAGTTGTGGAGAATCCAACAGCTTCAACGCTGTTTTCATATTCGTCAACGGTGTCCGTAACTCCTGCACGACTCGCTTGAGCAACTCATCTTTGTTACGGAGGTCATCATGAGGAGAGGGTGGGATAGCGGTTGTTGTCTGACTGAAGAACTCAGGCTCACTTGTGGTCAACGAGTGCAGCTTATCCTCAGTCCGTTGTATTTGCTTCACCAATAACTGGGTAAGTAACGCCTTCTCATCAGAAGTAGACAGTAAGGAAAACTGTGTTTCCAAACGACCTAGTAATTCCTCAGGCATAGGACTTGCGATCGCAACTACCCCTTTCATTCCCGCCACAACTCGCTGAATAACGCGCCGCTCAAAGGTACAAATCGCGTCTAAAGGCTGGCTTTGACTTCGATCTAAAATCGTTGATTCAGGCTGGCAAGCCACAATCAGACCACTCAACTGGTCAGACACAACAATAAGAAAACATTCCCCCTGAAGCTGACTTCTAGCAGACAATTGCACGGGGACAACTTGAGAATTAGCGCTGATAGCAACTGGATTCCCAACATCTGTAACTGCCAACTCATTTTCAACGCCACTACACAGATAAATTGTTTGTGGAATACCACTGTGTTGATAGCGTTGTAGTTCGTTCTGCCAGTTATTTTCCGAGGGTTGATTGACCCAGATTGTTGCTGGAACGTTTTCCTCAATCAGAACATCAATCAGTACTCCTACCAACGATTGGAGTGTAGCCGAACTGACTTGAAGAGACTGAGAAGGCGAAAGCGTGTTCAGAGTCAACTGGTAGACCGATAAATCTTTAGTCATTAGTCATTCGCTCTTAGTCTTAGTGTGCAAGCCAATCTAGACTGAAGCCTTATTTCTTTTGGTCTATGAGTTGGGAACGTGGTGGCTTAGGTACCTGAGATTATCTTGCATCGTACATAAGCCCCACGACTAACAACTAACAACTGACTAACCAGCAATTCGCTCTAAAAGAGCATCTCGCGCTTGCTCTCGGTCATCGAAGTGAATTTTTTCGGTTCCGAGAATTTGATAGTCTTCATGACCTTTACCCGCAATCAAAACGCCATCTCCCGGTTGTGCTTGCATAATAGCCGTGCGAATTGCCGTAGCGCGATCGCAAATTACAATCGGTTCAACTGATGAGGGGATGCCCTCCAAAACGTCTTGCAGGATGCGTTCTGGGTCTTCCGTGCGGGGATTATCTGAGGTGACAACGGCAACATCCGCAAGTTCGGCGGCAATTTTACCCATTTTTGGACGCTTCGTGCGATCGCGATCGCCTCCACAACCAAACACACAAATCATCTTGCCCTGAATAAATGGTCGTGCCGCTTTGAGCAAGTTCTCCAAACTATCCGGCGTGTGAGCATAATCAACAATTACACTCACCTCCTGGGTTGGCTGCACTTGCACCCGTTCCATCCGTCCAGGAACACCGGGGAACAGTGGTAAGGCTTCCACAACTGACTCTAATTTCAAACCTAGATGTAAAACAGTTCCAACAGCCGCCAATAAGTTGGACAAATTGTATTGACCTACCAGCGGTGAACGGAAGGGAACCTCACCTGCGGGTGTATGCAAGATGCCACTCACGCCAGTTGGCTCATAATTCAGGTCACTTGTCCACAAGTCAGCCGAAGTCTTTTCGACACTGTAACTCCAAACCTGATCGGGATGAAGCTGTCCAATTAACTGCCGTCCGTAAGGGTCATCGGCATTAATCACCGCCCGACCTTTGAGATAATCCGAGTTAAACAACAGTGCTTTTGCCGCGAAATAATCATCCATATCGCGGTGGTAGTCCAAGTGGTCTTGAGTGAGATTCGTAAACACGGCAACCTCAAACGGACAGCCGAGTACCCGACCTTGTGCCAGCGCGTGAGAACTGACTTCCATCACACCAAACTGGCATCCAGCAGAGACTGCTAATTTCAGTTGTTGTTGCAGTTCCACCGCGAAGGGTGTGGTGTGTGCTGCTATTTTCTCAAACCCTGGCCAACGCGCATACAGTGTACCAAAAAGCGCCGTCGGTAACTGGGCATGAGCGAGTAGGAATTCAATGAGATGAGTGGTTGTCGTTTTCCCATTGGTACCAGTGATCCCAACTAGCTTCAGTTGCTGTGCTGGATAACCGTAGAAGCCAGTAGCGGCTTCAGCACAGGCGGTTGTCATGTCCTCTGCTGTGATGACATAAGCGCTATCTCCAGCTTCACTCTTGGCAAGGGCAGACTGTTTTGCCGCTGCTTGGGGAGAGATTAGGGCAGCGACAGCACCCGATGCGATCGCACTTTCCCAAAATTCCCCACCATCTACCCGTGTTCCCGGCATCCCAATAAATAAATCTCCCGGTTTACAGGCATGGGAATTCGTACAAATCCCCTTTACCTCAGCATCAAGCGCTGGATGATCAGATATTTCCCCAATGCTGGGAATCGTTGCTAATAACTCACGTAGTTTCATCTCAATTCTTGCTCCTCACTAAGAAAGGGACTGGGGGCTAGGGACAAGGGATTGGAGATTTCTGATTAGACATTTGTAAAGATAGTCGGTAGCCTATCGGACTCTACTGCCGGAATCTTGCCCCATCCCTAGTCCCCACTTCTGCGCCTATTTTGGCTTATCTTCTGGTAAATATTTCTGTAACATTTGCGCCAACTGCTGTACTGTCGCACGGGGAGAAGGGCGAGGTAGCGGTTCTTCTCTATCGGCACTAACTCGACATAGTACTGGCACCTCATATTGATAAGCTTGGAACCAATCCTCGCGTGTTGTAATATCTCGCACCTCTAATTCATGGTTCAAGCCTTGAATCTGTTCTAGCTTTTCTTGCAATCCCTCGCAGAGATGGCAACCTGACTTACTGTAGAGAATTAATTGCATTCGTTTTTTGCTGCATAATAACTGACTTCAGGCTAGATACCCATACGCTTCAATCCCATTACGAAACCGAGAAATTTTCTCTTCTCCTACTCCCCATTCCTTAATTTGCCGTAAAGGTACTTTTCCTTGAGCGAAGAATGTCCGGTTCTCCAGTCGGTTTGTGTAGTTTTGCAAGGTAAAATTAACAGTGTTAAACATTTTCACTAACACCAGACGCAAAAAACATTATGACCCAATTAACCCAGGCTCCGGTTCAACTTCCCAGCTTTGACCTGGATGAACTGAATCAACGATTTGACACTGCCCATCCCAGAGAGATTCTGGCATGGTGTGTTGAGAATATTCCAACTGGTCTGGTGCAGACTAGTGCTTTCAACGTTGATGACATAGTCATTACAGATATTCTCTACCGCGACCTCAAACCAGCAACGCCCGTTCCGGTAATATTTCTCGATACGCTGTACCATTTCCCTCAGACCCTGGAACTAGTTGCCAAAGCTACAACGATCTACAACCTAGATCTAAAAACCTATAAAATTCCAGATATTAATTCCCGTGAAGCTTTTGCCACAAAATATGGGGATGCCCTTTGGGATAAGGATATTCAACAATTCCATCACCTAACAAAGATTGAACCGCTGCAACGAGGTCTAGCAGAATTAAACACAGTTGCCTGGATTACTGGTCGCCGTCGTGACCAAGCTGTGACTCGTGCAAATATGCCAGTGTTTGAAATTGATGGCGAAGGACGCTTGAAGCTTAACCCCATCGCTAGTTGGACACGTAAAGAAAGCTGGGCATACGTGAATGAACATGGTGTCATTTACAATCCTCTACATGACCAAGGTTATCCCAGCATTGGTGATGAACCCATCACAACCCCAGTAGCAGAAGGCGAAGATGAACGTGCTGGTCGTTGGCGGGGTACTGGCAAAACCGAGTGCGGAATCCACATTTAGAAACGCGATGAACTAACGCTCATCACCCTTGGAGTGTGGTTCTTTCTTAATCATCGAAAAAATCGCTAAGGCAGTAGGGAGAGTGAGAAGTAATACATTCTCCCTATCCTTACTATCTGTCCATCTTGAGTAGCTCTAGACCTTCAGTCGGCGGCTGATCAGGTGCAAGCTTGGAGTTGAACAAAATACTTTTGAAGGAATAGCGCCCTCGGTAGGATTCGAACCTACGACCAAGGGATTAGAAATCCCTTGCTCTATCCCCTGAGCTACGAGAGCATAAATTTATCCTACAAAACATAGAATACCCGATAATCTCTCTAAGTGGCAGACTTACACCTTCTTGGATTCAGGAAGGATATCCTGTTGAACAGTGTTGCTCAAGTTCAATGCTTTCTTAAAAAATGAGCAATCTAGGAAGTAGGTTGGTATAACTAATCGTAGATTAAGCGTGTCAAGGGTTAGTTGCAGCGGATAATCCCTAACGGACGATTGACAGCCCATATCAGTTACGTGTATTTGTATCTACTCACCTATCAATCATTGTATGAACCAAACGCTATCTCCAGGCAAGCCATGATTTTAGACCCTCTAGAGGGCACAGAAACTCAATCCGCTTGACGCTCAAGGTACACTTAAACCAAAGTCATCAGGTGCTTGTATCGGTAGTGGTACGACTTAAGGCAATAAGCCTCAAAGCAGGCAAATAGCGGCTTAGCGCCGTTTAGTCGAGACCCTGGCACAAGGACTCTGGATAGATAAATGGTTACTTGGGTTATGACAGCGCTTTCCCGCAGCACCTTATTCGACCCCTAAGTACTCAGCCTGCCAGTGTCATGTTTATTCTCAAAAGAAAGGATGTTGAAATCTCTAGCATTCAGCACCCAAAGCGAGAACAGCAAATCCCGATTCTCACCTATCAGGCGCAAACCTTTCGCTTGATCAGTGTGTATGGTGCCAAGCAAGGCGAAGAAGCCAAAGCCTTCTGGCGGGATCTTACCGATCATCGCGGTAAAGTCTGTGTATTGCTCGAAGAACCTGATCGTTACAGCGTTTGGGGAAAAGTTCGCTTAGAGCAACTTGGTACAGAGGCTGGGCTGGATACGAGAGTTATACCGTACACTCAAGCCTGTCTCTTACTTTTACAAACGGTTTACATTGATGTTGAAGACCTTCTGGGAGGTCGGCAAGCCGGATTGTTCCAAAAAGAAATCGCTGGTATTTTCAAGCAGTGGCACTTTCCCCAGGCTGAAACACCGGAAGCCGTGAAGCAGTTGCTAACGGTAGATCCCCTCACAAGCCTACAAGTTCCTCCTTGGGAAGAACACCATCTCATTACTTTGTTGCAGGAACTCTACCGCTTAGGTAAAGAATATTTTGGAAATGCCAATTTTGCGGAAGGGGTAAGAGATATATTGCAAGATATGCCAGCTGCCGAACAAACTCAGTTTATGGAGTGGCTGAATCAATCTCCTCTTGGTAAACTATGGCGATAAGCTAGAGATAGGATTAAACAAATATGCCGTGGCTAGCTATCAAAAAACTTATACGGGTCTGCCAAACCGAACTCTCTATAACAACATCGGCTTTTTGTGATTTCCTTTATTAGTAATCTCTGGAAAGTCTTATGAGTAGCTCTGTAGACAAGGCATCTAGTCCTCAATCCCCTCTATCTGGTCAGAATGTTGTCTATGTGGGGGTTGCTTGGTCAGTACTATCGTTATTATTTTTCCTGCTGTTTAGTATTACTGCTCCAGGGCAGGAAAGCCCATTTTGGTACTTGATTGGTACCTACGTTTTGGAGATTTTACCTTTTCTGGCAGCAACTTTGCTCTGCTATAGAAATTGGCGTAGCCCCAACATCGCCAGTGGACGTAATGTCTGGCTCGGAATTGGATTAGGAATGCTCTGCTACTTGATCGCTGGCTTACTATTTGGCTGGTGGGAGGTAGTTTTGGGTCTTGACCCCGACGTGTCACCTGCTGACTTATTTTACTTAGCGAGCTATGTGTTCCTGGGTTGGGGCATGGTTCTAGCCGTTCTTCCTAGGCGCTTAAATTTAGAAATGTGGCAATGGGCAACTGTAGCGGCGATCGCAGCAGCCGGAATTGCTTTTGCCGTCTGGATTTTACTAGCAACACCGACGACGACAGACAACGCTAATGCTAATATTCCACCTGGCGCTACACAGCAGACATTAACGGGTACGACTTTACCTCAAGCCTCTACTCCAACGGCATCAGAGGAAGCCAGCCCAGCTATAGCTGAGGAAAGTGAAGAAAGTCAAGCACCGAGTTGGGCGATCGCAGTTGAAGATACGCTTAGCCCACTCTCTAGACCTGTTAACTTCTTCTATATTGTTGCTGATGTCTTTCTCTTGATTATTGCTTCAACTCTCTTATTGGCATTTTGGGGGGGACGCTTTGCCCAGTCCTGGCGAATGATTGCGGCAGCAACATTTGCTCTCTACATCGCGGATATGGGATTTAAGTATGTTGAGGCTCGCGCTGTAGAATACGAAAGCGGAGGTCTACTGGATGTCTTTTATGTTTTCAGTGGTGTACTGGTTGCGATCGGCGCTGCCTTGGAATATGACGTGTCAAGCCGTTCCCGCCGTGGTGGGCGTAAACGGACTTAAGGTAAGCCATGAGTCCTAGAAAACTAACACAGACTGACAAAAGCGATATCTTGAACTTATATCGGCGACCAGAGGAGACAACGTCAACTCTGGCAGTTCGTTATGGTGTCAGTAACTCAACAATTAGCCGCATTCTCAAAAGCACCTTGGTGGAGTCCGAATATGAGGTGCTGATTCAGCAAAAGCGCTCAAACCGCACTCCGGGTGGTGCTTCCTCTTCTCTTGTTCAATCCACTGAGTTGCCCCAAGAGTCTGAGGCTGAGTTACCGCTCGATTTTCAAGAACCTGAGCCAACTCTAGAACCTGAAACAGATCCTGAACCATCTGATCAAACGTCTAGTGATCAACGTCGGCGGCGAAAACGCTCTTCAGTTGCTCTCCCACCAGTTCCTCAGGAACAGGCGGTACAAACTCAGTTACCCCTAGAGGTACCTGCCTCAGTAGAGGAAAGCGGTGTTGAGGAACTTGATGAGCCACTTGGTGAACTTGATCGAGCCGAAACCAGCCACTTAGAAGAGTTGCTGGATGAAGACTTGATGGATTTGGCTGACGATGACGATGATGACGACGATGACAACGATGATTTAGAGGATGATTTAGAGGATGGTTTAGAGGATGACTGGGAAGACGAGGGAATTGAGGCGGAGAGTCAGAAGCCAATTACTCTCAGGAATAGGGGTATTAATGTTCAAGTTTTACCTCTTTCTGAAGCCTCTTTGCCAAGAACCTGTTACTTAGTTGTAGATCGAGCAGCAGAGTTAATAGCTCGACCTCTTAAGGAATTTAGTGACTTAGGACAAATTCCTATTGAGGAAGTTCATGAGAAAACTCTGCCAGTATTTGACAACCACAGAGTAGCGAGGCGTTTTTCTAATCGTTCTCAACGAGTGATTAAAGTCCCTGATGGTCGAATGCTTCAGAAGACTTGTTCACACCTGCAAGCTAAAGGAATTACTCGACTGTTAATTGATGGTCAGGTGTATTCCCTATTACCCGCTCAGCCATAAAGTCAATTAAACTCAATTAATTATTTAGTGGCTAGTAGCTCTCGCTTGTAGCTAGCTGCCACTTTGAGGTAGCTGTCTTTGGTGAGTCGCCTCAGGTTTGGCAAACAAAGGCAGAGGGAATGGCAACGAAACCTCTGCTCACGACGGGTCATACCAATTGGGTATAAGAATGACACAATTGCTTTAGGCGGCTTCTGGTGAAGACTTATTTCATTTGTGCCAAAGCCAAACCCAATTGGTATCAATCGTCAAGGGTATCAAGTCTCCTCCCAATTTTGAGGGGGCTTGATACCCTTCCAATTAGTTACACATAGCTGCTGCCATAAAGGTCAGAACAGATTTAACGACCCAAACGACCACGTATAGCAAAAAATATTTACTGAATTTTTATGATGAAATCGAGCTAGCTTGATATAAGTGAAAGTTTGTCACAGTAAAATTCTTAAGTAGTTAGTAAAAGTAAAAGCAAATCTTTTACAAAATAAACTTTACTTATAAAAAGTTTGTAATTACTAAATATCCATGAATCAATTAAACTCATTAAGTTAAAGCCCTTGAAATAGTTCAGCAAACAACTAGTCATTGGAGCGCTTACGCGATGGAAGTAAGACATCTTCTCAGGCTTTATGAACAAGGAAATCGAGATTTTACTGGTGTTGACCTAAACGGGGCAGATTTGAGTGGGATTACCCTGATCGGGGTTAATCTTACAGGTGCTAACTTGAGGGGGGCTAATCTCAGCCGAGCGTTTCTGATTAAGTCAGACTTTAGTGGCGCTCAAATGAACTGGGCAAATCTGAGCTTTGTCAAAATGAGTGATGCCAAACTGGTAGAAGCTGAGTTGACGAAAGCGAATTTCAGTGGCGCTTTTTTGGTGAAGTCAAAACTACCAGGAGCAAAGCTCAGCGGCGCAAATCTTAATGGGACTAACCTTAGACGTGCTAATCTGTGGGGAGCAAACCTCTGCGGAGCGCAGCTACAACGAAGCAATTTGCGAGAAGCAAACCTGAGTGGCGTTAACTTCAACTGGGCTAACTTATCTGAGGCAAGACTAATTGGCGCAAAGTTGTATGGCGCTTCTTTAAGCGGTGTTAACTTAAGCCGCGCTTTTTTGAAGGGATTAGATTTAGGCGGCGTTGATTTAGAGGGAGTTGCCCTTAAGGAAGCAAAACTAAGCGGCGCTAACTTAGAAGGGGCTAATTTGGCAGCGGCGGATTTAAGCCAAGCACAGCTACAGCGAGTCAATTTGAAAGGAGCGGATTTAACAGCAGCGAACTTGACAAATGCATCTCTAGAGCAAGCCAATCTAACCTGGACTATTTTGAGAAGGGCAAATTTGAGTGGTGCGGATTTGACTGAGGCGAAGTTGAATGGAGTCGATCTTGAGGAAATTCAGCAAAGTGGCGCAATTTTGCCGGAACAGACGGCTCATTTTATGTATTCCAGGGCGATGTAAATAGTAGGGAAAACAACTCGTAGAGAGTTATGGTAACTCTTAAGCGAGGCTAGGACTTCTGGCAATTAGGCGATCGCTTTTTCAACGAGATAGCTGAACGCAAAGACTTTATGGATAAAGATTCTGCTACAACTGGCTATGGCGTGGTATTGGTAACTGCCTCCTCACAAGAAGAAGGAAAAGCGATCGCGCAAGCCTTAGTTGAAGCTCACTTGGCTGCTTGTGTCAGCCTTATGCCAGTACATTCTATCTACACCTGGCAAAACAAGATTCACTCAGAGCAAGAGTGGCAACTGGTAATCAAAACTGACTTAGCCCGGTTTTCCGAGTTAGAAAAGAAGATTCGCTCTCTACACTCTTACGAAGTACCAGAAATCATTGCCTTACCAATCTTGGCAGGTTCCGAGCCTTATTTACATTGGATTTCAGACAATGTTAAAAGCTCTCAGTAACGAACCCTGTCAAGCTGGCAGGTTGTAGGTGTTTGGTGCTAGGGTGAGCGGCGAGTTTTGGAGAAGAAAAAGGGTAAGGTGAAGGACAAAAAATAGTGCCTTTCCCAGTCTCCTTTTACCAACAAAATGTTTTTGTCACTGGAAGCAGTTAGAAATGATATTTTGACAACAACAAACCTTGAGTTCCCAGCGACTTAAACAATGCCTGCTGACTCCCCAACCATTCTTGCGCTTGATTTTGATGGTGTTGTCTGTGATGGACTACTAGAGTATTTTCAGACTTCCTGGCGCACCTACTGTCAAATCTGGACACCTGAGAGCGAGACACCACCGGATGACTTAGCTTCTACTTTCTACCGCTTAAGACCTGTGGTAGAAATAGGCTGGGAAATGCCGCTACTGCTTCGCGCAATTGTTCTGGGAATTCCCGAAGAAAAGATAGTACAGGATTGGTCAACAGTTGCAAAGGAACTCATTGAATCCGAAAACTTAGATGCAGCCGATACAGGCAAAAAATTAGACGCTGTTCGGGATGACTGGATTACAACTGATTTAAACAGTTGGTTAGCACTGCACCAATTCTATCCGGGTGTGATAGATAGACTGCATAGGATGCTGCCTCCTGCACCAACATCAGGCTTAGAGGCTGCAACCCAACTATTTATAGTTACAACGAAAGAAGGACGCTTTGTTAAACAGCTATTGCAGCAACAAGGCATTCAACTGTCACAGGAGCAGATTATAGGCAAAGAGTTCAAGCGTCCGAAACACCAAACGCTGCGGCAACTACTAAAGGCATCTACAGGAGAAGCAGCGACACTCTGGTTTGTCGAAGACCGCCTGAAAACCTTACAATCAGTGCAACAACAGCCTGATCTCAACGCAATAAAACTATACTTAGCAGATTGGGGCTACAACACCGCAGAGCATCGAGACTCTGTACGTGATGACAATAGAATTCAACTGTTATCACTTTCACAGTTTGCTCAAGATTTTTCGGCTTGGTCTTAAGAGAATTGATAGTCAGTAGTCATTCGTTTGAAAGCGGACAACTGACAAGGAACTAATTAAATGCTGGATTTAACAAAACTTGCAAGTCAAATTCCGGGTATCAGTCAGCACCTGAGAGTAGAAGCGGCTGCCTCGCGTCAACGGTTGGAACTAGGGCAGCAATTGCTGTTACAAACTCTTGCCCGACAGGAGGAATTGGTGCAGCGTCAACAGAAATGGCGCGATCGCATGACGTTTACTGCGGCAATACCTGTTGAACCTCTGGATACTCGCGTTGACCTCGACTCACCTCCAGAAAGCCAGACTGTCTTTGCTACAGATGGTTCTCAGATTGCGCCGTCTCACCACGAAATCGCCTACTGCTATCTCATCAATGTCGGTCGAGTGATGTTGCACTATGGGCAGAGTTTGTACCCATTGTTGGATAGTTTACCTGAAGTATTTTACCGACCAGAAGACTTGTATGTCTCTCGGCAGTGGGGCATTCGCACCGAGGAATGGATGGGACATCGACGCACGGTTTCCGAGGTAACGATGCTGGCAGAAATGGCTTGCCGTTGGGTGAAACCACCGGGGCCTCACTTTGATATACCCAATCTAGCGATGGTGGATGGTTCGCTAATCTACTGGTTTCTAGAGGGACTGCCAGGAGAGGCACGCGATCGCATTTTGCCACCGATTCTGGAAGCCTGGGAACAACTCCGCTCTGTGAACGTTCCCCTACTCGGCTACATAAGTGCAGCGCGTAGTGCTGAAGCCCTAAACTTCCTGCGGCTACAAGCTTGCCCGCACGAAACCCCAGATTGCATGACCCATTGCGCCAATTTCATCGACAAGTTACCCTGCCAAGTCATTGACCCCTTACGAGATGCCGCACTTTGGGGAAGTTTATTAGAACCCGGACAACGAAGCCCTCTGTATCGCAGTTCTGCACGGATTCTGGACTTGTACGAAGGACACCGTATCTACTTCTGCTATGTCAATGTTGGGACAGAAATTGCGCGGATAGAAATACCGGAATGGGTGGCACAGAACTCATCCTTACTCGCTCAAGCCCTCAGCTTAACCTTGGCGCAGGTTCACAAAGGTTATGGCTATCCGGTTGCCCTTGCCGAAGCTCATAATCAGGCTGTTGTCCGAGGAGGCGATCGCGTTCGCTTTTTCGCCCTCTTAGAACAACAGATGATTCGGGCTGGTTTAAGAAATGTTGGAACATCCTATAAAGAAGCCCGTAAACGTGGCAGTGTTGGCTGAATCAAGGCTAAATTGGTGAGATTCATCTAGTTTTCAGGGAAAGCTCAACGATGGTCTTAGTTCGCGCCTTCTTCAAAAAAGACACCATTATCAAGCAAAAACTGGCTCAATCCTCAGACTTACCTGCCTCTCAGATTCAAAAGATTCCAAGAGGCTCTCTACTCGTTCTTCAGTCCTTTGCATCTCCTAGCAGTAATCACGTCAAAATTAGTTTTACAACCCTTGACTTCCAGAACTTTACTGGTAGTTGGTTTGCCTTTACCGGGTCTGTGCTACAAACAACTCCTGATGGTCAAATATTTACGCAAGATGTCGATATTATTAAGCAGCCCCTGGTCGCCGTAAAGACTATTGACCAACGCCTCTCAACACAATCACCAAAAAACGTTGTAAATATATCTGCCAATCAGCAAGCCATTGGTAATCAGCAGGGGTTCTTAAAAATTGTCTTTAATACAGATACATTCATCAAGCGCCAACCAGTTCCAGCCGAGACTCTCCAGTCAAATTTAGTTCAAGCCGTCCCAGCAGGCACTGAACTTATTCTTTCAACCAACTTGCCAAGTACAAGTAACGTTGTTAGTTTTCCTATTAATAATAGTCATGTACAGTTCAGCCTCAAAGACATTGCCTTAAATGGCTTCGGTCAAAACTGGTTCGCCTATACAAAGCATGTTGGGATTGAACTCGCTAGTTGAAATAATTTCTTCCATCATATGCAATTGATGGGTCTTTAATATAGAAGCACAAGGGCTTAGAAGTCAGCGTCTTCTGCCAGTGTTTCAATCAACAAATCCATTTGCTGCTGTCGCTCTTGCAGAAATGTTTCGCATTGGCGTAGGTACTTCACAGCAGCAGCAAATTGCTCAAAAACTTCAGCAAGTTCTAGTTTACCAGCTTCTATCTGCTCAATGATAGTTTCAACTTGAGCAACTGTCGCTTCATAATTCCAGGCTTCTGGTAGAGGAAGATCAGTTTTATTTGAGCTAAAGGCACCGATAGGGTCAGTCATAAAAACTTGTGGTTGAAACGGTAATTCCTGCAATTTCCTATGCAGGGGATTTCAACTTTCACTTTGACAAACAAATCAATTTTAGTGCAAGGGGTATCTTACATCGCTCTTGATCCCCATCTTGATAAAGGGAACTAGAAACCCGCCTAAAACAGCTTACCGCTCGTGCCCCTGACACTACAAATGATATTTTGCTTGCGTTGAAATGCTTCCGCTCCAAAATCACGTGACAAACGTATAGCACTCACTAGGGCGATTAGGACTCTCGCCAAATCCTGAAACCTTGAATAGTCAATTTTTTCCCTTCTGCCCTCTGCCTTTTGCTATATCACTCTCTATCTCTATCAAACCTGAATCCCTCTCTGATCTCAGCAGGGTCATCAAGAGTGACTGTTTCAGGGGCCAGTGCTGGGTTACTGCCAATTTCTGTTGGATCTAGGCTGGAGCGACCTTTCATGACTAAATCGTCTACATCAACCATGTTCTTGAGAGGAGACTCGCGATCGCTCTGCTCTTTATCGTCTTCTGGATTAACAGAGGAGTTTTGTGTCTTAGAACTCATAAGTACTGCCTACATACATTGAACTAACAGGTTCCAGCTTAGATGTGCATTAGTGAGGTACACACTATCGAAGGACAGAGTTCAGAGTTTCACGTAGTAGAGATTGAGTTGAGCTATTCAACCTTTTAAGGAATTGCGATTAAAATGCTGCAAGCTAAACAAGTCTTACAAGAGCGTTATTATCTCCAACAAAGCTTAGGACAAAATGCGGGTTGTCAAATTTGGCTTGCACAAGAGTGATCGCTTACTCTAAAAGTCATCCTAAGTAATAAAAGGGAAGAAGCGATCGCAACTGAGAACATGAACCAAGCCATGCGCGATCGCTTTCTATCACTATGAGCCTTCCTCAGGCTGTGGCGGTTTTGGCTCTTTTGGCTTCCGCTCAAATACCTGAATATTTGGCTGATCAAGGACAAACCCTCCGTCTGTAGGTTCGCCCATCTTGCCAGCAATTGCAGCGACCCACATGGGATAGTTCGCCTGTGCCTCTTCGAGTTTCTTGAAGACTTTCGGCTTCACCTTAACACTGACCTGTTGACCGTCACAATCTAGCTCAAACTGTTTCCAACCATTTTCTACTGTTGCCACATCTGCGGGAAACTCGTTAATTTTTATGGTTAGCTCCATCTTTCCTGGTATTGGCATGGGCTATGGTACCTCCTGCTCTTGAATTTAATAAAAGTGCGATCGCTTAAATAATTTCTAGGAATTAAACCTGGTAGTCTTCCCAGGGAATAGTAGCACTATGCGATCGCTTTTAGTTTTAGGTTATCGGTAAATACTTAACAAAGGCTCTAGAACACGGCTACACGACCGTCATCCCTAAGATAAATTGAGCGATCACCCGGAGGACGACCACCAGGACGCACTTCTATGCGTAGAGTTCTCGCTTGTGGTTTCAGGAGTTCGACTTTTATCGGCAATCCGATCGCATCCCAAAGCACTACTGAAAAATTAGGGTCTGTACGACCGCCTCGCACGAAAGAATAGACTTGTCCTGGACTAATCGGTAGTGGATCAGTGCTAGATACCTGTTGTAGCTGCACAACACTCTCCGTTAAGTTCGCAACCTCAACCGTAATACGTTGCCCTGGTATAAACTGTATCGGCTGTTGTCCACAACTGGTAGCCGCGACACAGGTGCCTGCTGTTGCTGGATAGTCATGTTCTGTAATGCTGAGGAGGAGAGCCGTTGCTACCAAGACGGCTGGCAGAAGTTTGGACATGGAAGAGATTCTAGAGACTTGTTATAGGCGACTTCTCAACTTTTGCATAAATACACCAAAGTCTAGCTAATTAAGTTTTAGGAAGGGGTTAGAACAAACAATAACTTCAAGTCTATTTCCCTTAACCCCCAACATGAATGGCAGGACGGCGTTCGGGGTTCCTCTCTGCCTTACGGAGTACTTCGCGGGTAACCACAGCAATATCGCCCTCACCAAACAAGATAAAGCGCAGCAAGTATTGGATTGGGTTTCCCTCTGCCCAGCCAAAATAAGCGTGTGGTATCTTACCCGTTTGGTCTCGAAGATGGAGAAGTATGGCAGCGATCGCGTTAGGGACTGCTGCACTCTCGGCACGTAGGATGCGGTAGCCATCGACCTCCTCCCCTTTTACTCGGATGATACCCTCAAATTCCGAAGCATCGGATACTCGAATCTCTAAAAAGAGAATTGAATCGGTGGGCGGCAGATAATGATCCTCACGCACCTCTTTTTCCTTTAAAAAATACTCTCGCGCACTGCCTGTATTCCTTCGATGAGCGATCAGTCGTATGTTACCTTGGCTCTCTTGAGTAATGAAGTCACTAGCAGCCTCGTCAATTTCGATCCGCTCTACTCGCAGTTCAGTAGATCGCCATACCCGTGAAACTAGCGAGGTGAGGATGATGGCAGCGATGAAGAACCCAGCGATTCTAATCCCTTCAGGTCTCTCGATAATATTGACAATAGTGGTGTATATAAACAACAGCGTAATGATTGCAAAGGCGATCGTTCCTCCCTTCGATCTCTGGCGATGCGCTGCTAGCGTCACAGCAAATGCTGCTGAGGTAATCAGCACCAGCACACCTGTAGCGTAAGCTCCACCTTGAGCTTCCACATTCGCCTTGAAGATAATTGTGACACCCAAGGCAATAGCTGTATAAACTAACACCAGAGGTCGCGTTGCCCGTGCCCAATTCGGTGCCATACCATAGCGAGGTAGGTAGCGGGGGACGATATTGAGGAGTCCTGCCATGGCAGATGCACCAGCAAACCAGAGAATGCTGATGGTACTCAGATCGTAAATTGTGCCAAAGCCCTTCCCTAGATACTGATGTGCTAGATAGGCGAGGGCACGTCCACTTGCTTTACCCCCACTTTGAAATTCTGCGGCTGGAATCAGTAGAATAGTCACTAAGCTGCTAGTAATCAAATAGAAGCTCATAATCAAAGCAGCCGTGGTAAGCAGCTTATGCGTATTATGAATGCGCCCCTCAGGCTGTTCCTGGGTATCGCTGCTGCTACCCCGCACGAGAGGCATAACTGCCACGCCAGTTTCAAAACCTGACAATCCCAAGGCAAGTTTTGGGAATAGCAGGGCGGCTACGCCGAGCATCAGCAAGGGGTTCTGGTGTTGTGCGAAAAGTGTAGTCTGCCAGTCAGTGATCAGAGATGGCTGATTAAAGATTTGATACAAACCAACGATAATAACAACAAGGTTTAACAGTAGATAGACTCCAACCAAAAAGACAGCAATCCCGATCGCTTCTCGGAAACCTCTCAAGAAAACTGTGCCTAATAAGGCAATCAGCACTAGAGTAATTGCGATCACCTGATGGTGAAGGAAACTTGGGACGAGCGGATTTTCGATGATATGGGCGGTAGCATCAGCAGCCGAGAGAGTAATGGTGATGATGAAGTCGGTTGCCACAAAACCGAGTAAGCACAATACGAATAGCTTGCCTTGCCACCAAGGAAGTAAATGTTCGAGCATTGCGATTGAGCCTTCACCCTGAGGACTTTGAGCTGCAACCTGTCGGTAGATCGGCAATGCCCCAAACAGCGTTAGTAGAACGAGAATGAGAGTGGCAACAGGAGAAAGTGCGCCTGCTGCCAATGCTGCTATACCTGGTTGATAGCCAAGTGTAGAGAAATAATCGACACCCGTGAGGCACATGACTTGCCACCAGGAATGCTGGCGGTGTTGTCCTTCGCTCTCGTGTCGCTCTTCTTTAAGTAACCAGAGGATGAACTTTCTGTTGAGCCGTTTTCTTGGAACAAATAGTTTAGCCATCAAACTTACTCCTTCTGTATAGCTATATATATGTCATTTGGCGTTGCCATATATCTCTCAGCAGCTCTTTTTAAGTACTAGTCAAGTACTAGACTCGTTTAGTAGAGATAACACACCAGCTTTAAGAAGGATTTTGGCAAGTGTTTCCACTTCATTACTAGCAATCAGTTCTACAAAGATACCTACTAAAAAATCCTGACAGAGACTACTTGTATCGGTAAGTAATAACGTCTTTCTACACAAGTGTGATGTACTGGATTAATATTGCTGTTCCTAGAGGTGCATCGCTTAGCATGCAGCTAATGATGTAACTCTAGCCACCTAAAACCCAGGTAATTCCACTAGGACATTACTACATCTCACTTTCGTGGTAGAAAAAACCTGAAAAAGTCCTTCCCTAGGGGGGTGACCAAAAGTACACATTCCCTAAGAGGATAGGCAAAGTTGAAACTAAAATTAATGTGAGGGTTTTTACAGTGAAACTAAAAGTCGTTGTTCTACTTCTAGTGGGCTTAATGACAGGTCTAGCCGCTTGCCAGGGAGGTCAGGAAACGCCCACAGATACGACCACTACACCTGATACTACGACCACGACACCTGATACTACTACTTCTCCGTCTCCTGAGGAGTCTCCTGAGGAGTCTCCGTCTCCTGAGGAGTCTCCTGAGGAGTCTCCGTCTCCTGAGGAGTCTCCTTCGTAGTGTCGTAATCTCTACAACAGACTTGCTTTCGTAGAGACCCTTTGCCAAAAAAACTAAAGTAGCCGCAGCTGGGCTTGTGCTTGTGTATTATTCTCTAGCTGCTGGCTAGCTTGAGTCGCACCTACCTGGACAGCCTCTTGGGTATCCGCTACGTCTAAGTGGCGATCGCTCTCTCTTGCAAGGAGACGCTGTGCGGCTTCCATCATCTCTGCGGTGATGTCTTTGAGGTCTTCCCGATTGTCCAGGTAGGTTTTTAGTGCCTCCATTGGCTCGATACTGCTACCAACACCGAGTTCTGGTAAGCGAGGACGAGCTAACTGACTGACTAATTCAGGGCGAATGGTATAGCTGTGGGCATCATTTAATGCTTGATGGACAGCGCCGTTGTCGATTAAATCGAGTTGCTCAGAACGCAGCTTGTAAATTAGCCGCACTACAGCATCCTTAATCTCTTTTTTCCCAATCGCTTTGAGTAGAGCCTCTTGTGGTTCAGCGGCATTAGAGATATCCACTTCTATTGTGCGGAAGACTCGGACAGGTAAGGGGCAAAATTCCCACTGAGCGCGATCGCATTCTAGTTCAAGGAGAACATAGCCTTTGTCTTCTTTTTCCTCACTGAAATCTACTCGCTCAATGCTGCCAGGGTAGATCACGGGTGGGTTATTCGACTTGTTGAGATTCTGATGTCGGTGAACATGACCCAGCGCCACATAATCAAAGCAGGAGCGTGTCAGCATTGACAGAGGAATTGTGAATCCCTTACCCACAGCCAAGAAGCGTTCGGCTCCTAAGTTAGCGTGATCTGCCATCAAGTGTGCTAAGAGGACTGTAGGAACCTCTGGGTCAAGACGGCGGATTTCTGCTTCTAATACTGGGTCAAGTCTTGAGGTGAGTAATTCATTAACTTCAGCAAGCGCAAGACCTTCTGTTTCTGGGCGAGTCAGCAGGGTTGAGCGAGTCAGCCAAGGAAGGGTAATCACCTGCACGGCACCGTTGCGAGTTTCGATGCGGTGAGTGTTGATCGAGTCGCCGACGATAAAACCAGGTACTCCCAAGGTACGGTAAATGCATAGGCTTGCCCCTCCCTGTCCTTGTGAGTGTTGGTCGTGGTTTCCTACAAGTAAGACAGTGGGGATTTCAGCATCAACTAGGCGACGAAACTGCCCAGCAAAGGCTTCTTGAACGTAGGGTGGTGGTGTGGCATCGGGAAAGGCATCACCCCCAAATAAGACGAGATCGACAGGTTCTGAAATTGCTTTATCAATGCATATTGATAAGGTATTGACAAAATCTTCTAATCGTGTATTTAAACCTGTGACTGGGTTAATCCGTCCGTGGGAAAAGCCACTTCCCATATGGATATCCGACAGGTGAAGAATTTTAATCATGTGGCGTAGTCATTGGTGAAGGGGATGTTGCTTCAGGAATCACTTGAGCGATCACCTGAGAGATAACCTGTCGTTGCTCGGTATCGTAGTTCCAGCGTTGGAGAAATGTTTTGTAGCTGCCTTCTCCGGTGATGGCACTTTCCCGTAAGGCTTGTGCTAGTTCACGGACTTGGGGTAGTTTGAGTTGTTGGATGAGATGAGTGGTACGCGATCGCACTCGGTCTGACCCTTGTGCCATTTCTTCGTTACCCTTACGACGATGACTAATTGCCATCGCGGCTGACATGGCTAGGTTTTTTACTAACAGTTCGGCAACGATAGTGGGGGAGGACTGGAGGGCTTGGACAACTTCGGGTGATGGGTTGTCGGCTAAGGTGTTGTCTGACGTTAGGTAGGTGACAAAGAAGCCTCTTGCCCCTTTTTCGGTTTTTACAAGTTGGGTGATTGTTTCAGCGATTGCTTGCTGGGATTTATCGGTTGCTGTTTGGTTCAGCAAGGATTGGGTAAAGGCGATCGCTTCTTCAAATGTTACTGATTCTGGAATGCTCACGCGAGTTCTTTTTGGGGTTCGTGCTGTTTAATCTCTGATACTGTGATGATACTCAATTGCTATCCAGGTTTTCTTGACGCTAATTTAGCTAATTCGCCACCTGCGATCGCGTTTTCACACTCAACGATAAGTTCATCATCAGGAAATAGGTACTATATTTGTCTTGATGTTTTTAGGAGTAGCCTGAGGAGAGTTTGTTCTTGTCTTTTCGTGGCTCAAACTCTCCCAGTTTTCCACAGTTGGTTTGTATAACCACTGCTTCAGCTTAGCTTCATCGACATATTCTCGGAGTTCAGGATCGGGCCAAATGTGAAGCCGATCAATACATCCTATCTCTGCGGCAGCTAATTCAATTTCGTCCCACTGTCTCTTAAAGCATTCTCCCCATGAGCTTTTACTCATAATTGAGTGAGCAAACTCCAATCCTGCTGCTAGCATCCTTTTCCCATTAGTGCCACGAGCATTGATTGGTTCCCAAAAGATGACCTCTGGCTTAATCATCATTAACTGCTCTAGATGCCTTTTAAAGTCATCAAGTTTCATGCTAGGAGGAGTAGGAGCTGCTGCAACGTATAATCGACACTCTGTCTTATATCCTTTTAAGAGAGCTTTATAGCGTTCAGAAGGGGGAGGTGCTTGAGGTTCAATTTTACGGCTAAGATCATCATCCAGGAATGGTAGGCTCATGCCTACTGTTACATTCGGGTGCCGTAGGACATCAAGATCATTTACCCATAGTAAGCCGCGAGTCAAGATTCTAACCCGTTTTTTGTGTTTCAATAGAACTTGAACAGTTCTACGAGTCAATGCCGCAGTTTCCTTGTTCTGGTAAGGATCAGTTCCAGAACATAGAAGAACAACACCTTTACCTGCTGGTGTCTCATGCCAAGTCCTTTTACGGCTTAGTATTTGATCGAGTTTTTCAGGAATCCCCTCCCGAACGAATAAATACTTTCCCCAATCCATTTGGGGATTGCTTACCCCTTGGTCTTGTAGGTGTGCTTGTCGGGTTCTGATTGCTGGCGTGGAGGGTACATAGCAAAAAGTACATCCATGTAAACAACCTGATGCTACGTTAATCACATAATCACAGAGTCCCTTTTTATTCAGTGCGCTTTCTTGGAGGGGATTAACAATCTGCTCAGTTCCTTTAGTAATAGTCATATCACACCTGCCGTTTAGTCAAATGATATGTAGTATGTATAGCAAAATACTTATAAAACATTGAAAGAAACAATAATTAGAAGGTTAATAGATAGCTATAGTTTTTCAAGCTTATAGTATAAATCATAATGGATATAAAAATAGTAATTTAATTTAAGAATTAACATTAATCATTAGAGAAAAATTCTAATTGTTTTAGGTACAATCAACCTGTGAAATATCAACCTTATGGATAATAAAAAATTTTCCTGGAGTCCTGACGGAAGTGAGTTACCAGAAATTGAACCTCACACTAAAGCAAAGCACAGAATCTTGGAAGAGTATCTTGAAAGATATCTTGTTACGCTTTGCGGAAATAATAGGGGGAAAAGAAAAACTATAACTATCATCGATGGCTTTTGTGGTGGCGGGATGTACCTCGATCCAGATGACAATAATGCTTTATGGGCTGGATCGCCTATCAGAATCATCAAAACAGTTGATAAAGCATTAGATATTGTGAGGCGTGAGAAAGCAAAACCAGATTATCAGCTCGATACAAAATTTATTTTTATTGATAACAATAAAAGACATATCAATTGTCTAAAAAGTCAGCTAGAGCAATCTGGGTTAGGACATTATTTAAAAGATTCAGAAAAATGTAAAATCATATTTGGTGAATTTGAAGATTATGTTGACGAGTGTATTAATGAAGTAAGGCAGCGCAAAGGGTCTTCATTCTTCTTCTTAGATCCGAAGGGATGGTCAGATGTCTCGATGGATTCCATAAGAAGAATAATATCCCTTCAAAAATCCGAAATAGTTTACACCTATATGGTTGAAAAAGTTATAAGATTTTTGAATAAAAAAGATGAGGTTAAAGCATACAAAAATGTTCTTGAAGTAGAGGGATATTATGCTCTATTAAATTTCTATTTATCAGGAAGTCCGGCTAAACACAGATATATTAAAGATGAAACTCTTAGACTGTTTAGAGAAAGAGGCAAAGCTCCATTTGTATATAGTTTCGCACTCTTTGCAAACAAAACTCAACCTAAATATTATCTAATTCATTTAGCAAGTAATCCACCAGCTCAAAGGGAGATAAAATATGCTCTTTGGGAACACAACACTATAGATTTAGTGTATCAGTTTGAGTATGGTATTTACGGACTAGGCTTCAGAACTCCTGATTATTATGAGCAAAATCCGAGCGTAATCAATATTACAAAAGAGAATGAAGCTAAATGCATAAATAACTTGAATGATGATTTAATGCCTATTATTTATAATCATCCAGATGGCATATCTCTAGATGAAATTCATACTTCAACTATGCAAAAAAATCCGGCTACATTAGACCATTACATTCAATGTATAAATGAGCAAGTTGACGAACAAGAATTAGAAGTTTTTAGAGATGGAAAAATAACAACAGCTAAAAAGTTAAAGCCAGGAGATTTTATTATTAGGAAAAAATATAAGCAATTACATTTTATGAATAAAACTTTCAGAAATATGTAATTTTTTATATCTGGGAAAATCCAGAATTATAATGAGCGATCGCCTCATTCATCCCCCTTGCCCTTCTTTGTAGGTGAGAGGTTGTCCTTTTCCAGCCATTGCTCTAACGCTTTCTCCAAAGCTTCACTTTGACTGATTTCCTCAGAACTACAGGCAATCCTGAAACGACGCGCCAAGTCCTTCGGCACATAGCCACTTACTTGAGAGTAATTCGGGTCGTCGCGCTTAGTTACCACTGATACTTTTGTCATCTTCGAGCCTATTGTCGCATATGTAATCATTACTGCTTTATTTCATGAATTCAGGATTTCATGAATTCATGTAATTATGGTACGCTATATTTCATCACAAGTTTAGGGTGGCTATCACAGCTCAACCCTCTCCAACACAGACAACTTGATTAATTCACAACTTTCAAGTTAGAAGCCAGCGACCAAGTTACCACGCTTCCCACTGGCTTCTGGCTCCCTAATACAAGGAGACTCTATCAATGGTAAAACAACTACTCAGTAATCCCAGCATTAAGCGAGGCTATCCTCAAGAAAATCGCCCTTGGGCAATAATTCGTCTATTGCCAAACGCGCAAACCATCATCGTTGCCCGTTTCCGTAACCGCCAAGACGCCGACGACCACAAACGACTTTTGCATCGGTTCATCCCAAACGCTGAGTTTGAGATTATCTTTGACCTTCCCAATGAGAAACAAGAGGAGAACCAAACCCAAGCGCTGATTTAATTCTGGCAAATTAGCTCAGTTAGCTACAGGAAAAACTCTACATAGTCCCCCAACACCAGGGGCAGAAAAATATCCTACTCCCTCTGGTGTTGCTCACAAAGGCTGAGGAGGGGGTTTCCTTTCCTAAAACTCATGCAACCGCTACGTCATCGCATTAACCCCAAAACTTTCGTGATCACTCTCAGGCAAATCGCCAAACACCTGAAAATCAAGCAAGAGCATATCTTGAACTGGGAAAAATGGCATAACGTCCTCTGGGTGCATATTCAGGGACTCGGTGGTTACTTCATCAGTTACCGTAAACTCGAACAGTGGATTGCTGCTTGTAGTACCTTGATACGCTTCTGCCCAAATCTGCAAGCTCTTAATGCCCTTTGGGAAAGGATTATTCAGGAAGCCCAGCGATATACAGAAGAAGCGTTTTCCCGCCTTGATAGCATCTTCCAGCAAAGATTGTCAGTTTTAACTTCTTCAAAACACAGCCAGCAGTAGCATCAACTGGACGACATTAATCTGCGAACGTACAAAATAATTAGTCACTGTACAGTACAAATGGGCAATACTGGATTCGAACCAGTAACATCCTGCTTGTAAGGCAGGCGCTCTACCGTTGAGCTAATCGCCCGGTATCATATTTAGATTAGCACGAGAAGACAAAGAAATGCCCTCTGGTCAAACACATGATCGCATAACCCTGTGGAGTTTGCCAATAGTTACGGGTTTGGCTGTTGCGCTGACACGGAGTAGCAACCTGACATTAATGATTTCTGGGGGGTTTCTCTTTAGTGGGCTGATGTTGAGTCCTGACCTAGATTTAAAGTCGCGACCGTTTAAGCGCTGGGGCTGGCTGCGATGGATTTGGATTCCTTACCAAAAGATGTTGCGTCATCGCTCTGTTTTCTCTCATGGGTTGGTGATTGGGACAACTCTGCGGGTGCTGTACCTCGTCAGTTGGATAGTTGTGCTTGGGGTACTCAGCTTAGCCGTTATCCAGTTTTTCCGGGATGAGCCGAGTCGTTGGCAGGAGTTGGCTAAATCGATTGGGCGATCGCTTATTGATTATCGAGCCGAGTCGATTGCTTTATTAGTTGGCTTAGAACTAGGGGCGATGAGTCATGTTGTCAGTGATTGGGTGGGTTCTACCTACAAACGCTCCAAGAAGAAGCCAAAGCCTAAGTTCAGCCGTCGTAAACCCCCTGCTTCCAAACGCAACAAGTAAACAATATTGTTGAACCGATGTAGCATCGAGGCACGGTTAAATCCTTTAAAGGGATTTAAATTAAGGATAGTTAAGTGGTTTTTGAGTTTTCCTTTATGTCTACTTCCCAGGAGCAAACGCCGCTGAGGCTGGAATCTTCTATCTTAGAAGCACTGCAACAGTTGATTGATGTGGTTGCCCAGTTGCGATCGCCTAATGGTGGCTGTCCTTGGGATTTAGCGCAAACCCCTCAGACGCTGATTCCTTATGTGATTGAAGAAGCGTATGAAGTTGTGGATGCGATTCAGAGTGGTGATAAAGATGCGATCGCAGAAGAACTGGGAGATTTACTCTTGCAGGTGGTACTCCAAGCTCAGATTGCGACGGAAGCCGGGGATTTTACTCTAAAAGAAGTCGCTCAAGGAATTACCCAAAAGCTGATTCGGCGTCATCCTCATGTGTTTGGAGATGTAGAAGTCGATGGTGTTGAGGATGTTCGTCAAAATTGGGAGCAAATCAAAGCAGCGGAAAAAGGAGAAACAGCTGCACAGAAACAGCTACTGAGTCGTAAACTTGACCGCTATGCCCAGACATTGCCACCTTTAACCGCCGGGATGAAGATTTCTCAAAAAGCGGCAGCGGCTGGCTTTGAGTGGGAGAATATTGAGGGCGTTTGGGCGAAGTTTCACGAAGAATTGGCTGAATTCCAACAAGCACTTGAGCAGGAAGACAAAGCACATCAGCAGGCAGAACTGGGAGATTTACTGTTTACTCTGATTAACTTAGCGCGTTGGTATGAGCTTGACCCAACAGAGGCATTACAGGGAACGAATCGCCGCTTTATTCAACGTTTAGCGAAAATGGAGGCGATCGCATCTCGCCCCCTGTCAGAGTATAGTATTGAAGAATTAGACCAATTTTGGCAGCAAGCTAAAGCTCAACTCGCAAAAGAGCTTTAGCGACAACTTCCGTTTAGTGAGGGACTTTGCTCAGAGCGTGCCAAGTGCGATCGCTAACAATCCCATCAAAAACAAGACCGACACGCTTTTGGAACGCTTGTACAGCCGCTTTGGTGCGTGAACCGAAGTCACCATCAACTGTACTGCCGTAGTCGCCAGTAAGCTTTAGGACATTCTGAAGGGTAACTACGGCACTGCCCTTGCTACCTTGCTTGAGGGTTGGCATGTTCACGGGCGCACCTTTATACAGTGCTTGCCAAGTCAGATTTCCAACAATGCCATCTTCTACTAAAAACATTTGATGCTGATAGGCAATGACAGCAGTTCTCACATCTGCGTCGAATATGCCATCAATTACACCTGAATAATCTGTGTAATTCGCCCAGGTGGTTAAGAGTCTTTGTAGTTCATTGACTTCCTGTCCTTTGGAACCTAGCTGTAGTACAGGCTTGTTGAGTTGAGCTGTGGCGGCTGGGTTAAGTTGACCGTTGGCAGGAGCTTGAATATCAGCAGTTGGGTTGAGTTGTTCGTTAGCAGTAGGTTGAGTCTCGGAAGCTTGCATTGTCATTGCCTCATGAATCGTGTTCGACACTTCCTAATGTACGGTTTATGACTTCTATGTGCCCTCGCCTGAGTGACTGAACCAATCGGGTGAGCTTAAACCCACCCTCTCGGTCTATCTAAGAGTAGGGATACAGGTGTTCCTCTAGAGAATAAGTATGAAAACAAAGCCAAGCCAATTTAGAGTAGTAGATCTTTTCTCAGGATGTGGTGGATTATCGCTAGGACTGCAAAATGTTGGCTTTGAGGTAATTGCTGGTTTTGATAACTGGGAATTGGCTATTGATGTTTATCGACGTAATTTTGCTCATCAAGCTTTTGTTGTTGACCTTAGTAGTCTTAAGGAGAATTTTGAGCTTTTTAAGGAATTTAAGCCAGACATTATAGCCGGGGGGCCGCCTTGCCAAGATTTCTCTAGTGCTGGAAAAAGAGATGAAAGTTTGGGTAGGGGAGATTTAACAATCTCTTTTGCTGAGATTGTAACGGCTATTAAACCTCAGTTCTTCATCATGGAAAATGTTGATAGATTTGTGAAAAGCCCAAAGTATCAGCAAGCTAAGGCAATTTTCAAAGAGGCAAATTATGGTCTTAGTGAGAAAATCCTTAATGCTAGCTTTTGCGGTGTTCCACAAAGCAGAAAAAGGTTCTTCTGGGTGGGAGAACTCAATGGTGAAGATAACAAACTAGATGCTTATTTAGACGCTGATTTATCTACCCAATCGATGACTATTCGACAATATTTTAGAGAGATAGGCGTATATTTAGATATTGAGCATTATTATAGACATCCAAGAAGCTATAAGAGACGTGGAGTATTTAGCATTGATGAACCTAGCCCAACAATTAGAGGCGTTAATCGACCTATCCCTAAAACATATAAACCTCACCCTGGTGATTCAGCCCCAATATCATCAGCTATACGTCCTTTAACAACTCTTGAGAGAAGTTATTTACAGACTTTCCCAAAAAACTTTATTTTTTCAGGTTCTAAAACTGATATTGAACAAATGATTGGGAATGCTGTACCTGTTAAGTTAACTGAATACGTTGCTCGGTGTCTTGCTCAGTATATTGCAGACCGTAACAAGAGTTTTGAACACTTAAATGCTCAAGCTGTTCAAGTGAGTCAATCATTCGTGCAACTCTCTTTATTCTGAAGATTGAGAACTTATAGAGCTGTGGTTTTGAGGAGTATTTATGGTGTTTAATACTGTACTGATCTGCTGGTTTAAATAGCAAGGGCGCACAGCCGTCATTGGTGTCAACTTAACGTCAGCTTGGCGGTTGAAACCGCAGCTACACAGACACGGATCCGCCT
Organism: Symplocastrum torsivum CPER-KK1; assembly: GCA_019358875.1. Classification (GTDB taxonomy): domain Bacteria; phylum Cyanobacteriota; class Cyanobacteriia; order Cyanobacteriales; family Coleofasciculaceae; genus Symplocastrum; species Symplocastrum torsivum. The sequence continues at coordinate 28,264 of JAHHIF010000013.1, forward strand.
GCGCGGGTTATAAGAATCTTAATTTTCCGTTAGTCCGCATTCGCGTTAGCGTTCCCGAAGGGTAGGCGGACTTTGTTTTTATAGACGCGATTTCCAATCGCTCTCGTCTTAAGTTGACACTAATGACAGGTGTGCGCCCCTACAAACGTATATTCGGGAATTGGGAAGTGCGATGTTTTTGAAATTCTTGCTTGATGAGCAACTCGGAAATTTTGCACTTATCAAAATTGCTTGAGGTTGACGACTAAGCTAGTTCCTCTCGTTTAGATTTAACTCGTGCTTTCGCTTGAGATGCACTCTTTTTCAGCGCGGTGAGTCGTGCTTCGTATTTGCGGCGTTGACGACGGCTGGGGGTTAATTCAATCATAGTTTTTAAGGCACTACCAAGACTCTTGTAGGCGTTGGGTAGGCTATAACCAAAGCGTGTAGCAAGAGCGATCGCTTTTTCGTCAGCTTCCGTGGCTTCCTTAAAGGTTTTCTCTCCATTGTTCTTTTGATACATCCGCCAACCTGAGACACCACACAGTCCCAACGCTAGCAGCAGCAGCAAGCCATCTTGAACCCACAGTTCGCCAACAGCACCCCCCAAACCAATTGCTAAGGCTGCCATTTCCCAGCCCTCTTTCGGGATGGTGTCATTCTGAATCCGGGCGACTTCGTGCCAAAACAGCAAGTTACGCTGATCAAGGGCAAGTTGCTCCCATTTCACCAGATCAATCTGAATCTCTACCTCATCTCTACCAATTTCTTCAGAGCGAAGCAAGGGGGGATTGACTTCAGTGGTTCCTTCTACCATGACCCAGCTTTGCAATTCTGGCGGTAATAAGGTTTTTAAACGCCGGAGTTCACTCATTTCAGCTCTGGCAGAAGCGGTTGCATACGATGTCATATATCTGACCCTATGAAACTAAAACAATAATAAAGGTATCAATTGGAAGTATAGCGACATTATCCCCTGGCTTTTTAAGTGGGGAAAACCGCCCTATATCTCTAGATTAGAGCATTGTGCCCTTACCTCTGTTGCACTCGCTACTCCCTATTTTCAGGCTAACGCTCTCTCAAGAAACTGTGTGGCGATCAGTATGTTAATTGATACACTTCAACAACAGCCTAATCCTATCAGGGACTTTTCCCCTCCATGACTTAAGCCGTTGCAGGACGACCTTGATATAAGTCAAGTCCAACTTGGGCAGCACAAATGATCGCAACGATCGCAGTTACAGTAATAGGCAATAAATTAGTACCAGCGATTGCCACTACCAATAGCGCTGCCATTGCGCCTAATCGGTGCCTAGTTCTCGCTTTGCAATGAAATATCACTCCTGTGCGGTGCAAAATTGCTAAAGCAAGATAACACAGGGCGACAGAACCACAAAGCAACCAGCGATCAGGATTGGATAACGCCAGATTTGATTCAGTTGCGATCGCATGTTCTACACCCACTCCTGCCGCCGCCAGTCCAATTACTAGCGGTAAATGCCCGTAAAGCCAAACTTGATAAATCTGGAATTTCCTCAATGCACCCGCTGTCCGCAATGCTGAACCGCTAACATTCTCGAAGTACACCCACCACAAGCTAAAGGCAGTAGCGAAGCCGAAAATAGCGGCAAGTTCACTTATTCCATCCCATTCGACTTCAGCAACACCATTGACAACAGCGATTATCGCCTCACCCAGGACAATGATCGTAAACAGCCCAAAACGCTCTGGTAGGTGTTCCAAGTGAAGGGGTAGCTGGAGTTGAAACCGTTGTGCTGTCAGTGGTGTGGCAAAGTCTACGGCTAGCCCAATTCCCCAAAGGATGAATCGGAATGGAATTGGGACAAAGGCTGAGATGAGCCAGAGAGTTGCTGCGATCGCAAACCCCCCTGCATAATAATTTGTTAGCTTACGCGCTGTGGGGATGTACCATCCTGCCCATAAGTACTCTATTACCAGTACTCCTCTAGCTGCGGCGTAGGAAAGGGCGAAGCCTACAGAACTAGAATCCAATCCATGATGCACATTGATTGCTAGTGCTGCAACAGCAAGCATCTGTATACCCATTAGCAGCCGACGACCAATGGTATCACTATCAAAACGGTTGGCGTAGAACGTGCTGCCAATCCATACCCACCAAACGGGTACGAATAGCATCACAAAGCCCAAAAATCCTGTTATGGAGACATCTTTACTCAGATTATGGGCAAGTTGAGAAACGGCTACCACAAACACCAAATCGTAAAACAGTTCTAGCCATGTCGCATGACGGGGTTCTGCCTCGTTTTCTTCACCAATGCGTAGACGGGGAGGTTGCAACCAGCTTTTCACGTTTTAAGCCTCCGACTCTTCGGGTTATTGTATGTTTAGTCTAGTTTCAACGCATTGGCTGGCACGTCGTCCCAGGAATCAACTGTTCTCATCCTTGCAACCCAACCTGCTGATTTTTGTTCCTCCGTCAAATTTTGCTCGAAAGACTCGTGGCAGTCTTTTGCCTGATCTTCATTGCAACAGGCAATACAAGAATAGAGAAGTCCAGACGGATCGATCTGTTCATTTACCCAAATAACCATGACCCCTTTCCTCTCAACTTGAAACGTCTTGCTTGAAATCTTGAGTAGTTATGCTTATTTTCTCAGCGTAGAGACAACTTACGGTAAGAAAAAATACACTTGTTGACAATTTACAGTATCTGCAACATCATCAGTAACCCTAGCTGATGTTTGCTGTTGAAGCTTTTATAGCTAGCTGAGTCAAAGCATCACCCGTTATCCGGCAAACGCGCCAATCTGGCAAGATTGAAGCCCCAAAACTTTGATAAAAAGAAATTGTGGGTTCATTCCACTCAACCAACCACTCAACACGTCCACAACTACGAGAAACAGCTAACTGTGCAAGATAGATCAGAATGGCTTTACTAATATCTTGAGGCTGGTAGTTGGGCAAAACAAACAACTTATCTAGATAAAGCCCTGGTTTGGTGAGAAATGTGGAGTAATTATGGAAAAATGTGGCAAATCCTACGACTTGCCCCTCAGATTCAGCCAGAACTGCTTCGATATACGTTTGTTCACCAAATAGATGCTCCTGCAAAGCATTAGTACGTTCAGCTAATGTCTTGTCATCAGCTTGCTGTTGAAGCAAGCGAACTAGTATCGGTACATCTTCTGGGACAGCTAAACGCACCCTCAACGATAAGTCTTGAGTGGCTAGTTGGGTAAGGGAGTCCCCGGTGATGCGGCAAATGCGTCCATCCTCTTGAATTGAAGCACCCATCCGACGATAAAATGCGATCGCAGGTTCATTCCAATCCAACACACTCCACTCCAGACTCGCACACTCACGAGACACTACTAACTGGGCGAGATACGAGAAGATAGCCTTACCAATACCAAGGCGTCGAAACTCAGGGAGTACAAACAAGTCTTCTAGGTAAATTCCTGGCTTTGTTAGAACCGTTGAATAACTTTGGAGAAACAGCGCAAACCCGACAGCTTTCTCTCCATACTCTGCCAGAACCACCTCAACATAAGGCTTGGAACCAAACAAGTGTTCACAAAGAGCATCAACACTACCAACAACAGCACTAGATAGATGTTCATACTCTGCCAGCGCTGCAACTAAATCAAAGATAGTTTGTACATCACCCGGTTCAGCAGGACGCAAAATTAACTCAGAAGACATAGTGAAACCAGAAACAGTGGACAATGCCAACCTAAGTCGGTCAAGGTTAAGGCGTGTAGGTGGTAGATTTTAGGCGAAAATCTAGCTCAAGACTTGGAAAGAATACGACATCCGGGAAATTCTAACTTCAAGATTTGCCTTTCACCCTACCACCTAACACCTAAAACCTACCATCTTGTTAGCTAACCCTACTCTCCAGGGCAAACTGTCACTGTCTCAAAGTCTCCAGTCGTTGGTGTAAGATTAACCACTCCTGTATTATTTACCTCCACATTATCCCGATCAACAACTTGGAACGTTCCCGCATTTCGCTGTAGCTGGAAATTCGTGTTGGTATTGTTTCCATCCAGTTGTAAACAGAAATTTTGATTACTGTTCATGATTGCAGCGAAACCAGAAGCATTATTGCTGTTATTTAAGCTGTTGAACTGGACACGAGCATCAATCCGCGCTGTGTCATTCCCCTGAGCTAAAATCCCCTCAAATGCAGTTCCCGAAATGGTGTTACGTCTCAGACGAAATGCTTGTTGTGAGTTTTCAGATGCTTGAATCAAAACACCTTGACCCGTACTGACATTAATCGTTGTGTCATCAATGCTGAATTTTTGTTGAGTAGTGCCATTCGCCTGAACTAAAATACCCTGGTCTTTGCTGTTGCTAATTGTTGTGTTTTCAACATTGAACTCTTGTTGAGTAGTGCCATTAGCTTGGACAACAATACCTTGACTGGCACTATTACTAACCTCAGTATTGGTGACACTAAAATTCTGTTTCTGGACATCATTTGCTTGAACGAAAATGCCTTGACTTGCGTTATTGCTAACTGCGTTGTTGTTGATGGCAAATTCTTGCTGAACACCTTCGTTTGCTTGAATAAAAACGCCTTGTCCGCCACCGCCATCACTACCTAGTTTTGTGCCATCAATTGTGCTGTTGTTGAGGGCGAATTCTTGTTGAGTTGTATCAGAAGCTTGGATAAGTACACCTGTGCCTGTGTTATTACTAATCTGACTACTATTGAGAGTAAAGTTCTGTGTTGCATCATTCCCTTGAATAGAAATGCCTTGTCCTGAATTATCACTTACTGTACTACCATTAATACTGAAATTCTGAGTTGACTCATTCCCTTGAATGAAAATCCCTTGACCAGCACTACCATCATTACTAACCTGCGTGCGTTCAATTGTGCTGCCTTCAATAGTAAATTCCTGTTCAGTAGTACCATTTGCCTGAACAGAAATTCCCTGTCCTACGTTGTCGCTTACTGTACTATTACTGACAATGAAGTTCTGGTTTTGAGCATCATTTGCTTGAACAAAAATCCCTTGACCATCACTAGTATTAACTGTCGTGTTTGTTACAGTAAATTGCTGTTGGACTCCTTCATTTGCCTGAACAAAAACACCTTGACCACCACTGCCATCGCTATCAACAGTTGTGTTGTTAATTGTGCTGTTTTCGAGGGTAAATTCCTGCTGAGTCGTACCAGAGGCCTGAACTAATAAACCTGAGCCAGTGCTGTTGTTAACAGTGCTGCTGTTGAGGGTGAAGTTCTGTGTAGCACTTTCAGAAGACTGAACAAATAAACCTGAATTAGCGCTGTTGTTAATCTGGCTATTAGTGATACTGAATGTTTGTTGAGCTTCCCCAGAAACCTGAGCCAAAATACCTTGCCCCCCACTGCCATCACTACCAATAGCTGTGTTGTTAATTGTGCTGTTGTTGAGGGTAAATTCTTGCTGAGTCGTACCAGATGCCTGCACTAGTAAACCTGAGCCAGTGCTGTTGCTAACGGTGCTGCTGTTGAGGGTGAAGTTCTGTGTAGCACTTTCAGAAGACTGAACAAATAAACCTGAATTGGCGCTGTCGTTAATCTGGCTATTAGTGATACTGAATGTTTGTTGAGCTTCCGCAGAAGCCTGAGCCAAAATACCTTGTCCCCCAGTGCCATCGCTGCTGAGTACCGTGCTGTTAATTGTACTATTGTCGATCGCTAAATTCTGTTGGGTATTCCCAGATGCTTCGATGAAAATTCCCTGTCCAATGCTGTTACTCACAGTGTTATTGCTGAGAATAGCTTGCTGTTGAGCCTCTTCAGTGACTTGGAGGAAAATACCCTGGCTACCACTGCCACTAATTGTGTTGTTATTGAGGGTTAACTCCTGTTGAGTCGTACCAGAACCGCGAACGAAAATACCTGCTAGTCCACTGTTGGTAATGCTGTTACTCGCAATTACACTCGTTCCTGTCACATTATTCAGGATAATTCCCTGCTCTGTTGGATTAGTGATGCGGTTGTCGAGAATTGTCACATTCTGAAGATTCGTCGCCTCGATCGCATTCCCAGTAACATTAGCGATCGCAAATCCCGATAGAGTTGTATCATTCCCCAAGGTAACGGTACCCGTAACTTCAGGAAACTGCCCACTACCCGATAATGCTAGTTGTACAGTGCCAAATTCTACTGTGTCGATAATGTGCGGTAGGGCAGTGGAGAGTACAGCCACGCTATCAGGAATCGTAAAGGCAGGAATTCCAGGATTGGTTCCAGACTGCACATAGACAATGTTGTCAGCTTGCGCGACAGTCAAGGCATTTTGTACTGTGCCAAAAGGATTCTCAAATGTGCCATTTCCATCCATTAAACCCAGGTTGACGTGTTGAAAAACATAGGGTTCATTGGTGTTTGGGTTAGTCGCTTTGAGGGTAACTTGCTCAGTGAATGACTCAGATTCAAATTGCTCATCAACAACAATATTCACTTGACGAGAAACTGATTCCCCTAAACGTGCAGCAACCTGTTGTGATGTACCACGTTCCTTCGCCCCCCTAGGACGAGTGCCTGGAAAATTTGCCCCGATGCTGAACACAACATTCGTGCCAAAAGTTGCATCATCTTGAACCGATAAACCGAGGCGCAAATTATCGTTGGGGTGGGCTTCCAAACGGGCACGCCAGCCTAACGTATCGTCACTTTCAGGTGCATCGTAATAGTACAATCCAGCATACCCTCGAAGGTCACCCGTTGCCCCCAAGCGAGCAATTCTGACACCCGCTTCAACATCTAATCCCCCCATTGCCGCTTCAAAGCGCCGACTCTCAAAACGTTGTTGTGTACCTGTTGCAACCAAAAAGTTGTCTTGGAAAAAAGGTTCTGTCAACGCGCTGAAATTTTGAACACTACTTTCTTCGGCAAGTTGACGAGTATCCCCAATTGGTAGATAGAAATTGCTACGAAAGTCCCAAATTTCTCCTAAGCTTTCAAAGCCAGCACCGAGTTGGTTGAAGCTACTACTCCCTGTATCCCGATGATCATAGGAGATGTAGCCACCAAGAATGCGATCGCTCTTTGGATTATAAACCCGGTGTCCTAACAACAGATTGCCACCAAAGTCTGCCTCATTGTCGATGAGGAGTCTGCCTTCGAGGAAGGTGAGAGTACTGCCAGGACTTTGTAATAACGGGACAAAGCCTTCAATATTAGTAAAAGCATCATAACCAGCGCCAGAAGTGCTGTAGCCTACTCCAAAGCGGGGAGTAATTTTTAAGTCAGCAGCACTAGTGGATGAAGAGAGTGAAGCATCGGGGTTGGTATCTGTTGTTTGAGCAACTCCAGGAGCGGTTAATGTTCCAAAAACGAATAACCCGATGCAGAGCGTTTGCGCTGATTTGTTCATGAAGATAGGGTGACAATAACTCTGACACCCTATTACAGCTAATGCTACTAGGAATCAGGCTAAGCAGCAATGAAGAATCGATGAAAAGATAGTGAAGTCTTGCCGTTTGTTGTTAGTTTTTGATTGTTAATGGTTTATTTTTTCTTAGATTTAATTAAGTGGAACTTGAGAATATTTGATTACGAGCATTAACAGCAGTATCGGGGAAATCACTAAATACACCATCAATGCCTAACTTAAAAAACTGCTCGTATTCAGCTTGAGAACTGCCGTTGTAGTCAGGTGCAAGGTATTGGTTTTCGTTGCGAAATGTCCAGGTATGTACCTTTAAACCAGCCGTATGAGCATCGTTAATCAGGGCAGTGGGAGCTTTGAGGCGTTTGTCTTCACCAACGGGTACAATCAGCCGCTTGTAGGGACCTAAGCCATCTGCATATTCAGCAATTTTGGCTAATTCGGTGGGAGTCGTTAAATCAGCATAGGTGCGAGAGTCGCCTTTGACAACAAAATCATAAGGCTGCATATCTGCCGCATCCAACAACTGCACCAACGGAACATCAATCATCTGGTTCAGTTGTTTGAGATTCTCAACTTCAAAGGATTGGATAAAGACAGAGGAGGATGAGCTAGTGTAGCCATTTTTCTTGAAGATGGCAACTAATGGTTCTGAGAGTGAAAGATTAATCGAATCAAAATAAGTAGGATGCTTGGTTTCCGGATAAATCCCAATTGTGCGTCCTGTTTGAGCCGTTTTTTGCTTCGCTAAATCAATGACTTCTTGCAGAGTGGGAATCTCAAATTGACCATTGTAAGCACTACTACGAAATGGTAAGCGTTCTTTAGCTCGAAGAGTCTTAATCTCGGCAAGAGTGAAATCTTCGGTAAACCAACTAGTGACTTCTTTACCGTCAATCATTTTAGTGGTTTTGCGATCGCTAAACTCTGGATGTTCGCTTACATCAGTTGTCTCAGCAATATCATTTTCATGACGCGCAATCAACTCCCCATCCTTGGTCGAAACAATATCAGGTTCAATGTAATCCACTCCCATCTGAATCGCTAATTCATAGGCAGCAAGCGTATGTTCTGGACGGTAGCCACTTGCTCCTCGATGTCCAATGACAAGCGGGGGTTGGTCAGTCATAATCGGCGTTGTCACTCCACGGTGGGGCTGAAGCAGCAAAATCACAATAAACGCGATCGCTGCTAGCATGACAGATTTGGGAACACGAAACATATTCACTCGCCTATTTTTGGAAGTAGGGATAAGTCTTGCGGCTCAAGAGCAACACAAATCAATCTCGCAAGTGAATATACGGGGCTGAGATAAAGGTCTTATTAATGATTCGTTAACTATAAATCACAATATTTTCACAAATTGTCAGTACGTTGGTCTTTATAGCTAGAAGAATTTACTTATGCAGGGATTAAGCAATGAATTCAAAACGATTGCAACGGTTGATTTGTTTTTTACAGGATGACTTGGCAATTCCATCCACTTCAATTGACTTGGCTGTACGCCATCAACCCGATGCTCTAAATCTCTTGCCGATGGTTCTTTGGCAGTACGGATTGGTTACACTGCAGCAGTTAGAGCAGATTTTCGATTGGTTGGAAACGGCTTAAGACCGTTAAATTATTGTCTCTATAACTTACAAGTGGTGCTGATGAAATGCAGCGATCGCCTGCTGAACACCATTCTCAGCTCGAATCTGGTTGCCGATCGCTCTTACCCGTTGCTGCATTGTCTCATCACTCACCGCAATCGCGATCGCCTCTGCTAACTTATCCACTGTCAAAGAGGACTTGGGAATCGGAGCCGGACTAACTCCTAATTGCAGGAGCCGATGTGCCCAAAACGGCTGATCTCCAAAGAAAGGAACGACAACAGATGGCACGCCAGCTCTCAGTGCCGCCGCACTCGTCCCAGCTCCACCATGATGCACAATTGCTGCCATCCGAGGAAACAGCCAGTCGTGCGGTGCAGACTCTAGCTTAAAGACAGTCTCCGGTAAGTCAGCCGCACAGATGCCACCCCAACCTGTAAGCAAAATGCCTCGCTGTCCTGTTTTTGCCAACGCTGCCAGAGCAATCTGGGTCATGCGCTCCGGCTCTCGTCCCGTCATGCTTCCATAGCCGATGTAGACTGGCGGCGAGCCTGCTCTCAGAAACGCCAGCAAATCTTGAGGTGGTGTCCAGTTTTGGGGGTGTTGCAAAAACCAATAACCTGTGACGTGCAACCGCTCCGCCCAGTTGGTAGGCTTGGGTATGACTGTTGGGCTGAAGCCGTAGAGGTAGGGAACACCTGCTTTGTCGAGTCGCCCATACAACCCTGTCCATCTTGGTAAGGGTGGCAGTTGTAATGTGGTTTGACGAAACTGATTGATGGACTTGCGGAACATCAGTCCAAAGCCTTCCAGCAGTACCGGATAGGTGAGTGAGTTTAGGAACCCTCCCAACGGTAGCGTTTGCGGCAGTGACGGAAAGGGAAAGTCCGGATTGGCACTCTGCGGCATTAAGGCGGCAAAATAGAAGGGAATGCCCAACTTCTGAGCGATGTCGTATCCCCAACTCGTGAAGGCAGTTCCGATGATGGCCTCGCTACTGTGACACGCTTTCCAGGAGTCTGCCATTGCTTGTGTCAGTAACGGTTCCACCATCTGGACATATCGCTGAATTAGCTGGAGGGGATTGCCTGCGTCTAACATCTGCTGCCCAGCTTCCCCCGCCATGAGCGCCTGCACATCCCCTTCAATGGGTGCAAATTCCAACCCATAGCTGTGAACCATTGCTTGAAAGGGCGGATGGGTTGCTAACTGAACCGTATGTCCTGCCTGCTGCAACCCTAATCCTAGGGCGATAAACGGCTGTACATCTCCGCGAGAACCAACGGTCAAAAGGGTGATTCGCATAACTTTTTCCTCTTTGCGTAGCAAAAAGAAGTTCTATTTTTTAGAAAAATCAGGACTTACAGATAGCTCACAACGCTCGCGTTCCTCAACGGCTCTCTTGAGATTCTCAAGACAAATTCTTTGAGCTGTTTGAAACGGACGCTTCACAACTGCGAGAAAGAAAAGATAGGCAAGCAGGTGTTGTATCTTAAATTCAAACGTCCAGGTGATGTGTGTACCTGAATGGGTATCATTGTACAACCACTTGCTAGAAGCAGAATGCACTAGCCATGCAAAGGGAGGCTTGAATCCTCGAATCAATTTGTAGGCTTGAACAGTGGGGCGTTGTAGTGTGGTGATGATTTCTGCGATCGCAGAACCATCGCTATTGTTCACAATCCTCATACTGCCCTCTTGAAGCGGTAAACCATCGGTTGTGCTTGCACTCAAAATGGCAGGAATTGATTGGTAGCCTGTGAACAACATTGGCAAGTTTTGACAATCAATTGAATAGTCAAACACTTGCTCAACATCTGCATTAATTATGATTTGTACACTGGTTTGGATGTTCATCTGGTTACTGGTAAGTGTGAATGCTATCTGCGGGCATCCGCCATCCCTAACTGACTCTTCAATTCTTTCAACTGCTGTGGACTGAAGACATTGAGATACTTTGGCGCGATGGCGGGAGTCAGCAGTTCCAGCATCAAGCGGTTCTCGATGCAGAAAATGTGATGAAGCATGGAAATCTCCTTGTATTTGAGAAGAGTAGTCATGCGCCTCACTTTGAAGAGCCAGAGCTATTCGATAAAGAGCTGCTTGAGTGGCTTTTCAATAGACTTATCCACAAATTAGCAGACGATACTATACATAGAGTCTTATCGCCTCAATTAGCCAATCAACCTCCTACATATAGGTGTGCTAAATATTTTCCGGATAGGTCTAATAACTAATGCTTCTTCACGATTACCTGCAACACTGCCCAAAGGCGATCGCTCCTTTGAGACAATTGATCACAAGCTCAGATTTTGACGACGCAATGACCCTTACAATCACTCTTAATACTGACTGCATCAACAACTTGGATGTATCAGCAGCTCAATCGGTAATTGAAAAGTTGCTTCAAGAGCAAGCCATAACCTCCCATGAACAGCAACTGCGCTTTGAGTTTGACTATCCTCGCGAAGCCGATGACCCACGGGAACTCTCAGAAATCCCAGAAGTGCGACTCTGGTTTATTCGGCTAGATGCCCAATATCCCTGGTTACCCTTTTTGCTCGACTGGAAATCTGGTGAACTCTCCCGCTACACCGCCATGCTGGTACCGCACCAATTTAATCGCACAGAAGGCATTCAGTACAATCCTGAAGCATTAGAAATCTTCGTGATGCACAAAATTTTTATTCTGACTAACTGGATGCAGCAGCAGGGAATTAGTAGCCAATCACGGCTGAAGTCGATGGCACAACTATTTGGCTACGAACTGGATGAAGCTTTTTTTGACTTAATCCAGTAGACTTTTTCTCCCAATCCCCATTCCCCACTTTCTTTTGCAGGTCGAATGGAGAATTCAAGAGACCACGTTAGTTTGCCTACAGGGGAATTTCAATCCAAAACCCTGTTCCTCTTCCAGGTTCAGAGAAGCAATTGAGTCTCCCGCCGTGCTTCTCAACCACAATTGCATAGCTAATCGACAGCCCTAAGCCTGTTCCCTTACCAACAGGCTTTGTTGTAAAAAATGGATCGAAGATTCGTCCAACAATTGCTTTTGGAATACCTAAGCCATTGTCAGAAATACGAATTAAAATTGAGCCTTTCTTACTTTTTGCTGGCTGTTGTAACTCTGTCCGGATGGTAATGGTATTACAATGCTGTTCAAGTTTTGAAGAAGAGCGCATCTTAGTCGCTTGTTCTAGAGCATCAACTGCATTACTCAAAATATTCATGAAAACCTGGTTGAGCGATCCGGCGTAGCACTCAACAATCGGTAAGTTGCCGTACTCTTTTACGACTCTGATACCTGGCTGCTCGGCTCTTGCTTGCAGTCGGTGTTCCAAGATTAATAAAGTATCGTCGATCGCTTTGTGGATGTCAGCAGGTTCCTTTTTCCCTTGATCTTTCCGAGAAAAATTCTGTAGCGATCGCACTAGTTGATGGATACGTGTTGTGCCAACCTCTACAGAAGAGAAAACTTTAGGTAAGTCTTTAATGAGAAAGTTGAGGTCGATCTCTTCAGCTTTCTGTTGGATTTTTGGATGAGGTTTGGGATGGTGCTGTTGATAGAGTGACAGCAGTTCCAACAAGTCTTGGATGTAGCTTTGAATGTGGGGGATATTACCGTGAATGAAGGTGATGGGATTATTAATTTGATGAGCTATACCAGCAATCAATTGACCCAAACCAGACATTTTCTCAGTCTGAATCAGTTGGGATTGGGTATGCTTCAACTCACATAACGTTTGACTAAGATGCTGATTACTGCGATGTAGGGCTTTTGCGACACCTTTAAGCTGAATAGTTGTTCGCTTGACGCGAGTAAGGTTAATCCGTAGCTCTAGTTGTGAGATGACTTGACGGCTTAGAGCTTGTAGGGATTGTCTCTGTTCTAGACTGAGATAGCGAGGAACCCGATCAATGACGCACAGTGTACCCAGGGGAAAGCCATCAGGTGTAACAAGAACAGCCCCAGCATAAAACCGAATGTGGGGTTCAGAGGTTACCAGGGGATTGCTGGCAAACCGTTCATCCTCTAGTGCATTAGGTACAACGAGCAAAGTGTCAGGTTGCTGAATCGCGTGGGCGCAGAACGCTATTTCCCTCGGTGTCTCTGTTGCCGTTAAACCAACTTTTGATTTGAACCACTGCCGATGTGTATCGACTAGGCTCACTAGGGCGATTGGAGTGTTGCAAAAGGAGGCTGCCAGAGCTGTTAAATCATCAAACGCTATTTCAGGAGGAGTATCGAGAATTTTGTAGCGCTGAAGCGCTTCCACCCTAGCAAACTCACCATTTGGTAAGGAAGGGGAGTTCAAATCCAGCTCTACCATGCTGTAGATCACAAATCAATAGACTAACAATCTATCGCAACCTTTCTAGATGTGCCATCCGCCTTAAGGCAGTGCAGAATTATTAAATAATTTTTCTGGGATTGGGAGTTGTAGGTTAAAAGCTGAGTTCTGCTTGGTTTAGAGGATATTCTAATCCATCATCTACATAGCTTTTTGGAAATGCGATTGCAAACTTTCTTGTTTTTATCAATACAAACAATTATTTTATTTCCCTAAATAATTTTCTATCATCAAGTTAAGTAAACAAGCGTTTCAACAATTATATTTCTCTTTACATAAAAACCAGTAATTTTGAGCTATCAAAAATTTTAAAATTACAAAGATTTGAGTATGGTTTACTCAACTTAACGTTACTTTAATTACTTATCTGCTGCTCCATGCTCTAGTGAAATGTGGGAGGATGATCACGATAAACAGAGTCCGTGAATACAGATCTAGAGCAAAATTTTGTAGAATAGTCGATTATTGTGTGCTTTCCCTGAGAACAGAGCATCTACACAGGAAAAAGCCAAGGAGTCTTACAGACTATTCCGGCAAAAGTCTGCTTCTACTGGAAGCACAGCTCGTAAAGTACTTGATTGAGCCTAGGACAACAGGAGGGGCATAACTTTCTTGAGAAGGAAGAAGGAGTCAAACGTTGGCTTTTCGCCCCGCTTCCAAAAAGAAGTGAGGATACAAAAGTGAGTAATACAGAGAATATCTCTTGCCCTTTACCTTCTGATATTGCATCAGTAACTTTCCTAAACAGGGAGGATGTGGTTGATTGCCTGAAGGTTGAACAACCTCTGCGTCGGCAAACTCAGGCATTGGTAACACTAGCAAGAAGCAAAACAATTGACCAAGGTGATTTGAATGCCGCCTTGAGGGAAATTACCGAAGTTGTCTCTGATGTCCTTGAAGTCGAGCGAGTCAGCATTTGGCTGTACCCCAACAATTCTTTTTCCCAAACAATACCGTTTTGGTTGTCTTTAGACGTTAGCAATGCCCAAGAGGTAACTAACACCGCAGATAATACAGTAATACAGTTAAGTTTAGCTCATTCAAGCATGAAATGCTTGGATTTGTACGAGCAAAGCCGAGGGTGTCATACGTCCGGAATGGAACTGGTGGCAACTGACTATCCGAATTATTTTCGTGCGCTAGCAGTTGAATGTACTATTGCAGCACATGATGCCTATACTGACCCTAGAACGCAAGAATTTGCCCAGCCTTATCTGATCCCAAACGGTATCACATCAATGTTGGATGCACCAATTTGGCTGAATGGTCAGATGGTGGGTATAGTCTGTCATGAACACACAGATTTACCACGCCAGTGGACTTCTATCGAAGTGAATTTTGTCGCTGCGATCGCAACTTTGGTTGCCCACACCATTGAAGCGTGCCATCGTGTGATCGCTCAAAAACAGTTGAGACAGCACCACCAATACTTATTAAGTGAATATCATGACGAGCTTGAGCGTTTGGTGGAAGAACGCACAGCAGAATTGACTAAAGCCAATGAACAACTGCAACAGGAAATTAACGGGCGTTCCTCCGTAGAAGCTCAATTAATTAAGTACCAGCACCACCTTGAAGAATTAGTAGAAGAGCGTACTAGAGAAATCATTAGCACAAACGAACAGCTACAACAAGAGATTACCAATCATAAGCTTGCTCAAAAGGCACTACGGGAAAGTGAGGAGCAATTTCGCTGTCTAGCGGAAGCAACATTCGAGGCAATCTCAATTAATGAGCAAGGGAAAGTACGTCAGATAAACCGTAATTTTGCTCGGTTGTTTGGTTACAAACCAGCAGAAGTGGTTGGGATGAGTTTTCTAGAATTTGTTGCTCCAGAATCTCGCTCTTATGTCCGGCAAATGATTGAGTTGGGTAGCGAACTGATGTACGAAAGTATCTGTCTGAAAAACGACGGGACAACTTTCCCTGCTGAAGTTCGTAGCAAAGCTATTCCTTACCAAGGACGCTTACTTAGAGTGACAGCCATCCGAGACATCACTAAACGAAGTCAAGCTCAAGAGGAACTTAAGACCTCTGTCTCGTTGTTGGAGGCAACACTCAATTCCACTACTGACGGCATTGTTGCCGTTAATACAGTCGGAGTCGTTGTCACCTTTAACCAAAAATTCCTTGAAATGTGGGGTATTCCTGAGGAAATTCTCAGGTCAGCTAATTTCGAGCAGCGACACAAATATTTCCAGGCACAGTTGAAAGAACCAGACGTTTTTTTGGCAAGAGTTAAGCAACTGTATGCTCAACTTGATGCTGAGGGATATGACCGGATGGAATTACAAGATGGTCGAATCTTTGAGCGCTTTACTTATCCTCAACGCAGTGGTGAACAAATTATTGGTCGTGTGTGGAGCTTTCGTGACATTACTGAAAGAGCGCGAGCGGAAGAGGCATTGCGCCAACACCTCCGGCAAGAACAACTCGTTGCGGTGATGTGCGATCGCATCCGTCAGTCACTCAACCTTGAGGATATCCTCAACACAACAGCAGAGGAGGTACGGCAGTTTCTCCAGACTGACCGAGTTCTGATTTACCGTTTTGAGCCAAATTGGAGGGGTACTGTTGTCGTCGAATCTGTAGCTTCTGAGTATATGAAAACCTTAGGCATGGTGAGGCATGACCCTTGTTTTGGTGAAGGCTATGTCCAGCCCTACCAGGGGGGACGCATCCAAGCTGTAAGGGATATTTATACAGCAGGATTAACACCTTGCCATATTGAGTTTTTGGCTCAGTTACAAGTTAGAGCGAATTTAGTTGTACCAATTTTGCAAGGAGTGAGCCGTCAGGAAAGAGTAAGCAGTTGGGAGGTAAGGGAAGTAGAGGAGGCAGGGGGAGTAGAGGGAGGTGTTTTGTCTACTTACCCAGTTCCCAGTGCTATTTCAACTAATTTGCTACAACGGAATGCTACTCTGCATCAATCCCACTCTCACTCAACTGCCCCCTCGCCTGCTTTGTGGGGATTGTTGATTGCTCATCACTGTAGTGAACCGCGACAATGGCAACCTTTGGAAATCGCTTTGCTTAAATCACTAGCGACTCAGGTAGCGATCGCAATTCAGCAATCAACGTTGTTTGAACAGCTAGAAGAGGCAAATCATGAATTACAGCGCCTTGCTTCTGTTGATGGCTTAACCCAAGTCGCAAATAGACGACGGTTTGATGAGTATCTAAAGGCAGAGTGGCATGAGAAAGCACAACTGCAAAAACCACTATCGCTGATTTTGTGTGACCTTGATTATTTCAAGGTTTACAACGATACCTATGGTCATCTTGCTGGTGACTTTTGCTTGCAACAGGTTGCACGTACTCTCCGTCAGGCGTTGAAGCGTCCTGCTGATTTGGTGGCTCGTTATGGGGGAGAGGAATTTACGGTGATTCTACCCAATATGGATACGAAGGACGCACTTCTGGTTGCTGAAGCGATTCGAGCGAACGTCCGACGGTTAGCAATTAGTCATGCGAAATCACCTGTCAGTCAGTACGTTACGCTGAGCTTAGGAGTTGCGAGTATTGTGCCAAGTTTAGAGGAAACACCTGCTCAGTTGATTGTGGCGGCAGACAAAGCCTTGTATCAGGCAAAAGCTGAGGGACGCGATTGTGCGATCGCTCATACAGCTTAATCCTTAATTCAAGAAAACTTCACCTGTTTCTTGAATTGTCATTGCACTTTTATCTACATCTAAATCAGTAGTTTCTGTTAGAGTGACTTCTAAACTTCCTGCTTCTGAAGCCTGTGGACTCACCAACAGCAAACCGCGATCTGGGCGTTGGAACGTAAGAGTTACTGGCGCTCTCAGAGTCCTTAGCGTGACATCATCACGTCCTGAAAGTGGCCGGGGTTCGGTGTCACCAACGACTTGATAAGTGATGTCTGTATACGTTTGGTTTACCAACGTAACATTAACTGTACCGTTTACAAGTACAACTGTTGCGCTAGGAGGCTGTAACTCCTCTGGTAGTGGTGGTGCCGCCTGTGCAACCACTGTACAGTTTTCTCTAGCTATATTAGCCCTGCCTTGATTAGCTAGAGCTTCAGGGGAGAGACTAAGACAAGCATTCACATTCGGAACGGGTATTGCTTGGCTACTGAGGGGAATTGCCGATATACCAACCAGTAAACTTCCAAAGATTACTCCGAACGGTCCGAAGTTCTTCGTAATCGATTCAGCCTTATTCATAGACATTTGGTAAAACAAATGGTTTATTTACTAACTGATTTAGAGGAAGGAAGCGGTTAAAGATAAAGGAAAAGGTCAAAGGAAAAGCTTTTCTCCTTGACCTTTTACAAATAAGCTATGGCGTAAATTCAATACGCGCTCGCTTACTTAGCTTGTTGCCACAATTCTAGAATTTTGTCGGGTAAGAATCCAGCAATTTCCTGAATCCGTTCCTCCGACAGTTCATCTTTCGTTGCTGCAAAAACAGCTTTAATAACCGTTTCGGGTTCTACGTCTTTTGGTAAACCCGACTCCTGACGAATCCGGAATAGGAAGGTGTCTGATTTGATGATTAGAGGTGGTCGTACTCGGCTCAAGAAACTAACAATTGGATTTGTATCTGTCCAAAGGTCTGAAATTTCGTTTTGTAGGGCTTTATCTTCCGTAGGTTCGGCTTCTGTGTGCAGTTCATCTGCAACTCGGTCAGACGCTTCGTTCGTCATCATGTCGCGCATGGTACGGAAAACAACCTCTGCAATGTCTCTGGCATCAAAGATATCTTCTAAATCTCCCTTCAACATCACTTTCTCTAGGAAAGGCATGTCTTTCGTCGCAATTGGAACAACTGGCCCTTCCTCAAGCGCTTTGGGAGGATTTGCCTCCATCTTTTCCAGCATTTTGAGACCTTTTTCAGTTAGCTGGGCGCGTTTGAAGGTAATTAAGTGGGGCAGAGGCCCATCTGGTGCACCAAAGCTATTGGCAATGCGAAAGTCTACCTCGTCTGAGTCAACGACGCTAGGAACATCTTCCTGGTTAGCATAGGCATTACCAGTGAACTCCGCATCGATAAACTGCTTTTGAGCTAAATAATCAAGGTGTCCCAAGATGTCAGATATTGAAAGGTCACGACCCGCAAAGTCTGTTTCTGTAAAACCAACTGGATGCTTCCCTTGTCCGTCACCTTCATGAATTTTTTTTAACATTATGTAAGCGACATCTTCTCTTAGACCAATCGGCATAATCTTCTCCTAAACAGGTTCAATTTCGCGATACAGTAATTACGGCTGGAGCAGTGGTGACTACGGTTATCTCGCAATTGACCCGCGTAGGCTACGGCTGCATCAGTGACCAACTTTCACTTCAGCTTGTAGCTGGATGTCGCTCTCTTGTTCCAGCCTCTTACTAGTACCTTAAGTACAATCGCCTACCTCTACATCTGTCACAGGAGGCAGATCAAAGGTATAGTTGGCGACACTTTTTGATGTATTTTGCCGTTCGTTAGTCGTAATGGCTAAGTAAGAATTTCGGGTTTAGAGGCAGGTAAGGTGACAGTAAAGGTTGTACCTTGATTGAGAACGCTTTCGACCTGGATGTGACCGTGGTGATTTTCGACAATTGCTTGTGCGATCGCTAAACCTAATCCTGAACCTGCGGCGGCTTCATGGGTTCTAGCAGGGTCTACTCGATAGAAGCGGTCAAAAATATGAGGTAAAGCTGATTCTGAGATGCCAGTGCCAGTATCACGCACTTGTACCCTTAGGAGAGATTGTGTATTTCGCGCTCCGACATTGTTAGGACGTTCTATCTGTTGTAATTCCACTTGTACAGATGCCTCACTCGGCATCTCGGTAGAAGCAGAGGTGTATTGTAAGGCGTTACTCACCAAATTTGTAAATAAACGGGCAAGTTGATCCCAGTCCCCCTGAACTGTAAAAGCATCCTCTGTCGGAAACTCAGACGAATTTTCTTCTGTGATGGCAACAGAGGGTGTTTCAACAAAATGTAGTGATAGGCAAACACCCTTTTCAGCCGCGATTATCTGCTGTTCTTCGATAACCTCCATGAGCAAAGCATCAAGGGGGACGGGTTGCCATTGGGGTTGTAGCATTCCACTATCCGCACGAGCTAAAAACAGCAAGTCATTGACTAAACGTCCTAATCGCTGAGTCAAGCGTTCTATTACCATCAACTGCTGGCGTTGTAGCTGAGGTTCCCAATCTGGATCGGCAAGGGCAACCTGCACATTGGTTTGAATCATCGCGATCGGGTTTCTCAGTTCGTGGGAGGCATCCGCCGTAAACTGTTTGAGGCGTTGGTAGGAGTCCCGCACTGGCTTGATGGCGATGCCAGAAAGTAACCAACCGATCGCCGCCGTAGACATGATCATTACAGCGGTGCCTAGAGTGAGATCGAAAATCAACTGGCGAATCGGCTTAGTCACCTCAAACCAGGGATGACTCACGCGCAGATAGCCAAGGACATGACGCCCGATTTGCACTCGTTTTGTTACCTGCCGCAGCAGGTGATCTGTGTCTACTAAATAAACCGTTTCACCAGTGTAGCTAGGGTGTACGGGAATATCGAGTGGCTCCCATAACGTTGACCACAATAGCTCCCCGGTAGGGCTAAACCACTCTAAGTCAATGTGGTCATCTTCTACAGCCTCAGCATTGTCTCGGAAACTCGCTTCAACGTTAATGCGGTAGGGAATGTCAGAGGCTTGTACGGATTCAATAACAAGCGATCGCTCTACTACTTCTACAACGTGTTTGAGAGTGTCATCAACGCGCTCAATCAACGTGCTGCGGACATAGAGGTAGACACCTGTCGCAAACAGCAATAGTAGCACTGCTGTTACTGTTGTGTACCAAAGAGCAAGGCGTCGGCGAGTAGCTTGGAACATTCTAGGGCTGGTTTTGTATCTAAAACAACAAATTGGCTTAATATACAACCCTTCCTTCAGTGCAGGTAAGACACCTCCAAGGATGAAGCGCTAATTTTTTGGTTGCGCTTGAATATAAGAGAAGTGTTAAATGCCTGCTGGTCGGGGAGTTCACCGATAGAGAACTGTCTCATTCGCTAGGCACAGCAATAGTTAGTCAGGTAAATAACAAAACCCTAGCTTAGTCGAGCAAGACTTTCCCTAAGTAGTGCTGATTTGAGCTAGTGAGCGCTTGGGCTTAAATACGCTACGACAGCAATTGGTGTAACTGATTGACTATCGCCGTTTCACTTCCAGTATCTACAAAATCTCACAATTATTTAGAAGGAACCATAGATGACAGTAGCCATAATTGTTCACGGTGGAGCCAAAACCATCTCAAACGACAAGGCTAAAGCCAATATTGATGGCTGCACAGCAGCATTAGAAGCGGGTTGGGCGATACTCCAGCGTGGCGGCAGCGCCAAAGATGCAGTTGAGGCAGCTATCCGCGTTCTTGAAGATGACCCAACCTTTAACGCCAGCATGGGCGCGACTCTCGACACCGACGGCGAGGTGTACCTTGACGCGGCGATGATGGATGGCTCTAACTTAGGCTGGGGGGGAGTCGTAGCAGTTCAAGGCGTGTCTCATCCCATCTCTGTGGCGCGAAAGATTATGGATGACAAACCCAGACTGCTAGCCTCGGAGGGCGCAGAACGCTACGCCCGTGAGCATGGCTTCGAGATGTGTAAACCTAGCAACCTGATCACTTTGGAGCAACGGCAGCACTGGGAGAAGGAAGAGGCAGTTTTGGATCGCCCTGCCACAGTTGGCTGTGTCGCCCTGGATGATAGTGGCACCCTGGTTGCTGGAACCTCGACGGGAGGCGTTGCCAATCAGCCACCTGGTCGCGTCGGTGACTCAGCGATAGTCGGTTGTGGCTTGTACGCTGACGGTAAAGTGGGCGCTTGCTCAACGACGGGTGATGGTGAGTCGATTATCCCAGTCGTCCTTGCTAAGACGGCTGTCGATTTGCTGGCTCAAGACAGACATCCAGACGAGGCAGCACAAATGGCGATCGAGACTCTCAAGCAGAAAGTTACCGGAGAGGCGGGGTGCATCCTCATAGACCCTCAGGGACGAGTTGGATGGGCACATAACTCGCAGGGTATGGCAGTCGCCTATATGACTACAGAAATGGACAAGCCAGAGGTGTTTACTCGGAAAGAATCAAAACCTTATTCACAAAAGGACTAGTTAGGACTTACGCATCATTCATTATTTTGCCGCCAACCTCTAATTCAGGGAAAGCTGGAGCTTATTCCCCCAAATCGAGGAGTGTTAGGGGGCTGATGCCTAAATCCTGAAGTCTATTATTAGTGATTCGTGAAGCAAAGAATCCCGATGTCTCTAAAAAATCGGGGTTCTGAACCGTTGGCATCTCAGAACTAAAGTAGGTATTTTCTTAAAACCCACTTCAGCCTAAGCTGCAAGATCGAGTACAGAAGAATCCAATTGCGCGATCTTTTGGAGTTGCTCTTGCACGTCAAGAGGAAGCTCACTAAAGGCACTGCCATGCCATCCTCTCGTTTCTTGATATTGCAGGAGTCCGAAATAGGTTTCTCCTTTGTGGATGTGCCACCCAAAGTTGGCTGGAATTACTTCATATCCACCTAATATCTGGGTCAAGCAACTATTAGTAGGAGCGAGGTTCTGTTGGAGTTCCATAGCTGTTATAAGTCCTTTATTTTTTAAAAGAAAACAGAATGTTTTGGCTTATAACTCTATACTATGCTTAGAAATAGCGTTCATTAACCTTCTTTAGAATCATTCGCTGACTGACTAAAGTAGGATATCATTTTAGAATCTTTTGTAAGAATAGATACTTAGCTATCAATTTTTGTATTTAACAATACTGTAATCTTTGAAATCGACTCTTTCCATAGATAGAGTAGCTAGAAAGTGATAGTAGTAACTGTAAAACCTGAGATAGAATCCATAAGAACTAGCAATCGTACATCTAGCCTCGTAGCTTAGCTTTAAGAGGAAAACTAATGTTGAGTCAGACTACTGCCCTCGCTAGAGGAAATGCGATCGCCTAAGAATTACGAGGCGTTTAACTGACTAATTGCAACCGTAAACAGGGAACGAGGCATTGCGTATACATGGGGTTCTACACCTGAAAAAAGGTTGATGTCGTTCCCGTGTGACAGCTACATCGATAGTAGTGACGAAGCGTATTTCCGAGCTATAGATGTGAGTGCCCCAGCGCAAATTCTATTTCGGTGGTTATACCAGCTAAAGATTGGGTCTTACAGCTATGACTGGCTTGACTACCTAGAAAGAATATTTTTTAACGTTCAAGACTCAATACCCGATCGCCCAAGCCCCAAACAACTGCTTCCCGGCGTCATTAATTTGCGAATATATAATTACTGATGGTCAACGACGCTAATTTGCGAAAAACGACATAATTGTGCAAAAAACGACGTTTATCTGCGAATCGCGACATATAATTTGCGAACATACAACAAAACGAGCACGGAGGGATTTGAACCCCCGACCCTCAGAACCGGAATCTGATGCTCTATCCACTGAGCTACGTGCCCTTGCGTTTAGCGGCTTTGATAACACGCTATCACAATCTACAGTATAGCTTGAATCTGGTCAGGCGACTAGAATCACTAAAAAATTTTACGTTTCAATAAGCTTTCGTCTTGTCTATCTCTAAAGGCGTGTTTTTTTTAAGAAGAGGCGTAAACCGGAGCTAGTACATCCGGAGACAAATTCCCATACAGTTATTTTCCCTGTAGAGACGTTGTATATAACAGCTACACATAACGTAACTTACTTAAAAACTTAAAAATCTTGCTTTCGACGGAACAGTTAAGTATGACTTCCGGCGGAAAGCTTAGATTTTTCTAGACGTTATTGTGAGTGTTAAGAGGAAGAAAATCAAGTTTATAATTAGCAAGCCTAGTCAATAGGGTACGGTTGTCATTGGATAACTACTGAAATACAGGGTTTAAGGTTTCTGTTAATCATTTTTTAATGAGTTCTATTAATAAAAATGCCTACTCTACAAAATCGCAATAATAATGACAAAACGGGAGAAGCTGCTAAAAATCGTTTTACTAACGGTCAAATGGCTACTCATGACCCTTACCCGAAACCAAAAAGCGATAACCCTACCAGTAAAGGTTACGGGACTTTTATAGTGGGTTTAGCTATTTCAGCGCTATTGGGTTTAGGGCTTGGTTATCTATACTTTCTCTATCAACAAAATCAAGCCGCTACTGGACAAGCGCTCAATCCAGTAGGGGATAACACCTCTCAATCAACGGATGCAGCAACTGATGATTTAGAAAACTCAGGTGACCTAACTGCGATTAATCCTTCTGCCGCTCAGACAACTGCAACTCCCCTTCCAGCACCACAGACTCTTAATCTCCAAGTCAACCATCCTAACGGTTCTGTGATGCAACTTAGAGGAATAACCTTTGCGGAAGATAGCAGTACAGTAGAACTGGCAGTTACTAATAATTCAAGAAATCCAATTAAGCTAAATGATAACCAGGATATGGTACTCAGGGATGATTTGGGTAATCAATACAACCTTGTACCAGCGCCAGAGAATCCAGAATTAGTAGTTCAACCCGGTACCACTCTGGATGGAGAGTTTGTGTTTTTGGGTCAAATCCCTCCGTCAGCATCATCGCTGACACTAACAACCAATGACAGATCTGGTGGAAACCAAGCGAACACTTCCAATCCTAAGATGGTAACTGCGAATATTCCGCTTCAAGGGCAGTAGCTTTTAGACGCTAATGAGACTTTAGATGGCAATCCTAACCCCCCCAGTGAAATCCTTGAGAGTGATTTCCTCTGTTAGTGGGGTCACAATCTCATCAACAGAGGCATTCTGAACTCCTTTCAAAGCACATTAGCTGTGCGGTAGGCAAAGTAGGCGAGTACAAGACTACAAGTAACTGCTGGGGTCTACTGGGGCACCGTCTTTACGAACTTCAAAGTGGAGGTGGGGACCCGTCGATAACCCTGTTGAACCGACTGCTGCGATTGCTTGTCCTCGCTGCACAGATTGTCCTTCGCTCACATACAGCTTACTGGAATGACCATAAAGTGTACTGATGCTGCCGCCATGGTCAATTACTACCGTATAGCCATAACCACCATACCAACCTGCAAAAATTACAGTACCCCTATCTGCTGCTCGGATCGTACTGCCATAGCTAGCACCAAAATCAATACCAGAATGGAAGCGACTGTAGCCGAGAATTGGGTGACGCCGCCAACCAAAACTGCTGGTAATTGAAGCATCGCTGGGGTAAGTAAGCTGTCCTGTACCCAAAATTACCGGAGTGCGAAGCCTTGCTTTACCAGCAGCGACAATTCTTTGAATCAAAATACCAATACCCTTGGAATCTGCTTCTAACTGCTCTTGAGCAGCCTCTAGAGCTAGGCGATCGCTATTTAAGCGCTTAACCAATTCCTGCTGTGAGGCAAGCTGTGCCTCAAACTGTGCCTTCTGGGCGAGGAGTTGCTGAGTCAGTAGAGCAATTTGGTTTTTCTGTTGCTCTATTTCCTTTTTTTGCTGGTTAA
The DNA here is from genome assembly GCA_019358875.1 of Symplocastrum torsivum CPER-KK1. GTDB lineage: Bacteria > Cyanobacteriota > Cyanobacteriia > Cyanobacteriales > Coleofasciculaceae > Symplocastrum > Symplocastrum torsivum. The sequence continues at coordinate 53,056 of JAHHIF010000013.1, forward strand.
TGTGATCGGCTTGGCTTTTTAAACTTAGCAAGCTTTGTTGGTCAGCTTGATACACCAACTTGACTCGCCGCCGTTGGTCAATAAATTCGTTCAGGTTTTGGCTCTTGAGTAGGATATCCCAACCAAATCCCGTCACTCGTTGACGTTGAAGGAAACGCAAGCGAGCAATCGCTGCTGCCTGTTTTTGGTAATAGCCTTGTTCAGCTTTCGCAATATCAATTTGCAACGTTTTGAGGCGCTTGTTTGCCTGTTCGATTTGAGAAGCGTAATCCTTGTATGCCGTGTCAGCCGACTGGATATCCTGTTGTATGCCACTCAGTTGCTCTTGGGCGGCTTTTGTCGCGGTTGAAAGGCGATCGCGTTCTTTTTCAACAGTCGATCGCTGCTGCTCAATTTGTTCCTGTATCTGCCGCAGGTTCTTAATTGAGCCATCTGTTGAGGTCGGTTCAGCCTGAACTGGGAGTACAAGGGTGAATGCCAAAAGCCAACAGAGTAGAAACAGTCTCAGCCCTCTCACTAGCTGAGTCAAAAAACCAAAAAGTGTCGCTCCCATCCCCTCAGGCTCAAAACCGCCAGCTCCTCAAATCATGATTATGCCCGATTTTCAGCAAAATACACACTTAATGACAGCCTAGGGGAAATTAGGGCAACTGATAAGCGGGTAGCGGCTGAAGATCAAAAGACTGTTGTTGATGGGCAATTAAAACGGCTATTGTTGAAAAGGCAAGGGACGCTAATATTGGCATCAACCATCTAATAAGCATAGTGTCTACCCAAACAAACTTGGCTATATTACATCTCGGATTTACAGAATCGAGGTGAGGTGGGGTAGCCCCACTCCATAGGGCATACAGTAGATGTTCTAGCCTTGCCGTCGTCATCCTCGCAACCGTCACTCGTGTCATCACTGAATACATCAAATAGGTTTGGGGTGAGGAGTGATGCCCTTCTTTACAAGCCTCTTTCTAGCTCGGTATGCTCTCAAGCGAAACAAGTTCGATTACAAACCCTCTCACGCGAGAGGTACGCGAGAGGGTTTTCCTATTTTTTGACAAAACTTTTTCAGCTTGTTAAAAGGTAGGCTAAGAGTGCAATGATTATTCGAGGCTTGTATAAAAAACACTTCCTTTTTTTTCAGTTTCTTGTCCATAGTTGTTAGGATTTTTTAGTTGGTTAATTACTTTATTTATCTTGTTTAATCTTTGCTTATATTTAAGTATATAATCAATCCGAAATATTCACAAACTATTCACACTGGCTGAGTAAGATTGGGATATAAATAAGGTTTTGAATTTTACACCCTCTCGTTTCCCGATTGTGAGGGTGTTTAAAATACTAATCGCTAGACTAATTGATTACCTCAGATGTACTTACTAAAACTAGCGCTCACGTTCACTACGGCAACATTATTGCTTAGCTGTACCTCTCAATTCCCAATTCCATTAGCTCGCTCAGAAGATACTTCAGCTTCCCATCCCCCTCCACTAATTTCTAATTCTCTCAAAGCGGCAATAGAGGAACTGAGAGTAATGAAAATTAAAATTGAGGAGCCAGAAGGAATTAGTTTTAAAGAATATGGGGAAGATCTTGTAGATTTAGCGGATATTACTAAGAATGCTACTGGCGATCCCAAAGCCTTAGCCGCCACCAAATCAGCCGTTGCAGGACACCAACTCGCACTACAGTTCTGGCGATGCGATCGCGTTGATGGATATGAAGCACTCTACCAATGTCGAGACAAAGTACTTAAACGTGTATTCGTTAAATATCCAGATATTGCAGCACAAGCTAATGCCGCCGTTGCTGGGGAAAAGGTATCTTATATTAGTGCTGGATTAGAGAAAGACTCAGTGTTACAAGCCATTTGGCAAAAGGCAATTGCTGACACAGATGTAGCCGTTCGGATTGTTAACCCACCTCCTCTTCAAAAGAAGTGAGGTTTTATAGCTCCAAAGCCGTCAGCTATCAGCTATCAGCTTTTTTGTTTTTCTTGCTGTCTCTAAAGTTCACACCTCCTGCTGTACCTCATCTCTCCAGGAAACCACTATATCTGAGTAGCTGTTCTCTTTGAAATTGATTTAATTTCATGTAAGGGTGTAATCCACTTTAGCTAAATATTTTCTAATTATTTACAGTGCTTTGAGTTAAATTCAAATAGAACTTAAGCCCGATTAAACGACGAATGAGCATTGCTAGTTTAGGCTTTTTAGCTACAGAAAAATAGTTCTTTAACCACTCAGATGCTATTGATAGCGCTTGTAAGCCTATACTGAGTGAATTTTCCTTGTGTGCCAATAGGTAAATACCTGAGTAAAGAATCATTAAATTCTCACATTGGGCTGGTGTATAGGACTGATTTGTATCCAGTATGTATTGCTGATTGAGTTCAATTGCAGCGTGAATGCCTTGAAACCATTTTTCAAGATTAAAACTTTGGTTACGGCACTGGGGAGTTTCCATTCGATACAAAGCTCCCTTGCTTGTCCCATAAACAACAGTAGATTGGCTAACTAACTTAAACCAGAAAGCAATATCTTCTGCTAAATATTGATCAAGTTGTTCTGGCCAATAACAATCAGGCGATAAAACTGAACGCTTAACTAAAGCCGCATGAACAGCCCAAGGAGCAAATGCGATCGCTTTATCTCGCAAAATCTGATTGGGTTGTCCAATTCCGATTGGTGCCTTAAGTATCCTCTCAGTTGGATTAGCATCAGTAAATTCCTGCCAGTGACAGGCAACAATCTCAGCTTCCGGATGAGCCTTTGCTGCTATTAACTGTTGTTCTAAATGGTCAGGTGCTAACAAATCATCAGCATCTAGAAACTGAATCCATTCTCCTTGAGCTAATGTGAGTCCATAATTACGAGCAGCCCCTGGCCCTTGTTTTGGCGACTGCAATAAGTGGATACGCGAATCTTGAAATTGCTGCGCTTTTTCCCAACTACCATCAGTTGAACCATTATCTACTATCAGCATCTCCCAGTCCGGGTAGGTTTGGGAGAGCATCGACGTAATCGTGTTGGCGATGTAGGGAGCCTTGTTATACAAGGGAGTAATGATAGAGACAGTGGGCATTACTTTTTACGGAGCCATAAGCTACCACAATGATGATAAGGCTCTTTCCAGTCCAACACTCCAGACCACAATCTAGCAACGTCTTGGGGATAGTCTACAGACAACCAGTGATTGGCTAAAACAACCTCAAATTTATGATTGTAGGCGAGAAACGCTTCCAGCATATATTGCTCATTCCAAGCTCTACGTTGCTCAATGAGCCATTTTGGTGGGTAGTCGTAGGGAAAGAAGATGTCATGAAAGTGAATCCAAACGCCGCTAGAAATGATAGGGAGAATATCTAGGATTTCCCGACAAACATCACTCCCAAACTTAACAGTATGAGTTGAATCAATAAAAAGAATATCGTCTACCCCTAACTGCTCAAAAACTTTCAGGTCGATAGTTTCAACTCGTTCAGAAATAAGTTGAATTTCGAGATTTGCTTCAGTTAGTTGTGGCTCAGGATAGGGTTCGATACATATAATTTTACCTGCCTTTCCCTCTTGTTGATTTTTGGCGATCGCTTTGGCTGCAATTTGAGTTGAATATCCACACCCAATTTCTATAATCTTTGAGGGGTTGACTTTCCTTAAGAGTGCATAGTAAATAGCTGCATCTAATTCAAAATAAAACTCATTAAAGAAATCGAACTTTGCATCAGAGGCTTGCTCATCAGCTAGTTCCTGAATTTCTGTACTGTAAATACTTAATTCTTTAATAAGGTAAACTTGAGCATCTAGATGCCAATCTATACAATTATAAGAACGTCTTTGGAGAACCTGCTCAGGGGTGATTTTTGCAAATTCTGGTAACGGTTCGTAGTAGTGAAATTTACGAATGGAGTACTCCCACTTATCTGCAAGAGTCGGATTTCTCTGGAACAACCAAAGAAATCGATTAACTACCCGAAAAGGCAATAGCTTCAGAATTGCTAAAAATAAATCATCTAGAATATTATTTACGGATTTAGGTAACATACTTGAATACTTTTTATTTTCAGCTAGCGAGTAGGTAGGTTAGAGATAATAGTAGTACAGCGCTAGACTAGACTATTATAGTTACATCATTAATCTTATTTATACTCTTTGCATACTTGATAAAGACCATCAACAAATTGCTGTTGAATTTTTCCTGGATTGAACATTCCTTGTGCCATTACTAAAGCTTTGTTGGCAAGGTGTGTTTGCTCCTCCGGTTGAGTTGCCAATTCTTGGATAGCTTTCACTAAATCCTGCACCAATGAAGATGTTACAACCAATGCTGATTGGTACTTGCGTCCCCAACGAACGGCTGAACAGTATTCAGGCCCCCAAATAATAACAGGCCTAGTGTATTGACAATATTCAACTAACTTAGAGGGAAAACTCGTTTCTGCCCAACGGCGATTTTTTGGGTCAAAAGATATTGTAACGAGTAAAGCACTAGCTGTTTTTAACTCATGCCTCAATAAATCTCTCGAAACCAGTCCACGATATATGCCTTGTTCATTAAGCTGCTGTAGTTGAGACTCTGACCAATTTGGAGGACGACCGAATAATTTTAACTGTACTTCTTGAATGTCTTGTAATGCCGCAGACAAAGCTTGCAGCATTGGCGCATAAATCCCCGAAAGGCTACCTGCATAAACTAGGTTAAATGACTTTTCATCGGCGAGGATTATGGGTTTTTCTGCAATTGTCAATCGATCAGGAATAGGGTACAGGGTTTGTGCATTTTGGTGATTACCTAATAGTTGTTGCATTTCCTCACTCACACAAAAAGCGATCGCACTTTGCTGGTATAGCTTCTTAAACCGCCATTCTACAGATTTCTTTGCCCAAGGATGTATGGAAGCTAAGTTTGGCCACCAATCATGAAAAATCGTGACCAATGGTATATTAAACTCTTTAGACATCTTCTGGGCAGCTATCCAATGGATACCCTCAGCAACCGTAATAATCAAGTTAGGTTGAGCATTTTTTATATATTTCCGAATAATTTTATAGTTAAAAAAAGGATGGAAGCACTGATAGATATCATGAATCCAGCTTGAAAGCCTTGTTTGTGTTAGGCGATTAAGAAGTCGATTCGGTTTAATTTCTAAAAAATTTTCAGTAAGGATACCGTCTAAATCATCGGTTGCGATCGCTAGCTTCAGTTCAGGCATCTCTGAAAAATGCCTGTAAAGAATTACCTCGCCAGCCGTAGTATCTCGCGGCACAGCAGAAGAGATCAGTAAAATTTTTAAATCATTCATTGACTATTTGAAAAACAAGAACAATTTTCTTGATTTTCTTCATTAATTTTTAACCGAACAAATCCAAATAATCGTGCTATTTAGCAAACTACCGAACCAGGGCAAAGGCGTTAAAATCCTCCGCTCAATGGTTACTTTTTGCTGTAGCAATTTCTGGATTTTTCTATAGTCAAACCCCTTGTGGCTCCTGAGCGGTTTATTTAATGAATGAGACGAGGGAAAGCTGTTGGTATCCCAGAGAACTGAGGCAGCAAATAACTCACCTAACTGGTAGCGCTCATAGCCATAGTTTCCTTTTCGATTAGCAATGTAGCGTCCGACTTGCTTAAAAAAGAGTGATGGACCAATTTCAATCGGGACAGAAATCACTATTTTTGCCCCTGGTTTGCTGTAGCGCAACATCTGCTCTAAAACCTTGTCCGGTTCTCCAACGTGTTCCAGCGTTTCGGTGCAAATAATTAAATCGCAACTCTTAGGGGAAATTTTCTCTGATAGTTCGTGAGGCTGACAGAATTGAAATCCCGGTATATCCGCAAACAAATCCTTGCAAGCTGATAGCATGTCCCAATCGATGTCAACGCCAACTCCTTGCTTAACCAAGTTCTGTTCATAAGCCATTTTCAATAGCCAACCGTCGCCGCAGCCATAGTCTAATGCCTGAGTATATTGAGTGCTACCAATTGCCTCCAGAATAGTGCCGAAGCGGGAGCGATGCGCCAGACGAGTTAGGTGATTACCCTGCTGAAGTATGCGTTGAGAATAAGACATGGGGTGATTAGTCCACAGTTAGAGATTTAAGAAGCAGTTGTTGGTTAATGATATGTAGCAGTTCTCAATCAACTCATTTTTGAGCACGGACAAAGAAGATTGTGGTATCTTCCCACACTCCTTGATCAGTTGTTACTTTCTCAATTTCTGCTCTGTACTCAACTTGTAACTGATCTAATTGTTCCTATGATAGTTTTGCTAACAACGGATTGCCTTTAAAGTTTAAATTAATCCACTTCCAAGATGCTCCGTCACCCCTTAGCTTACGATACCGTCCTGATGGCTCAATTTTGACTTCGATATTTCTAAAACCCGCCTGTTCTAGTAGATTGTGGCACTTTTCGGTAGTACCATAGGGTTCGTGGATGTGTGGTATTGATATGCCCAACACTTTCGTGCAGATACTTTTGTAAACAGGTGCCATATAAGCTGTTTCGGGAGGACAGGTAAATGCAACAAACCCTCCTGGTTTAAGGAAACGATACCATGTTTGCAAACTTGCAGGAATATTACTTAGAAACATAATTGCTTCACAGCAAAAGATGGCATCAAAACTACTCTCGCTAAAGTTGAGGTAATTTGCATCTGCCTCAATCAACTCAATGTTTTTTACTCCTGTGGCTTCAACTTTCAGTCTTGCTTGATGGAGCATTCCAACGGACATATCTACACCAATAACATAGCCCTCTGAACCCACTTTTTGAGCAGCAGGAATCGCAACTAAACCTGTTCCAGTTGCTATATCAAGAATTTTCTGTCCTTTCTCAATTGGGACAGATTCAAGTAGGAAATTAGCGTCACGCGGATGGCGAGTTCCTTCCTCCTGATCATAGGCAGTTCTACTATTGTAGAGTTCTATTACCTGCTGTTTATAACTATCCATACTTGTTTCTCTCTTACTGTAGCCTCAATACGCCGTTCATGAGGAATATAAAATAGAGACGAGTGTAATAGAAAAATAGATTATGATTTGAATCAATCATTGGTTTATAGCAATTCTTGTTTCAGTGAGGTCCATCTAAGTTTTTTGCCCATTTCCAATTCCAAATTCTCGAAAACGCTAAAATTTGTACCTCATCCACATGAGAACCGCTATATCTATTTCAAGTAGTCAGAAGCTAGAGCTTGAGGAATTGGTTGCTGCTCTAGAAGAGAGTAATAAGTATGGCTAAGGCTAGAAGCGATCGCACTCCAGGAATAGCGGCACCTTACTAAGCGCTTGCCATTCTCGCCTAACTTCTGCCGTAACTCTGGGTTGGTGAGTAATTGCGCGATCGCATTTTGCACTGCCTCAATCTCTCCTTTGACAATTAAACCTGCCGACTCGGCAGCAATATCTGGAGCAATTTGGACATCTGGAGTGATAATCACTGGTAAGCCAGCCGCCATCGCTTCCGCCACTGCAATTCCAAAGTTTTCTGTATAGGATGGCAAGACGAAAATATCTGAACCCTGCAACAGTAAGGCCTTTTTTTCACCCGTTACGAAGCCAGTGATTGATGTTTGTGAGGCTAGTCCTAAAGACGATACTAAGTTAGTCAGATAACTTAGATAGCCTGAGTCTCCTGAACCTGCTAAAATCAGATGAAATTTTTTGTTTTTTAAAGCTAGCTTGTTGAGAGCTTCGATTAGTAAGTCGGGACGCTTTTTGGGATGGAGGCGGGAGAGAAATAAAATAATTGGTGTTGTCTCAGGTATTCCATACATACGATGAAGATGCGCCTTAGCTTGCGGTTGCAGGGTAGGTAAATGCACACCATAAGGGACGACAAAGCTGGGCGTTGAAACCTGAAAATCCTGCACATTCTGTGATTCTTCCAGAGTAGAACAGTGAATTGCTATGGCTGACTTGAGATTATGACGTTCAATTTTTGAATAAATTTGCTTTTTGAGCTTTTGATGCGCCAGTGCCCAAGGTGTTAGCATCCCGTAGGGAGTAGCGATGTAGGGAATTCCTTGCTGTCTTGCGATCGCTGCGGCACAAGTGGGAGCAAAGGAGAATAAATAATGAGTGTGTAAAATGTCATAATTCTTGGAATTTTGCCACAGCCAGTGAGCTAAGTCTGGTGAAAAGATATAGTCTCTCAACGGTGGTGAGAAGCGGGGGAGAAACCAGACAGGAACTTGCTCATATTCAATACATTGGCGCAGTGGCACGTCGAGTCGTTCTAAACCGTTATCATCAGTCGTAGCAATTTCTGCATCAACCCCACGCGCACGTAAGGCTTTAACCATTTCTAGAGTGATTTGAGTCGGCCCACCTTTAACTTTGGCAAGTGAAGGAATGACGTGCAAAACTTTCATGGTAGATGGCTAGTTAGTAATGAGCGAAAGATGCGTAATAACCTGTATGAGTAGTGAAATAACTTGTAATTTACCTCTACTGCGGTTTAATTCCTGTCTCTAGCTGAGAGGTTTCCATGAGTTCAGCTAACCTTTGTTGGAAGCACTCAAACCCAAACATTTCAATCACTTTTTTTCGTAAAAGCTCAGGTTGATAGAGGATAGGATGATTATAAGTGTTTTGCAAAATTTGAATAAGTGTTTTGGCGATCGCATCTAAATCATCAGGTTCAACTAAAGCACCGAGTTCTCCCTGGCAAAGGGCATCAATTGCACCATCTTGATTCCCCCCTAGGGTAGGTTTGCCACACGCTAACGCTTCTAGGTACACAATCCCAAAGCCTTCTCCTTTACTGGGCATCGCAAACACATCACAAAGATTGTAATGATCGCACATTTCCTCATCTGGAATAAACCCAGCTAAAGTTACACAGTGTTGCAGGTTCAGTTGGGTGATTAATTGTTCAATGCGAGGGCGATCGCTTCCTTGACCCACTAGAATGTAATGAACATTCGGAATCTGGCGGCGAATCTCAGGTAAGGCTTGCAGGATTTTGTCGTACCCTTTATAGCGATCGCTACTGTCGAGTCTGCCAACGGTAAGAATAATGGGTTGTTCTGCTGTCAGGTGATAACGACTCAGTAAATGTTGCGGCTTTGGGGCGATTTGGAAGCGACTTACATCAAACGTACAGGGTAAAAGAGAAATTTTATCAGGATTTAGGTTTTGTTCTTTGAGAAGGCGATCGCGAGTGTAACCACTGACAGCGAGAATGCGATCGGCATTGTGCAACGCCTTCTGCAAGCCTTGGCGCTTGATACTCCAAGCTTCCGTACCATGAGCAACCACCCAATAGGGAATTCCAGCGACTTGCTTGAGCCAGCAGGCGGCTGGTATGAAATTGACATGCGTCGAGATAACAACGTTAGGTTTTTGCCAAAGTCCATGTCCAACTAGTTGCGCGGCAAAGATAGGAGTTCGTAAAGCCAAGGGGAAAGTCCCAGAAAAATGGAACTGAGTCTGATTCAAAAAATAAGGAAAGGCATGAGTATCGTGCTTGAGGAACACCTCATACTGGCTTTTGGGAGATAAATTCTGTAGAGCCTTTAAGAGGAAGGTTGAATAAACTTGAATTCCTCCCTTGAATTCAAAAATATCAGGAAACCAAAGATGGATTAATGAACCTTTATTCTTCATTATTCACATTCTTGTCAATTGGCAAGAACAAACCATTTGCCCACTCAGGAATTTGGAAATCTGCTTGTTTTAGTGGGTCATAAAGTTTACCATTTTCCTCGAAAAAATAACATTGATAGCCAAATTGCTTCAGGTAATCAATAACAGCTTGCCCCTGACCATTTGACGACGTTAACTCTGCATAGATGGCTCTAATCCGTTGCTCTTTTAGCCAAGTCTCCGCTCCTTGCAGCGCTGCAATCTCATAGCCTTCGACATCGAGTTTCCATAAATCGACTTTCTCAATACAACGCAATGCTAATTCGTCTTCTAATCGTACAATCTCGATAGGTTCACCCTCAGTATCAGATACTCTCGCCCAACAGCCGTGCATAGAACCAGAACCCCAGCTATCCAGGCGTAATTGAGTAGCCGATGCGCCAAGTCCTCGCTGGATGAGTTCTACGGGTAGAGTGGGATGAGCCACCAAACATTCCTTCAACCAATCAATTTGTTGTGTTCCAGGTTCAAACGCAAGTACTTTTCCTTGTGGTACCCACTGAGCCAAATACAACAGCATTTGACCAATATTTGCTCCTGAATCTACAACGACACCATTAGGTGGCAGAAACTTACGCGCCCAGTTAAGAAATGGCGCACCTTCATATTTGCCATAGACAATCCAGCGATGAGGAATTAAACTCAGGTCAAGTTTCCAAGTAATGCCAACAGCAGTATCAACCCAGCAAATTCCTTGTTGAGCCAGTACCTTACCAAAAAGTCGTTCGCAAATTCCCAGTTTGTGAGGAAAGTCAAAGGGTTGTAACCAAGTTAAAGGTAAGGGTAGAGTAACAGTCTCCATAAATTTTTAGCATTGAACATTTAATAATCAAGGAGTTATAGGCAAGGAAAATTTTACATTTTTGAGAATTTTATACTTGGTAATGGCTACCTTAATACGAATGGCACTGACTTAAGGGAAATGAGCGAGTCCAGCAGTCCAAAAAATTTCTCGATAAAAGTTGTGCTTTATTCAACAACACGGATAAACTGCACTCTCATCAGTACCGATAACACCTTGTGTAGGGGGACTGGGGGCGGCACTCTGCCCCCACCGGAGCTTTAGTGAGGAGGGGGTTTGGGGGGCAACGTCCCCCAATCCGGGTTTTTCCAACGAACGATTACTTTTCGCTTAAGTCAGTGCCATTCCCCCTAATACTCTTTCAAAATCTCCTGTACTTTACTAGCTAATTGCTGTCGATATTGCTGCCAGGTTAGCTGTTCGGCTTTATGACGAGCCGCTTGTCCCATGTGAGCTAACTCTTCGGGATGAGTGTAGCACCACTCCAGTTTTTCCTTAAGCGCTTCAACATCACGAACGGGTATGATAAAGCCCTCCACACCATCTGTAACAATATCAGAGCCACCTGCATTAGGCGTAGTAATTAGAGGAATTCCACAAGCCATTGCTTCTAACTGCACCAAGGCAAGTCCTTCAACGAGAGAAGGCAGGACTAAAACATTGGCACTACTGTAGTAGCGGTTTAATGAGGCGTGGGGAACGGATGGAATATGGCGAATCCCCTTAGTGTATTGGTCTAGCCAGTCTTCGGGAAACTCGTTAATCCCGACCAATAATAATTCTGCCTCTGGCAAGCTCAATTCCTGCCACGCTTGTAATAGGTAGTGAACGCCTTTACGCGGCCCTACACGACCGACAAATAAGGTACGAAAAAGTTTGTCGGGTTTAGTTTGGGGATGGAAATAGTCAATCGGTGCGCCGAAGGGAATGACACTAATTTTTTCTGGTTTTGCGCCAGCCTCTAGCAATGAATTTTGGACGAAGGAAGAAGGGACAAAAATGTGATCGGCTAGTTGTATTTCCTGGTCTTTCCGCTCAAGCTTCCAAGCTGGTTCTTGAGTCGCATCTAATGCTGGTGCTAGCTTTGGAAATCGCTTCGCTTCTTCCACCTGGATATCACGACTAGTGGGATAGAAGACAATTGGTAAGTCGTATAGGCAAAGGATACCTTGCTGTTTAGCGGCTTGAAATGTAGTAGCTGCGCCATCTTCATAGGCATAGACGGCATCAATCCCCTGAAGATGCTGTGAGGCGACATGACGGTCTAGGGAAGCATAGACGCGATCGGCTAGCCCTTGATAACTTAAGCCTAAACGACGATACAAACTTGTTTTCACTAACGCCAGTCGTATGATTTCAGGTCGGGGGTATGTCTGTATCTGCACACCTGTCGGGGGAACCCAAGTTCGGCGTTCTAGTTCCTGAGTAACACGGTTTCTAATGGCTTTGGGTAGTAGATTTAAGGTGCGTGACCAAGAGCCTTCTGGATCGTAGGCGATTGTGGTTATCACCTCCTGAAGTAAACCGACTTCCGCAAAAGCGATCGCAGCCTGACGGGAAAATGGATTACCTGTAGGATGAATCAGGGAAATACGAGGATAGGACATCTTGCTGGAATTGTTGTTCTCGTTGCCAGTTCTCTGTCTGCTCCAGTTGAGGCAGCAAAAAGATTAGACCACTGAAAAACCAGTAGTAGACTGCATAGGTATTGAGGAAAACCAGAAAACTATTAATTTGGATTGCCTGAAGGAGAAAAGCCGTAAGTGCTAACTGGCGAAGAAAGGGTCGTTTCAATTTCAAGAAAGTGTGTATGAGCAGAATCAAAATGCTCAGCCTCAAACCATACCAAAAAATAAAACCAATTGGCCCTAATTCCAGGACAATTCTACCCATTTCTCCTTCATTAGGAACGCGAATCGTTTCACCAGCAGGTAAATCCAAGGCTCTGCGAAGGATTGGGGCGGCTTGGTGTGTTGCACCGATGCCATAGCTATCAAGTTCTTTGACGCGGACAAAGTCAAGCGGCTCTGTGAAACTCAGTGAAATCCGCTCAGGTATATCTCGATAATGAGTAGCACGCTGCCAAAACGCATTAATAGCTGGACGAAACCAGATCGAGGCAGCAATGGCAATAACTAAGATCGGTAGGATTAACTTCCTAATCAAACGCAGGCTGCTTACTGGTGTAGCTAGTCCTTTTGCCCCTAGATAACCAACCAAGAATAAAACTTCAGCAAAAATCGTACCACGAGAGCCAGTCATAAACGAGTTAACACTAACCAAAAGGAGTTCAACGAGAGTGACAACTTGCCATCTCGGTGGCTGCTTAACTGAAAGCATAAATATCAGTAGCCCGAAGCAGATGATTAAGTAAACTCCATAGCCACTAATGTAGGGAAAAGTCCCAGTAATTCTAACCGCAGAGTTGATTCCGAATGTAACGACTGCTTGCGCTTCTTCGTTGGAATAGGCATTAATAAAACTTGACGCAGGACTGAAAAACTGGGCAATGCCAATCAGTCCAACTGGAATCGTGAGCAAAAGGTGCGATCGCAAAAATTTGTAAACTTCTTCCTCTGTTTGGAACAACGACGGAACCATCCAAATTAAGGGAAGATACAAAAGATATCCTCTAAGTCCAAAAAGCCCCAACAATGGAGAACCCAAACTCGGATTAAATACCTGAAATAAACACCACCCTATAGTAATAAAGATAATAATATTTATAAGGCTGACTCTAGAAAGAAACTTTTTATCTGAATCTGAAAAACAATAAAAATTAAAATAAGCTCCGAGCAGCACAATATCTTTGAGGAAATAAATCATCTCGTTTGCTTGAGGTAATAGCCATTTCCGCAGTGCCCCCTCTAAAACAAGAAGCAGAAATACGGCTTTCACCCCACGACGCCACTTCAAGGCTGAGCCATAAAAGATAATTACAGCAGCAAGTAGACTAATAATTAACTTCACTGAATAACTTTCTCCAAAACTTGTAAGTAAGCTTTTGCCACTGCCGCTTTTGTGTGACGCGACAAATGTGATTCAGCTTTTTCTCGGTAAGCTGCTAATTTATCAGGATTAATCAATAAATCAAAGAGAGCTTGAGTTAGAGGATTAACATCTCCATTCGGAAAAGTCACACCACAAGCACCAATAGCATCTTTTAGTCCTCCCGCCTCAGAGCCGACGACGACACAACCGCAGGCAATACCCTCTAGTGCTACAATCCCAAAGGGTTCCTCCCAAACCGATGGCACGACCAAAATTTTATGAGCATTCAGTAATTGGGCTAAATCAGTTTCAACTTTTACCCCAGCGAAATTTACTTGCTCAACAAGGCTTAATTGCTTCACCTGTTGGCGTAGGTTAGGTTCTTCTGGCCCACTACCAATAATTGTCAGGGAAGGGCTTAAGTCTAGCTGTTTGAGATTAGCCAAGGCATCTAGCAGTAAGTTAACTCCCTTATCAGAAACCAATCGCCCTAAAAATACAAGGTCTTTATCACGAGAAATCTCTTGCCTTTCGTAAAAGATTTCTTCCCGATAAGGATTAGGCACTACAGTAGATAGCCCTTTTATATGTTCAGCTAAAGCCGAGCTTGCTGAAACATTACTGGCAAACAGTGTTAGATAGCGCTTCAAATAATCCTGAAAGCCAACACGTCCATCCAAGCGACGATACCACGTTTGATGCGTCACGACCCAAGGTCTAGGACTAATGAACAAGGGCCAAATTCCTTTTAGGTTAACGCAGCCTTGAAAATAAATATCGCACCAACGGGTAAGTTTTAAAAGGTTTTGCCAATTCGGTTTTCGGATAACTTCAAAAGGAAAAGACGTTGAATCTTTCGCAGCGACTTGGGTTACGACTTTGACCTGATGTCCTTGATTAACAAACTCATGAGCGAGAATAGAAAGCGTAGTTTCTATTCCTCCAATACTGGGATAAAATAAAGGGGAGTAAATTAAAATTTTCACATTACCCGTTAATCAAACTAATTTTTAACCTTTATAAGCATAGGGTTATCAAGTTTTCTGATTTTGTGATTGTAGTGAATTCCAACCTCGCTTTTTTAGGCGCTCTCTAGCGCGTGACGAGTCTTTGGTAGCTAGATAACTAGGTGGCTCCCACGGGTGCATCAGCTTTTTAGTTGGGGATTCAAGTAGTGGTTTCCAAAACCCTTTCCAGATGCGGAAAATAGTATACCCCTGGTCTTCCAAAAATTGACTGACTGAGCTAGGGTACCCATTATGATCTTCAAAAATGATGTCGCGAATTTGCTGAGCAGTAATTAGGTTTATTGCTCCTTGTATAACTTCAAGTTCGTGCCCTTCAACATCAATTTTTACAAGACCTATGTGGTTCCTAGTTTTTAAGACATTATCTAATTTTTCCAAGGATACTGTATAAGCTTTAAAGTTGTCATCGTTAGCCTGTGTTGATATAACATCTTTAGGTGAAATAATGAAAGCTTCTTCACGATTTCTCATAGGAACACTTAAGACTGCCTCGCCAGAGTGATTGGAAAGAGCTATCTTTTGGGCATAAATATGATTCCAGCCAAGTGTTGTCTGCCAGTTTTTGATATTCTCAGATAACTCTTGATAGACTTCTGGGTTGGGTTCAAAGCACCAAACATGACCCGTTTCTCCAACTCGTTTTGCCATAATTGTTGCCATATAACCAATATTGACCCCAACATCTATAACCGTTTCGCCAGGGTCAATCAAGCGCCATAAAACTTCAGTGACAATCAAGTCATATATTCCCATTGCCCAGACGGAATGCCCAACGACTTCACCTGGCGCTAGAGAAATTTTTAGGTTAACTCCCCAAGGAAGCAGGACATTTTTAAAGAGTTTGTTGTCTGGGTTACGCGATCGCAAAAGCCGTCGATAGATCTGAAGCGGTCTGAAAATATATTCAGGTCTATTTAAATAATTGATGAGTTGCATAGTGTCCAAAACCCTGGATTGTAACCCTGTTGCTTACTGAGTCTAGCGAGCAATCTCTACGAAACCTAGGAATTTCGCTTTGCGATCGCAAGGACATTATCGCTATAACGAACCCCCTTCAATAACCCGGCAGAAACCGTTTGCCAGTGTAGCGCAGGGAATTTGGGAATACCACCAACATTGCTAAAGACAAACGTGGGTACAGAAAAACCAGCTTCCGTGAGAATACGTTCCATATCTTTACGCAGAAGTGCCGTGATATGGGCAGGATAGCAGCTATCACTGAAGGCAACAAAATGCCCTTGTAATAAAAGAGCAAATAAAGAACGCCAGCTTTCATTATTAGGCGTGCTAAAAATCAGTGTTCCACCAGGACGAAGTAAACGAAACCATTCCCGCGCAACTGCTCTAGGATTTTCTAGATGCTCGATTACTTCTGCTGATACAATCACATCGAAGGTGCGATCGGGGATGTCAACTGCCTCGTTCAAATCCCAGCTAAGCCAACTCACAGATTCGTCAAGGCTAACGGGACGCGGCATCATATCAATCGCAGTAAGGGATGTAAAGCGACCTAATGCCTGAAGTTGCCTAGTTAGATATCCCGTGCCAGCACCGAAATCGAGAATATCACCCTTGAGGTCAAACTGTTTCAATACTTGCTCAAACGCTGTATAGATTGGTTCGCCGCTAATACCACTACTGGCAACTGAGGCGAGTTGACGCTGGAGTTTGAGCGTTTGATTGATACTCAATTACATTTTCTCCTAAGTCTGGTCTGTGCTAAGTAGAACGGTGAGATTGTTGTCTTCAATGCCGCACATTAGGAATCGAGAAGCAAGATTAGTTTCCTTCACCAACACTTAGAACGGCGGATATAAATATTGAGTGCCATTACCCACTACTTTCCAATTGATGTCAGTAACATCAACAAGACGAGAGCTTGATGTGATAGTTGCTGTGTTCATTAACCAGAGTCGGTTGAGACCATTGGTAGCATTACGCCAAAGAATATCTGCTCTGCCATCTCCGTTATAGTCACCCGTACCAACGACTCTCCAATTTAAGTTTGGGTCAACATTAATAACTGGGTCAGTTAAGACAGTGGAACCATTCATAATCCAGATTCGATTAGTCCCATTAGTAGAATGACGCCAAAGAATATCTGACTTGTTATCCGCGTTAAAGTCACCAATTCCTGCTATTTGCCAGTTGATATCATTAACCACAGGAAGCTGAGCGTTTGAGATTATAGCTGCCGTGTTCATCAACCAAACTCTGTTCTCACCAGTTGTCAGATTACGCCAAAGAATATCCGATTTACCATCTCCATTAAAGTCACCTGTACCAATGACTTTCCTATTGAGGTTTGGGATAACATTAATAACCGGGTCAGTCAGGACAGTGGAACCGTTCATAATCCAGATGCGATTAGTCCCATTAGTAGCATGACGCCAAAAAATATCCGATTTGCCATCTCCATTAAAATCACCAACCCCAACGACTTCCCAATTGATATCAAGAACATTAAGAAGACGAGAGCTTGATACGATATTCGCCGTGTTCATTAACCAGAGTCTGTTAAGTCCGTTGAGCGGATTCCGCCAAAGGATATCTGATTTGCCATCCCCATTAAAGTCACCTGTGCCGACAACTTTCCAATTTAAGTTTGGGTCAACATTAATAACTGGGTCAGTCAGAACAGTCGAACCGTTCATAATCCAGATTCGATTAGTTCCATTGGTAGAGTGACGCCAAAGAATATCTGATTTGCCATCCCCATTAAAATCGCTGTTGGGAATTTCAGATGCAGCTAAGGATGGATTGGCTAAGAGTGAAACTATTAAAGCCGTACTTGCTATGCGTGAGAACTGAACAATAAAACGAATTTGCTTTGAAAAAGGAAAAAAGGTTTTTGGTCTTTTGCCGCTTATTTGAGAATCCAAAAAAGACATAACTCTTTTTAAACCGCTTTTGTAAACTGCTAGCTTCCGATTCTTGGTAGATGGTTGCGGTCTCATGATTTTGCTATGTTCTAGAGTTAATTTTTTAACTACTATCCTAAAAGCTATCTAGTCTATTTAGGTAGGTTTAACGAAAATTGTTATAGGATTTAAAATTGGGCAAGTGATAGTCTACTTCCCCTTGAAGACTGCAAACTATAAGTTTATACCTACTTACTTGTGTCGGCTAGCAAAGCGGCAAAGGCTTTCGCTTGTACTGAAAGGTTATGAGTTTGATACCAGGCATAGGCATTATTTGCGATCGCCTGCAACTCCTCTAAATTATGGAAGCGTTGTGTATTGTCAACAGGACTCCAGTAGTGTCGTCCAGCGATTATTCCATCTATAGACAATTTATGCGATCGCGGACTGACAGGTAAGATGCCATGAGCGCAGTATGCAGCAAATATAGTGGATTTGGCTAGATAGTTAAGGTGGTAGTTGAAGAAAGCGGCTAGTGAGTTTGAGAGTATATCACTAACGTTCGAGGCTGACTGAGAACCCATCTCTACTACAGGTATGCCGTCAATGGTTGATAACCCCAGTCCAGTCGGGGGGCCAATATCCCAGATTTCCTCAATTTTCAAGCGCTGACAAGTCTCACTCAGTTCTAACCCAGACTTTTGATAAACCCGGATTCGATTACTGCATCCACCAAACACGACTAAACGCCGATACCGTTGTGCTAATGGAGGTACTTGCTTGGGTTCCCCAATCGTGGAAAAGACAGGTAACGTCAGCAGTTGGGTCTGTTTGCTCTGAGCCAGTTCTTGTAAGATTCTACCGTAGCCTTGTTTACTGGTGAGGTAGCGATCGCTTATTTGAACAAGACGGACAGCCAAATGTCGTTGTACGCTGGATAACCAGAAAGCACTTGTCCAAAGTGGCCCCGACGCATACACTTCATGAAACATCGTTACCAAATGTGTGCTAGCAGAATTACGCTTCCAACACTCTAAGCCTTCCACTAACCAAAACGGACAACCTCTCTTCGCGTAGCCATAACCAACATAATGCAGCAAGACAATCGTTCGAGTTTGAGCCTCATTAGGCAGTAAGGATAACAGGCTAGCCGTAGAATGCACTGTCACTTTATTGACAGGAAATCCTTCAATATCTTTTGCTCCAATCCAGTTAGGATTGCCGACAATAAACTGCGTTTCTATACCAAACTCCTTACGGAGTTCACGAGCTAAATTTAGGGAATAATCTCCAATGCCATCAACAGCAGGAGGAAGCCCTGTGACAACTTGGGTGACAACTATCAATGTCTTACTGAACTAGCTTTAATTACTGAGATTACGATTAAAAACTACCAAAATAATCGACGGTAACTGATGTGATACTGCAAATCAGCTTGCCGAATTCCTATTGGCTTAGCTGGCACCCCAGCAACAATAGTAAAAGGGGGAACATTCTTCGTTACAACTGCACCCGCTGCTACAGCAGAACCTTTACCTAAAGTGACTCCCGGTAAAATCATGGCTCGTGTCCCAAGAAAAACATAATCCTCAATTGTTACCGGACGAGTACGACCTGCAAAATCAGCACTTTGTAAGTCATGGTCTGCTGTCAAGATACATACCTCAGCAGAAATCGAAACATTATCTCCAATAATAATACCTCCACGATTATCTAATCGACAATTTTGATTAATGACACTATTGTTGCCCAGCTTAAAGTTGCTTTTTGTATCAAACCATGTTCCCATAAAAACTGCACTATCTAAACCTATATCAAACTTTAGGAAGCTCCGATAAAACCCTAAGCGTACAAAATGGAAGGGAATATGATTGACAATACGATTAGTGAAATATAGAAGCCCTTCCCCAACTATTTGCTTAAATTTATTAATCAAGTAATTGTCTTTTAGTAGAATCATGAGTTGCGGTTGAGTTGTAAAAGGCGATATGACAAATAGGGCAACCCAATTAAGCGAGGCTGTTTAATCAGCTCTGCGCTGAGTCTGAGGAATTGTAAGAAGCTTTTCCTTTGGGTCAAATCTCCATCTCGATTCTCAGAACCAAATAGTTGCTTCCATTCTCTTACCGCTTCCTCTCTACCAATATGAGCGATTGTGGAACTCTTGCTTTCAGAATAACAACGGAAATAACCCAAATAGTCATCAAGCTTCAGAAATTTACCTTGCTTGTAAAGACGACTGAAGAATTCTAAATCAATAGCAAACTGTAAATTAGCATTAAGCAAACCCACTTCATTCATTGCAGAACGCTGCCAGAATGCCGTTTCTGAACAAACATTATAAATACCTGTTTCGGGGTCAAATGAAGGCAGAGAAACCCAGCCCGTTACTTCCCCTATTTCATTAATTAAAATTCTGTTCCCGTGAACAACAACACAATTAGGATGAGCCTGAAATGCTTTAATGATTTTGTAAAATGTTCCTTTCACATAAACATCATCACTATTTATCCAACCAAGAATTTTACCACTACTTTTGTTTAACCCTTGATTGATAGCATCCGCTTGACCTTTATCTTTCTTGGAATGCCAATAAAATAAATATTTTTCGTACCTTTTAATCACTTCAATAGAGCAATCGGTACTCCCGCCATCAATAATAATGTATTCAAGATTCGGATAACCCTGTAAGAGGACAGAACGAATTGTTGCCTCTAGAAATTTCCCTTGATTGTAACTGGGAGTAACAATAGTAAGACGAGGCAATTCTGACCCATCAGGCATGGTTTCAGGTATCACTTTGCTGGATACTGTCCAAGGCCATCCTGATTTGCCAGGTGGAGGGGGTGGTAAATCTTTAAGTGTTAAAGCTGTAGTCATTAGTTAAGCGTGTGACTCAAAAGAGGATTGCCAAAATGCGATCGCGTATGCGACCTGACCCAATCCTTGTCAGTTCAATCAATATCAAGGCTGAACTATCGCCCTTTATTGTGTATTGTGCAACACCTGACGATACAACTCAAGCCATAGCTAGCTGATTTCACATCAAGCCTAGTTGCTGGTTGAAAAGGAAATTTAACCTCAATATCAGGAAGGTTTTGCTGTTGCTTAAGAGAAAATTGAGCCAGCCCAAGCATTTGACTTAATGCTATTTCTAACATCTTTGCAACCTATGAATTGGATCTAGGAACAAGCGCTGTTCACCGCTACCAGTTCATCTGTCGTAATCAAAGATGAAATTGGCTTAACTTGCCTAGATTCTTGCCGAGCAAACCAAAAGCAGGAAGCAAAATTTTACGCGCAGATTTTACTTTCTAGCTGAACGATGTAACAAACCACCACCAAATCACTAGGGCGAAGTCGTGTTTGAGCCAGACGGGATAGCGTGAAAATTACGAGCTATGTAGCCCAATGGTAAACCCGCTAGTAAACCGAGAACCAAAGCCGCACTAATAATTGCAGCAATCAGAGCTTCTTGCTTCACCTCAAAATTCTCCTGATGCTCGTCTTTTTTCAAGAGAACCAAAACATAGGAGTAAATACTTCCCCCTATATGCTTATTTTCTTACTACTGTCACTTAATCTTATTTTGTTTTAACAAAGTCTCTAAAAGAAATTAAGTACTCAGATAGATGTGCATTTTTCTGACAACTAGGTAATGTGCACTGATAACATCAAGTGCAATGCAGAATAGGTAATTTAGGCGAAGAGTTACTTTTTCTTTAGATTTAAGTAATTTACTAAGTTGCTACGAAGCATCTAGGGAGGTAATTTATGTGGGTGGAAAGACTGGCACGAATTGGTTATCTTGCCAAGGGCATCGTTTATGCAATTGTGGGCGTGCTAGCAGTGCAAGCGGCAGTCGGCTCAGGCGGTCAAACAACTGATACAAAAGGTGCGCTTAGTGCGATCGCAGCACAACCCTTTGGAAAGTTTTTATTAGCGTTGTTAACAGTTGGTCTGATTGGATATGTGGTTTGGCGTTTTGTACAAGCTGTTCAAGACCCTGAACACAAAGGTGATGATGCCAAAGGTTGGGCGACTCGCCTGGGTTATGCAGGTAGTGGCTTAATTTATGCGAGTTTAGCCTTCACCGCGATCGGGCTGATTAGGGGTTCGGGTGGTGGCGGCGGTGGCAATTCAAAGCAAGACTGGACAGCCCGCTTGCTTGCACAACCCTTTGGGCAATGGTTAGTTGGTCTTATCGGAGCGTTGGTCATCGGCTTTGGCTTCTACCAACTGTACAAAGCTTATCAAGCTAAATTCCGTAAAAAGATGAAGTTGCAGGAGATGAGTCCTACCGAGGAAACTTGGGCAACACGTATCGGTAGATTTGGTCTAGGGGCACGGGGGGTTGTTTTTTGCATAATTGGCTTCTTCCTACTTCAGGCAGCACGTCAGTCTGACGCTAGCGAAGTAAGAGGGCTGGATGGAGCGCTACAATCCTTGGCACAACAGCCCTATGGCCCTTGGCTTTTGGGGATTGTCGCACTCGGTCTTGTTGCCTATGGCATTCACATGGCGGTACAGGCGCGATATATCCGCATTCCTAGTTGAATTTAGGACTTACGCATTGACAGGAAATTACAGTGACTTGTTTCTTGAGGGGGGCCAATAAATCTTATAGGCTCGACCAACAATATAATGCTTTTGCAAGAATCCCCAAACATGAGAATCAAAGCTATTATCGCGATTATCACCCATTACAACATAAGAGTTAGGTGGAACTGATTCGGACTCCCATTCATAGGTAGGTGGAGCTGCAATATAGGGTTCTTGTAAACGTTGGTCATTAATATAAACCACTCCATCACTAACACTCACAGCTTGTCCTGGCTCACCGATTACCCGCTTAATAAAATATCGTTCCTTGTTGTTGTTCGTCTCAGACTCTAGTAGCTTGGCTGCATCAGGTATTTTGAAGACTATTACATCACCTTGCTGAGGTGAATAATTACGAGACTTACGGACAAAGACTCTATCTCCCACGTCCAACGTTGGTAACATTGATTTGCTTGGAATTTCAAAAAAATCAACTTCTTGTCTAATCCAAGTTGGTAGGTAGCTAGCAATAATTCCAGTAGCTAAAACGAGGATAGTAATAACAATAATCAGATTTTGCCTTTGCCTTTGATGTTTTGGCAATGCAATAAAGGCATGGTAGGAAGCTACGGCTGAAATAATTGGAACAATTAAGAGTAAGTTAGGAAAGATACTGGTAGTAAGAGAGCAAATAATTATTAATGATAAAAAAAAGGCTCCCAGAGCTGCCTTTTCAACGTACAACTGACCAAGACCAGGTAAGATGCGGGAGAGGAAAACGGCAAACCAGGGACTTTTGACACTTCTAGGAATTTTCTCAGTTGCGTTTGCTTCCGACTGCTTATTGGCGCAGGCGAAGGCATCGAAGAGACTCCAGATATAGACAGCAACAGCAAAAAGTAAACAGATAAGTCCTGTAGCTGTATTTCCAGTAGGACTGAATATAGACCAAAAGGCGATCGCAATTAGCAATACCTCACTAGCGATAAATCCCAATCCCTTCAATTTTTCCCCGGCATAAAGTTGTCCAATACCAGGGAAAAACATCGAGAGATTAACAGCTAACCAGGGTTCAGGAGGAGATTTTGAGCTTTGACCTGATGCTGCGCTCAAAGGCATAACTCTAAGTGATGAGTGAGCAAATGGTATTTTGTAAACTTTGTCTGAAATTGTCGTTCAAACGTAGCAAATTACCACACTTCAAGTTTGACGACTGACTTGCGTAGCACTGGCTTGAGCCGTTGGCATAAGGATAACTTCGTTAATGTTGACATGGGGCGATCGCGTTGCACAGAAGAAAATCACATCAGCAACATCATCTGGCGTTAACGGTGTCACCCCTTGGTAAACCTTCTTAGCACGCTCAGTGTCACCCCGAAATCGAACATTACTAAAATCAGTTTCCACCATGCCGGGGTCTACGGAACTAACTCGCACAGGTGTACCCAAAAGGTCTTGCTTTAACCCCTCAGAAATGGATTTAACAGCCGCTTTTGTCGCACAGTAGACGCTGCCACCCGGATAGGTTTGATGACCCGCAATTGAGCCAATATTAATCACATGACCTCTGCCACGACTGACCATTCCTGGTAGCAGCGATCGCGTCATGTAAAGTAATCCTTTGATATTGGTATCAATCATCTCTTCCCAGTCTTGGATACTGGCTTCATGAACCTTATCTAGCCCCCGACTAAGACCAGCATTGTTGATCAAGATGTCCACCTCTTGCCAAGATGCGGGTAGACTCTCAAGTGTAGTTTGAACTTGAGTGCGATCGCTTACATCCAATGGCAGCAGATGCAGTTCACAAGCATACGTCTTACTAAGTTGGTCAGCTAGCTGTTCTAAACGTTCCTGACGCCGTGCTGTAAGGATAAGTTTCGCCCCAGCTTGAGCAAATACCCTGGCACACGCTTCACCAATACCACTGCTAGCACCCGTAATCAAAACGATTTGATCTTTTACTGCAACCATAGAAATTTCTGTATCCAACTGGGTAAGCGATTACACATTTAGTTGGTTGTAAGAGGTGAAAGGTAAGTCTTGTAGGGGCGCACGGCTGTGCGCCCTTAGCTGTATATTAAGTCGAAGGCTTCTTTGAAGCAGAGGAACTACCCACAACTGGCAAGCGCTGCGTAATCATCGTCATCCCATCTCCCCGAATCAATACCGCCGAAATCCAACGGTCTTCATCGGTCGAAGGGGCTTTACCCACTTTAAAAATTCCACCAGCAGGCAATAACTCTAGAGCAAAATCGGCTGGGGTGGTGTAGCGTTCTGACTTTACAGGTTCTTCCAACGCTGTTCCCAAGAGAAAGTCATCTCCTAGTGGTTCTTTGACAATGACATCAAAGTTGTACTCCTGACCTACACGCACTTCATTGGGTAACTGCACATCCACTGTAGGAGGATTGACTCCTGAGGTTAGCTGAGTGCGTTCGGCTAAGATGTCCTGCTGAACAATTGTTTGGTTCTCAAAGTGCTGACGCGATCGCAAAGTTGCTTCCAGTTTCATCGCCATGCTTTCACTAGGCTGGCTACCTGTAATGTACGTCACCGTTTCCGCAATAATCTCATCACCCTCTCGCGTCCAATCCTGAAGTTCTGTACGATACGTTAACTCAGGGTAGCGTTCCCATAACTGAGTTAGAGCTTGCTCCATCGAAGCACGAGTTAAACCATCGGAATGTTTGAAATCAGCGCCATAAAACTGCATCACAGCCTGTAGATTACGGCTATTAGCAGCCGCATCAATTTGAGAGAGAGCATCTTTTAGCTGAGGTGGGGCCGTTTCAGGACTTTCAGCTTGGGCATTTCCTGACCATCCTGCTGTGAAACCTAGTGTTAACAGAAGAAACGCTGACCAGCCCAAGGAGCGAGATTTGGCTTTGGCAGTCAGGGATTGGGATAGCTGACCGAGTGAAATTGCCGGATTGTACATTGAGAGATGGGGTAGGGAATAGTTTAATCAAAGGATAGGCGTTTAATCATCAAAGCTTAGATGCTATACTCGCCAATTTACACCTGATTGTTGATTTTAGCTGACCAAGAAAGGCAGGAGGCAGAGGGCAGAGGGCTTTTATGCTTGCTTTTATACCCAATTGCCATCTGCCTTCGACCGAAAGGGAGCACTTGGTACAAGCCCCTCCAATCCTTGTTGATTGGGTTGCTCCCAATTGGGGAGTCTCAATCCCCTTCTAATTGGTTCCCTTTTGCCGTCTGCCTCCTGCCCTCTGCCTTCTTCAAAGTACTGTCGCCTCTAGGAGAAAAAGACACTTTGGCTACCGCACCGATTCGATTGCTGATTGCCGCCAGTGGCACTGGGGGACACTTATTTCCTGCGATCGCACTCGCCCAACAGTTACCCGATTATAAAATCGAGTGGCTAGGTGTTCCTGACCGACTCGAACGAGAACTAGTCCCCGCGCAGTATCCCCTCCACATGATTCCTGTAGAAGGCTTTCAACAGCGTTTGGGTCTGGGTACCTTACGAATCTTAGGGCGACTTGCCAGTTCCGTGCGTCAGGTGCGGCAACTGATCAAAACCAATAAATTTGATTGTGTCTTTACGACAGGCGGCTATATTGCAAGTCCTGCAATAATTGCCGCACGTTGGCAGGGGGTGCCAGTGATTCTACATGAATCGAATGCCATTCCTGGCAAAGTCACTCGCTTTTTTAGCCCGTTGTGTAGTCTTGTGGCTCTAGGGTTTGAATCGACTACCCAGTACCTACCGAGAGCAAAAACTGTTCATGTCGGGACACCTGTGCGCTCTAATTTTCGTAGCATCCAGAAGCTGGAACTACCCATTCCTGACGATGTGCCGTTAATTGTTGTAGTGGGAGGTTCCCAAGGTGCGATCGCAGTAAACGAACTGGTACGTCAATGTGCGCCTACTTGGTTTGAAGCAGGTGCCTGGGTTGTTCATTTAACGGGTGAAAAAGACCCAGACGCAGCTAGCTTAAAGCACCCTCAATACTTGCAAATGCCATTTTATGAAAACATGGCAGGACTACTCCAACGAGCAAATCTAGCCGTTAGCCGTGCTGGTGCAGGAACATTAACGGAACTCGCAATTACTAAGACACCCGCCATTTTAATCCCTTACCCCTACGCTGCCGAAGACCACCAATCCTTCAACGCCGCTAGCTTTGCTGATGCGGGTGCAGCTTTGGTATTTCGTCAGGCAGAACTGACACCCGAATTGCTCCAAAGTAAGGTAATGAATTTATTGCAGTCACCGCAAGCTTTGCAACAAATGGCACAAAACGCAGCTTCCCTTGCCATTCCAGATAGTGCGGAACGTCTTGCGGCTTTGATTAGTCAACAGCTCAAACTTGATCAAGGCATTGCCAACTTGAGGTAGTTAAAAACTTCCGCCACTACTACCGCCGCCGAAGCCACCACTTTTTGAATTCTCTAGCGCTAGCCCCAAAACTAGATACGCCGTAGCAAGTTTAAGCCGTGGGTATCTGTACCGCAAGTATTGAATAGATTAAAGGTTGCGCTCAGCCGCTTGACTTGCTTGGTTTGATTAGGGCTAGGTTGCCAAGGTTCAGGATTATTGTAGGCGTAGTAAGTTTCAACACCATCAATCCCTAACTGCGCGGCTACGGGAATAAGTTCGTCTGCTGAGCGTCGATAACGTTGTGGGTGAGCCAAGACTGCCAAGCCACCCGCTTGATGAAGTGCAACAATTACAGCGGCGGCTTGCGCTTCGCTTTGTTTTGGGGCTTTGCCTTGTAGATAAGACTGTAAGCTGGGATGTTCTGGATCAAAGGCATAGCCTAGGATGTGAACCTCAGTACCGAGAAGGTCAGCGGTGATTTCAACACCAGTCCAGAGGCCGGGAACTGGAGTAGAAGGTGATTCCTGCTGGCAGTGTTCCAGCCAGCTTTGAGCAATTTGGTAGCCACTGATTGTATGGTGATCGGTAATCGCAAGTCCTTTGAGTCCGATCGCGATCGCCTGATCGATCAAGTCTTTTGGCTTTAGTTGACCATCCGAGTGGATGGTGTGCATATGGAAGTTGTAGGAATACGGGCAACTATCGGGCTGAATGTTCTCCCAAACCTGCTTGAGTGCTTGCTGCTGAAGTTGTGCTGCTATCTGGGGTGAATCAGAAGCTTGAGCAATGTTGACCGCCATAACTACTTCTTGCTGTGAATTGTATGTCTAGATGGATGAGATACTACCGTTGATTGCCAGAGGTTGTATGCCTAGATCGAGTACTCAATTATCGTTTCAATTTGTTAACCCTACGGTAGCAAAAGTTAGACACAATTGACCTGGGATAGTGTGATTAATAAAAAGATTTATAGGTTGCAAGTTATACATTTTCTCTACCTAGTAAATAGACAATATCAGCTCGGTAATTAGGCTCAAGTTGCCGTTGGATTAGGTTTAAAGTTTAGCTGTGGCTGTAACCAATCTTGGCGAATGAACGGTAATGCAGCCAGCTCAGGTGGTTTTCGTGGCAACCCTCAACAGAATTAATTTTTACCAAGCAAAAACATTCCTGATGACCGTAGAGTGGGACTAGCAAGAGCTGAGAGTGAAACCCACCTAATTTAAGTGGCTACTCTCAACTGCCAACATTCCTTGCTCACGTCCCACTCCTTACTGTTCATTCTCACTAATAGCCTGGTCTACAGTAGAGTTGCGAGTCTTCCAAGCAAGTTCCAACAACCCAGTCCAGCGCTTTTGTACCTGTTTGGGTGTGCATTTCAAGGCTTTGGCAATCTCTTGGTCATTCTTGTGAGCTTGTTTGAGCTGCAATAGCTGTTGCTGTTGCAGCTCAAGCTGTGCCACAAAGATTTCCCATTGCTCAGATGACATTCCTAGCTTCTGGTCTAGGTCTGCACCTAGCCACTGGTGAACAAGTTTCCAGTGTGAAGACCGAGAGAATTTTTCGACATGGTACTTAAAGCGCTGTTGCAGGTAGTCACGCTCTCTAGGCGTTAGACCAAGGATGGCATCAATATCAGGAGCCGCGAGGTCTTGCAGCTTTAAGATTAGGTAATCCGCGCAATCGGAGTGACCTTGAGACTCTAGGTACTGTACCAGCTCAGAAACAACGCGATCGCGCAAAACGGCTTCACTGGGGTCAGTCGCTTGGGCAACCAGACGCAACCGCACTTGCTGCATCGCAGGAGAACGGCTTTGGTCTGAGGCTTCATCGCCTTTAAACTCAACTGCCTGCTCAATATCCAGCGCGGTTTCGCTAGGTTGACGCCTAGCAAAGCTTTGTGCCCTCAGGACAATTAGCTGCTGACTATTGCGACTGGGCAATTGGATGCGCCGCTTAGCATATTGCTCAGTAAACGCCATGTACTCTGCTAGCTCAAACTGGGTACGTGGGGAGTAGTTAGCATCCACTTCATTTTCCCGCCGGAAGGCTTTGAGAGACTCCGCATAAAAGTCTTGCAAAAAGTCCTCAATCAAGTTGTAGCGAGCCGCAAAGGTTAACTGAGCGTGAGACGGCGCGACATGACGATAAATCATGACGCTGAGGTTGCTGTGCAGTTCGACACGACCTTGCTTGGAACCGAGTTGATAGTACGACAGGCACTTATTCAACCGATGGCGTGCCAAGGTAAATTGCCAAGAGCCGATTTCACCACTGGTTTGGATGCGATCGCTTTTGTGGCAAATCCGTTCTACCTCTAAGGCAATCCGGTTCGCTACTGCATCTGCACGGCTGGGTGATGTTTTTAGCTGCGAACGAATTTCTTCCAGCAGCATTTCTGTTAAACCTTGAGTGTCAGTTTCTTTGACATTTTCCGGAGCGTACAGTTCACTGTCGGAAATTTGATTGAGATTGGCTGTTTTAACGTTCATGGTATTGCCCCGCTAGACTCATTATGACGAAGTGCGACAACTTTCCTCAGCGAGGGATGTTTGGCTGGGTTGTCATCCATCCTCTGTCCCTCTCTTGCTGTCCACAATTCGACTGTAGATTGCTACCCTGAGTCATTCAGGCATTCTTAGGACACTACCTAAGATTACCTACGCGCTCACTGGTTGACCGCTTGGACGGCTTTTCGCTGACAGCCCTGCCTCAGGGCTTGTAATCCTTGCCGTAAAAGCATTTGAGCAATTTATGCCCTAGGATTGTAAGAGCCAAGAGAAGCTGGTATCTGTAGACCAGTACAGAAAGTGGATTGAGAGCAAACTCTTCCTCCGTAATCCCCAACCAGTCGCTTGTAGTGTCTGGTTCGATGGATAAACCGAGAACTGGGCAAGCCGCTACAAACGCCTCTACTCCCAGTTTTGGCTAACTGGTGATGCCCAAGCCATCGCCGCTTCCCATCCCAGACCTTTTCGCACCATGACAGGTTCCTCACCTGTCATATCTACGATGGTTGATACTTGAGTACCCGGTTCCGAGCCATCGTCCACAATGATGTCTACCAAGCCATCAAACTCGTCAAACAGTTTCGCTCGTTCCAGTCCCAGTGTCGGGATTTTGCCCTCCTCATCTGCCAAATGTGCGGAGGTGGAAATAACGGGATTTCCCAAGGCTTTCAGCAGCGCTTGACAGACTGGATGATCAGGAACACGGATACCGCTAGTTTTACGTTTGGGACTCATCACCAACCGGGGCACTAACTTCGTTGCTGGTAGCAAGAATGTGTAAGGTCCTGGAATTAGGCTCCTCATCAAGCGGTAAGCAGAGTCACTCACTAAGGCATACTCAGCGATATTGGATAGAGAGGAACATAGAAACGTCAGAGGCTTATCATTAGATAATTGCTTCAGACGCCTTACACGTTCTACGGCGGACTTCACATTCAAATCGCAACCAATTGCATAAACGGTATCAGTCGGATATAGCATTACTGCACCATCTTGCAGTTCGTTTCTAATTTCCTCTATTCGACGGATTTGGGGAGTTTCCGGATGGACAGTGTAAATTGTCGCCATCAAAATTTATTCTTCTTTCTAAAAGTACGAGTCATGAATGATACATTCACTCAAAACTCAATAGTCAAAACTGTATGACAAAGCTTGCGTACCTGGATTGCCAGACAGGAATTGCTGGTGATATGTGTCTGGGGGCACTCGTGGCGGCAGGTGTGCCTTTGGAGTACTTAACTGAAAAACTTGCCAAACTGGGGATTGAGCAGGAGTACCAGTTACGAGCCGAAAACGTTCACCACAATGGTCAAGTCGCAACGAAAGTCCATGTAGATTTACAAACCAAAGAACAACATCCTCACAGCACGAGCAATGGACATGGACATCACCCTCATGACCATGATCACTCAGCAAGTCTTACCTCAGAGACTGAAGACAAAACCTCTGTTCATGCTCCGACACGGCACCTGCCAGAAATTGAGCACTTAATTACAACAGCAGAGTTACCACCACGAGTTCAAGAGTGGAGCCTTGCTGTCTTCCGCAAACTCGCTGAGGCAGAAGGAGCAGTACATGGCATTGCACCCCAGAAGGTTCATTTCCATGAAGTCGGGGCTACTGATGCCATTGTAGACATTGTGGGTACGTGCTTGGGGCTGGATTGGCTGGGGATTGACCAACTCTACTGTTCGGCTCTCCCTACTGGTGGTGGGACAGTACGAGCGGCACATGGTCGGCTCTCGGTGCCAGTACCAGCCGTGCTGAAATTATGGGAATTGCGCCAGGTGCCAGTTTACAGCAACGGGATTGAGCGGGAATTGGTGACACCAACGGGAGCTGCGATCGCAGTTACGCTTGCCACTGGTTTTGGTGCGCCTCCAGCAATGACGATTCAACGGGTTGGCAATGGTGCAGGTTCGATCAAGTTGCCGATTCCCAATATTTTGCGGCTGTGGATTGGTCAGTCGTCGATGGTTAACCCTCCTTTGCCCCCCGTTAGTAAGGGGGGGTTGGGGGGATCGGACAATGAACAACAAACAACAAACTCTTCCCTAGAAACAATTTCGGTACTAGAAACCCAAATTGATGACTTGAGTCCTCAAGCGATCGGCTATGTGTTTGAGACGCTATTTAATGCGGGTGCAGTGGATGTTTTCACTCAGCCGATTGGGATGAAGAAGTCTCGACCAGGTATCTTACTCACCGTAATTTGCCATCCTCAGGATATCGAGGCTTGTGAAGCGGTTTTATTCCGTGAAACAACTACTTTGGGAGTGCGGCGTCTGACTCAACAACGAGCAATTTTGCCACGGGAAATCCAAAGCGTACAGACTCAGTATGGTGAGGTACGGGTGAAGGTGGCTTGGAGTAATGATTCAACTGACAGAATCATCACTAACGTCCAGCCAGAATACGAAGATTGTGCAACGCTAGCAAGAACCAATAACCGCTCTTGGCGAGAGGTGCATCACTTGGCGTTAGAAGCTTGGTATCGCGAATACGGGCAATCAACTTAGATTCTTTTATAGCCAATGCTCGCATCAGCCTTCGGTACAGCGTAGCGTTAGACGTTTTGCCAGCTTTAACCCATGTTGTGAGACTGAAAAACCAGCCACTGGGTACTCCCATCTGACTGGTTCTTGTAAGTTTTATTTTTAGGTTTAGACTTAGCTAATTTTAGTCGTTTGCTTCAGCCGCATCACCTAAACCTCGTTGTGGTTTATTTGCTGTTGACGTTTGGATTAATAGCATCAGCAGCATTTTCAGCAGCTTGCTTGATTTTATCGCCCAAGCTGTCACCAGCATCAGCCGCATTATCTACGCTTCGCTGAGCACCCTTAACGCCCTCGTTGACTTTGCTTTGAGCAGTTCTAGAAGTCTTGTCAGCCGCCTGCTTGGTATTTATAGCCGCATCTTGAGCCGTTGCCTTGGTTTGTTGAGCGTTCTTTTGAGCGCCCTTAGAGACATCTTCGCCAACGTTCTTAGCTGCCTCGCCTACATCTTCACCAATCCGGCGTGTTCTCTCGCCAAGGGGTGTACCACTCCGGTAGTTTTCAACATATTGCTCAGTACTATCAATACCCTTCTCGTCGATGTTTCTCTGGGCATTGTCTACCAGAGCTTTAGCCTTCGCTTCTGCGCCTGTAGTATTCTGTCTAGGATCGACATCACTGTAGCTATTTATCCCACCTTTGTATTCATTTGTGAGAGCGCTTCCTGGAACTTCTTCTCTGATTTTGTCGGCAGTCTTTGCTGATGCGCCACCACTACAAGCAGTAGTTACAACAACTAAGAGACCAACTAGACAAATTGTTAGGATTCGATCCAGCCGGATATCTTTTAACCAATTGATTACTTTGTTCATTGAGTAATTCCTCCAATTTTGTTTTGAGTGAAAGGTTAAGGGACTTATGGCTTCAAACAACAATCAATTTTCTTGTTTGATGAATTGAAAAGCATATAAATCTAGCAAATCAATTCCAGCCATAACAATAGATTATTTAGGATACAATCCCACTCTCAGTTAACGCAAACCGGGCTTGCGTACATCTTCGTGTCTCTCTAGAGCTTCCTTTGCATCCTCTTTGATAAATTCCGAAGCCTTATCAAAAGTCTTTTTCACCGTCGTTAGGCGATTTTCAACACGATCATCTAAATCTGAATCCCGTTGAATTTGTCCACCCGGTTCAGATTTTTCAAAATCTTGTTGGCTTATCTTAGGTAGACGCCTCTCTACATTTGGTCTCTGTGCTGGTTGTTCTGCACCTGGGTAGATTTCCTTAACCTTTTTGACTTGCTCGGCATTCTTTGCTGATACCGCACCATTACAAGCTGTGCTAACAAAGAGTAAGATACCTGCCAAAAATACTGTTAATATTTGCTTGAACTTACTACTTTTCAACCAAGCTACTACTTTGTTCATAATCTCTTCCTCCGAAGTGTTGTAAGCGAATAGTTTAACCAAGTTACACGTTTGCCTAGGGCACGTTTTGTTTGACGAATCAAAAGACTTTATTAATTACAAATCAATTACTATCAAACGTATTGCCTTAGGGACAAGCCTGTTTTCAGTTAGCGCAAGCCTGGTTCTTCATGTCTTTGTAAGGCTTCTTGTGCGTCTTCACCAATAAAATCAGAAGCCTCATCAAAGGTCTCTTTAACTTCCGCTAAGCGGTCTTGAACGCGATCGCTAAGGCTTGATTTCCGTTGGTTTAGTCCACCTGGCTCAGATGTCTCATAATCTTGCAGGGTTTTCTTCGGTAAGGCTTTCTCCACATCGGGTCTATTTGCAGGTGATTCAGCACCGGGATAAAGCGTCTCAACCGCAGCAATCAACGGGTTGGATAGGGTTGGCATACTGGCTTGCTTACCAGTAGCCTTGGCTTTTTCGCCGTTCACCTTCGGGTCAGGAGAAAGATTAAAGTTGGTGTTAGTATCTCCACCACTCTTATAGGGATTGTTAGAACCTCCCATCTGAACAGGAAGGTTGTTTGGGCGTGCCCCAGTCTCGTTACCGTTGTTACAAGCTGTACTAACAAACAGTACTGCTGTTGCTAAAAGAACTGTCAATAATTGCCTGAGTTGTAGCTGTTTGAGGAAAGCCGTTAATTTTTTCATAAAATACTCCTTTCAGCTTCAGTTAAGCTGATTGTCTCTTCATGAAAGCTGACAGCTATATCCCCAAACACCAGAATTACGGCAGCTTGCAATGCTCCCGTTAAAAAAAGGTAGAGTGCTGTAGTTGAACTAAAGCTACCGATCGCAAGTTATCTTTTATGCTTTGGGAGTGATAGCGGTCATCCTTCAATCACGCTTATAGAGAATATCAAGAAAACGGCGAGTCCTCCCTCTAGCAAAGGAGACATTCTGACTCCCTCTAAAAAACCGCTATTCTCTAACTGAAGAGAGAGTGACACAGTGCGCCTATTGCACCTGTTGTTATTTCTGGTTAAACCGAGATTAAATAATAAGTCGATAAAATCATTGGCTAGCGATCTTTATTTTGAACAGGTAGGCTCAATTAAAGACAATTTATCATTTTGGGATTGATGATAGGGAATGCTTACCAAAACAATGGTTTCTAATCCATGCGATCTGCAACTTTAGAACTCTGAATTTAAGGGAATTAGAGGCAGCTAATGCTGGGTAACTTCTGTTTCGATTCCTGTACCTCTGCTTTTTAAGAAGGGATAATCATAAGTTATCAATCGTTTAATCCCCCATCCTGTCGAAGTGCTTCTCAATCATCATGTTCTATTGCTCAACTCTAATAGTCCGGATATAGACTTTAAGCCGTTCTGTCATGAAGAAAATCTGGTCATCGCTGAAGCCCTACCTCCGGTGGTTAATTCTGGGTGGAACGCTGTTTTTTTTGGTAAAGGCATTTAAAGATCACTGGCGAGAAGTTGCGGCAATTCGGATTGATGCAGCTAGCTGGACAATTTTGGCGATCGCATTCTCTATCACCTTACTTGCTCATATCTGGGCAGGCTTAGTCTGGGGCTGGATTTTGCGATCGTTCAAACAACCCGTTCAGTACCATTGGGTGCTTCCGGTTTACCTGAAGACTAATGTGGCGAAGTATATACCTGGCAATGTTTGGCACTACTATGGGCGCGTGTGGGCAGTGACTAATGCAGGTGGTTCTTTGGGGGCAGCGACAATTAGCGTCTTGCTAGAACCGTTGTTGATGGCGGCGGCAGCATTACTGGTTGCCTCAACGGCTAGTCAGCTAGGTTGGTTGGATGCCCAAGGGAATGCTTGGAGTTGGGGATTTCAAATTTTCGGTTTGGGCGTTGTCTTACTGGCGGTTCATCCCAAAGTTCTCAACCCAGTGCTTCAGCTAGTGAGTCGTTTAAAGGGAAAAGCGGCTGGCACGGAGGTATTTCAGCTTGAGGGGTATCCCGTTTTGCCGTTATTGGGAGAACTAGGCTTCTTAATACTCCGGGGTACTGGCTTCTTACTCAGCTTTAGCGCCCTTACAACTGTAAATCCTAGCCAATTCCTACTGCTATTTAGTGCATTTAGTCTGTCGTGGGTGTTGGGTTTGGTTATCCCGACACCGGGAGGTTTAGGAGTATTTGAGACAACAGCGATCGCATTACTTAAGCCTTACTTTCCTATCGCTATAATTCTCAGCGTTGTTGCCTTGTTTCGTTTAGTCAGTATTCTGGCAGAAGTTGTTGGTGCAGGGATAGGTATTTTGTTCGACTCCTACGCAAAGCCTCACTAATGCATAAGTATGGCGCCCTGAAGACTACCTTCTGCCTTCTGCCTCCTGCCCTCTGCCTTCGTCAACTTGAGGCAAGCCCTCTTCCTCTGTATCTACGCTGACACATTCCCGAAGCTGGGAAAAAACTCGATAGGTTTCCAGGGCAGCTTCTGACTGATCATCTGGGCTAGTTGTACTCATTTTAATCAAGTTGTATTGGACGTTATCAGCATGAATAGCAAATGTTATGTTGAAAACTTCAAAAAAGTTAACAACCCACTGGCATTCGTCTTCAGAATAATCCGCATAATATTTAATTAACTTGGCAATACAAGTTTCTAGATGGGTACGCGAATTCGGACAAATCAAAATAATCTTGAGAAGGACGATCACTAAGGTAAGGTGATTTCCTTGAGAAAGTAACAAAATAAATAACGCTGAAGGTTCTTGCTGATCTTCTGTTGTTAAATAATCAATAATTTTATTAGAGGTTCTCAATATTAATGCTTCATTAACTCTTTGTTCATGATAACTCTCATATAGCACTTCTGATTTTTCTGAAAGCTGTCTATTTAATACCTCTACAAAATCTTTATTGCCTACAGAAAATACTAAATATTTTTGCAAAGAATATTTGAAGTCTTGATACTTAATATTTCGTGTTTGCTCAAGAAAAATATTCGCTAAATTCACATAACTAAATGTGCCGCGTTTCACGACAATCATTTTAATAAACCGTAGAACGTCATCACCCAGACCTGTCGGATTTTTATGTGTTTTATCTTTATGATGTATGGGTGACTGAGAGCGAGCTGTGTACATTGCCAAATCAAATTTAAACTGGTCTTTCAGCTTTTTTGAAAGCGCTCTTGCTGCCTCTCGTTGTTCTACAGGGTTATTAAGATTAGTATATTGAGGAACTAATAAATATGAGGTATAACGACTACTCCAATGAGCCTTGTCTGAATAGCCGTATTTCGCCAGAAACAACTTAAGCTCGTAATAATCTTGGCTTTGAATGAAATTTGCAAGCCAAGCCCGTAAGCGGCTAAGAGCCGGGGAAAGCGTTCTCTTATTAATTTTCAGATCGGAAAACAAGTCAACTAGCGCTTTGATAGAGCTATAGTTTCTTGATGTATCCCAGTTATTGATCAGAATATAACAAGACCGCTTTAGCGTATGCAGGAAGTCATTCTCATTGTTCGAGAAAATGAGATTGGATATGGCTTTTATAACCTCTACATTTCCAGAGGAAGAATCATAATCAATAAATAATTGTTTAAATTCCAGTAAAACTTTTGCTGGGGGCTGTTTTCTAACAAGTTCCAACAAAAATTGATAGATTATTTCCTGAGCATGACGAGTATCGAACCCTAGCTTGCTTAGCTTGGGGCGAGGCTCAGTTTGGTGACCTTCTGAGAGTGAGAAAACATCCCTGATCATGAAACTATCTCAGGACGCTTACGTTCCTGCTGAAGGTAGAACACGAGAAAGCTGATGGCACTCTGCGTCAATACTAGTGATTGTTCTTGTTGTAGGCTTGACCACCTAAATATTTTTTGAAGATAGCATACCCTGATCATATAGATTTTCTATGAAATATACAGGACTCATCGGTTAGTAGCTGACATTTTCCTTCATTTGATTAGGGAGGTGCTACAACTTGTAGCAGTGGATTCTATTAGGCTTGCTGTTGATTACCATGATTCAGTTACAGTCTGGGAGTGCCACAAAATCTCTACAATAGGAGGGTGCGAGATTTCGATTTATTTTCTGAAAAAATCTGCTGGAAGCGGTAGCTACCTCTAGGTTTCTAAAGTAGAGAACACCCTGGCTAGGGATTATGGGGTGGGGATTTGATACGGTTAATTTCTTTTTGAAGTTCCTCAATCTGACGCTGTAGTGTTTCCACTTCATTGACTGAGGGTTCTGAGGAAACATTAACTGCTCCTTCTGCTGTCGCTCGTCGATAATTACCTTGACGAATTTGGCGATAGTCTTCTGAACTTGCCCATTCTCGGAGGTAGCGTAAACGCTCAACTGGAAAGGGATGGCTTAAGAGCGTACCGTTGCCACCGTTATAGAGTAAAAATTTGTAGACTTGGTTGAGACCGTCTTGATCAAGTTCTTGATAACGTTCAGATTGACGGATAAATTCATTGAGATCGCACTCGTGAGAGTACTTGGCACTACCACCTGCAATTTTCATCATGGTCTGGATTACGATATCGAGATCATCCATGACTAGTAATGCGGCTCGATCTGAGGAGAGTTCGGCTTTGCGACGCCATTCGTAAAAGGCATAAACTAAGCCACTGCTGACGAGATTGCCCAAGCCAAATGTCATTTCACCCAACATTGAGGCAGCATTTGTTACCCAAATTCCCATCTGGATTAAGATAGTGTGACCACATTTAATGTGTCCTAACTCATGAGCTAGAACGGTGCGAATTTCTGCTTCACTCAGTAAATCTAATAAGCCTGTGTTGATGACTACGTAAGGATGTTCTTGTCCCAAGGCATGGCTGTTGACTTCGGGGTTTTGATCGACAAACAGAGTTGGTTCTGGGTAGATATCTAAATCTCGAATACATTCACGGAACATCTGATAAAGAGTCGAATATTGCCGTGGCCCAACTTGAATGCAGTTGCCCATCAGATAGACTAACTGAGGCCGTTCGTAGAGAAATTCCACAAACTTGCGGGCAACCAGATCAAATCCAGGAACACTACGCAAGGCTTGCTCGGCTTGTTGATCGAGGGGATGTTTGAATGCTTCGCTAGAAATTCCAGGGTATGTAGGCATAGGGAATAGTTGATATAGGCAACTAGGAATAAGGCATCAGCGGCACTTCATTTATGATAAAACTCACACGCTTGGGGAGAGCAATGATCAGGTTTGGACAAGGTGAAGTGATTCCTAGGGTGTCACCGTAGCTGGAAAGTATTCATTATAGGAAGGCGATCGCATTTCTGCTGGCTGATTAGACATTTTTTTTCCAACTGCTGAGTTATTTTTGCTCAACAGCACTAGCGTCCACAAGCTGGCAAGCGGACTGTAAAGCAACTACCAACCCCAACTTGGCTCGTAACACTAATTGAGCCACCGTGATTTCTAGCAATCACTTGAGCGATTGCTAGCCCTAAGCCCGAACCACCAGTCCGATACGCACGAGCCTCGTCAGCCCGCCAAAAGCGGTCGAAGATATACTTGATGTGTTCCGGTGCAATCCCGATGCCTGTATCGCGCACATGCACCCGAAGATAGTAACCTTCACGGCTAGTTCGGATTTCGACTTTGCCTCCCTCCACTGTGTACTTCAGTGCGTTTTCAATCAAATTGGAAAATAACCGATTAAGTTGAATTGGCTCACCAAGCAGATAAAGACGCTTAGTCAAATAAACTTTCAAGTTGATACGTCTTTCTTTCGCTTGGGGGGTATACAACTGAACTAAGCCATCTAGAAGTTCCTCTAGATCAACAGGTTTACGCTCTTCTCTGGGAGTTTGTTCTGTGCGAGCCAAAAACAATAAATCTTCTGTAAGGTGAGTCATCTGCTTAACAGCGCTAGTAACTGCTTTAAGCTTTTCTGCATCGCTGGATCGCATACCTTCCGGATATTTCAGCGCTACGTCTACGTTACTTTTAACAGCCATTAGAGGTCCGCGCAGTTCATGGGAAGCATCAGCCGTAAACTGTCGAAGTCGTCGAAAACTTTCTTCAATTGGCTGCATTGCCTGCCGAGTCAGGAAAATCCCACTGATGCCACTAAAAATTAGAGCAATAGTAATGCTGCCGCCTAAGCCTAAATCTAATTTTTTAAGTGTTGAATTAACGTAGTCCTGAGATTGACTTGCTATGACGTAGCCAATTGTTTGAGTAAAGTCATAATTCTTAACGGGTAAGATGTACCATTGACGGCGGTTCTTATCCGTCATGACTTTGTCCCAGTTTATTTGACGAGGAAAAGGCGGATCTAATAAATTTTCAGGTAAACCTCTTGACTCAACAAGATTGCCCTCAACATCAAACCACTGCAAAGCTTGATGGTCAGGATTTAGTTGTTCCAGAGAAATTTCTTCGTGAATTTTTAACTGGTTGTCAACAAAATACATGTCACTCGCCGCATCTTTTGCTAGTTCCTTAAGGTTTTCTACAGAGCGATCGCTGAGTACGCGAGTAAACACAATACGAACTGCGATCGCAAAACTTAACAGTATGGAGATAAGGACAACTAAGTAAGATAGCAGCAGGCGGCGCTGAATTTTCTGAAACACAAGCATTCCTCACACTGGCGTAAGGGACTGGCAAACGTCGCAGACTCGGAAGCTGTTCTACGTTTGGCATTGCCTATTAAATTAACTGGTTTTAGTTGAAAGTGGAAAGGTAAAAGGGAAGTATAGAATTTCCTTTCCTCCTTTTTCCAATACGTTTAATATGCCAAATTCAAGGTGCGATCGCTCAAAACAGTGGTAGCTCAATTAGCGCGAAGGCGATAACCGAGTCCATATACAGTTTCAATAAAATCTTCTGAGCTTCCTGCTTCCTTGAGCTTACGTCGTAAGCTTGTAATGTGAGTTTTGATGGTTTCCTCGCCAGGTAGCTGATCAAACTCCCAGAGCTTTTGGAGGAGTGAGGCGCGACTGAACACACGAGTGGGATTTCTCAAAAGCAATTCCAAAATCATGTACTCTTTAGGGGTTAATGATAAATCCTTTTCCCCATAACTCACGCTATAGGTACTTGGATCAAGCTGTAAGTCACCACAACTCAAGATCGGTGGTCGGCTTTCTGCACTTCGACGTGATAATGCTCTAATGCGTGCTGCTAGCTCTTCTGTATCAAAAGGTTTGACTAAATAATCGTCCGCACCAGCATCTAGTCCAACGACTTTGTCTGTAGTGGTGTCTCGCGATGTCAACATTAAAATCGGGGAAGTCCAACCAGCCGATCGCAAACGCTTGCACAACGTGATTCCATCTAAGCGGGGCAACATCAGATCTAACAAAATTAGATCATACGGTGTAACTTGAGAGTATTCCCAGCCAAGGAGGCCATCCTCGGCGATGTCTACAATATGATACTGATGCCTCAGATCTTCAGCCAGAGGCTTGGCAATTCGATCATCATCCTCGACTAACAAGATTCTCATATCAGCGTCACTTTTTACTCCTAGTTGGAGTTTCTATCCAAGCCTAGCCTGAAGGTACTTGATTAGACCTGAATCCTTGACGTGTTTGAAGAAGTATTAGTTTCGAGGTCAAGCAATCAACTATACAGACTGAGTCAACCCTACTTTAGACAAGTTAAGACAGTCTAAAATTATTTGTCAAGAGAGAAAAATTGCTTAGCTGATGTATGAGTTAGGTGGGCAATGCCCACCTACTTGTAGAGTATCTGCATAAGGCCTAATCTTAATAAGGGCTAGCTTTAGATAAGCGATCGCGAATCGCACTCAGACGATCTTGAGTACAGACAGAAAATCGTGGTGCTGGAAGTTCTGAATTTGGCCAACTGGGTAAATCATTACAGGGGCAAAGTTCTGGTGGCATCCCGACCGTTTTAACAGGTACAGGCATATCACAGCGAACACAAGGTGATACTGTCCACTGGGGTGTCAGGAGTTCGGCAATGGTTTGCTCGGTGCCTTCTAAGTAACAATCACCACTAGCGGGTGACACAACTTGCTTCCAGATATGTTCAAACTCATCACTATAGCGATCGCCTGTGAATATGGGTTGCGGCAGCAGTGCGGACTCACCGTTACGAATCACAACTTTTTTGCCTAACTGAAACCAGTAAGCCAGATAGCGTTTAACTTCTTGTTCCGATGCCATGGAATATGTCATGTCTTCCGTATTGGGTATCAGGTGTATTCTTCCGACCCAATCCCCAGTTTGCTCTCTTTTCCTCCATAGTAACGAGGGACGTTACTTCTGCAAGGGTGAACCGAGAGTACTGAGATTGAGAACGTGACCGCCTGTAACTAAGTAAGTTGGCTTTGCCAGCATACCAAGTTGGCGAACTAATTCGCCAAGGCGATCGCGAAATAGTCTCCCAACAGGATAGGCAGGAACAACGCCCCAGCCTGTTTCCTCTGCAACAAAAATGACAGTACCTTTTATCTGACCTAAGCTGTCTAATAAGTCT
Organism: Symplocastrum torsivum CPER-KK1; assembly: GCA_019358875.1. Lineage (GTDB taxonomy): Bacteria > Cyanobacteriota > Cyanobacteriia > Cyanobacteriales > Coleofasciculaceae > Symplocastrum > Symplocastrum torsivum. The sequence continues at coordinate 94,147 of JAHHIF010000013.1, forward strand.
TGTAGCGTTCTATGCCAAACCTCTGCCTCTTGATCGAGCAGATTAGCGACCCAAGTTCCTAAAGAGTCAACCAACAGGCAGCAACGGCTATTAGAATACGCTCGAATCGTTGTGGATAACTCCACTGGTACCAACAGAGTAGTCCACTCCTCTGGCCGCCGTTGCTGATGCTTCTCAATCCGCGCCAGCCACTCAACGTCATCTGGATTAGTCTCGGCAGTTGCCACATAAATGACTTGCTTCCCTGTTTGTAGGGCTAATGCTTCTGCCCACTCACTTTTGCCAGAACGTGATGGCCCTGTTACTAAGATTATCTGACTGGTAGAGGGTTGAGAATCAGAGTTCACAAGTGTTAAGAGAGTAGGGGAATAGGGGAAGCAGGGGACAAATTTCTTCTCTGTGTCCTTGCCCATTTTCGTAGGAAGTGCGTGGGATTTAACGCACACTGGTTTATTTTAAGAAATCAGGCTTTAGCCAAAATTTCCATTTTTGCTAAGCAATGCGGTTAAGATGACCGAAAAAAGACAAAATTGAGCAAGTTGACAAATTCTTCAGCAGGTAAGCTAACCTCACGCTTAGGAATTGTGCTGGAATTAAGGCATTAGTGATTTTGACACAGTGGTATGAGAGAACCATGAAACCAGAACTGCAACGGATCGAGACAGCACTCCATCAGTTGGAACAACCGCGACAAACTGATAGTAAAACAAGCTCTGCAACTGTGACACACCCAACTGATGCTGATAGTACTCAATCTGTCCCTCATCGAGATGCGGGCGAACCTTCGTTCTCGATGGCTGTACAGCCTTTTCCTGCCCGCAAGAATCAGGGCAAAGCGCCGACGCTACCCAAATTGAAATCTCCTACCTTCAGCAATCATCGTCATGCAGCTAATCCGGCATTGGCAATGAACCTGCTGCAAGAAATCCAGGAAATTGTTGGTGGCTGGCAAAAAGAATTGCAAACCATCGTGCGGCAAATACAAGACATCTATATGGAAGGGCCAATTGTTGATGGCTGGCTAGAGTCTCATGCCCGTGAAGCCAAAGACGAGGGTGGGGCAGTACGCCATGCGGATGTTGACCGATTGATGGACTATGTAAAAGAAGAACTCTTGAATCAACCCGATGCCCAAGTCACTTATGAATCCCCTCGAACAGGTTACCGCCTCTGTGGACTGAATGAAGATGGTCAGTTTTGGGCACGACCTTGCCCACCCGACCAAGTTCCTAGTGTCAGTTTAGCGATCGCACGTCATCAAAAGCTGAAGCAACTTTTGAGCCGCAAACAAGATTTGGAAGTTCGTCTGAGTCAGTTGTCGGAAACTCTTATCGTGATGCACAGTCATCTGAGTAAGGAGTGAGGAATGAACGGCAACCCTGAAAAAACACAAAACAAATACCCCTGTTTCCCCAAACTCAAAGAGGAACAACAGGGTTTTTTGGTTAGCTTCTGCTCATTACCCCTTTACTAAAGCTGGCAAGTTAGTAGGTTAACAGGTTAGAACGCTAGAAGTACAAGCACCCATCCTTTAGGCATCCAGTAACACTTACTTGGCTTTGTTACTCGTAAATATTACTGCGCTAACCAAAAACTAAGAAAACTCTAGATAAACAAGCGCATTAATCATCCTAAAAATGGGGCTTCTTAGATGCAAGAGACTCTATGAACTTCCCTACATAACTTTCCACCTGAAAGTCTCTTTCTCTCAATCACCAATTCCCAATTCCCAATTCCCAATTCCCCCTATCAGACGCTTCTTGAGAACCTGCAAATAAATCCTCCCAATCTTTTTATATGTCAGACCCTCAAATTTCTGCGATCATCTGCACCTACAATCGTGAGGAATATTTGAGCGCTGCTATTGATAGCTTGCTCCAGCAGGATTTTTACAGTTATGAAGTGATTGTAGTGGATAATGCGTCGAGCGATCGCACTCGTGAAATTGTTGGCGAGCGACTGTCCAACCCACGACTCAATTATGTTTATGAACCGATTCTTGGTCTATCCGTTGCTCGCAATACAGGTGCGAAAGAAGCCCGTTCCCCAATTCTTGCTTATCTTGATGATGATGCCGTTGCTAGCCCCCTCTGGCTGAAGGGAATTTATCACGCCTATCAAAGTAACAAAAAGCTTGCGATCGCAGGTGGTAAGGTTACCCTTCTATGGCCAGATGGTTTCACACCTCCTAAGTGGTTATCAGCCGAATTAGCCGGAAATTTAGGAGCTTACGATTTGGGTGAAGAAATTGTTTATATCAATAATCCTGATTTGACTCCACGAGGGGTAAACTATTCACTTCGACGAAGTTTTCTCGAACAAGTCGGTGGTTTCAATACCAAGTTGGGTCGTATCGGCACAAATTTGTTATCCAATGAAGAATTGCATATGACCGAATTAGCCCTTCAGGGAGGGTGGCAGGTTGCCTATTTGCCAGATGCACAAGTCGCTCATAACGTTGCTCTAGAGCGACTTGAGCGAATCTGGTTTTTAAATCGAGGTTGGTGGCAAGGCATTAGCGAATGCTATCGTGAACAACTCTCCGGTCGTGCTGGTTCCCGTCAGCTTTTGCGAGGCGGTGAACGCATGGCGCGAGGACTCTACAAATCAGTTAAACACTTCCGTGACCCGGCATTGCGCTTTGATAACTTAGTATACGCTTACGGTCAAATGGGTTATTTAAGTGCAGCGGTTAAAGGCTTCCTAAAAAGACCAAAATCAGATTTACCACTGAGTAATTCTACTACAGGGAAATAATTAGTTAAATAATACTTGTTAAAAAATGTTGACTGTTACGATGAAAAAACATCCAGATATTTTGGTAAACAAATTCAAGTAGCAGACTTTTAGGCATGGCATTTACCACAAACAAAATCCCGGTCTCCGTTCTGATTCCTGCCAAAAACGAAGAAACTAATCTCCCCGCTTGTTTAGAGAGTCTAAATAGAGCTGATGAAGTCTTTGTTGTCGATTCTCAAAGTAGCGATCGCTCTGTTGAAATTGCTAAAATATACGATGCTAACGTAGTGCAATTTCATTTCAATGGTCGTTGGCCGAAAAAGAAAAATTGGAGCTTAGATAATTTACCATTCCGTAATGAATGGGTACTCATTGTTGATTGTGATGAGCGGATTACCCCAGAACTTTGGGATGAAATTGCTCTTGCAATTCAAACGTCAGACTATGAGGGTTACTACCTCAATCGCAAGGTATTCTTTTTGGGTAAATGGATTCGTTACGGTGGAAAATATCCCGACTGGAATTTACGTCTGTTCAAGCATAAAAAAGGTCGCTATGAGAACCTTAGTACAGAAGAAATTCGCAATACAGGTGATAACGAAGTTCACGAACATGTCATCTTGGACGGTAAAGTTGGCTACTTAAAAAATGACATGCTGCATATAGATTTTCGTGACCTCTATCACTGGCTAGAGCGGCATAATCGTTACTCTAATTGGGAAGCTCGCGTTTATCTCAATTTACTAAATGGCAAAGACGATTCCGGTACAATTGGCGCAAATCTTTTTGGAGACGCTGTGCAGCGGAAGCGTTTTCTTAAAACTCTTTGGGTGCGGCTACCCTTTAAACCCACACTACGGTTTATTTTGTTTTACTTCATCCGACTGGGCTTTCTAGATGGAAAAGCTGGTTATATTTATGGACGTTTACTGAGTCAGTATGAGTATCAAATTGGTGTGAAACTTTATGAGTTACGGCAGTTTGGCGGACAGCTAAATGTTACTGCCACACCACCAGCCGCACCACCCTCGCCAATTGTGTCAGAAACTCACTGAGAGTTTTAAATTTGCGCCTGATTTCCCTAGCCGTCCACCCTAGTAACTATGACGAGTAGTAATTCTCCTTCCCCCCCTCCCCACCTCCCTATCTCGCCACTCCCCCACCTCCCCATCACCACTACTGCCCCTCTGGTTGATTTACGTCAATATAGCCAAGCTGGGTATGACCGAGGTCGCCCTGGCTGGGTTGTCCTACTCTGGTGGTTAGTACAAGCGATCGCATTTCCCTTGAGTCCCCATACCTTCAATCGCTTTCGCCAATCGCTCTTGCGGCTATTTGGGGCAAAAATTGGTACAGGTGTTGTTATTCGACCAACTGCTCGTTTCACCTATCCTTGGAAAGTAGAAATTGGTGACTACAGTTGGATTGGGGATGATGTTGTTTTGTACAGCCTTGAGCCGATTCGGATTGGCTGTCATTGTGTTATCTCTCAAAAATCCTACCTCTGCACGGGTAGCCATGATATTCAAGACCCAGCCTTTACTCTGATAACCTCTCCAATTACCATTGGCAACGGTGTCTGGATTGCTACAGATTGCTTCATTGCTCCAGGTGTCCAGATTGGTGCTAATGCTGTCGTTGGTGCGCGTAGCAGTGTTTTCAGCAATATCCCCGCACAGCAAGTATGTTGGGGTACACCAGCACGCCCTCGTTATCAACGGGAAATACGCAAGAGTTGAAGTAAAGGCTCGGTAATCGATGGCTGACCAAAAGCTTTAGCCAAATAAGCGAACATATTCTGCCTTGACCGCCTCGTAACATTCACAGGCAGATGTTTCCAATCCCTTCCTGTCAACAATCTGGATGCGTCCGCGCTGGTAACGAATTAAACCTTGGCTCTGGAGTTGACTAGCTGCTTCACTAACTCCGGCACGCCTTACACCGAGCATTGTGGCTAGGAAGTCATGCGTCAGGAAAAGGTCTTCCTTCCCTATACCGTCACTGCTCATTAACAACCAACGGCAAAGCCTTGCTTCTACACGATGAAAACGATTGCAGGCAGCAGTTTGTGAACCGAGAACAATGGTTGTATGTATGTATCGGTGGAGAATATGACGCAACGCTCCACCTGCGTCGAACGCCTGTTTGATTATCTCCGCTTTGACACGCACGGCTTGACCGGGGATTTGCGTAAAAGTTTGCATCGGTGTCGTGCCCGCATCCAAAAGAATTGGCAAACCTGCCATCCCTTCACGCCCAATCGAGCCAGCTTCTACCGTTGAGCCGTCCTCCAGCACCGTCACCAAAGAAAGCAATGAGTTGAGGGGGAAATAGACAAATGGGATAGGCTCATCAGGCAATATGATGGGCTGCCCATGTGAGAGTGATACCTGTTCCAGATGAGGAAGCAATGCTGTTAGCTCTTGACTCGGTAAGCTGGCAAGCAACCGATTTAGCGAGTGAGGATGTGCCTCTTGGTGAGTGGACATCAAATACCTCCCTTGTCTGCCGCCATGATAGTACTTTAATGTTGACCGTTCTTAGCATATATTTCTCAACTAGTAATTGAGGCGGCAATGAAGTCAGCTTAGCGGTTGAAACCGCAGCTACATAAACCTAACCCGCGTAGGCGGGTTAGGTTTTACGATTAACTGCGTAACTTCTGAATGCCTAAAATATGAGCTGATTTGGGGTACCCAACCAAGTTCAAATCACTCTGTCGTAAAAGAGCCGTTTACTTCAGCAGCATTGGGCGGGAATCGACCATTCCTCCGTCTTGAATCGCTGAAAAGCCAGCCTCTCCTAAGATACGGTGAGCTGCTGTTGTCGGATGAATGCCATCCCAGAACAAAAACTGGTGTGGATTACTACAAGCGCGACCAGATAGACAGGAACTGATGACATTGGTAAAGCCAAACGCCGCTGGATTAGTGATGGCTTCTCGATAAAGCGCGTTGGCATCCAAACTGGCAATCTGGAGGTCAGGATACTGTTGATTCAACTGCTTTATCGCTCGTCGCAAGCCCTGATTATGGGATTGTGTTATGGTGCTGAGATTTGCAGAATTAGTACTGGTTCGTGTAGAGGGTAACTGCCCCAAATCTGGCAAATTTGCCACCAGAATCTTTTTAGCACCCACACCAACGAGAGAGGCGATCGCTTCTGTTACATTTTCAACAGGAACAGTTGCACGGCTGACCCCCTGCAAATAGTCATTTGCTCCTGCCCACAGTACATATAGCGCATGGGGATTGGTCTGTTGATGCGTCTGTGTAAATGACTGAACCTGTGTTAACAAGCCTGGTACAAGACTATTGCCTCCGCTTCCCGTGGTTGCTCCTCCGCAAGCAAAATTGTTGGTTTGTTTAGAGGAGAGGTGCAGCTTATCGGCAAGATACTCAACCCAAACCCGACCATTCGAGTAACGCCCCTGAAAGTAGGTCGGATTGGGTGGATACATTCCCCCTGTGGCTCGGAACACCGTACCCACATCCGAAAGACTGTCCCCAAACACATAGAGTTCATTGATCGGTTCAGGTTGTTGAGCTGAAAATACAAGTGATGTCATAAAAGCCAGAACTATAAGAGCGATCGCAAAAAAAATTCTTCTCACCGTTTCAAGAGGAACTTACCAACCCTCAATCACGCAATCAAAAGCCCTCCTCCGCTTAAGGAAGAGAACACAGGGAGATTAGCTGTTGCCGCTATTGGGGCTTCCCTCGATACCCTTTTACGATAGCGAATCTCAGGGTTGTTAGAGGTGGGGCGAAACCGCACTCAGCAGGAGAGGTTACACCCCTTCTGAAAGGTTTTTGAACCTGCTCCAGGCAGGTTTTGTTTATGTAGCTTCAGTTTCAACCGCCAAGCCCTTCTCAATTCCAACAATAAAATTTAAATGCACATCAGCTTGCCCAAGAGCTTTAATCCTGCTGCCGCTGCGCTTCAATCTCGCTAAGCAACGCCTCGTCGGAATAGGATGTTTCCCATTCACCTTGTAGTTTGAGCCGCACCGACTTCGCTCCGCCCGAAGGAGTGCAGACAACCCAGTATGTATCCTCTGTCCCCTTTACCTGAGCGGCATTCTGGTCTTGTACTCCATCAGAAAGACCTGTATATGCCTGAACACATGTCCAAGTAATCCCGTCAGTATCCTTAACCTCTCGCTCCATCGTCTGCCTCCTCTTCATCGCTCTCAGCCTACCCCTTCTTTGTTCTGCATACGTCTATCAACATAAGGATCTATTCCTGGAAAAAGGCTGCATCCCTAAGCAACAGTGATTTAGAGAGACTATATGCGTTGGCTAGAAGCCAAAATTCGTAGCTTTAAGATTACACTTTCGGAAATTTGCGTATATTTGCCTATATTCGCACTTCCCATATAGACTTAAGATTTGTGAATGGTGGGCTGGTAAGAGCAGACATCTGGAGTGCCAGAGCCTCTATACCAGCTTTGCTACTCGCAAGTCGTAACAAAGGACTTATTTATGGCACACGAACTACCGCCATTACCGTATAGCTTCGACGCTCTAGAGCCATACATTGACGCACAGACGATGCAGATTCATCACGATCTGCACCACCAGGCTTACGTCAGCAAGTTGAATGCCGCCCTAGAGAAGTATCCTGAGCTGCAAAGCAAAAGTCCAGAAGAGTTGATACTTGATCTCAATAGTCTGCCGTCAGACATCAAGACCGCAGTACGCAACAATGGTGGCGGTCATGTCAATCACACCATGTTCTGGACACTGATGGGCCCAAATGCTGGTGGTGATCCAACAGGTGCGATCGCTTCTGCGATTTCTGACACGTTTGGAGACTTTGAAAGCTTCAAGACACGGTTCAACGATGCTGGCGCTAATCAATTTGGCAGTGGCTGGGCTTGGCTGGTTCGCACCAGTGATGGCAAGCTGGAAATCGCCAGTACACCCAATCAGGATAGCCCCCTGAGTGATGGTAAATTTCCAATAATGGGCAATGATGTTTGGGAACACGCTTACTACCTCAAGTACCAAAACAAGCGCCCTGAGTACCTGAAGCAGTGGTGGAATGTAGTTAACTGGGATGCCGTTAATGAGCGGTTCCAGATGGCGAATAGCTAAGTAATCACAGGCAAACATCATAGTAGGCGAGAACTACTATTAGCTTGATAAAACTTGTGGGCGCACGGTTGAAGTATCGTCGCCCTTTTTTGTCACTGCCTACAGAAACCGTCCTCAACTTCAATAATTGCTAAAATTCTTGAGAGAACAAAGCGTATGAGCGAACAAACGCAACAAGATCTCATTACTAAAGTCCAAGAACTAGAAGCAAGACTGGAAGCATCCCTAGATGCGATCGCCCATTTAGTTAAAGCTGTTGAGTACCTTCGGATGAATGACTCTCAAGGTATCTTTGATCTAGATTTAGCCAAACACGCCCTGAATGAGGCTGGATATCAAGATGCGCTGCCGACTGCATTACCAGACTGGCAAAGCGAATAAACATTCTTTTGACTAACAAGAGAATTTTAGTTGCTCAAATACCAAAGAGCTTTACATTTGTGGATATGGATAGTAAAGATTTAGCACAATACCTCGAAGCAACAGATAGTATTTCTAAACCTTGGCTGCTAGTGCAACTACGATTGAAGAAACTACAAGAGCATCGAGCAACTCTTTCACCTGATGCCTACGCTCATGAACTCGCTGATATTCATGAAGACTTAATGAAACTTGGAGAGTGGTGGAATGGTATTGAAGATAAAGTTTTTTAAGTTTCGGAGTTGTCCATTTGCCAATCTCAATTCAAAGACAGCCTATGCCATTTTAGGTTTATTGCGATCGCTTTGTGCCGAAATGGTTAATGACGATGAATTATTCATTCGCTTTCTGAAACTGCTCCATTAACCAAGCTCCAACTAGACGTTGATTCATTTGGCGAGTGCCTCGGAAAGCTTGATTGAGTAGAGAAATTGTCAGCCCTGGCAAAACTTGAGATTCACTAATTCGCTTGCTACCTCCATCAGCAACAGCAAATGCAATAACCTGAACATTTTTCACATCAAGAATCCAGTATTCAGAAACATCTAACGCCTCATACAAAATCCGTTTTTCACCTTTGTCATCAGAAGGTGAAGTGTTAGCAACTTCGATCACCAAATCAGGCGGCGGGTAGCGATCTAAGTCGATAATTGAGGTGCCATAAGTGATTGCATCAGCATCTTCTCCGAAATAGTAAGAGGCATCGGGTTGAGCTTCACCAACCTCTTTTTTCCGGTAGGTGCAGTTATCCATCCCTTTGAAATCAATACCCTTGAGAATACAAAATAGACTAACAGCCAGCATAATTATTGTGTGATCGCAGGCGTGATCGTGACCAATGGGAGGCATTTCAATTCGGAGTTGTCCGTTGTGATAGTAGCACTTGGCTTTTTCTAATCGTGGGTCTTCAATGGCTTGCAGATATTCATCCCAAGTCGCTTTTACCCAGGTATCGGTGGGAAACTGGAGCTGTAAGTTGCTCATCGCTTGATAAAGCACATTTAGTACATCCTAGGGTATCCGTTATGACGGTGTGTTAGCGATCGCTTTTCTCGTCATAACGAAGACGCGCCGCCTCAACCTCATCAAAATGGCTTTCCGCCCATTTGCACATTGCCTTCAAGAGTTCAGTCAACGTTTTACCCAACGGTGTCAACGAATACTCAACCTTTGGTGGCACAACGGGGTAAACTTGACGTTCCACTAATCCATCACGCTCTAACTTACGCAACGTTTGCGTCAACATCTTTTGCGAGACTCCACTAATTAGACGTTGAAGTTCGCTGTAGCGGCTCGTTTCTGTTGTTGAAAGTGCATAAATTACAATCACACTCCATTTATCGGCAATTGTTTCGAGTACCCGTTGGCTAGGGCACTCAGCATTGAAAACTTCAGGTTCGGAAGAGTTACGCACCATTAGGTATGTACGGCACTTTTTGGTGCCTAGTTGCTGAAACCGCTGTACTCTCGCCATCATACATATAAGGAGTGCAATCATCGCCTTCTTGCTACAACAAAGACAGGAGCAACGGTCATGGGACGAGCTTTACGACTGGTAGCAAACGCAAACGATAGTTTTGCAAATGAGAATCGGCAAATAATCGAGCCTGTCCCAACAGCAGATGAACAACTTCTCGATGCTTATTCACGGGCAGTCACAAATGCCGTAGAGAAGGTAAGCCCCTCTGTCGTCAATATTGACGTTGTTGGACAGGTTAGGGGTAGACGGTCAAATTATCAGCGTATGCCTGAAGAAATGCGCGGTAATGGTTCGGGATTTATCTTCACACCCGATGGTTACATCCTGACTAATAGCCATGTTGTGCATGACGCGACCAAAATTGAGGTAACGCTTTCTGATGGTCGTCGGTATCAGGCGGAACTTGTAGGAGATGACCCGGATACGGATTTAGCAGTTATTAGAATCAATGCACCGAACTTGGTTGCGGCAAAGTTAGGGGATTCACAATCGCTAAAAGCGGGTCAGGTTGCGATCGCGATCGGCAATCCCTACGGGTTTCAATGTACTGTAACAGCCGGAGTGATTAGCGCGGTTGGTCGTTCATTCCGCTCAAACTCTGGTCGGTTGATTGACAACATCATCCAGACTGATGCCGCGTTGAACCCAGGTAACTCTGGTGGACCCTTGGTTTCCTCTCGTGGAGAAGTGATTGGTGTCAATACTGCAATCATTCTCCGCGCTCAAGGTATCTGCCTTGCAATTCCCGTTAATACTGCGAAGTTTGTTGTTGGCCCACTGATGAAAGATGGCAAAATTCGGCGGAGTTACATCGGTGTAGGCGGACAAACGGTTCCCCTTCCACGTCGGGTGATTAACTTCCATAATTTGCCAGTTGAGAGTGGGATTTTGGTTATCTCGATTGAGGAAAACAGTCCTGCCCAAAAAGCTGGATTGCTGGAACGCGATGTGATCATCGGGTTTGATGAACAACCAATTGCCAACATTGATGATTTGCATAAAGTCTTGACCCACGAACGAGTAGGAGTGCGATCGCGTTTAGCTATCCTCCGACGTTCTGAACAACTGGTTCTCGATATCGTTTCTGAAGAATCAAAAGCTACAGCTATCGAGTAACGCCTACAGGTACAGTTCGTCTGAGGATAAGTTCTAAACCCAGGCGAACTCGTACTAATTAAAGGTTGGCGAATCACTCGTTAGGAGTTCGTTCTAAAGTGATCGCGCTTTGACTGAGGGGTGCGATCGCAGTTCTAAAATAAAATCTCGGTAGTATTAGTGGATGTGAGTACTTGCTCTCTTCCTCAATTATGTGAGTAATGCCACGTTTTCATAGAGTTCAGCGATCGCGTTATGAAAATTAACGCTAGCGAACGATACATTATCACTTTCCCTGTAGGCAAATGGCACCCAGAAGCCTTCAGCATTGCGTTGGAAACGCTCTACACTCATCTGATATTGATTGACAAGGATATATTCTTCTAGAGTTTCTAGAGTTTTGTAATCAGCAAATTTATCTCCTCTGTCAAATGCTTCTGTCTTGCGAGATAGCACTTCAATAATGAGGCGTGGATAGCGAATAAAATCTTCTGAGGATGTTCTGTCGCGTTCATCACAAGTAACAGCAACATCAGGATAGTAAAACGTGTTTGCTGCTTCAATTCTGACTTTCATATCGGTTGAGTAGACAATACAGCCAGTTCTCCGCAGATGGTTATTGAGCAATGTCACCAAATTTCCTGTGAGAATGACATGAGCTTTACTTGCTCCTGCCATTGCATAAATGTGACCTTGAATATATTCATGCTTAATGGTGCTACTTTCTTCAATTTCCAAATACTCTTCTGGGGTAAAGTGAGGATAGCTTTTACTAATAGTCATTTGACTTAGCTCCTTGGTCTTGGGAAAATTATGCAGAAAATAGTTAATTAAGCAGGTCTTTGCCAACCTTGTAAGTGCCAATGAACACGGGCATCTCGTCGCGTTTGACCAGGCTGGAAGCGTAAGTCCTGAGATTATGGATTGCTAACTGGGATTGGGAGAAGATTTTCCGTAGGTAATCTTATGGCACAAAGCCAGTAACAACAACTGATTTGCTAGTGTAGTATCTTGTGTAGTTCGCCAAATCACCCGAATTACTGGGAAACTGAATTTGGATGAAAAAGAACGTTAAGTAAATGGCGATGTCTACGACAAAGACTGCGTCCTACGCAATTGATTTTGGCACAAGCAACACAGTAATCACTCGTTGGAATTCAGCAACAGGACAGCCTGAAACCTTAAGCTTGCCAGGTTTATCACTACAACTGAGTCAGAATCCGCCTTTAGTTCCCAGTTTGCTCTATGTAGAACAGGCAAGTCAGGGGAAGGTGATTGTCGGGCAGGCAGTACGTGATAAAGGTCTTGACCTCACTAAAAATCCCCGCTTCTTCCGCAGCTTCAAACGTGGGATTGGGGCAGAGATTCAGGGATTTTTACCAGAACTGGATGGAAAAATTATCAGCTTTGAACAAGTTGGGCAATGGTTCCTCACACAAATTATTGAACAACTGGAACCGTCACCCGAAACGTTGATCGAATCCCTAATTCTGACTGTGCCTGTTGATAGCTTTGAAGCCTACCGTCATTGGTTGAGTGGAGTCTGCCAAGTTTTGCCCGTTGAGCAAGTGCGAATATTGGATGAACCAACAGCGGCGGCATTAGGATATGGGGTTGCCGAGGGTGACACCTTACTGGTTGTTGATTTTGGCGGCGGCACTTTGGATTTATCTCTAGTGCAATTAAATCAGGAGGCTCAAGCGGGTAAAAAGCCATTGGGTTTTATCTTGAAGTGGGGTGAGAAGTTGCTGGGTGAAAGCGATCGCCAAAAAACCAGGATTGCTCGTGTATTGGCAAAAGCTGGGCAAAATTTGGGAGGGTCGGATATTGATAACTGGCTGGTGGATTATTTTGTTGAGACTCAAGGGTTAACGCGATCGCCTCTTACAACCCGGCTTGCAGAACGCTTGAAGATTCAACTCTCCGCGAAGCGATCGGCAACGGAAGTTTATTTCAATGATGAAACGTTTGAGAGTTATGAGCTGAAACTTGACCAAGATGGTTTTGAAGCCATCCTCAAAGAACACCAGTTTTTTGAGATTTTAGACGATAGGATGGCACAACTGTTGCAACAAGGGCGACGCTCCGGAATAGAAGTGTCAGATATTGATGCTGTTTTGTTAGTCGGCGGCACTGCCCAAATTCCAGCCGTTCAAAATTGGGTCAAGCAATACTTCGACGCTAGCAAAATTCGGAGCGAAAAGCCGTTTGAAGCGATCGCGCAAGGCGCACTTCAGCTTAGTCAAGGCATTGAAGTTCAGGACTTCTTATACCACAGCTACGGCATCCGCTACTGGGATAGACGTAACAATTGTCACAACTGGCATTCCATCATCAAAGCCGGACAAGCTTACCCGATGAGTGAATCCGTGGAACTTGTTTTAGGGGCATCCGTAGATAACCAACCAAGCATTGAACTCATTGTCGGAGAGTTGGGGGCGCAAACGGGTGCTACTGAAGTGTACTTTGATGGGGATCGCTTAATTACTCGTCAGTTGGGCAATGGTCAAACCGCTGTGCAACCTCTTAATGACCGTGACGGGGCAAGAAATATTGCCCAACTTACCCCCCCTGGAAATCCAGGACGCGATCGCATTAAAATCCAGTTTTCGGTTGATGCCCAACGCTCCCTGCGTCTCACGGTTGAAGACCTGTTGACCAACCAAACCCTGTTACAAAATCAGATCGTTGCCCAACTTAGCTAGTAGTCTGGTCGATAGTTAAAGTCATTAGGGCTTTTAGAGCAGAAAGCTAGGTCTTGACCTTTTACCTAAAAGGATGATATTGCAATGTCCAATCAAGGCTAGTTGCCCAAACCCTTTGTAAAACTTGCTTTATCTATCTGTATAACGTTTGTATGACGCTTGTACGGCACCAGAACAAGCCTTATGAATAGGTTAAAACCATGTTTTGTCAAAATCTTAATCCTACTTTGGGAAGAGACTGTTGTTCTCAATGATTCTGTAAACTTCACATGTATCCATAGTAGTGTGACGATTTTGTCAGCCTGTAATACAAACAAATGTAACAACTACAGGCAACTTCTTTGTGAATCCGGAAGTGTGAAACAAAGCTTAAGTGGGTGCGTCCTTACTAATAACAAAAGTGCTTTGGCATCAGTGCGCTCTGGCAGAAAAAGCAATCTTCAGGTCATCTCTTGTCAGTTCAACTTAGCAAGATGAATGGCTTAGCTGATAACCGTTAACAAAGCCGCTGACATTTATTGAATGATAGGAGGTGTCGGTGCAGGGGTTCATGAATTTACTGAACAAACAAGAACCAGCTAAAGCCAATCAAAAATTTGCCAGTACACGAGAAAGGTGGCTCAGAAAACTGTAGATTGCGTTTGCTCAGAGGTCTTGAATTACCTTTATCTAGCAAGCAAGAGGGGAAATGTACGATGCATTTAATCCGTGAAATTGTTCAACAAGCTTTGATGACTGGTTACCTAACAGTGGAGGCAGAAGACCAACTGCGTCAGCTTTTATTAACAAAATATGATTGGGAAGATTTTAGAGCGTTTATTATATTGCAGCACGAGGCGATGGAAGGTCGAGTTAGGCAAGAGTCCCGTGAATTGCTCAAGTCTAGGCGAATTCCCTGCGGGAGTTTTAAGGATGAAGTAGCGATCGCTTCTTAAGCAAAAAGTGAAGCCGCGTTAGTAGTCTTAAATCACCACTTCTGACCAACTGAGGAATAGAGTAGATCAACCTACGGAATGTGGGAAACTGGATGGCATTGAAGGTAGCCTTTAATGAATCCTCCTCTTCTAAACGCTAGCTGTGGATACCTCTATCTTTATCAAAACCTTTGTGGCTGTCTTTGTCTTAGCAGATGCTTTAGGTAATATACCGATTTTATTGGTTCTGACTAAAGGCATGGAGCCGGAGCAAAGGAACAATGTCGTGGATCGAGCTACTATTGTGGCGACTCTGGTACTACTAGGATTTGCGTTTGCGGGTAAATGGGTTTTGCAGTACTTGGACATCAGCATGGGATCTTTGCGAATAGCTGGAGGACTGCTTTTGCTCATCATTGCCTTACGGATGCTAGAGGGAGAACTCGATACGCCAGTTGTTGAGCAAGGACGTGATGTGGCAATAACCCCACTCGCCTTACCACTGCTAGCCGGTCCTGGAACACTGACGACAGTCATGCTATTGATGTCTGAAGCTCCTAATGCTCATATCAGTGTGGTGGTTGGTATTGTATCGGCGATGTTTGTGACCTGGGTAATTGTGCGTCAGGCAGGTCGCATCGATCCTTGGCTTGGACCAGAAGGCGCGGTCATTATTACTAAGCTTCTAGGTTTTCTCTTAGCGGCATTGGCGGTGGAAATTGGTAGTGCTGGGATTCGTGAGCTATTTCTTAGCTGATGCCCATAATTAAGCAAAATAGATTGACATGTTTTTACTAAATCTAAGATAATAGTAGATTGTGCGCTATTACCTGCTCGGATCAGGTGGAGACATAGCAAACGCTGGCAAAGTTGCTCAATAACTTGTATTTGAGACCTTAACCAGCTACCTGTACGGCAATTTATAGGACAATCCCAATGAGCTACGCAATTATCGAAACGGGTGGCAAGCAAGTGCGAGTCGAACCCGGTCGCTTTTATGACATTGAGCTGCTGCCAGTCGAAGCCGAGGAGAGCATAACACTCGAAAGTGTTTTGTTCGTTCAGCACGACGGTGAAGTAACAATTGGTCAACCCTTCGTTGAAGGGGCAACAGTCGAAGGTACGGTGATGCGCCACTTTCGCGGTCGCAAAGTCATCGTCTACAAGATGAAGCCGAAGAAAAAGACTCGTAAGAAGCGTGGACACCGCCAGGAAATTACTCGTCTGATGATTAACTCCATCAGTATGAATGGTTCTACTTTGGCTTCTGCGGCGGCACAACAAGACGAGACACCAACCGCCTACGAAACGACCGAAGCGCCTACAACTGAAGAAACAGCCGAAGCTGCTTCAGAATAGTAAATATAAAGATACGTCAAGAGGACACTATGGCTCATAAGAAAGGAACTGGTAGTACTCGCAACGGTCGTGACTCGAATGCCCAACGCCTAGGCGTTAAGCGCTTCGGTGGTCAGGTTGTAAGAGCTGGCAATATTCTAGTCCGTCAGCGCGGGACTAAATTTCATCCCGGCAACAACGTGGGTGTTGGCAGTGACTACACTCTCTTTGCCCTAATCGATGGCATTGTCACGTTCGAGAGAAAAGGAAAAACCCGTAAGAAGGTAAGTGTTTACGCCAGAGAAGCGGAAGTAATCGCTGAACCCGAACTCGTTGCTACTGAGGCTTAACTCTCTTGGCATCAGCACTAAACCGTTTGCTGGTAACTCTAGAAGCACCCTATGTGGGTGCTTTCTTTTTTTAAGGGAATCCTCCGCGCTTAGGCTAGGGCACAACGATAAGGATGAAATTTTCTCCTTCCCAACCCCAGTCACTAATCCCCAATCCAAATCATATTTAACAGAACGTTACCTATTCTGAGAGTAAGGGGAGAAAACTAGGCTTTAAACTGTTAACACGCCTCCATAGTGGAGATAGTCTTTTTGTTTCCTGTTTACAAGTAAATTAGTTTTTTAACATTAGCCATGCTCCCAAACCAGTCTGAGTTCGATATGAGAAGCATAGAAACTAAAGAAGGCGAAATATATGCTCCCTGTGTCTCTCCCAACCGATCAATGCCTCCAGTCTCAAATCGCACTCAGCTAACTCACCGTCCTCGCCGCCTCCGCAGAACCACTCCACTGCGCCAGATGGTGCGCGAGAATGTTCTGACGACCAATGATTTAATCTACCCTCTGTTTGCTGTACCAGGCAAAGGGTTTGCTCAAGAAGTTAAATCAATGCCAGGAGTCTACCAACTATCGGTAGACAAAATTGTTGAAGAAGCCAAGCAAGTCTACGATCTTGGCATCCCCTCAATAATTTTGTTTGGCATTCCTGAAGATAAAGATGTAGACGCAACAGGCGCATGGCATGATTGCGGCATTGTCCAGAAAGCGGCTACGGCAGTGAAAGAAGCCGTCCCGGAGTTGGTGGTCATCGCCGATACCTGTTTGTGTGAATATACAAGTCATGGTCACTGCGGTTATTTGGAAGTTGGTGATTTAACAGGTCGCGTCCTCAATGACCCAACGCTAGAATTACTGAAAAAAACAGCCGTCTCTCAAGTTAAGGCAGGTGCAGATATTATTGCACCATCGGGCATGATGGATGGTTTTGTGCAAGCGATTCGGGAAGGCTTAGATGAGGCGGGGTTTGAGGATACACCCATCCTTTCCTATGCCGCCAAGTATGCCTCTGCCTACTATGGACCCTTCCGAGATGCTGCTGATTCTACACCTCAATTTGGCGATCGCCGCACCTACCAAATGGACCCTGCCAACGTGCGTGAAGCCATCAAGGAAATTGAACTCGATATTGCCGAAGGGGCTGATATGCTGATGGTCAAACCCGCCTTGGCATACATGGATGTTATCTGCCGTGTTAAGGAAGCAACTAATCTACCCGTTGCCGCCTACAACGTCTCTGGTGAGTATGCCATGGTGAAAGCCGCTGCCCTCAACGGCTGGATTGATGAAGAGCGTGTTGTAATGGAGACATTACTCGGCTTCAAGCGTGCTGGTGCTGACTTGATTCTCACCTATCACGCCAAAGATGCCGCCCGTTGGCTGAAAGCGTAGAAGTATAGTACTGCTTAGTATCGAGTAAAAAATCATTTCTGATTCTTGTTCTAAGCAGCTACAGATTAGACTGCTTGCAAAAGCTAGAGAAAAGGGGAAAGGGATGACAGATTCCTTTCCCCTTTCCCCGTACTTGGAGCAAAAAGTCTATTACACCTCGTGGTAGGCACGCTCACAGATCACGTTTAACCAGAAGTTGGAATTCTGGATTAGAACTTATGCTGTTTGAGTTCAGGTTAATTTCAACGTTAAATTGCTCAATTTGTCGCTTTAGCAATTCAGAAAATAGGTTTGAGAGAATTTTATTATGTAGCGTCGCACGTATTCTTTGATTGCTCCCCCCCCTTACATAAAAACTGATCTCATGGAATGGTTCTTCTCGTACAGCCTAAAAAAATTCCGTAGAATAATACCCAGGCTGTGTATTTCCTAATATGCTTACCTGGTTTTTGCTGTCTACGTTTGAAGTGCTATGGAATTTGCCACGATCAGCACGATCAGCTTCCTCGGAATACATCGCTTTGAGAATGGTGCTGCTATCCGTGGAGCAGTGTTGGTAACTGATAGAGAAACGAAGCCTCTAGAATTTCGAGTAACAGCGCCTATTCGTCCTGATAAGCTCCAAAAGATACTCTATGGTGAGCTTTTGGATGAGCATATGTCTGTAGAACTGATTGGCTTACCTCTTCTGAATGCTCTCCAGCAAAAGCCTAACCTGATTATCGTCCAAGATATCTTGTTTCTGGGCATGAATGCTAAGCAAGAGATTCCGACAATTCTCATGCTGAAAGAAGATAAACATCTCCTCAATACACGGGCTTCGACCCAACCACTCAATTCACCAGATTCTGGTCATCCTCCAGTTAAATTTCATACTTCTGGTCAATTCGAGCCAAAGTTGACAGAGATTTCACAGCAGTTGCAATCAATCTTTTGCAGCAGGGACTTAATGGAGCCGTTCGTTCGTCTCACTGAGGCATGTACAGACGCGCATAGTCGTAAAGTGGGCGACAGCTAACACCTATGTTCCTAATTAGTGGAATTGCAAGGCAGATTACTCGTATTGCATCGGGTGTTAGATCTCCAGAAATCTACTTGCTATCAGGTTGGATGATGGAATCTGCTGTTGTTTATCGACACAGTTTTCAGTTTCCAGCCATCTTCACCTCTGATAATCTCTGCTTGGTGATGACAAGGAGTAGCCCATCCGGTGATCTCCTACTAGAAACACCAAAAGTTTATGAGATTCAACAACCTCTATTTGTTCCTAAGATTCAGAGTAGTGCTGGCATCAGCATTCCACAACCAGAAGTTTATGACTTAACTGACTGGTTCCTTGAAGGAGTAACATGCTCACAGAATTATCTGGATCTGCTCACACCCACTAAGACTTTCAAATATGAGAAAGTTCTTACTCCTGCTCCTCAGGTATCTGAAAACTTGTTTTGTGCGTTGGGTGAACCTGATATTTTTGGGCAGTATTTTGGTCAAGTTCAGCAGAAACAAAGTAATTCAGACGGTGAAGACAAGCAAGCCGTAGGACGCAAGCCGAGTAGAGACAAAATACTGACCCGCTCTCCAAGCCAGTGGGAGCTTTTGCTACCAGTTCTATTGCCTCCACTCTCGCTAGAGTTTCCCAAGGAGTTAGATTTTTATCATGAACTGCGCGGGTATCAGCAGGAGGGAATTCGTTGGCTGGTAGATCAACCATCAGCTCTGTTGGCAGATGAAATGGGTACTGGTAAAACGGTTCAGGCTGTGAATGCTTTGCGTTTACTTTTTCGTCAAGGAAAAATCCGGTCAGTGTTAATTGTGTGCCCACCTGCTGTGATTGGTAGTGTTGACTTGACTATTGAAACTGGCAGTTCAGAGGGATGGAGTGGACACTTTTATCATTGGGCTTCAGAGCTAGAAGTTGCAGTTATTCGCGGTGGTAATCAAGAGCAGCGGAAGCTTGCTTGGGAACGCCCTTTTCACGTTTACATTACAACCTATGACACGCTGCGTACAGATATACGGAACCAAGTTCTGACTGACTGGAACAAGTTTGATTGCATCATCTTGGATGAGGCACAAAAAATTAAAAATAGAGAGACTAAGACTTCGCAAGCTATTCGATGTTTACAGTCAGAATATCGTTGGGCGCTGACAGGTACACCGATCGAAAATAGCCTGGATGATGTGAAGTCACTGTTTGCTTTTATCCGTCCAGCTACATTTAGAGGTAGCGTTGAAGATTCTCCTGAAGCTGTGAAAGCAGCAATCGACCCCTATATGTTGCGCCGATTGAAGCAGGATGTTTTGCAAGAGCTTCCAGATAAGGTGCGGCAGGAAGATTGGCTAGAGTTGGATGAGTATCAGAAGGCAGACTATAACCGAACACTACAGGCAGGTCGGCAAAAAATTGAGACATCTTTAGGTGTAGAACAAACTATTCAGGTTCGACAACATATTTTTGCACTGCTGGGGGAATTGAAGCAGATTTGTAATTTTGCAAAGGAGCGCTCGGAAAGTCCGAAAACAGAATTATTGCTGGAATATCTGGAAACAATTGCTGCTAACAAGAACCAAGTTTTAATTTTCTCACAGTACCGGAAAGAAGGAACGGATAAAATTGCCAGACTACTGGATGATAAAGGAATCAAATATGTTATTTACACAGGTAAGATTTCTAATCAACAGAAAAATCAAGCAGTAAGGGATTTTCGCTGTAATCCAGATATCACAGTATTTTTGGCAACCATTGATACTGCGGGTTATGGCATAACGCTGACTGAAGCGACTTACGTTATCCATTTCGATCATCCGTGGAATCCAGCAAAGATGCAGAATGCAGAGGATCGAACTCATCGAATTGGTCAGAAATCTAGTGTAACCGTTTACAGCTTTTGGATGAAGGGAACAGTTGAAGAGCGGATTAAGAAAAAACTGATTGACAAACGCTTATTAGTTGAAAACACAGTTGATGAGTTAGCAGTAGAAGCTATAGAGAATAGCCTTTCTACTGAAGATTGGCTAGATATCTTTGGAATTAAGCCTGTGGCAAGAACAGTTCAGGTTAAAGCAAAACCAGCGTCTATACCTCAGCCTGAAGTACCCGCAGAGAGAAAAGCACAACCTAAGCCAACCTCGGTTAAGCGACCTAAGTCAACATCTAATCAGTTTATTAAAGCAACTATAGAATCTAACCAAATGTCAAACGATCGTCTTTGTACAGTTGAAGAGCATCTGGAACTTCTTCGCCAGCAAATAGCAGGTAAAGAGAAAGCTAAGATTTTAGCTCCCTTTGAGGAGCATACTCGCATAGAGTTAGGCATTCAGGAGCTACGTAAGCAGATGCGTCCTTTTGAGGAAGAATACTGGCAGCTTTTAGCGACACGCTCGACCCAAGTTGAAATTGCTGAGCCAGAGGCGGAAATTGTGGTGGCAGAACTCGTAGAGCAAGTCGGGCAACTGCAAACCAGCAGGCAGTATCCTGATGAATTACTTCAGCTTTTGCAGAAGATCTACATTGAAGTGAGCAAACCGGGTACACCTGCTGCCGCTAAGCTAAAGGGTGCAATGTCAATGTTTCCACCGTTTGTGAGCTTGGGCTACGAGGTAGAAATTGACACCGAGAACTTTTGCCGTACCCATCTACCGACCTTTACTAAGTGGTACAAGGCTCTAGCGAAAAAGTGATCAGGTTGGCAGTACCCCTAGGAATCTTGAAAGATGCTCGTTGCGCTGAGCCGTCTAACAACCGCATACACCAGACGGCTCAAAGACTTCTGGCTTCGTTTGAGTGTGACTTGCCGATGGTGAGGCTTGTCGTTAGATTGCTTTTGTGATGTCACCTTTGCAATCTGCTGAAAGCAGCACTTCGCGATCGCATGGCGCTAAGATGGTCAGCGGCTGAACTTACTGAAATAGGGCATTGGTAGCTAAAATCCTTGCATATTTATCGTTCGGCTATCTCTTATCATTTGTACAGTTCAGTTTATTAAAGCCAATGAGTAGCCTAGCAATATGGTATTCACGCCTCCCCAAGTTTTATTTAGGCGTCAATTAATCAGCGTTATCACCCTGCCCTTATTACTGATGCTACTCTTGGCGGGTGTGTCTATCTGGCAAATCAGTCGCCTCTTGCTGGCAATGGAATGGGTTGAGCATACAGATCAGGTCATTGCTCAAGCGAATCGAACGCAAAGGCTGGTTACCGAGGTAGAATCCGGTATTCGTGGATACCGGCTAACGGATGACTCGGAATTTCTGGCTCCCTATCAACAAGCTGACAGACTTGTCGAACCTTCTTTTCAAGCCTTAATTACTCTGGTTTCAGACAATCCTCCTCAAGTTCAACGCCTACTTCAGATGAGGTCGCGATATCAGGAGTGGAGCAAATCTAATCCTTTACTGATTGCCCCCAAACAGAAGGGTGAGGTACCACCAACAGCGATCATAAAGAATCGTAATCAGTTGATGAATGTAATCCGCCGTGAAATGAGTGAGTTCATTCAAACTGAAGAGCGGTTGCGGGATGCTCGAAGTCAAAGAGTTCGAGGTACTACTCAAGTTGTCATCGGCAGTAGTGTTGCTCTGGCGACTTTACTCGGAATCATTCTTGCTTATTTTATCTGGCATCAAATCCACTCCGTATCTCGCAACTATGAGCAAGCCCTGAGCATTGCTAAGGAACAGACAGAAGCTACACAGTACTCAGCTCAACGCCTTGCCGCTTTGCATGAGATTGACCAAGCGATTTTGGCAGTCCAACCGATTGAATCACTAGCTCATGAGATGCTTTTGAAGTTGAAAGACATTTTTGCTTTTGAACAGGGTGCAGTGATTCTATTTAACTTTGAGACTAATGAAGGCAAAATCTTAGCAGGGCAAGTTACTGAAGATACGGCTGGAGCAGTAGTACCAATTACAAAGCAAATTCCCTTAGACCTGCTCGATCAGTGTAAGCCTATTTGTTACATCAAAGACATTGCAGCCCTCATTGAGCGTCCGCCTGCGCTAGAAAGGTTATTAACTGAGAACTATCACAGCTTTCTTGTTGTGCCGATTATGGTTGAGGATAACTTGATTGGTAGTCTTAATTTGCTAGCGACTCAGGCTGATGCTTTCAATCCTAAGGCTCAGGAAACTGCCCATGAAGTGACCAGTCAATTAGCGATCGCTATTCAACAATCTAGGTTACGCAAGCAACTTCAGGACTATGCTACTGAGCTAGAGCAGCGAGTTGTAAAGCGTACTGTCCAACTCCAAGAAGCCAACGAGCAATTGGAAGCCTTCTCTTACACAGTTGCTCACGATCTGCGTGCCCCCTTACGAGGGATTCAAGGGTTCGCTCAAGCCTTACTAGAAGATTATGGTGACGAGCTAGACGAAACTGCCCACGACTATATTCAGCAGGTTTTTGATGGCACCGATCGCATGAACAATCTCGTTCAAGATCTGCTAGCCTACAGTCGCCTCAGCCGAGAAGAGATTAAGCTTACACCTGTTCGTTTAGCACAAGTTGTCGCAGAAGCCCAGACACAACTAGAGTCAGAGTTACGCGATCGCAATGCTGAAATCATCGTTGCAGAAGACTTGCCCAATGCGATGGGGCATCGTCCTACATTGGTGCAAATTTTTGCTAACCTGCTATCGAATGCTGTGAAATTTGTTGCTCCAGGAGTCCAACCGCAAATTAAAGTTTGGGCACAAGAGCAGGATAACTGGGTGCGTCTGTGGGTCCAAGACAACGGTATTGGTATTGAACCAAAATATCAAGAGCAAATCTTTGGTGTCTTCGAGCGGCTACATGGTAGAGAGACTTATCCAGGTACAGGAATTGGTTTGGCAATTGTACGCAAAGGTGCGGAGCGTTTGGGTGGACAGGCTGGTGTAGAGTCAGTTCCCACTCAAGGAAGTCGATTTTGGGTAGAGTTGCAAACCGTGAGATGAACAATTCATACAGTTCTACAATTTTGCTGGTGGAGGATGATCCGGGAGATGTATTTAGAATTCAACGGGCATTCCGCAAAACAAACCTAGTCAGTTCTCTGGAAGTCGTCACCGATGGAGAAAAAGCAATTTATTACCTAAGTGGACAAGAACCCTATCAAGATCGCGATCGCTATCCACTGCCAAGTTTAATGTTGCTCGATCTCAAACTCCCGCGACGCTCTGGCTTTGAAGTTCTTAGCTGGCTGAGGAATGAGTCTAATCTCAAATATCTACCAGTCGTGGTTCTAACCTCTTCTGATCAAAAGGTTGATATTGAGCGTGCCTACGCACTAGGAGCCAATTCTTACTTGACTAAGCCCCCTGCTCCTAATGCTCTACTAGAGATGGTACGAGTCGTTGAACTCTACTGGCTCTCTTTCAACCATTCACTCGGACAGGAGTGACAGGGAATAGTAGAGATGACAGGAGTACAGCAAAAGACAGTTTTAGTGGTTGAAGATGAGCGAGCTGACCTTTTTTCCTTGGAACGAGCTTTTCGGCAACTGAAGGCAGGGTTTGTCCTTCAAGTTGTCGAAACTGGAGAGGATGCAATTCGCTATCTTGAGGGAAAGGAACCTTATAGCGATCGCACTCAATACCCCTTACCTGCCTTGATCTCCCTGGATCTGAGGCTACCGGGAATGTCCGGTTTAGATCTGCTCAAGTGGATACGCCAACAACCACTATTCAAAGAATTACCAGTCATTGCTTTAACAGCACAGGGCAATCGCAATTTACCTCGTGCTTATGAATTAGGACTGGACTTCTACCTACTCAAGCCAGCAGAAGTTAACTCGTTGGCTGAAGTGTTGCAAGCGCTTAATTTGTACGATGGATAAAGAAGTTCCACCAATTACAACATCGGTCAATTTGTAAAGGACAACTCTCTAGACTCGTTCTCTAACGATTAAAAGATTACTCTGCTTGAGATGCAACGCCAGATGCTCCAGGTTGTTCCTCTGGCTTTCGGGTATACCACCATGCCCAAGCAATGAAAACAGCTTGAAACGGAAGCCTAAACCAATACAGCAAAGGATGATGGGGGATGCCTTCAATTGGAATGCTATGAATCGCTTGGTAGATATTTGCTGGAAATACTGCAATGAACAGTGCAATCAGCCCCCAAGCCGCCGCAACACTTACAAACGGAATCAGTAAGCCAATACCACCCAAAATCTCAAAGAAGCCACTGACATAAACCATTGCTAATTTATCCCCAAGTTGGGGTGGAACGATTTTGGCGTATTCTTCCGGTTTGACAAAGTGTGTAATTCCCACAAAAATGATGGCTACCGAAAGAATGACTCGAAAAATTTCCTTGAGGCGAGGGGATGGAGTGTGGTTTGAGGTCATAACGTGTATCAGGAGAACTCATCCATACCTTATCAATCTACGGTTGAGGTCTACTTCTATCTACGGCTAGTTCTTGACAAGCTTTACGGCTGAGTGGTTTTGTCTAGGTAGCAAATGATGCTAAAGTAAGCACCTTTAGTTCTTTCTTAATCCAAGCCATAATTGCTTCACCGTGACATTCGCTCACTCTTAATGTCAGGAACTCTTAACAAAAAATGGCTTCAAGGTTGTAAAGTTGTAAGAAATCGTTACCATAGTCATTTGTGGTTGATCTGAATCAAGCAATTCAGGCAACTCTTCAGCCTAAATACTGATGAGCTGGCATCACTAATCAGGTCAATCTTGAAAAAAAAATTCAGAAGGAATTTTGGTCAATGGATTGCCGCAGCATTCAATTTTGCGATCGCAAGTCTCGAATCGATTACCACCAACTTCAGGAACTGTTCCGCCTGGGAGCCTTTTGGGCAAAAGACCGAAAACTTGAAGACTGGGAAATTGCGATCGCAAATAGTGAACCCGTAATCACTGTTTGGGATGGTGAGCGGCTGATTGGATTTTCAAGAGCCACATCAGACGGTATTTATCGGGCAACAATTTGGGATGTCGTCGTCCACCCTGACTATCGTGGTGCAGGATTAGGGCGCAAGTTGGTAGAAACTGTACTTAGCCACCCTCGGATGAACCGTGTAGAGCGCGTCTACCTAATGACCACCCATCAACAAAGTTTTTACGAACGCATTGGTTTTGAGTGTAACTCCAGCACCACGATGGTGTTGTATAATCAGCCAATCCATAACTCTATGCCGACACCTGCTCTACAGTCTCAAGAGTCCCTAGGGGCATAAAAAACTGAATTCCGGTAATCTTCTGGTTAGGAGAATCACTACTGGGTTCTTCGCCGGACGCTGACAGCACTTCTAGTCTTCCCTGCATTACTTCGAGAAGGCTCTGAGCGATCAACAAATTTAGCCCTGGTGAACCTTTTGTGACTTCACTAGCTTGCTTTTGTACCTCAGGTGTTGTTGACAGTAAATCTATCGACTCACTCCAAAGTTCAGTTGGACATTGGATATCAAACAAGATTTGAACCTCTTTAGACTCTGGGGAGCAAGCGGCAGACACTCGAATGCTGCCTTCTTCCATCTGAGCAATAGCGGAGTCCACAATACCCATCACCACCTGCTGAAAACGCTGTGCGTCTGTTAAAACGTAGATTTCAGGGTCAGGGGGAATTACCTCCAGTCGGAGATTGCGATTTGCTGCTTGCATATAGGTTAGACGATGGACATCCTCAAAAACCTTTGTCAACGACAAGGAGCGCAGCTCCAATTGGTTTGTGCCGTGTTCAGTTTTCGACACCTTAACCACATCATCTAGCAGTTTCACCAGTTTTAATGCCGAAGCATTAGCTTGAGCAACAAATTCTCGTTCTTCCTCTGGAGAATCGCATAGATCAGACAAAATTAGCTGATGCAAGCCAATCATACTGCTTAAAGGCGATCGCAACTCGTGAGAAGTCCGCGCTAAAAATCCTGATTTAAACTGACTCATTTCATGAGCCATTTGGTAAGCCAACTGGGTTTGCTTCAATTGCTCTTTCAGCGGTTGCAGTTCATCGTTAAGAGACAAGGATTCTTCCTTAACCTCCTCAAGAGGCTGGGGGATTTCTGGAGGGATTGCTTGGGGGACAGACACTTGAGAAACCGCTGGCTCCTTACTGGAACGAGCAATACGGCTCCCGACAACTCCCAACCCAATGCCAACTACCAAATAGATCAAATCCATTTCGCCCATGCCTTTAACCAAAATTAAATCTAAAATCTGTGCTGTGCTGCTCAAAAATTAAATCTTCTCAAGCATAGCCGTTTTTTTTAAGGTAACCTATGGCGGCTAATCGGCTGGGTATTAAGCTTGTAGAGGAAATAGAGGCGGCATGAGAGGCTAAAGGATAGAGAACAAGTTGTTAATTGCTACTCCGAAGCAGCAATTAACAACTTGACGAATTCCTGAAATTTATGAGGTGAGACTCTTCTTTCTTTCTTTGATAATGATTATCATTATGAAAACGAGGAGAGGACTTTTTAGTGTGTATCGCTTAGGTGCTACTGGCAAGAAATTGTTTGACCGACACTTTTCGGAGACACTTTCGGAATATGTGACCGCGATCGCCTGGTCACCGAATGGGAAAACTTTAGCTATCGGTTCTGCTTCAGGGGAGGTAATACTTTGGCAAAATTTACCCAGTCCAAGCGAGATTAAGTGGTCTTTTATTCCCATAGAATTCGGTGAGGGTCAGTCGATAGACTGCCTTGCTTTCTCAAAGGATGGAGAATTTCTCGCGGCTAGTGGACAGGATGGACGGGTGAAAATTTGGCGTTTGCATCCAGATGCAGGAGTATACAGATGTAGACCCTTGCACACCCTAGAAAATGCCCCAGCTTGGGTTGACAAGCTCAGTTGGAGTTCCACAAGCAACCAGCTTGCCTTTTGTTTGAAGCGTCACGTCCAAGTGTGGGATGCCGATGCAGGTGAAGTGGTAGCGACACTCAATTTTGAGGAGTCGTCGGTACTGGGGATGTCCTGGCATCCATCGGGACAGCATCTAGCCGTCTGTGGCGACAAAGGAGTTAAGGTTTGGAATGCTGCTGATTGGAATGATGACCCCTGTTTCTTTGCTCTGCCTACCGCTAGTGTCGCGATCGCTTGGTCGCCTGATGGCAACTACTTGGCGGCTGGCAATCTGGACAACACCCTAACGGTTTGGGAATGGGGCTACCTCGACCCTTGGGTCATGCGCGGCTTTCCCGGTAAAATCCGCAATCTGGTGTGGTCGAAGCCAGTGACATCAGTAGGTGCGCCCGTATTAGCCCTCTCTAGCGTGGAGGGTGTTGTGATTTGGGAAAAGCAGGCTGACGAGTTAGGCGGTTGGGACGGTCGAGTGCTGGAGGCTCATGACGGCATGGTACAGGCTTTAGCCTTTCAACCTGACACCTTTCTTTTATCATCAGCCGCTGACGACGGTCAAATTTGTCTTTGGCACAAAGCCAAAAAAGTTGCACAAGTTTTGGAAGGCTCACCTGACGGTTTTTCCTGTCTGGCTTGGCATCCCCAAGGACATCAACTTGCTGCTGGCGGTCAAAATGGCGAATTGCTGATTTGGTCGAAATCTAACCAGGGTAAAGGGTTTGGAGGACGGTGACCAACCAACTCCCCTTATTGATGGCACATAGTAGAAACCTATCCTTGAACGCGATCCCCCTATTTTCTACACATCAGGATGTACATACTAAAATGTGATAATCTAAAAGGTTTAGCTATCCACTTGGACAGCTCCTTGGCGCAAGATTTCCCAACGACCCTGTGTCCATTTAGCAACTGTAGAAGGGACACCCGTAGTTACTAGTTTGGCCGCTTCTAATTCAGTAGTCTGGAGTGTGAGAACCTCAGGAAACTGCTCCTCAATTTCCGCGATTGTTTGCAAAGGCGGTTCACCAGAACGATTGGCGCTAGTTGTCGCTAAAGGGCCAGTCTCAGATAGAATAGCGATCGCAATTTCCGAGTTTGGCACTCGTATTCCAATCGTCGTCGAGTCAGTTGGGTTCATCGCCGCCGGAACTTTAGCAGATGCAGGTAACACCAACGTCAGTGCCCCAGGCCAATACTGCTTTGCGACTCGCTGCCAAATCTCCAATTCCTGAACTGTGCCAGATATATACGGCAAAAGAGACTCAGCGGAGTCTCCCATCAAAATCAATGGTTTTGCTTGATTCCGTTGCTTAGCGGCAAACACCAATTCTGAGCAATCTGGACGCACAGCTAAGGCTGGCACCGTATCGGTTGGAAAGCTCACAAGCTGACCTGAACGTGCCCCAGCAATCAGAGTGGACATTGAAACTTGAGTCATTTGTACCCTACTGCCTCACACCAAGCTTGGGCAAATATCGCAGAAAGAGAAAGTGAGATTTTGGAGAAAACTGGTACATCTACTCTACAGGCTCTCAAGTCTCCAATTTTATCAACTCTCTGTATTATCTCCCTTGTGCCTCTTCTTATCTCCATGTTGTCCAACACCTGCCCTTACTGTGTCCTTTGTCTTCCTACTCCTTTAGTAATAAATGAAGTGTCAAGATAAAGGACGGTAAGATGTGTTACATAAAGAGGTTATGTCTGTTGTTAATCTACAAATATTGACGAAAATCAACTACGTTATATTATGTTTACAAATCTTGAAGACCCTTTAATAGCTTGGAATATGAGAAGATTAGACTTAATTTTCTCAGCGATTCTTTTTTTTGGCTTTGTACTCATAATTGGCTTTTTGAGTCGAAAAGGACCAATTGCCCTGTCGTTTACGATTATCAGTACGGTTTTGGTATTTACCTTGTTGTTAGTGACCCACAATGACCATGACCTACCTTTTTTCAGCTTTAAGTTTTAAGCATTAGCTGAGTTGCAATTCACACAAATAACGCCGACATTTTGTAGGTTACGAATTATCTAGCTTGCGGCTTATAAGCTGATTAATAGTAATTTGCAGCTTCTCGCGTAATCGTTGCGCCCCTTGGTAAGTGATTGAGCGCACTTCTCCTGAGTGAGTCTGTTGCTGTTGCACTGGTTCTACTTCTGTCCAAGGTTGATAGAGGGGTTGAAGGTAATAGCGTAGCTTTGTTCTCATTGCCCAGACACCCATTGAAGGGAACAGTAAGAAGACAACCATCAAAAGCGAGAGGGGCAAGAAGGGCAAGTAAAATCGCTTTGCCAGTTTTTTGAGATTAAATGTCCAAGGATGTAAGAACTCATTACCAATGCAAGCTACTGGCAGAATTGGGATGTGGTAGCGATCGCTTAACCGAATAAAGCTAGGATGGAAAGTCTCAAGTTGGTAGCGCTTTAACCAACCTTTAGCAGGGCCACGTAAACCCTCTGGAGGATAGAGCAGAACTGTTTCGTGAGCAACCGCTGCTTCAAACTCATTGAGTTGGGCCGGAACACCACCCAAAACTTGTGACCATCCTGGTGGAAGCCACCAAATTACCCATGGGTGCTCAAATAAGGAGATATCAGCTAGCGGTTGCACAACCCATCCCCGTGTCTCGCTCAAGAGATAGGCTAATCCTAAAAAATCCCAAGGAAAACACATTCCTGCATGGTTCATTGCCACAATCAATGGCTCAGTTTGGGGAAGATTTTCAACGTGGTGCAATTCAGCCCGAAAGTAATGCCTCACAATTGGCGCAAGGACTTCATCTCGAAAGGCTTGTTGATAGTTGGGGTTAAACTGCCCAACTTCTTGACGAGGGAAGCGGCAACCAAGACGTAGCCAGCGAAGCAAGAGCGCCAGATAAAATCCTCCTGGAATTAGGAACAAGATATATTCCAGCCAATTCCAGCCCTCAGGATTGGGTTGGTAGCGTTGCCAGTGGCGGTTGAATAAAATCAGCCAACCTGGAGGATACCAAAGACAAAACCAATCAAACCAGCTAAATCGATAGGAATGGACAGAATCTTGCTGCATTCAGTGGCAATATTGCTGAAGAACCGGTTCTATATTTATTTTGAACTGGAACCTAACGCCTCTACCTAGAGGAACCAATTTCTCTGCCTAAAGCTGATGTACTTCCCTAGGGAAGAGGGTACAAAAGCGTTAAGAGCGCGATCGCTTTGTTCTAGAGATTGACTCACCGCTCTAACTGATGAACTATTTAGAGCATGTAGCTATGGACTGTTGCTTGCTCTTGTAGCACATTAGTTTTAGGAGTCCATCTCAACATCTACTTCAATCGGTGCACTACTATGATGATTTACTACAAAATTGAGCCACTCACTCAAGGATACCGCCTGAGCATCTGGGAGCCAGCTCCCCGTAACCGCAACCGTGTAGAGCCTTTCTACTTCAAGCTAAACTTCACGACGAAGACGCTCCTGGAAGCTATGAAAATCTTGAACCTCATTCCTGGTAAGAAAATAGATGAGCGTCGTCTAAAAGCGATTAAGCCAAGTGCGTAACAATCATTGACTCAAAAAATCTGTTTAATCGTTCTACCCAGATTTTTTCTCCCCGTTGTCATTGTCGGCGGGGTTTTTTGATGTTGTTGATACAAAATTGCTAGATGTCTCTAAGTTAAGGTCTGGGCGGAGGGAATTCCGAAAGAAAGATTTGTATAGCTTCTAGGCGACGACTTTGTCCAGGTATTCCCGTGATCGCTTCATTGCAATGTGGATGAGGTTGCCAGCCAATCTCCTGAATATGCGCTTGATAACAAACACCTGGATATTCAATCCCGCCTACCCAAATTTTAATCGCCTCTATACGACGGCTTTGCCCCGTTGTTCCCGCTATTTCACCATTACAAGCGTTTTTGGAGAGCCAACCAATGTCCTGAACATAAACTTGATAGCAGATAAATTGATTGGGGGAAACAGGTGTCAGCCGAACTTTAATCGCTTCTATTTGAAGGCTTTGTCCAGTCGTTCCAGCTACAGCACCATTACAAACTTCAGGCTGCCATCCTCGATTTTGAACATGAGCTGCGTAACAAACACTAATCTTAGGTTGCGCCGAGGTAAATTTCGGGTGAGAAAGAAGTGAAATACTGCTGAGTATAACTATGCCAATACTTGATTTTACTAGTGATTGAATCAAGTCAAGTTGAGTCACAATAGAAAACCTAATTGAATTCAGATATCTTAACAAAATCTGAAATACATCTGTAAGTACAAAGAATTAGTACCTTTATCAAAAAATTAGTTCTTATGAAATACACACTCACTAGATGACCGGAACCCCGCTATAACGATGCAGGCGGGGTTTTTCTTGAGCCGAATCAGACTTTAGAACAGTGACCATCAGCAGCAATTCGTGATGCGATCGCTTTTAAGACATAAGCTAAACCTTCTGAAGACAAAAGGTTCATCTGTGCAATAACATAATCAACTAGATGACTATTTGCAGATAGCACTACAACACCTGATTCTTCACCTAAAAGCGTCTCCACCAGTTCAGCTCTTTGGTCTACAGGGAGCTTTTTCGCGGCTTGCAAAATAGTCTCGACGCTGTTTGCTTGAGCATTCACTGGAACTAAATCGTTCTCATACATAGATTTATTCCTTACAACGACTTGAGTATTATAAAATGCTTACCTCTTGAGATGTAACCGTAAATTTACGGAAAAACGTAATTTTGATAATCGATAATTTAAGATAATTATTCTATCTGCATTGAGAATTACAGTTTGTTAAGCGGCAATTAAGCGTTCTCAAGATCAGGAAGCTGCAACATCACGGTATAGCCAACAACGGCAAGGACGACCGTGGATGGTGAGTCATTAATATCAAATAGAAAA
Source organism: Symplocastrum torsivum CPER-KK1 (assembly GCA_019358875.1). Classification (GTDB taxonomy): domain Bacteria; phylum Cyanobacteriota; class Cyanobacteriia; order Cyanobacteriales; family Coleofasciculaceae; genus Symplocastrum; species Symplocastrum torsivum. Next base: position 126,351 of record JAHHIF010000013.1, read on the forward strand.
AAGAATACTACGGATGGAACCCCCTAAATCCCCATTTTTAAGGGGGACTTAAAACTCAATTTTGCTCCCCCCTTTTTTAGGGGGGCTAGGGGGGATCAAGTATCTGTAGCAAACATTAAGGTATTTGATATAACAAGAGAAATGAAGTAGCCGATTCACTAGAAAAAAATGAATTGTGTAAAGTCCACTTTGACTACAATTCACATTAAAGAGGAGTTAAATTAAGCCTGATTGATTGGTGTTGCTTGCAATCGGAACCATGTGAGCTTTAACCTGAGCTTTGCTAAGTTCTCGTACAAGGCGTTGTGCTTGGTGTTTGTATAAAGGCGATCGCAATATCCCCGGCAAATTCTTCATCAAGTCTCTTGCCTCACTGAGATTACATCCAGCAACTCGTGCGATCGCCTTCTGCTAAACGAATATCAGCAGAACGCACAACCAAACGAGTATAGGGATTGAGTAACCGTTTAATTAGACCTTCTCTCGCTAGTTTTCCTGATAAAAAAGAACCAATAGAACCCTGCAAAAACCACAAGACTACTGACTAAATTGTAGACTGGGTCAATCTTCTGTATTGTGAAAACTGAAGGTGATGGTAAAGCAGAATCAGTATAGTTAACAAATAACACAGCAAATAAGTTGTTTCCTATATGAGCGGCTAAAGCTAGCTCTAAACTATTGTCCTTGACGGTAATAAAGGCGAGGAACAATGCCAGAAGCAAGTAGTAAGTCGCTAAAAGATAAAAACCAGCTTTCACCTCTGGATTCAAAAGATGAGGAAGCATGAATAAAATAGAAGTACCAACTATTGGAATGATTGCCTTTCTTGTGGTTAGACCAATTCCCTGCATTAAGTAGCCCCGAAAGAAAAGCTCCTCAGTGCTAGCTTGAAGAGACGTTAGCACTAAAGCGATTGGAACAAAAATCAAGAAGCTGCCGAGATTAAAGGTTAATTGGTAATTTTCTGGACTAATAATCGACTCAATTACACTTATCAAAGTAGCAAGAATCCACCAAACCCCAATACCTTGGAGAATCCTACTCCAGTTAATTTTGTTGCTTGGAGTGACTAAGGTTATAAAACGACGCTGGTGGATGAAGCGAACGGCGATATATAAACCAATCAAAAAACATACAAAAGCTAAATTAAGCCCTATATAGGGAAAGATTGGCTCAACTCCTTCAAACTTGGAAGTCTGAGGATTAAATTTACTTTCAGCGCTTGAATCAGATTGGATAAAAACTGCCAAAAGAATGAAAGGAACAACACCAACTACTTGCCAAGAAAAGAAAGTGAGGAGAATGCCTAAAAGATAACGCCACCATTCATTCTTCCCGGTTTGTGCGATCGCAAGAAATTTATCTATCATGACCTGTGATAAAAAGGGAAGTTACTCCACCTAGTTTTACTTAGAAACTGGCAAATTCAATACAAATTCTGCTCCCTGACCTGGCTTGGAAAAAACTTCAATATTTCCGTCGTGTTGCTGCACTATTTGATAAGAAATTGCCAATCCCATCCCTGTTCCTTTACCAACAGGTTTGGTTGTGAAGAAGGGGTCAAATATCTTATCTTTTAGTTCTGGGGGAATTCCAGACCCATTATCTCGAATTCTTAGCTCTATTTGATTGGCTCCGATAACCTTTGTTTGGATTACAATCTCCCGACTTGATAATTCCTGATGGTCTAGTAGTTCATCAAGCGCATTGCTGAGGATATTCATAAACACTTGATTGAGCTGAGCTGGATAGCACTCAATCAAGGGTAGAGAATCATAGTATTTTATAACTTTAATACCCTGATTTAATCGATGTTTCAAAATCAACAAAGTATCCTCAATTCCTGCGTGAATATCCACTCGCTTCAGCTCCGATTCGTCAAGATGACAGAAGTTCCGTAGAGAGAGAATAATTTTACGAATACGTTCGGCTCCAACATGCATTGAGGCTAGAATCTTTGGTAAGTCTTCTCTCAGGAAAGTGAGGTCAACTTCGTCAACTTTTGTCTGAACTTCCGGTATGGGCTGAGGATAATGCTGCTGATAGAGAGCAATTAATTCTAGTAAGTCTTGTGTGTAGTTATTGGCGTAATCAAGATTGGCGTAGATAAAGTTAACAGGATTATTGATTTCATGAGCAATTCCTGCTACCGTTTGCCCCAAACTTGACATCTTTTCACTCTGAATGAGTTGTCCTTGAGCTTGCTGCAATTCCCGGATTTGAGTGGCTACCTGTTGGATAAGTTGATTGAGAGACGTGGCTAAGACACCAATTTCATCATCACTTAGTACAGGAGCTTGTAAATCGAAATTGCCTTCTTGAGTAGCCTGCTTTGCTACCTTGGTTACAGTTCTAATCCGACGCGCGATCGCACGACTTGTATAGTAAGCTAAAGCCACTGCAATCGCCATTGACAGCGCCATACTGGCAACGATGATTGTCACGCGCCAAAGCTTAGCAGATCTCATCGTCTTCCTTGCCTGCTCTCGTCGTGCAGAATTCGACCTAACTAGTTCTTCTAAAGTTCTAGAAAGCTTTTTAAACTTAGGGATAAGTTCTCCCTTGTTTGTCATCCCCAACCGTTGTTTTTCGGACTGAATTTCTGCCAGAGTTAAAGAATCAACTTCGACTTTTTGCGATAAATACTGTACTAATAAAGTGTACGCTTCCAACTCCGTGTCGTAAGTCTGCAATAATGTTTTGAATTTAGAAGCATATTCTTTAGGAATCCAGTCGTCATTTCTTAAATCAGACTTAAGTTCTGCAATGAATTTTCTAGCTTCATCTACACTGGCAAGCAATTCACTGATGTCTTCTTGCTGACGCGCCGGATTCTCAGGTTCAAGCGTTAGTTGTTGCTGATAAAGATTGACCTCTAAAATTGATTTTTCAAGCTTATCCATCCGTTCATATCTTTCCTGGATACCTCTGAATTTATCAATTGCTTGATCTTCATAATGCTCTCCTACAATTAGCCCGATTCCCGTACCCAAAACCGCAACGCTAATCGCTAAAAAGTAACCAAAGCCAATTTTTTTGTGGATACTCCAGTGGCGGGTGATGCGATTAATCCAGATCTCAGGAGTGGAGACACTCCTCAATCTGTGAATTGACTGAGGTTGAACAGCTTTAGTCTTTTTCTTGGGGAGGAGGCAAGAATTAAGAGGATGCATAGATAAAGACACGGCGAGTATGACTGTAATCTAAACTATTGCCGAGTTTGCTCCTCATCCTAACGAATTCAGCCTTGAGGCAGAAATCTCTCTACCCACCTCATCTCTCTTTTGCGCTATACCGCTAAAAATTTCTGAATGACCTCATTGCTGAGTTCGCTAGTTACACCAGATGCAACAATACCACCTTTTTGCATGGCATAATATCTATCCGCTTGCCGAACAAAATGTAAATGTTGCTCCACTAGCAGCACAGAAATCCCTGTAGATTGCACGATACGACGAACAGCCGCTTCAATTTCTAAGATGATCGAAGGCTGAATACCTTCAGTCGGTTCGTCTAATACGAGTAATTTAGGTTTTCCCATTAAAGCGCGTGCGATCGCAAGTTGCTGTTGTTGTCCCCCACTTAAGTCACCCCCCATCCGGGACAACATCGATTTTAAAACAGGAAACAACGCAAAAATTTCCTCTGGAACTTCCTCATTACCCTTCCTCCCACTCGGACGTGCCTCCAACCCCAGCAAAAGATTTTCCTTCACCGTCAAACGAGGAATAATCTCCCGTCCTTGAGGAACATAACCAATCCCCAACTTCGCCCGTTTATCCGGTGACTTACTGGTAATCGATTCTCCAGCTAAGGTAATCGTTCCAGTGCGAGGTTTCAGCAACCCCATAATCGTCTTGAGTAACGTCGTCTTACCAACACCGTTCCGGCCAATTAAACAAACCATCTGTCCGGCTGGTACACTCAAATCCACATCCCGAAGAATGTGACTCTCTCCGTAGTAAACATTCAAACCACTAGCTTGCAACATTAGCTGAGTTGGTGAGGGGAGGGGTAAATCGGCTGTTACTTGATTCATTATCGATATAAGTAAGATGTAATTTTGTGAGTTCCTAGTGTTCAGCCGTCGTCATTGGTTCTCCAAGATACACCTCAATCACTTGGGGGTCATTTTGGACTTCATCAATCGTCCCCTCACATAAAACTGAGCCTTGGTGTAGTACCGTTACCTTACGAGCAATTTGACGAACAAACTCCATATCATGCTCAATTACTAAGATAGAGTGGCTTTCTGCCAAAGCTAAAAGTAAATCTCCGACATTTTCTGTCTCCTCATCCGTCAAACCCGCAACAGGTTCATCCACCAACAACAAATCTGGCGACTGTGCCACCAACATTCCAATTTCTAAGCGCTGCTTTTCCCCATGAGACAGCAACGCCGAGGCTAAATCCGCTTTAAGCGTCAACCCAATTGTTTCCAGCAAACCCTTAACCGTAGTCCGTTCAGATGACGAAGGCTGCCCAAACAAAGTAGAAAAGACATTCTTATTACGATTACAGGCAAGCTCCAAATTCTCACGAGGCGTTAAATTTAGGTAGACACGCGGCGTCTGAAACTTACGTCCAATTCCCAAAAGCGCAATTTGCTCCTCTGGCAAACGGCGCACATTCCGCCCCTTAAACATCACCCGTCCTTCCGTCGGCTGTACCTTCCCCGTAATCACATCCAAAAACGTCGTCTTCCCAGCACCATTCGGCCCAATCACCACCCGCAACTCCCCAGCATCCATACTGAAGTTCAGGTTGTTGAGTGCCTTAAAGCCATCAAAACTAACCGTCACATTCTCCGTTTCCAGGATTTTCCTGTTCATGCTCTGTTGCCCCTAATAATAGTCAACTGCATCGACCCCCCAACCCCCTTGGCAAGGGGGGAGCAAATAACTCAATAACTAAATAACTAATCCCTTGCCCCCAAATTCTCTCGTTCCCGCTGCACCTCTGGATCTTCTTCCAGACTTGGATACGTTATAACCCGCTTGCGTAATCCAAAAAGCGATCGCATCCGTTCCACCCCATGAGAACGCCACCAACCAACCAAGCCATCCGGTAGCACCGTCACCACAATCAAAAACAGTGCCCCCTGGAAAAACAACCAAATATCAGGGAACTTCTCACTCAAAAGACTCTTAGCAAAATTAACCACCAGCGCCCCTAATATCGCTCCCACCAAGGTTGCGCGACCACCCACCGCCACCCAAATCACCATCTCAATCGAAAACGCAATATCCATCGCCTTCGGTGAGATGATGCCAGTTTGAAGCGTAAAAAGCGCCCCAGCTAAACCCGCCAAACCCGCAGAAATTCCAAATACTAAAACCTTAAAACCTGTAGGGTTATAGCCCGTAAAGCGCACACGACTCTCATCATCACGAATCGCAATCAGCAAGTTTCCGAAGCGCCCTTTAGTCAGCCAACGTGAGAGCGCATAAGACCCCACAAGGAATAATACAGTCAGCGTGTAGAAGACAAACTGTGTCTGCGGTGCATTCACATTCGCCCCTAGCAGAGTTTTGTAGTTCGTCAGACCATTCGTACCGTTAAAGAGTTTTTGCTGACCGTTGAAGAAGTTGAAAAAAACAATTGTTGCGGCTTGGGTAAGGATGGAGAAGTACACACCCCGAATCCGATTCCGAAAGACAAGATAGCCCAACAACGCCCCAAGCAAGGAGGGAACTAAAATAACACCAATAGCCGCAAAACCGAACGAATCAAATGGCTTCCAGAACCAAGGGAGTTCAGTCACCCCGTAGAGATTCATGAATTCTGGTAGGGTACCCGCATCCACAGGCGCTAATTGCAAGTGCATCGCTAGGGCATAACCACCAATAGCAAAGAAGATGCCGTGACCTAGACTCAGCATCCCCGTATAACCCCAAATTAAATCAATGCCAAGGGCTGCGATCGCTAACGCCAAAAATCGCCCCAACAGGCTGAGGCGAAAGCCAGAAAGAACAACTGGCATCAAGAAGATGAGGATAAGCGCGGCAAGGGCAACAACACCCACCTCAATAAAAAGCGATTGACGGCGTTGCTGCCGTCGTTCACGTCCTGGGATTGCAACTACCGAATCAGATGTCATAGAAGTAAGGTATGGAAATTTACGGTATAAGCTTGTCGGCAACTCAAAATAGCTGAACACTGAACGCTAGAGGCTTAAGCATCAACAGAACGCCCTTTTTGGGGGAAAATTCCACCCGGTCGCACCTGAAGGAAAGCAATAATCAGAGCAAATACCATCACCTTTGCCATGCTGGTTGTTGCAAAGAAGGTAAAGAATTCCGCCAACGGCTTCACAGGGAGAAACAGTAAAGCGAGAGTTCCTGAACCGATGAGGTAGTTCACGGTACCGATTACAAGCGCGGCAACGATACTCCCCACCAACTTGCCGACACCACCCACAACCACCACCATGAACGTATCGACCACATAGTTCTGACCTGTATTCGGTCCCACAGAACCCAGTAAACTAATCGCACAACCCGCAACCCCTGCCAATCCTGAACCGAGAGCAAATGTTAAAGCATCTACTTTTTGGGTCGGAATCCCCAAGCAAGAACTCATACTGCGATTTTGGGTCACTGCTCGAATCCGTAAGCCCCAAGCCGAACGCTGCAAGAATAGGTAAATCGCCGCAACACAAAGAATTGTCAGCCCAATAATAAATAGCCTTGCATAAGGGAGTTGAAAAGCCCCCAAAGGTAAGCCACCCCGTAACCACTTAGGGGCTGTGACATCCACATTCTGTGCCCCAAACCAAGGCTTGGTTGCGGCAAGCTTGTAAGTCTTACTCAAAAACGACCCAACCGCGATCGCAATTCCTGCCGATAGCGGTAACATCACTGCCACTACCCAGTTTCTAATTCGATCTATATCCGAGCGTCGAGAGACAATCCACAATGCCCCAAAAAATAGTAGACAAAACACCACCAGACCAACAACAATAACCCAGTTCACGCTACGGACAAATTGCTGCAAAATTAGGCTAACGCCCCAAGTTGCTAGCAATGTCTCCAAAGGGCGTCCATAAAGATAGCGAATTACCCCCCGTTCCAAAGCCAGTCCCACCGCTGCGGCGACTAAGAAAGCCAGAATCAGGGCAAAGAAAATATAAGCTTCAAACCAAGGCTCACCGAGCTTTTTGAAGCCATTTTGTACAACAAACGTCGTGTAAGCTCCCAGCATCATCAACTCACCGTGAGCTAAGTTGATGACACCCATCAGCCCAAAAACAATAGCTAGCCCCAGCGCTGCAATTAGTAAAACAGCACCAATACTAATACCGCTAAATAGACCATCTAACAGTCCTGCTAGCACACCTTTTCTCCAATTAGTTGTTAGTTGTCAGTTGTTAACTGTTAGTTGTTAGTTGGATTTTGAACAACCTGTCAATCATCAGCCAGTCGCCTCTACTGCTAACAACTAACAACCAACCACTAATAACGTCTTAAGTCGTCTTGAACTTCCCACCCTTGCTTGGGTCAGACCAATCACAAGCAAATCCCTTGGTTTCAGTAACAAATTGATTCCAAGGAATTGGCACAACGGCTTTATCGGTGGAATAGACGATTTTAAATAAACCGTCATCCTGAACCTCCCCAATCCGCACCACTTTCGCAATGTGATGATTGGCTTCCATCGTTACAGTGCCTTCGGGAGCCTCAAGCGTCTGACCATATGCTGCCTTACGCACAGCCTCTAAATCATCAACTGTTTTTGCCTTTTCAACCGCCTGCTTCCACAGATAAACAGCAATGTAAGCCGCTTCCATTGGGTCGTTCGTCACTCGGTCGTCACCGTACTCTTTCTTAAACGCCGCGACAAACTTTTGATTGGCAGGTGTCTCTACGGTTTGGAAGTAATTCCAAGCGGCATAATGACCTTTGAGGTACTCGACACCAATTGCCTTAACTTCTTCTTCAGCAACGCTCACCGACATGACAGGGTACTTATCTGGGCCTAAACCTGCACCTTGCATTTGCTTAAAGAAGGCAACATTACTATCTCCATTCAGGGTGTTGTAAATCACCCCACCGTTCGGTAAAGCCGCCCGGATTTTAGTAATAATCGCCGTAACTTCTGTATTACCCAAAGGCAGGTAATCTTCCCCAACGGTTTTGCCACCTTTGGCTGCTAATTGCGCTTTGATAATTGTGTTGGCAGTGCGTGGGAAAACGTAGTCAGAACCCACTAAGAAAAATTCTTTGCCCTTGTTTTCTAATAACCAATCAACAGAAGGTTCAATTTGCTGGTTTGGAGCCGCACCTGTATAGAAAATGTTGTTAGAACACTCCTGACCCTCGTACTGCACGGGGTACCAGAGCATGTGTTTCTTCTCTTCAAATACTGGCAGTACTGCCTTACGACTGGCAGAAGTCCAGCAGCCGAAGACAACAGGAACTTTATCCTGATCAATGAGCTTTCTTGCTTTCTCTGCAAAGGTCGGCCAGTCCGAAGCACCATCTTCAACAATTGCTTCTATCTGTTTGCCTAAGACACCACCCGCTGCGTTAATTTCCTTAATCGCTAGCTGTTCAGCATCCACGACACTCTTTTCACTAATCGCCATCGTGCCACTGAGGGAGTGGAGAATCCCGACTTTAATCGTGTCACCACTACTGGTAGATGCTGCTGGGGATGCCGAATCTGTTGGGCTTTCTGCTGTTGTTGTTTGACTGCCACCACAAGCTTTCAATAGAAGGCTTGTTCCCAAAGTCGCGGAGCCGTAGACCAAAAATTTCCGCCGTCCGAATCGCCTTGCCATGCCGTGATCTACCCCTCTCTTAAAATTTCAGCCTGTTGATATAGAGACACACATTCAAGCTGTGATATTAGAGCGAGGTTACCCGATCAATTGTTGTCTACGATACAAAAACTTGATTATTTCAGAGTTAGAAAGCGGAACTAGTGGGATCAGCCGTCTTCTGGGCCGTAAATTCAGGATCAGGGCTAGCTAAGAAATTCTCACGGATTCTCGACAAGTCCACGAGAAAACTTATTAAGAATTTCATAAAGTTGTTTAATTTGAACTGTTTATAGCTGCTATAAATGATTTTTATATAACTAGACAGATGCTGCGATTCCTTTCGTGGCTGAGGTGCAAGGCACCAATGCATCCTACTGGGCATAAGTACCCAGCCGTTTTTAACCTACTGCCATCGGTGCAGCTTCAAGAACATCAATCTGTCCGTGCAGATGAAGTGGGAAAAGGGCACGGGGTAAAGAGCGCTTTGGTGTCACCTTGGATCAAGCCATACACGATGCGCCAACTACGCTTCAGGCTCTTAAGTGCAAGTATCCGACAAAAAATTGGTGCTGGGTACGCGCTTGCTGTAGGAATTGCAATTTCAGGAACGATTGCTGGGTTAGCGATTGGAGAGCATTATCAAAATCGGGCAATTGTTCAATTAACCCGCGCCCATCAGCAAGAACATCTGCTTAAAGAATTACAAACAGCCGTATTGCAAGCGCGATCGCACGCTTCCCGCTTTCCTGTCGTCTTGGGAAATCCTGTCTGGCTACGATACGAAAATGAGGAGTTTATTCAAAGCATTGAACAAGCCAAACAAGCGATTTTAGAAACAGAACGCTTTATCAACAATTCCGACAACCTCGCCAAAGCAGATACCGAGACGTTACAAACTATATTACACAGAGCCGATATCACCGTAGAGGGTTACAGAAGCGTTACACAGTCCCTCTTACGGCAAATCAATGCTTGGAACTTGAGACAAGATGAAATTCTGCCAGCACAACAGGAACTATTAAGAAACAGCAGTGGCGAAGTGGCGATCGCGTTAGATCAGCTTTTTGAGCAGTTAAACCAGCTTATTGAGACAGCAAAAGATCAAGACAAGCAAGCAGCTATTACCCTAAAGCGGGCAGGTGCATTGCGAGTGCAAGTTATTGTGTCCAGTATGGTGCTATCAGCAGCGCTTGCTGTGGCACTCGCTTTATACACCAGTAATGCGATCGCCCAACCGATCAAAACCGTCACTAAAGTTGCTCAACAAGTAACAGAAGAGTCTAACTTTGAACTTCGGGTACCTGTGACAACCAACGATGAAGTCGGTGTCCTCGCAACCTCTCTTAATCAACTCATACAACGCATTGCTGTCTACACAAAGGAACTCAAGCTAGCCGAAGCGCAACTCATTCAAACCGAAAAAATGTCCAGCTTAGGTGCAATGGTTGCTGGTGTGGCTCACGAAATCAACAATCCTGTCAACTTTATCTATGGCAACCTGGACTACACCACTGAATACATTCAGGACTTACTTTCATTAGTGCGTCTCTATCAGCAACAATACCCTGAACCACTACCCGTAATTCAAGAGCAGATTGAAGCAATTGAGCTTGACTTTCTTGCCGAAGACTTACCCAAAATCCTCTCCTCCATGAAAGGAGGTGCTGAGCGTATCCGTGAGATTGTTCTATCCCTCAGAAACTTCTCCCGCCTAGACGAAGCTGAAATGAAGGCAGTCAATCTCCATGAAGGAATTGATAGCACGCTAATCCTTCTTAATAACCGCCTCAAGCAAAGAGTTGAAGTTATAAAACACTATGGGGAATTACCACTAGTAGAATGTTCTCCCGCGCAACTGAATCAGGTATTTATGAATATCCTGAGCAACGCTATTGATGCCTTGGAAGTAGGCGAGAAGGAAAGAAAATACGGGGATATGTCTACAAAACTCCCTGCATCTTCCTCCCAACCCCCAATTCCTACAATTCAGATTTGTACCAAAGTACTCGATCAAAACTGGGTAGCAATCTCAATCTCTGATAATGGTTCTGGGATTCCATCCGCAATCAAAGAGCGAATATTTGACCCATTTTTCACAACAAAAGAGCCAGGTAAAGGCACAGGCTTAGGTTTAGCGATTAGCTACCAAATTATTACTCAACATCACGGCAATATTCAGGTACATTCAGCATCGAATCAAGGGACAGAGTTCGTCATTACTTTACCAGTGCGGGCATCAACTACGCACAGTACCCGTTCCACCAATCATACTCTGCTCTCCCATGTGCAGTTTAACGAAGTCAATCACAACTCCTAATCCTTCCTGAGTCTTCAAATTTGTAAAAACAAACGGTTTATCACCTCGCATTTTTTTAGCGTCGCGTTCCATGACACCTAAATCAGCTCCCACTTGAGGGGCGAGGTCGATTTTATTGATTACTAAAAGGTCAGATTTCGTAATTCCGGGGCCTCCTTTCCGGGGAATTTTGTCACCAGCCGCTACATCAATAACATAGATGGTCAAATCAACAAGTTCTGGGCTAAAGGTTGCAGCTAGATTATCACCACCACTTTCTAAAAACACCAAGTCTAAGTCAGTAAATCGCTGTTCTAGCTGTTCAATAGCGGCTAGGTTCATTGAGGCATCCTCACGGATAGCCGTGTGAGGGCAACCCCCCGTTTCAACACCCAAAATGCGATCGCTCTCTAATGCCTGAGAACGCACCAAAAACTGAGCATCTTCTTGGGTATAAATATCATTGGTCACTACAGCGATTTGGCTCGATACCCGCATCGCCTTACACAAAGCATCTAATAAAGCCGTTTTCCCTGAACCCACGGGACCCGCAATCCCAACACGAAAAGCACTCATAGCATTTTGAGCTTTGAATAGTAGTGAAAAATATATAGCATTTCTCTGTTATGCGCGTGTACAGCAGAAAAACCTAACCCCCAACCCCTTCCCACCTCTCCCTAGCCCTCTCCTAAAAGGAGAGGGAAAAGGAATAATGTTTTTAGCTGGAAGGGGAGTAAGAATCAAAGCCTCTCTCCTTGTAGGAGAGAGGTCAAAGTGTACCGCATCCAACCGAGAACCGCTATAGTTACATTATCTTTGGCAAAAGCATCAAACCCTTTGAGCGCTGACCGCTGACAGCTCTCCATCAACTCTGAAATAACCGCGTGTATTGAGTTTCATGCGCCATACTGGCAAGCGCTAATCCCCAGCCACAACTACTTAATTGCTCATCCTTTAAGGCTAAAATGTCTTGGCTAGCCAAAGAGAGGCTACTAGCAAGTTCAAGTAGTAACTGTTGACCTGCTGTTTGACCCAGAGGAATCAGTTTGACACCTGCACCAATCAGATTAGATGCCCAACTATGCAAGTAGCCAAGCACAGAAGCGGTAAGATCTATTTGCCAATAGGCTGAGGCAATGCCAAATGCGATCGCATAATTACAAGGTGTACCTGCTGCTGCTGCCAAATCTGCTAGAGAGATAGGCAATTGTGTCTTGGGTGGTGGTAAATCCCGAAGCAATCGCATTAGAGAGTTCCCCATCTGCCAACTTTGCGATCGCAACTCAGCCGTTTCCTTTGCAGCACTTACCCAAGCATTCCAATACTCTAAAGCCTCAACATCACCACTGATAACACTACGATAAGCTCGCACCATCACTGCTGCTTCCAATCGAATTGCACCATAACGCAGTTCTTGCTCTAGCCAGTACCATAAGCTTTTTGGGTTGTGAATCACACCAGCCTCAACTAAGGCTTCCAATCCATCGGAATAGCTATAAGCACCCACTGGCAACGCCGGACTAGCTAGTTGTAAGAGACGTAGAAGAGATAAATCGTTCAGCATCTCTTCTACTTATCACAAATAGTGTTAAGTTTTGATTTTTGGCAACGGCTGTTATGGATGTGATTGATTAGCAGCGATCGCCTACTGCCACTAACCTCTCCTAGTGATGAGCTAGAGTCGCATTTTCACTCTGTCTGCGATCGCACCTTGTTGTACCAGTGATTTTATACAGACACAAGAAATTATAAATTATAAATTAGCCCGTATACATTGATACTTATACTTAGTGACTTTTAATATAAATTTATTTAGATTAGTGTTTGTAAGAGCCTTAAGATAATTAACTTCTTCTCAATTAATTGTCTAAGCCGTTAAATCCATAGGGAAAGAACCTTTATGCTAACCGAAGCCAAAGACCAGTCTCCTCATCATGTTGTCATCGTTGGTGGCGGATTTGGTGGGCTTTATGCCGCAAAGGCTCTCTCAAAGGCACCTGTAAAGGTCACGCTAATTGATAAACGAAATTTTCACCTGTTTCAGCCATTGCTTTATCAGGTGGCGACAGGTGGCTTATCGGCTGGTGATATTTCCTCTCCCTTGCGAGCCGTCTTAAGCCGTCAGAAAAATACAGAAGTGCTGATGGGGGAAGTGACGAAAATAGACCCTCAGCAGCAAACCGTCAAAGTACAAAACCGAGAACTCAATTACGACAGCCTCATCGTTGCGACAGGCGTTAGCCACCACTACTTTGGCAACGAGCAATGGGCACCCAAAGCTCCAGGCTTGAAAACAGTAGAAGATGCGCTAGAAATGCGGCGTCGTATCTTTGTTGCGTTTGAAGCCGCAGAAAAAGAAACAGACCTAGAAAAGCGCCGTGCTTGGTTAACTTTTGTCTTAGTGGGAGGTGGCCCAACAGGAGTCGAATTAGCTGGGGCGATGGCAGAACTTGCCTACACCACCTTGAAGAACGACTTCCGCAACATCGACACATCGGAAGCCAAAATTCTACTGATAGAAGGCATGGATCGAGTTTTGCCGCCTTATCCACCTGAGTTGTCGGCAAAAGCTCAAGCCTCACTAGAGCGTTTGGGAGTGACGATTCAAACCAAGGCTATGGTTACCAACATTGAAGATGATGTTGTGACTATCCGTAAAGGTGATGAGACTGAACAAATTGCGGCGCGGACTGTCTTGTGGGCGGCTGGAATGAAAGCTTCTGGAATGGGTGAGGTTATTGCCAAAGCAACGGGGGCCCAACTCGATCGCGCAGGGCGAGTGATAGTAGAACCAAACCTCAGTGTACCGAACCATCCAAATATTTTTGTCATTGGTGACTTAGCGAACTTCCCTCACCAAAATGACAAACCCTTACCGGGTGTTGCACCCGTTGCGATGCAAGAAGGACAGTATGTTGCTCGTCTTATCAAGCAACGCTTCAAAGGAAAGACATTACCGGAATTCCACTACAACGACTACGGCAGCTTAGCGGTAATTGGGCGCAATGCGGCAGTTGTAGACTTAGGCTTTATCAAGTTTGCTGGCTTCCCAGCTTGGCTTGCCTGGATTTTTATCCACATCTTCTATTTGATTGAGTTTGACAACAAACTGCTCGTGCTGATTCAGTGGGGCTGGAACTACTTCACCCGTAAACGTGGGGCGCGTTTGATTACGAATCAAGATACCCCACCTCTGAGTGTTGAAGAAGAGAGTGATTATCGAACACCCGTTGAGGTGTAGCCGAGATTGGGCTAATTCGGTTAGAAGGAAAGGAATAAATTGCTCCTTTTCGGCTTTGCCTTGCCCGAATCGTCCTGGTACAACAGAATTCAACGGGTATTAACCAATTGATAAGCGATCGCCCTCATCTTTTGAGGAAAGCGGTATCGTGGATAAATGCAACACATGGCTGTGCGATACAATGCGCGATCGCACATCTTGTGTCCGTTCCCGTTCTCCGAGCCAAGTCTTCTGGAGAAGCGGTAGAATTTCCTGAAGAATAGGGCAATTCGCCGAAGACATGCCTTCCTCCTCACACTCATGAGCAATTTTCCAGATTTATCCAGCCACGGTTTCAGGGTCGTTAGAGAGTTAGGTCACAATCGCGCTGGTGGGAGAGTGACCTATCTTGCTATTCCTCTGCCTTCAGCCTCCTCCCTGGCTAAGGGGAAAATGGGGGGGCAACCCATTGTTATTAAGCAATTTCAATTTGCAAAACGTGGCACTAATTGGTCAGACTACGATACCATCGAGCGCGAAATCCAAGTTTTGCGAGGACTAAATCATCCCGGTATCCCTCGCTACTTAGGGTCTTTTCAAACCTCACAAGGCTTTTGCCTAGTGCAGGAATATAAAAGGGCACCCTCTCTCGTCGTACCCCGCAGTTTTGACCCAGATGAAATTAAGCAAATTGCAGTTTCTTTGCTTTCCATTTTGGTTTACCTGCAAAATCGCATTCCTGCCATTAGTCATCGAGATCTCAAACCGGAGAATATCTTGGTGGATGACAAGATCAATGTTTTCCTCGTAGATTTCGGCTTGGCGAGGATTGGTGATAGTGAAGTGGCTGTAAGCAGCGTCGCCAAAGGCACAATTGGGTTTATGGCACCCGAACAGCTATTTAATCGGCAGTTGAGTGAGGCATCCGACCTCTATGGTTTAGGGGCAACCCTAATTTGCTTGCTAACTGGTACGCCATCTACAGCGATTAGCAACTTAATTGATGACGACTACCGAATCAACTTCAAGCATCTTGTTCCGAAGCTGAGTCTGCGTTGGATTGAGTGGCTGCAAAAGATGGTTGAACTCAAACCAAAAGACCGTTTTCCTGATGCAGCAACGGCACTGGAAGCTCTCAAACCTATCTACGTTATCCGTGTCCCAGAAGTTAAGCTCAATCAAACGAATTTGGAATTTACCGCCAAAAAACTCGGTGAAAAGTTAAGTCAAACGATTACCATTACTAACTCGGTTCCGGATACGGTTCTGGAAAGTCGCTTGGAAGTTGCCTCGCATTTAAGTGACCCACCGCATACTCCTGACTTCCACAGATGGATTTGGCTGGAACAGTCTGAGTTTATCGATAATAATGCGCTGTGCAAAATCACGGTTGACACCAGTCGGCTGATGGCAAACAAGACCTTTGAGCGAGAGCTTTTAATTCACAGCAATTCTCAGCCAGAAACTCAGATTGTCAACATCAAAGTCAATACAGCTCCAGTGCCAATCGCTACAAAAAAAATGCCTTATTTTTCCCTGGCTTTACTGGTGTTTTTTGCAGCGGTGGCAACTTGGGTTGAAACCTCAGCTTGGGAGGGGATTGTCAACAAAAGTGGGACATTGGGAATGGCGATCGCAATTTTTGTGTCCGCCTTTGTTGCCTTGTTGGGAGTAATGGCAGCCGTCACTTCTAACTTTATCTCTAATGTTGTCGCGAAGATTAGATCCAGATTTGGGCTACCGCTAAAAGCGCTGGATACTGTAGCAGCGGTATTTTTTGCCGGAGTAGCCGCAATGATGGTTACAGGGTTCGGGGCGAAATTTCGAGCCACAAATGCTGCGATCGCTGCCTTTGCTGCTGTTGATGCTGTGGTGTTTATGGCAGCCTTTGAGGGCGAAGGCGTTGCGGCAAGTTGCTTAAATCGAGGATTTAGTAAAACATTGGCTTGCGGAGTGTCTATATTGTCAGGAGCTTTAGGAATTAGTTTAGGGATTGGGTTTAAATTAGGATTTTTCAATAATCTACCAGTCATGTCTGCTGTGTTAGGAACCAGCTTTCCCTTAGCAGCAATGCTTCTTTATCCCCCCCTAGAGCGTGCAAGGCGAATTGCTAATTACCGGAAGTTGGAAGGGCATTTAATTAAGCCGTAATTAGTTTAGTAGGGTGGGCAAGATTGCCCACCTTATTTTAATTAGGGCAAAGTGTTTAGATGTCTAGTAGCTTCTGAGACTGCTCTTAGACTGAGGCTGAGGAATTGAAGCTTCTGAAAATCACTGGCTTCCATGTTCTCTTTATTTAAAGTCTCAAGTATTCTGCTCTGGAGCTTGTCGATAATCTTATCTTGGTTCTCTAGCCGCTGGTTTCTTGACATTTCCACTTCTTACCAATGAGCTATAGCTGCTCTTCCGATAATAATATCTGTATTCAGATTAAGTTGTGGTCTATCAGGCAACTTTAAGGCAGATCTGTAACATCGCTGTAAAGACAACAGCCCTAAACCAGGTAGATTGCGATGAGGTAACGAAATCAAACGCTACAAGAGCTATGCGTTGGGTTATCTATCCTTCGGAAACGCGATCGCTTTACCCAACCACCTATGTCTTTCCAGTCATATAGCCATCAGCAGTCAGCTTTGGGCGGTCAGCTTTCGGTCAAAGCGGCTCTAGTTAAGAAACGCTCTTCTCCCCTTAATGTCCTAACATTCGTGGCTACTGCTATAACAACCTCTCTTACCTCTTGCCCATTTATGGCGATTCTCGTATCAGTGAGGTACATCTTACTTTCTTGCCTATTCCCTTCGGGTGCGCTTCCTCATCCGGAGGTTCCCTCCGGATGCCAGCGTCACCCAATTCCCCATTCCCAATTCCCGAAAACCCAGAACCTTTTACCTCATCCAAAGGAGAACTGCTATATAACTGGTGAGTTATTTTACCTCAGTAGCACTATGTAGTACAGAATATTTGTTCCAACAGATTGATAAGTCAGAGTTGGAGTAAGGATTGTCTATGAAGATTTTTCCAATTCGATTAAAACCTGAACAAGATTTAAAAGCCAGCCTGAAAACGTTCGTAGAACAAAATAATATCCAATCAGGCTTTATCCTTACTACTGTTGGTAGCCTCAAACAAGCAACCCTACGCTTTGCGAGTCAAGACGAAACTCAAGTATTTGAGGAAAGATTTGAGATAGTTTCCCTGGTTGGTACGCTTTCCACTCACGGACTTCATCTACATATTTCCCTATCTGATAAAAATGGTAAAACTATTGGCGGACATCTCGTAGATGGTTGCATTATCTATACAACCGCAGGATAATTGTCGGCACTACTGAAAATTTCACATTTCTGAGAACAGGAGATACTGTTACTGGCTACAAGGAGCTAGAAATTCAACCTAAAATTGAACCATCCTGATAAATATAGCAGTCGCCAAAGCTGTTAGGACAATTTCGTGATAGCCGCCTACAGTAGCTTATTGTGTGAGTTGATCATTGTCCTAAGCTGCCTGTCCGTTGCTATACCTGGACTTGAATAAATCAAAGATAGGTTAACACCCTAACCTCCTTCTCTACAAAGAAACGCGAAAGAGAAGCTTTAAATAGATATTACATCTACCCAATCACTATATTGAGAATCTCTATTTTCGGTAATTGCTGTAATCTTTTCTCGAATTGATTCAGTTATTGGTCTAGTTTTGGGAAGTTCATAGTTCTCAACTTTTTTAACAGGAGTAACCTTAGCCGCTGTCCCACTCAAGAAAACTTCGTCAGCGATAAATAGCTCAGATTTATCAACAGGTCGTTCTAGGGTTTTAATTCCTAAATTTCTCGCAACAGTAATCACGCTATCCCTAGTAATGCCTTCTAGAATATCCTGGTCAAAACCCGGAGTAATTAGTTCTCCGTTTCTGACTATGAATATATTCATGCCAGAAGCTTCACTGACTTTACCTTGAGAATTGAGTAAAATCGCTTCGTCGAAACCAGATTCAAACGCTTCAGTTTTTGCTAAAGAAGAAGTAATATAAGCAGCGCTGATTTTCGCTCTGAGGGGCAAACTCCGGTCTTCTTGCCGATACCAAGAACTAATCCGGCAACTAATTCCTTCTGGAGGTAGATAATCGCCAATTTCTAAGCCGTAAACAAAAAAGTCTTTTTCAATGTTATGGAGTCTAGGGGAAATTCCTAAACCTGAGGTATAAATAAACGGTCTAATATAGAACGACGCTGTTGGCTTATTTTGCTCTACAAATTGAATGATAATTTGCTTAATTTTATCGGCTGGTAAATCGTAGTGAAGAAATTTAGCACTATTACTTAATCGTTGGCAATGTCGCTCTAATCTAAATAGTAGGACTTGCTGAGAATTCTCAGGGTTGGGGATACCACGTAATCCCCCAAGCGCTCCTGTCCCGTAGTGTAAGGCGTGGGTTGCAATAGAAACATTCGCTTCTGCAAAAGGTAAAAATTTATTTTGAAAATAAGCAACGGGTAGGAAATTATGCATTATCGAAATGAACTAATAAATTGAATAGGTTTAGCCTTATGAGTATAAGGGATTACCCAGATTAAAGAGCTAGTACAACTTTATCCAGTTTTACTAGAACAGTGCCAAAGATGAAATTGGCAGGATACGACTGCTACAGAAAGGTTTGGTGAGGATTAAGTCGAGAATTATGAGATTAATAATGATTCTGTGTTCAAGCTTTGAATTTCTACTGAATCTCCTACCTGGAGTGTTCCGAGTTGTGCTGGAACTAAGTTTTGCCCAAACCAAACTTTTCTATCCCAGAGGCGATATTTAGCTAGCGTGACTAATGGCTCTTTTCCTCGAATTCCTTGCGTTTGATCAATTGTGGTAACCACACAGCGATCGCATCCCTTAACGACATGAAATAGAATCGAACCAATGCGGATTTGTCGCCAAGTATCTTCAGCAAACGCCTCACAACCAGAAACGACCAAATTGGGACGGAAGCGATTCATTGGGACAGGCTCATCCAATCGCTCATTTAAATCTTGGAGCGATGCTTCAGACGTTAGTAAAAATGGAAACGCATCAGCAAAACTCACTAGCTCATTTTGCATCGAATAATGAGAACTGACTAGTCGGTGCGAGCGTTCTGGCATGAACACCAACTGACAGGAGGTTCCTAGAAACTCACTAAACCACTGATTAACTTCTGCTGTCAGAGAGATTGCCTCACAGAAATCATTCCACACTTGGACAAAGATGGTATCGCCACTATCAAGGGATGTTGGGATAGCAATACTTCCATGATTAGGAGCCTCAACAATTAACTGATTTCCTTCTAGGCGTACACCAATCAACGCCATACGAGGAAACTTACGCTGTGTCATGAACTTTCCCGTTTCATCAACTAACATCCAGCGTCTATCGTATTGAAAGCCACGGTTCTCAACCTGAGCCGTTTGTAAGGAAATGCCCCCCGCCGATTTAATGGGGTAAATGTATATTCCACTCAATTTGATTTGAGCCATGTTAAGCAAAAAATTAAATACGATTAGTCTTAATTAATATAAAGGATTCCTTCAGTTGCGACCTGATACAACTTGAGTAAGTTTAACTAAAACAGTTATGAGAATGAGGTTCAGATTCTCGCCTTCATGAATCATTTAGAACGGCTATAGCAGAAAACCGTCAGCTATCAGGCATCAGCTTTGTTGTTTTCCTGAGTAGTAGCGCTGTTTCACAACCTTATAGCTGTAGCCAGTAGGGGTAGCACCCCAGCTTTGAGCAGAATTTTTTGCCAGCACTCGTTAAAATCACAAAGAGGAACAGCCCGAACTTCGATGAAGTCACGAAACGATTAGGTGTGCAAGTTGTCTAGTCTCCTACGTTACAACTAGGAGAGACAGAGCCAAAAATAGCTCTTAAAACAGCGTCCGTAGATTTAATGAAAGCGAGTTATGACGAGTGTAATTCAATCTCCTTACGCAGAAGAACAAATAACCGCATGGCTGCGGGGTTTATTCACGGTTGCTTGGGCAGACGGTCATTTTGACCCAGAAGAACAAGAGATACTTACCCAAATCGCGCAAGAAGAACTAGCTCCTTCAAAGGATTTGTCCTCGCTTGATGAACCCATCTCGGCGGAGGAACTTGCGGCGGCTTTGGGTAATGACTCGGCAAGGGCAGAGAATTTCTTGAGAACGGCTGTGATGGTAGCGCTAGCAGACGGTGTGTACTCAACCACGGAAGCAGATGTTCTACATGAGTTCTGTGAAGCACTGGGGTTGAAGGTGGAGGCGCTAGAATCACTGCGGCTGACGCTTTATGACAGCAAAGCCACTACGGCAGCTAACCCAATAGCTGAATTAGCTCAGGAACCAGGAACGTCTCCTCACCCCCATTCCGATGTTCTGCACCCAGTACGGGAGTGGCTAGATGGCATGGAAATTCATGACCCACGGTTAGCACGATTTATGTGCAAATTGATTCCAGCTCAATGCCCTTTCGAGCGGGATGTCAAGCTATTTGGACACAAAATCGTCCACATCCCCCCACTGTGCAAGATTAATCCCCTCTATGAGCAGTTAGTCGGCTTGCGTTTTAGGGCTTTATCCTATCTGGCAGATGAGAAGGGTGAGGATATCTCAGACTATTGTTAGGTAATCAGTGGTTAGTCGCTGACAACTAACTACCAATAACCAACAACTAACAACTAAACAATGCAATTTATTGACCAAGCGGAAATTGAAGTAGAAGCAGGCAAGGGTGGCGATGGCATTGTCGCATTCCGGAGGGAGAAGTATGTGCCTGCGGGTGGGCCTGCGGGTGGTAATGGGGGACGTGGTGGTGATGTTATCTTAGTCGCTGACCAAAACCTACAAACCTTACTGGACTTCAGATACGCCCATCACTTCCAGGGTGAGAACGGTGGGCGCGGAGGGCCGAATAATCGGACAGGTGCAGATGGAGGCGATCGCATTATTGAAGTTCCTTGTGGTACGGTCATCTATGATGCTCATACGGATGAAATCGTGGGCGATTTGGTGGAACCGGGGCAAAGGCTTTGTGTCGCCAAAGGTGGAAAGGGAGGTTTGGGAAACAAGTACTTCCTGAGTAATCGCAATCGGGCGCCAGAGTATGCTTTACCGGGACTTGAAGGCGAGAAACGCACTTTACGCATGGAGTTGAAGCTACTGGCAGAAGTGGGGATTATTGGTTTACCGAATGCTGGTAAATCTACCTTGATTTCGTCTCTTTCTGCTGCCCGACCAAAGGTAGCCGACTATCCCTTTACAACACTGATTCCAAATTTGGGTGTTGTGCGTAAGCCAAATGGTGACGGTACAGTTTTTGCGGATATTCCTGGACTAATCGCTGGGGCGCATCAGGGGACAGGTTTGGGTCACGATTTTCTGCGTCATATTGAGCGCACACGCTTGTTGCTACACCTGATTGATGCGACGGCTGATGATGCGATCGCTAATTATCAAATTATTCAAGAGGAGTTACACGCTTATGGGCGTGGGTTACCAGAACGTCCTCAAATTCTTGCTCTCAACAAGGTGGATGCTGTTGACAAAGAAACTGTAGATGCTATTGCAACTCAACTAAGCCAGCTAACTCAGGTGCCAGTATTTCAGATTTCAGCGGCTACTCGCCTTGGATTAGACCCACTCTTACAAAAAATCTGGCAATCTCTCGACCAGCTAGCCCCTATTGAAGTGCCGACTCTAACTGGACTTTGACATTCTCTAG
This sequence comes from Symplocastrum torsivum CPER-KK1, assembly GCA_019358875.1. Taxonomy (GTDB): domain Bacteria; phylum Cyanobacteriota; class Cyanobacteriia; order Cyanobacteriales; family Coleofasciculaceae; genus Symplocastrum; species Symplocastrum torsivum. Next base: position 148,358 of record JAHHIF010000013.1, read on the forward strand.
ATTGGAATAGGGTGTGAGGAAAAGCAATTTTCCTGATTTGTTTGGACAATTGCTCGTAGGTGTTTATCTTGCTGAATGCGCGAAGGGGTAGGTGTTTTTGAGAATTTGCTCTAAGAATCGACTGGATTCTTGATGAGACAATGGTTTGAAGCTATCACCCGCACAGAGGGATTCGCGCACCATAGCAGGTAAGGGTTTCAGCAATTTTGATTCTTGACAAGAAGCAGGTTTTTGGAGATGATTGGAACATCCGCGCAAACGAACCTTGAAAACTTCATACAGTCAGCCTTTCAGGTTGCCGCTCTCTCAATTACCTTGAATCCCTATCAGGGATTGAAACCTGCTGTACCAAGCCCTAAAGTTACCGCATCAGACTCTCAATTACCTTGAATCCCTATCAGGGATTGAAACGGATACTTTACCCAGCGACCAGCAGACGAACATCCTCTCAATTACCTTGAATCCCTATCAGGGATTGAAACTGCTATAGCGGTGGACATTCGTCAGCACTAACAGCGATCCTCTCAATTACCTTGAATCCCTATCAGGGATTGAAACGTAATTCTAAGAGCGAACATTTGTACTACCTTGCCTCTCAATTACCTTGAATCCCTATCAGGGATTGAAACGTGAACTACCTACAAAAAAAAGCGGCACCTACCGCTCTCAACTCTCAATTACCTTGAATCCCTATCAGGGATTGAAACTTCTACCTTAAGTTTCCTGACTTTCTCCATCAACTCTCAATTACCTTGAATCCCTATCAGGGATTGAAACTTGCTCGGTATCGGCTTGAGCATCAATTACAGTCTGCTCTCAATTACCTTGAATCCCTATCAGGGATTGAAACATGGGCTTTCATGTCGATCGCACGCCCTTCAGGACTCTCAATTACCTTGAATCCCTATCAGGGATTGAAACCAGCCTTGATAATTGCAGCGATCGTTTCGCTCCTCTCTCAATTACCTTGAATCCCTATCAGGGATTGAAACTTGATTGAACCAAAATCTAATCCACAAATAGCAAACTCTCAATTACCTTGAATCCCTATCAGGGATTGAAACCGCACCCTTACGCCTGAGACTGAATCAGTATTGCTCTCAATTACCTTGAATCCCTATCAGGGATTGAAACTTTCTAAAGTGATGAAGTTCCGAACTGTAGGATCTCTCAATTACCTTGAATCCCTATCAGGGATTGAAACAAGGAAAATGATGAGCGCATAGACAAGCTGGAAATTCTCTCAATTACCTTGAATCCCTATCAGGTACATAAAATAGGGGTTAGGAAGCTTCTCTTACTGCGAAGTACTAGCATCCAACCCCAGATGATTCAATTTAGTTAATTTTTGATACCCCCAAGGGAATTCGAATCCCTGTCGCCTCCGTGAAAGGGAGGTGTCCTAGGCCTCTAGACGATGGGGGCTTGTTTTCACACCTTTATAAGATTAGTAGGTATTTCAGTATCTGTCAACTACCTGCTGAACTCAACTTAGCACCCGCACTTTCCACAACTCACTTAATCCCCTTACGCCATTGGGCTAACCGTTGTTGAGCCTCGGCATCTAAGGAATTGAATAAAAAACGACCCTGAGACTGTTTCTGGGGTCGCTGTCGGCGACGAGTTCGACGCGCCGTAAATTCAACATCACTTGCCAACTGCTGAGACGACATCCATTCTGCCCCGTACCCTACCACCGTAAGTTGCTGCGCTCGATCTGAAGTCGCAACGATTAATCGCTGGGTTAGCCGACTAATATTGAATCGGAAGGAAGCACAGAACTTCTCGATGTAGGTGTCTGCCGTCTGTCCAAAATCTGTATAGCAAATTGATAAATGAGTTGTTAAGACTTCCGAGTAAATGGGTGTATTTTGAGCATGAGCATCAAAAACAACCTGAGTTTTATAGCCTTGAAAGGCACTGTAATTGATTAAAGCTTCAACTAACTCTTGGCGAGCTGCTTCCAAGCCATCGCAATCACGGGTCTTTTTCAAACAAGACCAAGCTCCGATGACGTTATAGCCATCAACTAGTAAAACAGCCTGTGGTGAGGAACGGGGCATTCTTCAAGGCCAATATGTTGCTGTAGGATTTTATCAGTAACCTAATATTAACAATAGTTTACAGAAATCAGTTTAGAGCAATCAGTGTTGAAATCTCCTTCCCAATCGGAAGTATGACTTTAAAACGATGATGGATCTGTTCATGGTTAACTGTTAAGCGTTAACAGTCAACCCATAAAGGGAATAAACCTTCTGCCTTCTGCGATAAGAACCCAAGCCCTAGTTGACGAAAGCTGTACAAAAAAAAGGAGACTGGAGGTACGTCTTCTCCAATCCCCATCGAATAACGTTCAATCAGAAACTACTCAAATTGCAACATTTGCTTCTTGCATCAGTCGTTGCTTGAGGCGTTCCGGGTCACCCTGATCAACAACTTGACCTTGTTCCAACAGAAAAGCACCGTCACAATAATTCAGTTCATCCAAGCGGTGCGTGACCCATAACGCTGTCAACTCACGACTTTTGACAAGGTTTCGCACTTGCGCGACTAAATCCAGTTGAGTATCTGGATCAAGCAAAGCTGTGGGTTCATCTAAAAGTATGACCTCGCACTGACGTGCGATCGCGCCTGCGATCGCAATTCGCTGCTTCTGCCCACCACTTAGGGCATAAATCGGGCGTCGCTGCAAATCTAGCAACTTGACTGCCGCTAGCGCCTCTCTCACCCGCGCATTCACCTGAGCAATAGAAAGCTTTTCCTCCACCAGACCAAAAGCCACATCTGCACCGACTGTAGGCATGACTAGCTGATGATCGGGATTTTGAAAGACAAAGCCTACTCCTGACGAAATCTGAATTTCACCGGACTGAGGCTGCAATAGCCCTGCTAGCAACCTCAGTAACGTTGATTTTCCACTTCCATTGGTACCCAGGAGCATCCAAAACTCGCCTTTGGGAACATCCAAAGAGCAAGATTGTAAAACAGCCGCTCCTTGAGGCCAACTGAAGCAAAGATCTCGCACATGAATTGCCGCTTGGCTCATGGCGTTAGTTGCTGTTGTATTCATTCAGCCAGAGCAAAGAATCCTGGAGTACGCCCTGCTCCAGCGGCCCCAGATTTCTGAGAAATTACGACGGCAGTAATTTGATCGCTAAGAACACCAACTTTCTTTTCCGGTTGGTGATCACATTTGAGTTCCAAAAGCTGAGGACTATCAGAGCGCATCGCTTTGATAATTTCCTGGTAAGTTGCTTCTGCCTCTTCTGCTGACTTGCGTTGCACAGACAGCGGCATAGGTGTGTACTTTAAAGTCAGGTCAATAGTGAACATGCGGTGTCAAGCGGCAAATATTCCGTACATATACTTTCTTTATTATCTTAGACACGCGCCAACACAATTATGAGAGCGGGAAGGCAGTACGGCTTACTACATAGCACTTGGAAGTCATCACAGGTAGGCTTTTTAACATAGCTCATCTAAATAGAGTGGAAATCTTAGAGACTTTCACATAAGATATTGAGTACAGTAAAGAAAAGTAAATTTTACTCATAACCGAGCCATAATCTGCTTAATCAAAGCAGCGTTATATGTAGGTTAAGAGCTTTTCTTTGGTACTCATAAATTCTTGGAGATCTTCGTTATGACAATCGCAGTCGGACGTGCGCCAAGTAGTCGAGGATGGTTTGACGTCGTCGATGACTGGCTAAAGCGCGATCGCTTCGTCTTCGTCGGCTGGTCAGGGCTACTACTATTCCCCTGCGCCTAC
>JAHHIF010000014.1 GCA_019358875.1 Symplocastrum torsivum CPER-KK1
AGCAGAAGATTCTTGATTTTATTAACTACTTCAACCGCACTCTGGCTAAACCTTTTGTCTGGAAATTTAAAGGGTTTCCCGAACCTGCTTAAGCTGGTCACTTATTTCTGCCAATATGGTCTAGTTGCGCTAGTCGTTGTTTATCGCATTGAGCATGTTATTAACATTAAACAGATAGGTGCGATCGCTGAGCATATCTGAAGAGAGCCTCTTCCCGTCAACCGCAGCCTGAATAAGATGTGAGCCATTAATTCTCCCTGACTGGCAAGCGGCACTCAGCGTTCTGTAATTGGGAATGCCTTGAGCCATGAAAGAACCACGATACGCTTGTTGAACGAGATTGAATGGTGTTAGCCGCTCACTAGCAGACGGGGTGTTGCTTAAAGCTGTAGGATTTGCAGCTGTCGTCTCCACTGTCTCGGCTTTGACACTCGGTGCGATCGCTACCGACATTACTAGAACTGATAAACCACAAAAAACTAGACGTTACCAGTGGACAAGGCGGAGAAATTCCCCCCCTCCAGTTTCGTCCGCAACCGATCTAGACCCGTAAAACTCGTGTCAAAGTTGAGAATTGCCCGACCCGCAAGAATCGTGTTGACATCCAAATCCTCAGTCGGAGTTTGTCCAGAAGGTACAGCTACTGTGTCACCAAAAGCATCAATGATACCGATATCTACTTCCCCATTCATGCGAGTTGTAGTGGAAAACTGATGGTCTTCAATGAAAGCGACCCGACCTTCTAACGTATCAACTCGCGTACCTAAGGTTGCGAGTTCAGTTTCAAACTCTTGAACTAGGCGTTGCAATGTTTCTAAATCTTCACGAGTCACAAAGTTTTCGGTACTCGCCGCAATCAAACGCTCAACTTGCTGCAAACAAGCATTCAAACCCGCTGCAAATTCATAACGGGTGGTTGCCCGGTTACCTCGGAACGTGCCATCGGGATAACCTGCAATACAGCCGTAACGTTCCACCAAACTCCGCAGCGCTTCATAAGCCCAATCGCCAGGAGAGACATCACTTAGCTGAGAAACGTTGGTGACTTGCCCCATCGGGTCATCAGCCGTGCTGTCATTGCTGTAATGATTAGTTTGTTCAAGGGTGTTGGTTGATTCAGCAGGTACTACTTCTGGCGCTGGCATGGCTTGAGCCAGTGTACTGTCTGCCAGTTCTAAAGTAGGACTGACTGTTGGAGAGGCTAGCTGAGAAAGATTTGATTCTTTAGCTACTGTCTCTGATGAGTGTGAGGCAGTTGGTATTGCTGATTCTCCTGAAGAAGTAGAGTCGATTTCTAGAGATGTTAAAGGGGAAAAACTAGATTTTTCGATCAACATCTGCGATCGCAAGTTATGGTCTTGAGCCGTTGGTTCTACAGATGCAGTGAGTTTTTCTGTAATGGTAATTGCTGTCTGCCTAGTAGCAGTTTCAGTGATCGCTGTCTGAAAGGCAGAAGCACTATTCACGAACAAAAGAGAGGCACCAAAAATAGCTGGACTCGCTGTCAAAGCGTTCCAGAGCAGACTAGACATTTTCTTTCTTCTAATATTTGAATTACAAAGTAGAGGGATGTTCTAACTTCACTAAATGTTGCTAGAACGCCCTCTTGAACATCTTGATCTTTATATTGTCATACTCAATTTACTCAAAATATTTAGTTTTACAAACCTGCTATAAATATTAAGTACGAGGGTTATTAGGCTACTTCTATACATAGTTTAAGCCTTCTTTCAACTCCCTTCAGGCTGAAACATTTTAGATAATTACGGCAAGGAAACTAAAGTATCTAGTAAGCCATCAACACTAACATCCGATAAATCTGTTAGTTGTAGTTTTCGTTCTATATGGGCATAGCAATGAGTGATTGACCGAGTGTAAGCAGGATCATAGTGGTGTGAGAGCAAATCCTCTACCAAGTTGTGCCACTCACCTGCCCCAATGAAGCGGTACCACTCATTAAGTTTTTCCCAACCATAGCGAGACTTAAGGCGTTCTAGCTTGCGTTTGAGAAGGTCAGGATGTGTAATTAAGTGTGGATATTCTTGTAAGAGCCATTCAACTCTGGCAGCTTGCGGCAGTTCTACTTCAACACATTTAGCTTGTTTTATTTGTTGCCAAAGAGATGAAGGTAAATAAACCTGTCCAATTTTGTTGCTTTCTGCTTCCACCCACACTGGCTTACTTGTCTCAAAGCCTTGTAGCGCTTGTAGTAGAATCGATTCAAAGCCTTTTTGTGAGGGTTGCGGTGAAGGTTTGCCTTCCCACTCTTGACCCAGTAGGGAACCACGATGATTGGCTAAACCTTCCAAATCCAGAACTTGGATGTTGCGCTTGGCTAGCTGTCGCAGGATGTGAGTTTTACCAGTACCCGTTAGTCCGCCTAATACCCTGTAGGTAAACTGTTCTGGCAAATGTTCTAGTTGGTCACGTACATAAGCCCTATAGGTTTTGTATCCCCCTTCTAGGACTGTCACCGACCAACCAATTTGCTTCAATACCAAAGCCATACTATTGGAACGCTGACCACCACGCCAGCAGTACACCAAAGGATGGTAGTCTTTGTCTTTTGCCGCCAAGTGAGTGTCGAGATGCCGAGCGATATTTTGGGCAACTAGGGATGCACCAACTTTACGAGCATCAAACGGGCAGACTTGCTTGAAGAGTGTTCCTACTTTTGCGCGTTCAGCATCATCCAATACAGGCAGGTTAATTGCATCTGGCATATGATCTTCGGCAAACTCGCTTTCGCTGCGAACATCAATAATTTCGCTGTAGGTTTCTGCCCAAGGTTGCTGGGTATAATTAGGCGATCGCAACATGACGGTTAATCTCTATCTAATCTGGGTAATGGTCTACCCAAACGCTAGGCTAACGCACCACTCAGTACTAAGTGCCAACTCCACAACCGATAACACGCTTGGAATTTAGCTAAAGTTAGCTAGGGCGGTTTTGCCCTAAGATAGTTTGGCTGTGGGCTAAGCTCACCCACAATAGTCAGTTATTCAATCATCTCTAGATCAAGGAGAAACAATGACTCGCGCGATTATGGAAACGGAAAAGGGCACAATCAACCTGGAACTGTTTGATCAGGATGCACCCAATACCGTGAAAAATTTTGTAGACCTAGCTGAAAAAGGGTTTTACGATGGTCTCACGTTCCACAGAGTCATCCCTAATTTTATGATTCAAGGCGGTTGTCCTCAGGGTACTGGAACGGGTGGCCCAGGCTACCAAATCAAATGTGAAATTAACTCTAATCAGCATTTGGCTGGTACTTTATCCATGGCTCATGCTGGGCGTGATACAGGTGGAAGTCAGTTCTTTATCTGCCACTCGCCTCAATCTCATTTAGATGGAGTACACACGACTTTTGGCAAAACGGAAGACATGAATGTTGTCAATGCTATCCGCAAAGGTGACAAGATTCTTTCTGTGAAAATTGAGAAATAGCTAGATTAGTTTCAAATCTACTGAAGTACGGGTTTTCCCCGCTCAAATTAATTCGGCGGGGAAAGTCAAAAATCGTTCCTAAGCTGTTTACTGGCGGCTAACAGCTATCTAAGGGCGTTCAAACTTGGAAGCAGGTTGGAAGTATTGTACTGGCTCATTCTTCAGAGCATTAAGCATGAAACTCCGCCAGATAGGTGCGACATAGACACCACCTGTTGCCCCACCTCCTATTGGTCTGTAATTATCATTGCCGACCCAAACAGCCGTTGATAACTGCGGGGTATATCCCGCAAACCAAATATCACGCTCTGAGGACGTTGTACCCGTTTTGCCTGCCGCCGGACGCCCGATTTGTGCAGCTTTTCCTGTACCGCTAGTAATCACATTTTGCATCACACTCGTGAGGGAAGCGGTAGCCCAAGGGTCAAGAACAAGCCGAGGCTTGGGCGTATTGTCTAGCAATACATTCCCCGCACTATCGGTGACTCGGACAATAACTGTTGGGTCAGAGTGCCAACCATTGCTGGCAAATGTGGCAAAGGCTCCTGCCATTTCCAAAGGTGTCATGCCAATCGCGCCTAGCGGTAAGGATGTCACGGGTTCCATGGGACTCTTTATCCCAAGGGTGCGGCAAACTTCAATTACTTTATCCAGCCCCACCGCTCTTCCGATTTTGACGGCTGGAACATTGGCAGAAACAGTCAAAGCTGTGCGAATGCTCATCGCACCAGAGTAGCCACCACCATAGTTTCTGGGGCTGTAATAGCCACTACCATCCCGATAGCTAACTGGGGTATCCATGACAGTAGACCCTGGTCCATATTTACCAGTAGCAAAAGCTGTGTAGTAAACAAACGGTTTAAAGGATGAACCAGGCTGTCGTCGGGATTGAATAGCGCGGTTAAACTGACTCTTGTCGTAGTTGACACCGCCTACCAAGGCTTTGACAAAGTGTGTCCGAGGATCGACAGCGGCTAGCGCTACTTGGTCAGCACGAACACCCCGACGACGTAAGGTGCTATGGGCGCGAGTAACCGTTTCTTCCGCCATGCGTTGGAAGTTGTAGTCAATGGTAGTTTGGACTCGCATCCCACCTTTGAGAACCGTATCCCGACCAAAGCGCTCATTGAGTTCAGCGACAACGGCTTCTGTGATGAAAGGAAGTTCGCTAGTCTGCCATGAGGTAATCTTACCCAGCTTTAACTTTTGATTACGAGCTGCTTCGGCTTCGGCGGGAGTAATCCATCCCATCTTTTGCATCCGGCTCAAAACGATTGCTTGCCGTTCTTTTGCCACTTCGAGGTTAACAAAAGGACTATATTCTTCTGGAGACTGAATTAATCCTGCAAGCATTGCTGATTCTGCCAAGTTGAGCTTATCGGCAGACTTACCAAAGTAGCTTTCGCCAGCCGTTTGGATACCGTAGTTATTGTGACCCCAATAAATTTGATTGAGGTACATTTCCAAAATCTGGTCTTTGGTAAAGATTTGCTCAACCCGGATAGCGAGTACAGCCTCAGCGATTTTGCGGCTAAACCTGCGTTCCCGTGAGAGAAATAGGTTTTTCACCAACTGCATTGTTAGCGTTGAGCCACCTTCAACCACACTTCCTCGCTCCCAGTTGGCTAAGAGCGCACGACCAACACTATTAGGGTTAATCCCGTGGTGCATATAGAAGTGGCTATCTTCCATCGCGATTACAGCCCGCTTGAGGGTTGGGCTGATTTTGTCTAATTTGACAACTTCGCGATTCGCTTCACCATGAAGACTAGCTAGAGATTTCCCCTTAACGTCATATATATAGCTGGTTTCTGTAGGTACATAGCCCCGTAGTACTCTGACATCTGGAAGGTTGCGAAAGCTAGTTGCCAAGCCAACCAAACCCCCAGCAACAATCGAGCTAGTTAGCATCGTGATGCCGAGGACGGTTCCGCCTGTTACCTGAGCGACTCCTTGCACAAACCGAAAACCTGGTGATGAACCGTTTTTCGGATCTTGTTTTTGTTGAATAGTGCTAGACGACACAGCGATTTAACTTCCTCACTCAAAAAAAGACTGAACGGACTTAGGTGGCAACGTTATGTCAATATTTTATATAGATGATTACAGAAGTTTATGCCATTAGCAGGATTACGGATAAATTGGATTTAGGGAAGAACATCTCAACAACTTCAGGAATATGGTTGCAGACGATTGTAAAGTCTTACGGACATGGTGGCTGCTTTCTCACTTTGCAGGGTGTCTATTGATGGCAAGCGGATTATGGTGCGATCGCTAAAACTCTACCGAGCTATCAGCTTTCGCGAAGCGCTCAAAGGACTAGGACAGGTGAGTGCGTTGCTCCTCAGGGTTCTAAGAGGAGGGTAGGTTAGAAGTAGGCAATGCCTTCCTCATGATAGGTGCATACTGGGTGAAAGTTTAACTGCTCAAACATTGATATTTTGGCATTATCTACAAAAAATGTTAGTCTCTCTGCTTAGGTTCGTATAAGAAAAGTAAATTTAAACAATCTATCACACCCTGCTAGTTGGTCTTTATAAGACGCTCCAGACGAATGTCAAATTCTGAATTATCAATTCCTAATGAGCTGGCTTGGCTCTACCGAGGTGTTAGTGAAATTTTTCCGAACCAATTGGATTCTCAAGATCCGAATGAGAATCTAGTTCAACGGATAGTACAAGCAGACCAACCTTTACGGGTTAAGTTGGGAATTGACCCAACGGGTGCAGATATTCACCTGGGTCATAGTATCCCAGTGCGGAAGCTGCGAGCTTTTCAGGATGCTGGACATACGGCTGTGCTGATTATTGGGGATTTTACGGCAAGGATTGGTGACCCGACGGGGAAATCTGAAGTACGCCGTCAATTGACACCTGCCGAAGTCAAGCAAAATGCTGAAACTTATTTGGAGCAGGTGCGACCAATTTTGGATTTTGAGACACCGGGACGCCTGGAAATTCGCTACAACTCTGAGTGGCTAGAGCAGTTGAATTTAGCAAAAACTCTAGAGTTATTGGCAACAATGACGGTAGGACAGATGCTAGCAAAGGAAGGGTTTAAGGAGCGCTACGAGCAGGAAAACCCCATTTACATCCATGAATTTCTTTACCCCTTGATGCAAGGGTATGACTCAGTGGCAGTGCAGGCTGATGTGGAGTTAGGGGGAACTGACCAAAAGTTTAATATTGCTGTGGGGAGAGATTTACAGCGCCATTTTGGACAGAAGCCGCAGTTTGGGTTGCTGGTGCCAATTTTGCTCGGAACCGATGGGATTCAGAAAATGTCGAAGTCGTTGGGGAACTATGTGGGACTGTCGGAAGATGCCCTAACGATGTACTCCAAGCTGGAAAAGACACCCGATAACTTGTTGGAGAACTATTTTGAGCTACTCACGAATTTGCCCTTAAATGAGCTACCCGAAGCACCACGCGATCGCCAAAAACAACTAGCTTTAAATATTGTCACCCAATACCACGGGGAAGCCGCAGCAAAAGAAGCTCAGCAGGCAGCAATTAACATCACTCAAGGAGACACTAGCGGCACAGGTGATGCTGTTCCGGAATTTTCTCTCTCGAATGTTGAGTTTCCCGCTAAGTTGTTCTATATCCTGAGTGCCAGTGAGTTGTGCAAGAGTAGTGGAGAAGGGCGGCGACAGATTCAAGGAGGAGGTGTGAAGCTGGATGGCGATCGCATTTCTGATGTTGAACTCAGCTTTGATTCCCCGGATGCTTTAGATGGCAAAATCTTACAAGTTGGGAAAAAGAACTTTAGACGGCTGGTAAAGTGAGTCAGGGTCATTGAGTTAGCAAAAACGAAGATCAGATGGCTGTAGAAGACAGGATTATTGTTCCCCTAGATGTTCCGACTGAGGCAGATGCGATCGCACTCGTAGAACAGTTGCCCCAAGTGACCTTTTGGAAAGTAGGTCTAGAACTCTTTGTCAGCACTGGTCCTGAAATTCTCCATACCCTAAAAAGTAAAAAAAAGCGGATATTTCTTGACCTCAAGTTTCACGACATCCCTAACACCGTCGCTGGGGCAATCCGTAAGGCAGCCAGCTATGGTGTAGATTTAATCACCATCCATGGAACAGCAGGTCGCAGTGCGCTAAAAGCAGCAAATGCGGCAGCACTGGAGGGGTCAGAAGCAGCAGGTTGTCCTCCTCCGAAGTTGATTGCAATTACAATTCTCACTAGCTTGACCTCACGAGATTTAGCCTTTGACCTAAAAATTCCAGTGGAGTTGCCAGAGTATGCTCTACAAATGGCACTATTAGCTCAAGAATCGGGCTTAAGTGGGGCTGTCTGTTCCCCTCAGGAAGTGTCACAGCTACGACAAGTTTGTGGAGATGACTTTCTCCTCGTTTGCCCTGGAGTTCGTCCCAGTTGGTCACAAACAGGTGACCAGAAGCGAACCATGACACCAGCAGAGGCAATCCAAGCGGGTGCTGATTACCTCGTTATTGGACGACCGATTACGGCAGCGACTGACCCAGTTGCGGCTTGGGAGCAAATTGGCGATGAGCTAACGGCTGCCGGTGTTTAACTTCACGCCTAGTCGATGGCTTCTTGTTCTCTGCTGGCTGGGGCTACAAAGTGCGTCAGCAGGCTATGGGTTAGCAGTGATGAGGGATGAGTTCAATTCTTCAACTCATTACTTGCTCTCTAAATCTTCAACTTGCCCTGCGGATGTTAATACATTAACGTCCCAGTTACTCAAGGATTTACCCAGTTATGCCAACCGAGTGATTCAACGGGCGCGACGTTTAGATAGAACCGTTGACAGTTTTAGTTACGTCCTCGTGGCAGGAAATCCAGAGTTTGAACCTCTTAGCCTTGGGCCGGGTCAATATACCTCCACTGCTCCAGGTGCTGACTTGGAACCCCCTCAGCAAGTTTTTCTGACTACCTTAGAGCGGCAGTATGGAGATGGTAGAGCGTTTTATAGACAGCATTACCACTGGCTATTTCTCACTCAAACACCTGATGGCTGGCGCTTGGCTTTGATGTTTTCTCGAATCGGTTCGGCTTCAGAAACCCGCCCGCCAACGCCGCCACGGGAGAGTAGTAATGGTGTTATTGGTCAAGCGGTTAATCTTTGGCTGCGAGATTGTCGCATGGGAACTCTTCGTAGTTCTTGATGAAGAGGTACAAAATGCGATCGCTTCTTTCAAAGATACGCCACGACTAGACCCCAATCAACCTATAGCAAAAGGCAGAGGGCAGAAGGAATAAGAGTTTTTATCTCATCATCAAGGTATGCAATTTATTGAAAATTGGCATATTTCTTGTTGCATTTATTTTCAATTGCCTACTTTAGCGGTCTGGAGCGAGTACAATCGCGATCGCTACTACCAGAGGATGGCAACTTATAAAGAATTAGAGTGCTACTAGCTTAGGATTTGTAGAAAACTACTCTTACTTTTTTAACTCTCTGCTCCTAGTCATTAGTAGAGAAGTAGTTAAGTGCATCTGTACGCCATTGATTACTAATACTGCTTCTTAGGGAACTAATTTGATTACACAAAAGTAAGCCTTACTTAAAAAAATACAACAATTGGAGAACAATTCAATGACTGACCAAACTTTTGAGAAACCAAGCTTTCGTCGGGAAATTCGCCTAGGACTGGTTGTTTACGGTGGAGTTTCTCTTGCCGTTTATATGAATGGGGTTTGTCGGGAATTCTATAATGCTGTACGGGGTAGAGGAGTTTATAAACTCATCAAAGCTCTGACTGATTCCGACATTATCGTCGATATCATATCGGGAACCTCAGCCGGAGGAATTAATGGTGTTCTTCTCAGTTATGCACTGACAAATAGCACAGCAGACCAAGTGGCTGATTTTGCAAACCTCGCTCAGATTTGGCGTGAAAGTGGCAATATTCTGGGTTTAATGCGTCAGCCTAGCCCTAGCGACTCTCAACGGGATTCTATCTTGGATGGAGAAGGTTATTATCAAAAACAGCTTAAAGAAGCTTTTGATAAAGCGCAAAACAGTAAGGCTCCAGCACCAACGGATGAGTGGCTTTCGGAGTTTAATGAGTTAGATTTATTCGTCACAGGAACTGATGTTTTTGGTCGAGTTTATAAAATTTTTGATGATACAGGACGTGTTATAGAAATCAAAGACCATAAGGGGATGTTTCAGCTCAAGCATCGTCAGGGTCGTAAGGAGCCATTTAACCCAGGCAGTACTTCTAATCCTGTAAAAGTTACTACAGAGGAACTCCATCAAGCTCTGGCTAAGCTGTGTAGAATTACTTCGTGCTTTCCGGTTGCTTTTCCTGTGGTCGATGTTCAACTAAAAGAAAGAAATCCAGTTGACCAAAAGTTAGTTGAATGGGGTCTTTTGGAAAAGCGAGAGTTACCAGATAAACCTCCTGAAGGAGGATATAAGCTATATTTTGTCGATGGCGGTGTGTTAGATAATCGTCCCTTTAGCTACACAATTAAGGAGATGTATTATCGTACTGCTAATCGTCCCGTTGACCGGAAGTTATTTTATATTGATCCAGGTCCAGATCGGTTTACCGACAGTGGGAATCAGCAATTTACTGCTATGCCTAAACCCAATACTTTGCAAGTGATTCAGGATTCACTTGTCGGAATACCAACCTATGAAAGTATTGGTAACGATTTGCAGTTAATCAAAGAACATAATGAGAAAGTTCGTCGCTACAGATCTATTCTCAAGGATGCAGAAGGGATTGCGGCTTCTAAGGAAGAGACTCGTCAGGAGAATCAAATCCAAGAAGGAGTTTATTTACGGAGTCGGTTGATTAGCTTACGCGATCGCATTTTGCCTCTAGTTCTGAGAATGGAGGAAGACACGAAGTCAAACATTGACAAGCAAGCTATTTTAGAAAAAACTGCGACTTTGTTAACTGAACGTGTTATTGGCAATAAAGAAGCAGAAAGCAGTGAAAAAATTCTGAGAGCCTTTGGAGAACAAATTCGCAATCTAGATATAGCTTATTCTCTTCGCAAACACTTTTATATCATTGCGAAAGTTTGCCAAATTCTTGATAATAACCAAAGTCAAAATGAGTACAAGTATGTTCAAACGCTTGCTAAGAATCTTAGCCGTCAAATCAAGATACTAGAAGTTACTCAGTCAGCTTTAGATATGATGCTGAGCTATCCAGCCGTAAGCAAATCTTTTTACGAATTGCTAGACCAAGAAAAGTCACCTAATCTATTGCGTGGTCAGTTTTATGAGCGTTTACTTCGCTTGCACCGATTTTTATTGGATGCTGAGGGATTAGAAAGTTTTTCACCATTGGAAGCTGACAAGTCTCATTTACAAGAAGTTCCCGCAGACTTTTTCATAACTTTACCATCAATGGGTCTAGAAGCTTATCCCAACGATTGGGTATCCCAAAAGCGAGTTTCTGGAATTTTTGCTCAACTCAAAGCAAAAATCAGTAAGTTTTCTAACCCAGATGAACTTAAACAAATTTGGAACGCCAAGGATTTTAGCTATGACAAACAGGAAAATGCAGAAGGTTTCCTCAATATTCTGCGACAAGTAGAACTGGCTACGGAAGCTTTAATACAAGGTAGTCAGATTAGTAGCTGGCAAAAGGTTCTATATCAGTTTACAAACTTCCGAGAATTAGATCAGATTCTTTATCCCTTTGAATATCTAACGAACATAACCGAGAAAGAGTTGATTCATACAGTTCGTATTAGTCCTAATGATGCTCAAATGGGGTTTGGGAAAGAAAAGAAGGCTAAGGATAAGTTAGCGGGAGAAACTCTATACGCTTTTGGAGGATTCTTTAAAAAATCTTGGCGGTCTAATGATATTCTCTGGGGCAGGTTAGACGGACTGAATCGGATTGTGGAAGCGTTGATAACGACTGAATCAGTCCAGCGGTTTCCTGAATTTCTGAAACGCCAAGCTAGAGAACAGGGGTATCCCCAAGAAGGGGAAGAGTTTGAAGCATTCAAGGAAAAGTACATTGAATTTCTCGTTAAGCAGTCTTTACCTCATTCACAACCACTTGACCGCCTGAAAATTATTGACTATCTTCGCAAGTTAGCTAATCCTGAGCAGTTCAGTGCAGAGCGACTGCAAAACCTTTTGAAGGATTTCCTAGATGATTTAGTTCGTGAGGGACATCGTGAGATTTTAAGTACTGACTTGCAGAATGTTATTGCTGATGAAATTGACGAGCAACTTAATTGGAATAGACAACGAGTTGAGTCAACTGAACCCAATCAAAAACCAAAGTATCTACCTGTTGCTGGTTACTTCGATCGCAGTGTAAGTGCTTTGGCAGCAGGAACATTAGCGAAGGAAGCGATTGAAGATTTGGTGCGTACTCCAGGGGGGACAGAGGATTATTTTCTTAAGACTTATAAAGTGGGTGAAGAGTCGGTATTAGACAGCGTTCCGACAGTCGTGCTGGCAAACCTCTCCACTCGATTTGGCTTGATTCTAAGAAATGTCGTTCTTACTACTTTAGGCGATCGCTCTAAGCGGTTACGCCGGAGTGTAATCTATAACGTTCTGGATAAGTCGTTACAGTTGTTCTACTGGTGGTTACAGCTAACCGCACCATTAGCATTGCAGACACCAGATTTCCTTCTGAAGCGCCCTCTAGTTGTTGCACTTCAGGTTGTGTTGTTACTGCTGGCTATTCTTGGTGTAGCGATAACTGTCTCGAAATCACTAACGTGGGTGCTGATTGCCTTGGGTTCGACGGTACTGTGCTGGTTTTTGGGAACGCCTTGGAGAAAAAACAAGAGTAAGTGATTTAGATAAGTTGGACTCAAGAAGGTAAATTAGT
Source organism: Symplocastrum torsivum CPER-KK1 (assembly GCA_019358875.1). Classification (GTDB taxonomy): domain Bacteria; phylum Cyanobacteriota; class Cyanobacteriia; order Cyanobacteriales; family Coleofasciculaceae; genus Symplocastrum; species Symplocastrum torsivum. Next base: position 12,248 of record JAHHIF010000014.1, read on the forward strand.
TGACCGTTGGCTGTTCATAGTCAACGGTTAACTGTTAGTAGTAGGGTAGAACCTAGGCTAGGACACTAAGAAGCGGAATAAGAATGAAATCTTTTGGGGATTGGTCAAAACAACTGGGATTCTCAGGAGTAGTCTTGAATGTGGGACTAATCGTTACAACGTCCTCCTCGGCTTGGACTGCATCACCTGTAGCGGAGATGGTTACCAGTACCCAAGTCAATAGGGAGGTGGAGAACAAAGATTTGCCTCGTGTCACAACTGAGCCAAATCTTGAGGTAGACGAAGCGGGTTTAATGCCTTCTGTGAATGTAGCGGATGACACTTCGCTTCAATCTAGTATGACCTCTCCCCCAACCCCTCTCCTGCAAGGAGAGGGGAGTCTTGTATCAATTGGGTTAGACGATAGCAGATTCCATACCCCCCCAATCCCCCTTGTAAAGGGGGGAGCAATCAAAGAATATGTGTCAAACTCAAACCCAACTGGTATTACTCCCCCTTCCCTTGTAGGGAACCGGAGCTTTAGTGAGGAGGCTGGGGGGTTAGGTTCTGAATTTGTGCATCCAGTGGAGAATCGCTATAACGCTGTTACCGAAAAGATGCAGCTAAGTCAAGCAGAAACAACGCCTCAGCCAGCAGCAACGCCGAATTCAGCGGCTGAGGAATTGGATTTAAGTCCGGAAATTATTGAAAATAGCCCTGTTTTGCAGCGCTGGTTGGAGGAAGTGCCGAATGTTTTGGAAGACATTCGCAATGATCCCAGTTTCCGCACGCGATTGCGCCTCGGTTACTCTAACTTTCCCTCTAACGATGACGCATCGGGATTTAATGTTGGTGTGGAAGATGTATTTATTGGTCGTACTGGCTTGACGGTGAGTGGGGATTATCAGGCTTCTTTTAATGGCGATCGCCAAACTTTCGGCGCAGATTTACGCTACTATGTGCTTCCCTTGGGAAGTTATGTCAATGTTGCACCCTTAGTAGGCTACCGAAATATAGAATCTAACGACTACTCAACAGATGGTATCAATGTTGGGGCGCGGTTGATGTTAGCTTTATCTCGCACAGGTGCAGCCGATGTTTCTTTAACTCAGAGTTTTGTCTCTCCTGGTAGCAGTGATGAAGTAGGTATCACAACGCTTTCTTTTGGCTATGCGGTTACTCGAAATTTGCGCTTGTCTACAGATATTCAAAAGCAGAATTCGAGGGAAGAAAAGGACAGTAGAGTGGGAATTGTTTTAGAGTGGATGCCTTGAGCAAAAATTGTTTAGTCATGGAGTAGGAAACATCTCAATTTAGAGAATCGCTTGACTGGTCTATGATGTTTTTTGTATCTGTAAACTCTAACTTGTATTTTTCATGGAAGGGCGAGTAAGCAGGATCTTTCCTCATCTCTCGAAAAATTGCCCAAGTTTCTAGATGATCATATCCTAGTTTTCTACTTGCTAAGACTTCAGGGAGAAGTTGAAAAAACTGCTCATTTTCATCTAACAAAGCAAGCCGAGCTAGCTGAAAAAGAGGTTCCTTAGCTGAAAAATCAGCTTTTTCAACTTCAAAACGAATTTTTTCATAGGCTCCCTGCCACTTTATGCTCTGCCAGTAGTTCAATTGCCCTATTAACCGAGACCTTTCAGGCATTTGTTTATCGTTCATAACAAAGTAACTCAGACCCTCGGCAATATTCCATCTCTCACTAGACAAATGATTAAATGCAATATCAATAAGCACATTTGCACGAACTTCATCTTCAGGAGACAGCTTTTTCCATAACTCAGAAGCAATCAAAATGAAGTTAAGTTCAAAAAGACTGATTGAAGCGTCAAGATAATCAGGAGAGACTTGCACTTCGTCACCTAGGGCAAAATCATCCTTGAATTCTGTAGCAACTTTCTTTCGATAAATAGAGTTGACACGCCCACCGTTATGAACTATCAAATTACGCCTTAGGTAGACCTCAGCGAGTTTATTTTGGTATGGTTTTAGATAACCCATAGACAAGCCAATAGGTGTGTTAAAGAATTTAATCCACTCTTCAAAACTATCTCGTATGAGGTTTTCTACTTTAGAATCTATTAGAAATCTTCTTGCATCTTCTATAGAACCAAAATCTTCTAACTCCTTTAAATTAAAAGACTTCTCTTTAGTATAAATAATACCTGGGTTTTTCTCTAAGTATTCGTGGAGAATCTGTGAAATAAACCACTCTGATGTACTGGTAAGGGTAATTAAAGAACTCCTATATAAAAGTTCCTGTTGACGATGTGTTCCTAAATATATTTTTAAGGCTCGTGTAAATGATGATTGAAGGCTTTTGTTACTAAAATTAAGTTTAGCTGTTTTATTGTCAGAACCATTGTCTAGAATTTCAATGTCAACTTTTTCAGCTAACTTTTCTTCGAGCTGCTCAAGATTATTATTGGATTCTATTTTGTTTAAGCTATCTTCAGGCAAAAGCTTTTTAAAAGCAAGAAGCAGCGGCAACATATCATTAGCCTGGGATTCTATTACTTCTTGTTGATGTTTATTTAAAAATGGTGCTATCAAATCAACAAAATCACGAAGGGCATTCAAATTATCAGAAAAATTTGAAATTGTATTAACGAACATATGTGATGGTAAGTCCAATTAAAGCCTCTAAAATATTTATTGAATGAGTAAAATCGTAATTTGTTCTTTAGTATTTTTGTGAGTGCAGTTTAGAGTAATTGTACTGACGGTCTGCACATCGGCTCGTTTAAGCGTATTCCGTAACAAGATAGACTAATAAAAATTTGGCTGTCTCCAGTTTGCCGTGTGTTCGCATTAGCTGACCTGTGCCTTAGTTAGTATTCTCACTAAACTACCCGATCTAATCTAACAGTTCAACCGCATCCAGATGGAAAATGTGATCGCGCCTCTTGTGTCTGAGTTTCAATGACTCAAATCTCTTGTAGGACTTGAAGGTGAATCTTATTTCCTTAGTAAGCCCCTAAACCCGCCCGGAGTTCAAACTCCGGGCTAATAGATAAAGTCCACTAAAGTGGACTGAAATCCTTGTCCTGTAGATATTTAGTCCTCTGAGCGAGGACTTTCGCTATTAGCCAAGGGTTTGAACCCTTGGCGGGTAATGCAACTACCGATAACAAGCTAATCGTTGGTTTAACTGATTACGAGTAGCCGTGCTTTCTAATGATTGAGCAACCTGAAGTGCTTGGTTGTACTGCCCTGCTTGAGCATACTTAACTGCTATTTCTTCTAGGAAACTGCCTCTATCAGCAGGGTCATCAACTTCGGTGGCGCTAATTCTGTTACCTTGGCTATCAGTCTCCACTCTGAAAACCAAAATATTGGACTCAGGTCCCTCAATCGTTTTAGCAATTTGAAAAGCTTGGGCTAAAACTTCAGTGGCTTTGGTTGTTTGTCCAGTTTGGATGTATTTGTTTGCGATCGCAAGCAGCAATCCCACTTTTTCAGCAGGTGTTTCATAGATATTGATAAATTGAAGCGCACCGTCATATCGTCCTGTTTCCAGGTATTTACTAACAATTTCCTGCAATTTATTGGTTTTCTCATAGCTATCCCGCATCGCTTGGGTAATTTTAAAAGCAACATCGTATTGTTGTGCCTTGATGTACTCGTCAGCGATCGCCTGTAAGATATAGGAATTGTCCTCCTGGGTTTGGGCGACTTGTAGCGCTTGAGATAAGAGGGCAGAAGCTTTGTCTTGCTGTCCAGAAAGAGTATATTCAATGGCAACAGCAGCGAGAGCTTCCGCTTTGTTGCTAGGAGTTTCTAAAGAATTAGCGACTTGAATTGCTTGAGTATACAATTCAGTTGCTCGGTTCGTTTGCCCCCTTTTTAGGAACTCATTGGCGATCGCAGCTAAGGTTCTTGGTTGATAGAAGTAGGTAGAACCATAGTTTTCCACCATTTGGGCAGTCTGGATTGCTTTGTCAAATTGCTGTGCTTTGGCATAGCTAAGAGCAATTCGCTGCAAGGCAACATTACGCGAACCAATATCGCTCTTATCAAGCAATTGCGTTATCTGGAGTGCTTGCTCGTTTTGTCCAGCCTCAACCGTCTTGGTGATGATATCCTGCAAAACAAACGGTTTACTAAGCTCAATGTCAACGGTATCTCCTTGAATAGCTTGGGCGATTTGGAAAGCATCCTCATAGCGTCCCACTTTGACATAATTGTCAATCATGTCCTTCAAGAGCCTAGCTTGGAAGTAAGCATCTGGCATTGCCTTAGCAGATTCGATGGCTTGAGATAGGACTTGAGACGCTTGTGTTTGTTGCCCAGCTTTCGTGTACAAAAGTGCGATCGCGCTTAAGGCTTTCGCTTTACTCTCAGGATTGTTAATCGTCTGGGCAGTATTCAGTGCTGTTTCCAGTTGTCCAGCAGCAGCATATTGAGTAATAATCTCTGCTAACAAGGTTTCTCCCACAGGACGAGCCGTTTCCACAGCTTGGGAAAATATATTAGAGGCTTTATCTTGCTCTCCAGCTTTGAGATAGTTCAGAGCAATGTCTGATAAAGTCTTTGCTTTGGCATAACCTGCATCCAAACCTTGGACAAGCTGAAGGGCTTGCTCCATCTGCCCTTTTTGGGCATATTGACTGGCAATTGCTCCTAAGACATTACTTCTGTAGAGGGGTGCATTCTCAATCGTTTTAGAAATTTCAAGGGCTTGATCATACTCTCCAGCTTGAGCATAAGCGATCGCAACCCGTCCTAAGACCTCAGCTTTGCGAGAGGGATTAGAATGCTCAAACGCTTGAGCCAATTGGAGTGACTGAGCAAGAATTGCAGGTACGGGTTCTCGTTGCCCTGCTGCTAAATATGTCTCGGCAATTTCTATCAAGGCAATCAGCTTAAACTCAGCACCCTGAAGAGAATTCACAACTTGTAAGGACTGAGGTAAGATTTCGAGGCTTTTCTGCGGCTGTCCAATCGTGGCGTAGTGATATGCGATCGCACTCAAGGTACTCGTTTTGATAAAGCTATAACCACTGCTTAGGCTTTGGGCAACGGGTAGTACTTTGGCGAGGACACTAGAAAGTTGCTCTTTTTGTTCCGCTTCCACATACAGCGCTACCAGCTTTTCTAACAGACTAGTGTCTCCATCGGGAGTAATCACAATATCCCGAACCAATTCCGCTTTCGTCTGTACGTTCTTCAAGGATGGCAACAGGTCAAGTGCTTGATTGAGCGTTTCTAAAGCTTTCTCCCTATTCCGGGAACTCGTATACTCTCTCGCCTTAACTACCAGTTCGTCAATCCTTGCCCCAGCAGGTTGGATACTTGGAGAATCACAACTACTTTGAGCAATTGTTACGGCTTGTGCTAGTTGTACCGGAGTAGCGAGTATAGCTGGGCTAAAAAAAGTAACGAGTAAAAACGTTCCTAAGCAACGAGTGCCACCCCGGAACAACAATTTTCTCATAGCGATCACCTGCCTCAATAATCTGCTTTATGCTCTACACCATGACCTAGACACAGGTTCGATAGCCACGGTTCCAGTTGAGTAGAGTCCAGAAGCTACCGGGCAATGGAGCGATAATGACCAATGAGTACCGACACCTGAAACCTGACGAGTGACTACTGACTTACAACCCTGGCATTGGCGATCGCTACCCTTAGAAAGTCGCACAGGTTCCGAAGTATTTGACTACCTGTTTCGGAATACAAATACCATTGCCACCCTGCTAGAAAGTCCCTACCCAACGCCTCAAGATCAACCTTCACCTTCTTCTCGTTATTCTCTCTGTGCTGGGATGCCCCGAACCTATCAGGGACGTCATCTGATGTGGACACCAGCCGTCGGGGAAATTTTACCCTTCCTGCGCCGCTTACTCGCTTCTAGAACAGAGAGAGAGAATTTTACCTCAGCACCCCATCACCTACCCTTTACTGGCGGTTGGTTAGGTTGGCTAGGCTATGACTTAGCTTGGGAAATTGAGCAGCTACCTTGCCTGAACCTTGATCCCTTACCATTTCCCGTTGCCTTCTGGTACGAACCAGCCACTTTTGCTGTCCTCGATCACTCTGAACAAACTTTGTGGTTAGCCGCTACGAGTGAAGCCGAACTCGACCAACTACAAAAACGCCTCGAACAATCATCTCCCATTCCCCATTCCCCATTCCCCATCCCCCATTCCCCATTCCCTACCCCCCACTTCCTCACCTCCCAAGCTGACTATGAAGCCGCTGTTGTACAAGCAAAAAAGTACATCCAAGCTGGTGATATTTTTCAGGCGAATCTTTCTCAAAGGTTTGAAGTCGCAACCAAATCTTCAAGTTGGGCAATTTATCGAGCTTTGCAACAAATTAATCCTTCACCCTTTGCCAGCTTTTGGCAAACCCCTTGGGGTGATGTGATTAGTTGTTCTCCGGAACGGCTGGTACAGCTACAAGGAAGAAGCGCCCAAACCCGACCAATTGCAGGAACGCGATCGCGTAGCACAACACCTGCAATTGACCAGCAGCTAGCACAAGACCTATTAGCGAATGTCAAAGAAAGAGCAGAACACATTATGCTCGTAGATTTAGAGCGTAATGACCTAGGACGAGTCTGCGAGTGGGGTTCCGTAGAAGTTGATGAATTATTCACCATTGAGCGTTACAGTCATGTGATGCACCTCGTCAGTAATATCACGGGTACCCTACGTGCGAATTGTGATGCTGTTGATCTAATTCGCGCCCTGTTCCCCGGTGGTACAATTACGGGCTGCCCAAAAGTTCGCTGCATGGAAATTATTGAAGAACTCGAATCCGTTCGTCGTAGCTTGTTCTATGGCTCTTGCGGTTATCTTGACCAGCGCGGCAATTTAGATTTGAATATATTGATTCGCACTCTCTTGGTCGGCAGAGGCAGGGAACAATCCAGTATTTTTACTCAAGGCTCAACTCACCCAGCACTCAATAGTGTTTGGGGTCAAGTTGGAGCTGGAATTGTCGCTGACAGTGACCCAGAACAAGAATGGTACGAGTCTCTCCATAAAGCTCAGGCTCAGTTGGCAGCGCTGACATCCACCCAGGGTTAATCTTCTACGTTTTTGACAACTCTCCGCCCTAGAAAGGGGGAGGCTTGATTACCGAGTATCTTCGGTAAAGAAAGTCAGTACCAAGTCTCGTAATAATACTGATATCCTTAATCAATGCAGACCCTAACTCTCCGTAAATACCGAAACGAGCTATTATCTGCATAGCTTGAATCGGAGCCAGTACTCCTACAATTTAGCTGACTCATTCCAATCCCCCAACTAGGGATGGGCATTTTTAGTCGGGATGTTGATGAACACCGAAACCTATCTGAATCACCCAACGTTTGGTCTGCTTTTTCGAGTTTGCATGGTTGAAGAGAACCAGGAATTGTTCACCACCCTCTATGCCCAGCGCCTATTTTTTATGGTGACAACTGGGTCTGATGGTATTAGCTTTGAACCAATTGGTCGTTCAGACGCTCGGCTTGTAGTAGAAAATCGCCTTCGTATGCTCCGCCGCACTGGTTCAACCCAGGAGTTTGAGATGCTTCAGCATATCCATAAGCAAACGTTCCAATGATATTCAGTCCGCTTGCTCACTTCCTATATAAATGAAGTAATTAATCCGACTTGATATGACTGGCTCAATTGCAGAACGCATTGCTAACATTCGTCAACAGTTACCGCCTAGCGTTCGCCTGATTGCTGTCACCAAACAGGTATCAGTGGAGGCTATGCGAGAAGCTTATGCGGCAGGAATCAGGGATTTTGGCGAAAGCCGCACTCAAGAAGCAGAAGTGAAACTTGCCCAACTCAGTGACTTACCCGACCTCAACTGGCATTTCATTGGGCATCTCCAGAGCAACAAAGTTAAAAAAGCCTTAGAGCAATTCCAATGGATTCATTCTTGTGACAGTCTGAAGCTAGCTCAGCGTCTCGATCGCTTAGCTGAAGAGCTTTCCCTGCAACCAAAAGTCTGCCTCCAAGTCAAGATTGTGCCCGATCCTGATAAATATGGCTGGACTGCCCCAGAACTACTCTCAGATCTACCAGAACTTGACACGTATAAATCGCTACAAATTCGAGGCTTAATGACCATTCTCCCCCTCGGATTATCTCAACAGGAGGCATTGCAAGTATTTGAGGACACTCGTAAACTGGCGGATAAAATCAAGCAACAAAACTGTTCACATCTTTGTATGGATGAGCTTTCAATGGGAATGTCCGGAGATTACCCTCTCGCTGTGCAAGCTGGTTCAACGATGGTGCGTCTTGGGCGAATTGTTTTTGGGGAACGGACAGCCTAAAGGTTTCCTGGAAAGATTGTCTTTACGCTCCCACTCGGTAATCTCAATTTGAAAAACCTGTTGTTAGAGTATTTTCCCTCTCTACTGCACAAAGGTAGATTTTTTATACAAAGTTGCGGTCAAATGTAGTAATTTCTCTTTCCCCCATCTCCCTATCTCCCCATTCTTGAGAGCATTAATTCGGAACCTACATAGAATTGCCTCCCCCCTCTCCCCCTCTGTCAAGGCATGGGCTAATATATTTCCAACACAACTTTATGATGGGTGTTGTCGTTCTTAACGTTACTGGGCGTTTATCACTGTGTTTTTGACTACCTGCTTTCAGGAGAGTATTGTATAGTCTTAGACTTAGTTGTGAGAGTCTCCAGTAGTGGAAATTGTTACTTAGCAGAGTGTAAGAGAGCCATTTACAGTTCTTTTCAATCTAAAAAAACATCTGTTGAACACTACAGTCTCAAAGACGATCAATAATTGGATTTTTAGCGTACAACTAAAGTTGTGATGGAGAGTGAACAATGAACAACCTTTTTACTAAGTTACGAGATTTCGTTGGTTTCAATGAACCAGTGGAATACGATGGGTACGAGTACGATGATGTGGATGGAGATTCTTACCAAAATCTCTATCAGCAGGAACAGCAAGTTCAAGCACCACCACCAGAGGAAGACCGCCCACAACGGCGGCGCGTTCGGGAGCGAACAGTTGTAGGAGCAGATGCAGGAATAGGAACCACTTCGATGAATAATGTGATTGGAATGCCTGGAGCTGTCAATGGTCTTTCAGAAGTAGCGGTAATTGAGCCGCGTTCTTTTGAAGAAATGCCACAAGTGATTCAAGCACTACGTGAGCGCAAGTCAGTAGTTTTAAACCTCACGATTATGGACCCAGACCAAGCGCAAAGAGCTGTAGACTTTGTTGCTGGCGGTACCTATGCGATCGATGGTCATCAAGAGCGAATCGGCGAAAGTATTTTCTTGTTTACACCTAGCTGTGTTCAAGTCAGTACTCAGTCGGGTGTTGTTAACGAAGTCTCTTCGCCACAGATGCGTACTCAGCGTCCAACAGCGCCTGCCCCAGCTTGGGCAGCGGAACAAGAGCGGATGGCACAGTAATAACAAGCTTGAGACTGTAGATTGGGTCTAGAAATCCAAAATCCAAACTCTCTTAACAAGGGGTGCTAAGAGTGTCTATTAAGCTTGGCGTGATTGGTGGCGGGGTGATGGGAGAAGCTCTTTTATCCCGCCTACTCGCTCAGGAGCTTTACCGCTCTGACGAGGTCTTGGTGAGTGAGCCACAAGCCAAGCGACGGGAATTTTTGGTACAAGAATATGGTGTCCAAGTGACATCAGATAACCGAGCCACGGTGGCGGCATCGGATGTTTTGTTGTTGGCAATTAAACCTCAGATATTTGAGGCAGTAACAACAGAACTGTTAGAAGGTAACGCGAAGGTCAGTCAAAGGCAAGAGTCTCAGCCAGTGGTGGTTTCAATCTTAGCGGGTGTATCGTTGAGCCAACTGGAAGCGGCTTTTGGCACTCAGCCAGTTATCCGAGCAATGCCCAATACACCAGCAACGGTAGGGGCGGGCATCACAGCGATCGCATCCGGTAAAACAGTCACACCCCACCATGTCGAACAGGCAACAGCGATTTTCCAAGCCGTTGGTGAAGTGGTAGAGGTGCCAGAGTCCTTGATGGATGCGGTAACGGGTTTATCGGGTTCAGGCCCCGCGTATGTCGCCATTATGATTGAAGCTCTCGCCGATGGCGGTGTAGCGGCGGGATTACCAAGAGCGATCGCATCTAAGCTCGCCCTCTCTACCGTACTAGGGACAGCTCAGTTGTTACAACAATCAGAATTACACCCAGCGGAACTCAAAGACCGCGTAACTAGCCCTGGTGGTACCACAATTGCTGGAGTTAGTCAATTAGAGCGTGCTGGTTTTCGCTCAGCACTCATTGAAGCTGTGCTAGCCGCCAAAACGAGATCAGTGCAGTTGGGGCAGTAGCATTTTGCTCATGGGATTAGTGGCGAGACAAACGATTGAAAGTTGCTAGCGTTTCATGAGGTAGCTCATATATCTCTTGTCTCCAATTTGGCAGAGTAGAAATGTCTGCACTAGAAGGCAAAGCGATGACCCGCTCAACCATTAATCTTGAAACAGCTACTGGACATCAGGTGATGGCAGCAGCCGGGAAGAAAATTCTGCGACCTGGTGGTAAAACAGCAACTGAAGAGGTTTTTAAGTGGGCTGCATTCAAACCGGGAGAGACAGTTTTAGAGCTTGCTGCCAGCTTTGGTTATAGTGCGATCACCCTGGCAAAGCGTTATGGTGTTCGGGTTGTGGGAGTAGAAAAAAATCCTGAGAGCGTTGCCCGTGCCCGTGCCAATATTCAAGCTGCTGGACTGGAATCGCAGGTGCAGGTGATTGAGGGTGATATTTTCCATTTAGAGCAGATTCCAGGACAATTTGACTACGTGCTGGCAGAAGCAATTCTGACAATGCAATCGATTCCAGGCAAAACGAAAGTTTTGCAAGGCATTCACGATCGCCTCAAGCCTGGGGGCAAATTTCTCTCCCATGAGTTGCTGGCAAACGATCGGGAAGAAGAGATTCATCGTGCCCTAGCAGCAGCGATTCGCGCGAACTCTACACCCTTGTCTGAAACCAAGTGGATTGCGGCTTGTGAAGCAGCCAATTTACACGTCTTACACCATCAAACAGGAGCGATGGGACTGCTCAACCCGGCTCGAATTATTCAGGATGAAGGATTGATTGATGCAATCAAATTCTTCTGGAATGTACTGACTCAGCCCAAAGTACGCGATCGGCTGCTGACAATGCGGGGTGTCTTCAAGCAATACGAACGGGAATTAGGCTACATCATTTTGTGTGCAGAGCGAAAATAAATAGGAGATGAACGATGACTACAACAGTACAGAATTCTCAATCTTTCGTTATTCAACTGAAAGACAAAATTGAATATGCTGAAACAGGGGTACTTAGCAAAGTATTACTGAAAGTTCCCTATTGCCAATACACCCTCTTTTGTCTGGCAGCCGGAACTGATATCGCGGAACACACCTCAACTCGCAACGCTGTTGTCCAGGTGATTGAAGGACAGGGAACGCTGACGCTGGAAGGACAAGACATAAACTTGGAACCTGGTGTTTTTGTCTTTATGCCTGCCAATGCACCCCATGCGTTAAAGGCAGAAGCGAATCTGGCGTTTCTCTTAACCCTTTCGGCTGCAACATAGCCTTTCAATGCTTTTTGCCATTAACTACAGGCGTTTGATCAGGATTCCTGGCTTGCGCGATTGCCTACAGCACTAGCGAAGCTGATCGCATCGGGTTCTACCGTTCCGTGAGCGATCGCGTCTAACCCATCCCAGTCGAGTATGGTAATTTTTCCACCCCGACTGTAGGAAGCAACAGAATGCAGTTGCTTAAACAGACGCACACATTCCTCATAGGTGATGCCAATGCTACGAGCAATTTCATAATAGGAAAGTTGTAGGCGCAGACAGGCTCCTTGCCCACCGATTTGGGTTCCTGGTTCTCCGGCAGAATATTGGATGAAACGCGCTAACCGGATGATCGCTCGTTCTGAAACCAACCCATGTACCATTTCATGTAACTGTTGGAGACGCTGGTTAAATACCGCCATCATCTTCAGTGCGATTTCTGGATTCGCTTGAATCACTGCCAGCAATGCTTCTCGATCAACCATCAGCACTTGAGCCTCACTCTCAGCGCTCACTGTAGCAGGCGCAATGCCATTACCAAAGAGGGCTGGAGCCGCAAAGATATCGCCACCTGTCAACGTCCGCAGAATGGTTTCTTTACCACTGGTTGCTGTTTTAGAAACTCTCAGTAATCCGTTAATTAGGGCATAAAGACGGGGAGGTAAGCGATCGCCCTCATGAGAGACAATTTCATCGGTTTGATAGGTTTTAACAACAGTGTGGGGCTGTAAGTTCGCGAGTTGTTCTGGCTGTAACTGAGTGAACACCGAAATCGATGCCAGTTGCTCAACAGTTGCTTTCATAAATTTAGGCTTTAGAAATTTACTTTTTAACCTGTGAACCTATCTTTTCCATAGAAAATCTGTATCAAAAAATACAGAACACCCGATTCATTCAATCCTTTAACATTGTTTAATAGAATCTGGTACTGCAATTAGTTCTGACCATGCAAAGAAAAAGAAAATTGCCGGGATACCAGAAATCTTTTACGTTTAAGCTAATTAGGGGGCTTTTGCCTTTAGGACGACAAAGTATTACTCAAGTCAAGTCCAGGATATTGAAGGAGGCTTCTGCTAAGCCGTTCTGGGATTCCTATCAACAAATCTTGCTGTCTTATTTTGGCAGTTTTTTAGGGATTGCGGTGCTTACCTATCTGACGATTCACAGTGGTTATCCGCTTATTGCGGCACCGTTTGGTGCAACGGCTGTTCTGGTATTTGCTGTACCTGATAGTCCAATGGCTCAACCGCGCAATGTGATTGGGGGAAGCTGTATTGCTGCGATCACCTGCGTTTCATTGGTGCAGCTTTTTGGTTCAGAAGCGTGGGTGATGGCTTTGGCAGTAGCGACTGCCATCAAGCTCATGCAGTTAACTAGAACACTGCATCCGCCGGGAGGAGCGATCGCTCTGTTAGGTGTGACCAGTCAGGCATCCTGGGATTTTGTTTGGACTCCTATTTTGGCTGGATCGCTTGTGCTTGTTTTTTGCACGATTATTTTCAATAATTTAGTTTCAGGTAAGCCCTATCCCAAACATTGGTTTTAATTGCTGTTGGCTTCTTGTGGTAAGGGCTGACCTAATTGAGGCTCTGTACCTGCAAGGATACGCTGGATGTTGCTGCGGTGTCGATAAATAACGTATGAGCCAGCCGCGATCGCAAATAGCTGATACGGTAGTGGTTGCTTGAAAAGAATCATCAATATAGAAACAGCGATCGCACCCGTAATTGAACCCAAAGACACAATTCGCGACAGCGCAAGCACAACAGCAAACACGCCTAACGTTCCCAATCCCACGGGCAAGGACATCGCCAGTAAAACACCCAAGCTCGTAGCGACAGATTTCCCGCCTGTAAAGTTCAGCCAAATTGACTTACTGTGACCTAATATGCCAGCAAAGGCAGCTAAAGCGACTAACCAAGGTTTCCAGGTAGAAGGTACGACTTGTGTCATTGGCAAGGCATAGAAAGCATCTACCAGAGCGATCGCGCCAACTCCCTTCAAGGCATCAATGAGTAAAACCACTAACGCCGGTCCCTTTCCTAGTGTCCGCAAAACATTAGTTGCACCCGTAGAGCCAGACCCCTGCTCCCGAATATCAATCCCCTTGAGTAACCTCCCTACTGTATAACCCGTAGGGGTTGAGCCTAGTAAATAAGCAGTCAGTAAGAGTAAGCCACTCAATATCAACTCAAGCACCATTATCGTCTCTCCTCAATTAGTTTTTAGCGATTAGCCTAAGTGAGCGATAGGAAGTAAGGGGTACAATCCCTCACTGAACTTTAGTTCACTGGCTCCCGTTCATGTAGGGTTAGAATCCTCATCTGAACGGCATCCTGAACTCCTCCTTTCAACGACTCCTCTAGTAACCTCACTAACCGCTAATAGCTAATTTAATACTGGTAGGTAGACATCTGTTGAGGATCGGGAGCAAAAGCTAACCAAAAGGGAAATTGCAGCATAGAGAGACTAATTTCGTCTTCTGTTTCATCAACAATAATCAATGGTATGAGCTTTTGTGTCAGCAATCGGTCAGCTTTTTGCACCAATGCCGGAGGCTCTTCAAATAAAGTTATACCCCGTTCTGGACCAAAATCCGCTCTAGAGATACCCAAGCAGTCCTGCAATCCTCTGCGCCACTCTCCTAATCGCTCAGGGGTATTCGCAATGATCAGAGTCCGTAAGCGATCGCTATAGAGTGTACGCAAAACAGAAATAGTTGCCGAGGCAACCAAAATATTTTGTAAGCGGCTACCCATTGTTTTAATCGCACCACGTCCACCTTGGGTAAAAAACCAATTAGACACTCGTTCTGCATGAACTGGCTCAAACGTCCGACGCAGTTGCCAAGGGGGACCATAGTAATCCGGTAACGTCCGGTATTGGTCGAGGATTTTACGAATCTGTCTAGTTTGATCTTGGAACGCCTGTTCAGCAAATTTGGGTAAGGGAGCATTTTCCGGTTCACGCGATTCTTCTATCGCTGCTGCTCTTACTGGTTCATTCGCTGGGGCTAAATCCAACTGCTCAGCAGCGCTGGCTAAGTCTTGTAAACTACCAACCAAATAATCTTTAAAGCCTTGGACTCGAATCGCTAGTTCCTGAGAGACACCCGCAAAGCTGGTTCGCATCTCTGCTCGAATGCGCTCCCGACGACGTTCTAGTTGCTCAACGGAAATTTGTAGCGCCTGCTTGCGCTGCTCTAGCTCAGTTAATCCTTCTTGCACCATTCGTTCCACAGCCGCTTGAGTTTGTGCCAACTGATCGGCAAGGATGCGGCTTTGAGTTTCTTGTAGAACAGAAATTTTCTGTCTCAACTCCCGTTCTTTGCGCTCAAGCTCAGCAACTGTTTGAGCTAAGTCAGTAGTTGTCGGGTTGTTATCTATGGGTTGCCCAATTGTGGCTAAGATTGGTCGTTCCTCTAAATCCCCTGATTCTTCCGGTACTTCTATTTGTGCGATCGCAGGTTCCGGCTCATCTCCAGGTAGCCTTAAATCTAATGAGGTACTTGATTCCTCTACATTGCCCACTTTGGCAGTGGATACTACCCCATCATCGGGTCGCTGTATACCCAATTGAAGTGGGGGACGCGGCTCCTCTTGAGCAGATGCCTTAACTGTTGGTTGTTGTTGCTCTAGCTCATTGAACGACTCAACCGATTGCTGTTGTTCATGCTCTTGTTCGTGGTTTTTTGATTCGTCTGAATTCATCTAACAATTAACAATTAACGACTAACCAATCCCTACCTGATGCAAGTCTAGTAACGGACTTAGATTCTGGGACAGCGTTGCTCTAGACAAGTTTGTAGCATCTTCGGGTCAAATAAAACTGGGAGGAAGTGAATGCTCTTGACTTCTTTGAAGTAAAACAAAATCGGGACTTTCGACCAAAAGATTCGCCAGTTTTGCCAGTCTCGATAGGGGAAGCGCCGGAGCAGTGTATCAGACCGATAGATATCCAACGCTGTCTCTGTAAATACTAGACGGATTGTTGCTGCCTGAAACATCAGAAACAGCCCCAAAAGCGCGATTATGGAACAGGCTGTTAAAGCGATCGCCAAACCTATCCATTTTTGCAGGAGCAACACTGGCAAGGCAGCAATAATCAAGATTAAAGGCAGTTTGTAACTGGGCGTTAGCTCAATGATTTGTGTCGATGTAGAAGAAGCAGCAGAAGTCACTTCGCTTAAATCCCGTAATTATAAACACACATCTAGACCATTCCATTCTAAAGCGTCTCTACCCCCTGCCGATTTGGGAATAAAGTTAGAACGCATCTATAGCAGTCTCAGTTAGTTAGGTATAGTTGGAGGCTGTTAAACTAGCGCGTCAGACTCAGGAAAACAAAAAAGCTGATGGCTGATAGCTGAGTGCTTTGTGCTAGCTCATACTCAATACTGCACTACCAGTCCCTTGAAACATGAGCCAAGACAAGAAGAAGTTAGTAACGAAGATTACCAACAAAGCTGTAACAACAGCCGTAGTTGTCGATTGCCCAACGCCTTTTGCACCGCCCGTAGTCGTTAACCCCCAGCTACAACCAATCACGGCAATTAACACTCCGAAAACAACCGCTTTGATTACCGCACTGCACAAGTCCCAGACATCTAGTAAGTCACGAGCAGAATCTACAAACACGCTTTCAGGAATCCTATAGAGCGATGTCGCCACTAGCATTCCCCCAGTCATGCCAACGATGATTGAGAGAATTGTTAAAAGCGGCAGCATCACACAGCAAGCCAGAACGCGGGGAATCACAAGATAATCAATTGGATCAGTTTTGAGCATATAAAGAGCATCAATTTGCTCTGTAACTCGCATTGTGCCAATTTCAGCCGCAAACGCTGAGCCGACGCGCCCTGCCAAAACCACAGCCGTTAAAACAGGCCCAAGTTCGCGACTTAGGGCAAGTGCGAGAACTCCTCCTACAGCCGTAGTTGCACCAAAATTAATGAATTCTCGCGCTACCTGAATCGTAAACACCGCACCAACAAAGCCAGCCGTGACCATCGCAATCAGTAGTGATGCCGGCCCAACCAATGCCATTTGATCGAGGGTGTTACGTCTGTGGATTCTCCCACCCAGCAGATGTAGTACCACTTGCCCACCCAAGAACAGCGCTGACAGCGCTCGCTGCCCCCACAATCCTAATCCGGTAACAGGAGTAGTTCCACTCATTAGCTAGTTGTTAGTGGTTGGTTGTTAGTTGTTTGGCTAATAACCAGCAACCAGTTGCTCTATTTCACATCATTGGATTCTACACGGAAGCGTTCAACCGAGGTTAGGAGGTCGCGTGCAACGCCGACCAAGTTACCCAAGGCTCCAGATACTCGTTGAGCTTCCTGGGAGGTTTCTTGGGCTGTGAGTTCCACCGATTGCATTACCTGGGCAACAGCGCGGGATGTTTCGGTCTGTTCTACGGTATCAGCGGTAATCGAACGAACCAAAGCGTCAATACGATTGGATACTTGAATGATGTCTTCAAGCGATCGCTTTGCCTGTTCAGCCCGTTTCGTACCCTCAATAACCTGTTGGGTGCCTTCCTCCATTGCCGTCATCACCGAGCCAGTTTCACTCTGGATTTGCAACACAATTTGTTCAATTTCTTTCAGAGCCTTCGCCGCCCGATCCGCGAGCTGTCGCACCTCATCCGCAACAATTGCAAATCCTCGTCCCGCTTCCCCAGCTCTTGCCGCCTCAATACTGGCATTAAGCGCGAGTAAGTTGGTGCGGGAGGCAATCTGAGAAATTAAAGCAACAATCTTGGAAATCTCCTGGGATGATTCTGCTAAACGCTTGACTTTACGAGTTGTTTCTGCTACCGTCTCACGAATTTGTAAAATCCCTGCCACTGTGAGTTCCACAGCTTCACCACCTTTAAGCGCCGTTGCTGAGGCAGAACGGGCAACTTCCTCCGCTTCTCGTGCGCTCTCAGCCACCCGTTGAATCGAGTCGGTCATCACCTGAACTGAGTTGAGCGTCACTGCCAATTCTTCTGCTTGCCGTAAGGCATCAGAAGATAAACTGCGGGCAAACGATTCACTATCAGTAGAACCCTTGGTAACCTGACGCGCTGCTTGTTTCACTTGTTGAACAATTTCCCGCAGGTTTTGAATCGTCAGGTTAAACGAGTCAGCCACTGCGCCCAAAACGTCAGCAGTCACTTCCGCTTGTACGGTTAAATCGCCTCGTGCAGCCCCTTCAACGTCATCCAGTAAGCGAATCACTTGGCGCTGCAAGTCTTCTTTTGCCTGTTCTTGCTCTTCTGCCTTCCGTTGCGCCTCACTCGTGGTTGTTAGGATTACCCGTGACATCTGATTGAAACCAGTTGCCAACTGACCAAATTCATCCTCCGAGTAAATTGTGGCACTAGCATTAAGATTCCCCTGAGATACGGCATCAAATTGGGCTTGCAAGTCGTCAGTTGCCCGCTTAATTTGCCGAGTTGTGACGCGAGTTAGAAGCAAAGTCGTACCAAAGCTGGCAAGACCAGCAGCAAGAGTCGTCAACAGCCCCGTCCTTTGCAAATGGTTAATCACTGAGCGGGGTTGCTGTTGAGTCACTGTACTTTGTGCAGTCCAGCTCACAAGGGCAACCACCACAGCCGAGACAACACCAGCAGCACAAGCGGTAATCCATTGTTTCTGACCTAGAGACGCATTTTCAAACGGAGCAAGCCAACCCTGCTCAACACTGACGACGGGTTCAATGTCGGTTTCTTTGGTTTGATTGAATATGGGGATTTGCTCGGTGGTGCTATTGATGCTAAACATCTCTTCATCGCCAGCAGCCGCGTGATAGCCTTGACGGGAGGCTTCCTCATCACCATTGTCACTCAGCCTCATCCCAGCAGATGATCCCAGGACTGCCCCACTATTGCTTAACACATCAAAATCAGGCTCATCCCCGCTCCCTGACGGCATATCATCTTGCTCACCAAGAGAGAAATCAGGGATTGAGCCTAAATCATCATCAAATACATCAAACTCATCTAGAAAGCCTTCTCTTGCACCTTGACGGGGTTCAATTCCTGATATAGGTTCGTCAGCTGATGCGGTAACATCGTCCAAGGCAAAGGAATCAGTTCCAAATGCTTCGTCAAAAGTATCGAAGTCAAAATGGTCTTGAGAGCTGAACCCATTTTGGTCATAGGTCGAGTCAAAGGGCTGGTCATCCTGAAGATAGTCATTTGCTTGCAACGATCCCAACGGTTCAGTCCTATCGTCACTGACATAGTCAAGGTCTTCTCTCGCAGAGGCTAACGTATCCTCAAGCCCTCCTGATCCCATCAACAGTGTCTCGTCCTCAAACACCGGATAGCTTGAGTTGTATACGTCACCCATGCCAGAATCGTCGTAGAGAGAGGTCTCTAGTTGCTCATCCGATAAGTCACTTTCAAATGGAGCTTGTGGGTCAAATGGCTCAGAAAGAGTTTCATACCCTTCGGTTTCCTCAAACTCTCCTGCGGGAGGCATCACAAATGTCATCCCGGTATCCTCTGGAGAGGTGTCCGAAAAGTATTCGTCTTTATCGTCTAGATTGCTTGTGCCGAAAGCGTTGGCATCCAGGTCGAAGTCATTTGTGCCAATTTCAAATGTCTCAAACTCATCCTCTTCACCGCTTAAATCAGCTGTAAAGCTAAACGGATCGTCAGCTTGAAGACTGGCGAAGGCATCGTTATCGGTATTAGGTGTCTCGTCTATCTCATCATAGTCATCTACTGAACTACCAAATGGATTGCCGAAGAGTGTAGCCGACGTTGAAGAAAAGTCATCACTTTCCTCTCCATCAAAACCTAAACTCCTTAGATCAAAATCACCTTGTAAATCTTCGTCTGTATCCGGTTCTTGCCAGCTTTCAAACGTTGGTGTGTTGTTATCTAAATCATCAGTTTCACCAAGTTCGTTATAACTAGCATCGAAATCCTCGGTTTCTGTTGAGAGGCCAAAACCAGCTGAATCTGAACCGTTATTAAATTGATTGGCGTATTCTAGACCATTATTCGCATAACTAATGAAATCGGGTTCAGAAGTCAGGTTTAGCACCTGCTCGTACTGTTCCCGTGCCACCTCATATTGCTGTAATCCATAGCAGTAGATATGACCACGCAGTAAAAGCACACTTGGGTCATTCGGAAAATCTTGAACCAATCGATCTACAATTGCAGCGGCTTCTGGATATTTGCCCTGCATATAAGCTTTTTCTGCTTGTCCGTATTCCTGCGCGTAATCCGTACCTGATGCCATTTGCCTCCTCCCGCTTGTCGTTAGGAAAAAGTAATAAAAAGTAAAAAGCGAACCTTTTACCTTTTGCAATCTTTTTCCTATTACCTTAATTTAATTTCATGCTGCCCACCGCGCTGAGCGTAGAATTGCCACCTGATCTAGAAGTCGCAGAAACTGATTAGACTCTTTGTCTAACACCCATTCACCTCGCAAGAAAGGTGCCATGCTGTCTGGAACATTTGTCGGCATCTGCACCTGATCAATATCAAGCCAGTCCATGCCGACAATCCGATCGATCGCTAACCCAAGCATAGTATCCTGATCTTCGACAGCAATAATCGGTATTTCTGGTCTGTCTGTATTCAAAACGGCTGTATCTCCTAGAAACTGACCAAGATCCGAGACCCATATCACCCGCCCTCGAATATTTATCGTTCCCAGCAGTAAAGGCGAGGCATTAGGAATCGCTGTGATTCGATCCGGCTCTTTTGAGAGTACTTCTCTAATACCAGTAGCTGGCAGAGCAAATTCACTACCAGAAGGGACATAAAACCGCAGGTGAAGCTCTCCTTCAGGGCTTTCCAATTCCTGAAATTCTGGGGCTTGATCTTGACCCCTACCTGTTAAAAAGTCCGGATTACCAACCATTCCTTTAAATACCTAGATATAGCGATATCTTTATCCCCTAAGTAACTGTTTAACCGTTCCAATCAACTCCGTTGGCTGAAAGGGCTTGGCAATGTAAGCATCTGCACCTTGTTTCATACCCCAGTAGCGGTCAAATTCTTCACCTTTTGAAGAACACATAACTACTGGCACATGCTGGGTTTTGGGGTCAGCCTTAAGACGGCGGCATACCTCGTAACCATTCATTCGAGGCATGACGATATCTAATACCACCACATCAGGGCTAGAGCGCTGAATTTGCTCCAAGGCTTCGACGCCATCACTGGCGACAGTGACTGTCAACCCACTGCCTTTGAGGAGGTCTGAGATCATTTGCCGTTGTGCAAGGCTGTCTTCTACAACCAGAACTGTACTCATAACTCCCTACATGACTCACCAGTGACCGGGATTAAAGCGACTGCGACCTTGGGTCTCATTTTTAAACCGGGTAATGATTAAAGTATCCCTGATCATTACTTTAATCATTAAGCATATTTGCCAGATCTTGCGTTCCTGCCTTCTGCTTGAGATAACCACAAGTGAGAGTGTTACCAGGAGATGGCTGGGAAATTTTATACTGAGGCTGATTTAGTCATACCCGTTTCTTGACTCGCATCTAACGTATTAGTTACAGAAATTTCGTCTTGGTATCGTTCTAGATCACCTAGACCAATATATTTCTCTAGTAGCATCAATAGCTCACTCTCTCCAAATGGCTTGGTCAGGTAATCTGTTGACCCTACCATCCTGGCTCTAACCCGGTCAATAAAGCCATCTTTGCCTGTTAGCATAATAATCGGAGTTTGCCGAAAAGCTGTGGACTTTCGCAGCATTCCACAAATTTCGTATCCATCCAGTTCAGGCATCGCGAGGTCACACAGGATTAAGTCTGGTTTGATCTGGAAAACCAGTGTCAGAGCTTGCAGAGAGTTGACAATCGTTGTTACTTCATAGCCTTTGGCTTGCAAGATATACTCTACAGTCTTGCCGATCGCCATATCATCATCAATACAGACAACGCGAGGAACATGGGGGGTTGCCTCCCGTTTCCATTCCCGTCGGATTAATGGTGTCTCTTGGGCGGCTGATGCCAAGAGTTGAACCCATCCCCGTTGTAAATAAGGATAAATCGCCCTTGCCACTGTCAGAATGTCACGATTGAGATAGCGAGAAAGTTGGCGTAGAGAGGTTTTCCCATCTGCCCACTGAATCAATGTTCTAAACGCTTTTTCCGGCAAAGCTGCACGTAAATGAGCCTCGTCTGAAATCGTTGGGCACTGATTGGGAGACTGGATATGAGGATGAAACTGCTTCCACTCCTGTACCTGCTTCATAATCTTTGTGACTAGAGGGGCAATCTCTAATGTCGTCAGTTGCGGGGCAAGTGCTGGACTCACCTCAAAAATAAAATATCCGTTGTGTAGGCTAAGCAGGTCAAAAAGTGTTTCGCGCACCATGCTTTCGATGATGCTGCGCCCCTGTGCTGGTGTTAGAACACGCTTTTCCAGTAGTGCCCATAGATAGCCGTATTCTGGCGCATTGCTCGAAGCGATTGAGGGGAGTTCTAGCTCGTCGAGAGCTGTGGTGGCTTTGTAGCGACGCAAATAGTCACGCAGACGCGATAAACTTCCCTCGCTATCAGCCGCATAGGCAATTTGTCCATTGTGGAAGAAGACAAACCAAAATGGTCCAGCACTTTTGAGAGGCTTGGCTTCCTGATAGGGGCGAGTGAAGGCGAATCCCTTACTGCTTGCCTCACTACTCGTATGACTAGCGTGAGGGCTATACGCTTCCACCAACAACTCGCCTGTTCGCTGACCTAGCTCAATCAGTTGCAGGATGCTGCGGATATCAATTTCATTTAACGTTCCCTGCATTTAACGAAAATGTGCTCCTAAAAACCTTTTGATTAATCTGAGAATCGTTCTGTTTATCTTCTTTAAGGATGCTTGTACATGGGGACTAATGAAAAGAGTTATTTACAGCTTTTGGAACTTTATGCCACTGCTACTACAAGAGGGAAGATACGTCTGAGGCGTCTAGTGAGAGATGTACTCATAGGTAAGCTGTGTCTTAAAGCCAACATTATTGCTCAATCATGACCATATTGATCTAATTGCACTGAGTCTTCATGCCCATGATAGGAGACACTAGGGAGCAAGCTGGAGCTAAGTCTTGACCTCGCGAATTGCTTCCTTTAATGTTCAGCCACTCCAGAGCGACAAAGCTATTTTTCTATCGCTGTGATCAAACTGAGCAATGCTAAACTTGGCTTTAGAGTCAAGCAAAGGTTACCGAGTACTCTAGTTGAGACACTAAACACCTAAATTCCAATACATTTAGTCTAATTTAAGATTTGACGTTGCGGATAAAGCCCATTTTGTTCTGGCGTTGCTTTTCTCAATCATTGTTTTTTAGCTTTTTAAGCTAACAGCACGGAACTTTGCTTTATAAGTCGTGCATCGTAGGGATACTTTTTTCCTAAACTAAGGATGAACAGGTTAGGATGAACGGTATAGAGCCTATGCCAGGATAAGGGTATGGCTTTTGTTTTCTAAGGGATGCTCGTTATGGAAGTACGCTGCCTCTATACAGGCTAGTTGCTGTAATTTAATAGAGCGCAGCCAAAGGAAACACACATATCCGTAAAAAACGTATAAATTTGTAATAAATTAACGTTATTTGTAATAACTGTACAGTCGTGGACGGAGAGTTGCTCAATAAAAATGAAATTGCTTTCTTGTTTTGGCAATGTGGTCTTCCTAAACTGGGTGTAAATAGACTAACTAAACTCTGGATAATTGTTGGTTTGGTCAAGAATTGGGCACAAGACAAGAAAAGAGGACCATCAGCGTGCTGTATCTAGCGGAAGTACAAAAGCAGAAAGGTGGAGTTTTTGGTGGCGGGAAAGCCGAACTCAAACTGCTGGCTTGTCAGCGGAGTGACCAGAGTTGGAGTGCTGTGACAGGGGACGAAGTAATTCCTGCTGACGAAGCCAACAACATGAACAGTGGCACTCTGGTAATTGTCAACCTGGGAGGAAATCGACAACTCCAGGGAGAAATTGAGCCAGCAGGGGGACGGTTGGTGACGATGCTGCAAAATTTCTCGCGTTTGCTGGAAAAATCAAAGAACCAGGAAGAAGAAATTGAACAGTGGAAGCAGTCTCTAACTTATCAAAGTCAAGAGCTTAATCGTCGTGAGATGGAGATGGAATCCCGGCTTGAACAGATGCAAGCGATGGAGGAAGACTTTGAGCGGCTAGAGCAACAACGAAGAGAACTAGAGAGTGCTAATGAGGAAACATCAAGATTCAGAGAAGAGTTTGAGCGCAGCCGCCAGGAGTTAGAGGGAGCATGGGAACATCTGCGGGGTGAGCAGCGACGCTTGGAGGAGCAACAAGCAGAGGTGCAGTATTCTGCTGGCTTAGATGAGAACCAAGCTAGTGCGATTCAGGAATCGTTAGAGCGTCTCTCAGGAGCCGTTGCTCCTACAGAGTCAGTGCGGGAACAACTAAATCTTGCCTTTGAAGTGGTTAACAATCAGCAGTCAATGCTGGATACTTACTGGCAGCAGTTGGAGCAGCAACAAGCTGAAGCCTTTGGGCTACAGGCTGAGGTTGACCGCAAGGGCGAGGAAATCCAAAATCGCAAGCGGGAGTTGCACGAAGCTCAGACCTCTCTTGAGCAAGCCAATGGAGAGTTGAAGGTGCAGCGGAATGCGCTCCAGATCAAGCAAGAAGCAGCGCATATGCTGAGGCTCCAGCTACAGACCCAAAATGATTTACACCAGGAGCTTACTCGATTAGCAACAAGTTCGGCTGATGTCAAGATTAGCCAGAAGATTGATCTTGAAGCTCTGGAAATGATGCCTCTGGGTCAACTTTCAGACATTGTACAGGGCTTGCAGCAGGATTTGGACAAGGTCAAGCGCTTTGTTAACGACCAGGAGGAAGAACTCACATTCCAGCGCCAATCGGTTGAAGAAGTGCAAGATAAGATGGGCGGTGCCAGCGAGTATGATCGCATGACGCTGGAAACGGAGCTTGCGGAAGAGCAAGACCGCTATCAGATGCTTGATGAATCGCTGGTAGGTTCACGCCGTAACTTACGAGAGAGAGAAGAGATTCTGAATCAGCACATGCGGGTGTTGCGGCGTCGCCAAGGTGTGGCTGAAAGTAATAGCCCAGATAACCAGAAAATTGACTTAGGGCCAGTTTTAAGCCAGCTAGAGGCACAAAGGCAACAACAGGAAGAGGAACTGCGAAAACTGGAAAGTCAGATCGAGCAGATGCGGATTACTATCAGCCAAGCTGAAGGAATGATTCGTCATCAATCTGGCGAACAGGAGTCAACATTGGCTCAGCTAGAAAGTTTGGAGCAGGACTGGCAGTTAATAAAGGAATCGGCGGCTCAACTGTTTGGTCGGGTGAGTCTTTATCAGGAGACACTACAACCGAGGCAGGATGGTCTTAATGAAATCCGGCAGAGGTTAGAAGCGATCGCAGACGCTCTCAATCAAATTCAGGAAACAGGTGACTATCAACTTCAAGCGATCGCCCAAATGCGGCAAACCATCAATAGTTTGTTACTCTCACCTGAGTTTGCAGCGTCTTGATTAGTGGTTGGTTGTTGGTTATTGGTTGTTTGTTGGAGAGTTGGCGAGTAATGCTCAAATACTCTCTAAGCTACTTTTGAGATTGCTCAAAGGTAATCCAGTTGTCTTCTACAACGCCTGTTGCACCTGTAGGAAACGACGAGGTGCGAGAACGGTTTGGGGCGGTGATTAAAGCGGTCATTTCTTCGATTTGCTCAAAGGTGGGAGCCGCCTGTTGGACGAGAGTGAGAAACTGCCGGATAACACGACGTTGTAGGGCAAGGGAGGCATGACGCAAGACTAGGCGGTTTAACCGAGGGGGAGTACAGCCATTGTCTACTCCTCCTGGTTTAGTGACTTGTTCTTCCCCGTCAACAGCTATCATCGCTTGCTCTCTTAGCTGATGGGCGGCAGTTTCGAGATATTCAACATCCGCTCGGAGCAGTTCAGCGGTTTGGGCTAAAGCTGTTTCAACCTGTGGATTGAAGTGGGTTTGTAAATAGGGCAGTAGCTCTTGCCGAATGCGCGTCCGAGCAAATTTCAGGTCTTGATTGTAGGCATCTTCCCAAATTGGTAGATGCTGCTGTTGGCAGAACTGGAATGTCTGTGTGCGGGTGATTTCCAAAAGGGGACGTACTAGCTGTAGTCCTTCAGCAAGTGGACGTTTCCAAGTCAGGGATTGTAAGCCATCCGCACCTGCACCACGGATTAGATTGTAGAGGACAGTTTCTGCGCGATCGCTTTTTGTGTGACCTGTAACAACGTTCTGGTAGCCGTGAGCTTGAGCAACCTCAATTAGGGCTTGATAGCGCCACCGCCGTGCTGCTGCCTCGCTTGTAGTCACCTCTGAAGCGGTTTGGAGATAAAAGGGAAGCACCCAAGTGTCAGCAACGTGCTGAACATGAGCAGCAATTCCGTCATCGGCTAGCCAACGGTGATCACAATGGGCGATCGCAATTTCCCATCCCCATTTCGGTTGCAAATCCAGCAGCAGCTTCATTAGGCACAGAGAATCTTGTCCCCCGGATACCGCCACTAAAACCGGCTGGTGCTGCGGCAGCAGTTGCCGTTGCCGCAGCGTTTGATGTAACTGGGCATGGAGAGGTGTCCAGTTGGGACGATTAGACATTGTTGAACAAGAAGCGACTAATTGATAGGGGGGGGAGAATGGTCTGAAAGTCAAGACTTTGCAAAGCATCCGCCATATCTAGAACCTGTGCGTAAGTCCTGCTCCTGAACTTCTGCGTTCTTCTTGTTCAATATGCCATTTAAATGCACATCAGCTTACTGATTGTTCTGCCAACTCGCCTGATTCATGTCTTGCCAAACATCATCCAGTAATGAATCAGTTCCGTTGTCGTCTGACTCATTGCTCAAGGAAAAGTCACCGAACTCAAACTCATCATCACTACCAGCAGAGGTTTCACCAAAATCTAGGTCATCTAGGTCATTATTGCTGTTTACAGAGAATTCAGCAGTGCTAGCAGAGGTTTCACCAAAGTCTAGGTCATCTAGGTCATTGTTGCTATTTACAGGCATTTCGCCAAAATCAATGTCATCGTCGCCTAGATCCATTGCTCCCAAATCTAGCAACTCGTCGTCACTTGCCACGGGTGGCTCGACAAGCTCCAACTCTTGCTCAATACTCTCAGATATCTCTCCTAGGTCAAACTCGTCGTCTAGGCTAGTGGACATCTGGGCAATAGCAAGTTCGTCTTCAGGGCTGAACGTTGAGACTTCTATTACCGTCTCGGAATAAGTGACGCTCGGAGCTTCATCACCTGTATCTGGTATCTCTAGGTCAAACTCAGGCTCCATGCTTGTTGGTGGGGCGACTTGGTCTAGCTCCTCCATAACAAGCTCCTCCATAACAAGTGGAGATTCTTCTATATCCAGTTCTAGGTCATCCATCGTGTTGACAGGTGGCATTACCAGGATGACCTCCTCTTGCACGATTAGGGGAGGTGCCACTTCCAGATCTAGTTCAGCCACTGGACTAGGATCGGGCGGTGTCAGGTTTAGCCCTTCTTCCATAGTGAAGGCAGGCTCTCCCAGATCGACTCCCAAGTCTAGGTCATCCTCGCTATCTACTGGTGCTGCTGTAGATGACTCATAGTCAAGGTTTGCTGAGATATCTTGCTGGTCATCCTCAAAGTCTTGTGGGCAAAATTCAAGGTTGATTCTTACCTTGCCTTTTTGCCAGCCGTTTGCCGTAAACCTTAAGACTTCGCAGGGAATACCATCTTCACTAAACCAGGCATTTTTTTGTTCACTCCAGCCACTGATGCCATATTCAAGCTGCATCCTGATGGCTTCTGAAATTTCGCCAACTCTGAACGTGCGGTGCCCAATCAAAAATTGAGCCGATTCATCAACGGATAGAACTTCGCCAGTAACAAGTGGCTCGAATCGATTATCCACGCCGATTTTCCCCGAATAACTTTATCTGTTTTTTTTTGCAAGTCGTAGTCAGTTTGGGTTAACAGCTGGCATCTGTAGGCAAATGTGCTTTCGATTCGCTGTCCAGAGGACGTAAACGCTTAGAAGAACCAGCCGTAGGAATGTAATCCTTTACCCAGCAGATTCACACCAAGATAGCAAATCCAGACGACTACAAACCCTGTTGCTGCTAAAATTGCTGGTCGCCTTCCTTGCCAGCCACGGGTAATACGGGCGTGAAGGTAGGCAGCAAAAACCAGCCAAGTAATCAATGCCCAAGTTTCTTTTGGGTCCCAACTCCAGTAGGAACCCCAAGCCTCATTTGCCCAAACAGCACCTGCAATAATCCCGATTGTAAGCAGGGGAAATCCCAGTCCAATAACGCGATAGCTAATATTGTCGAGAGTATCAGCAAGGCTGAGGCGTTGTGGAGAGAGAATTGGTATCGCTCCTAATACAGATGAGGCAGGAGTCGTAACGAGGTTCAGAACGGCTATATTTCCAGCACCGTTGTTCTGGGCAACACTTCCAATAGCTGTGGACGTATTAGAAGTGGGTTGTGGCTGAGGTTTTTGGTTATCGCCGTTGCGTTGCAGTCGGTAGTAGGGCTGAGCCGTGGCATCATCTTTGCTACGATATCCACCCGTGCCAACGGAACTACCACGTAGCTCGATATTTTGTCCACGAGTGACGACTAAAAAAGCGATCGCCAAAAGTGAACCTACCATCAGCGCGGCATAACTGAGCATCATGACACTGACGTGCATCATCAACCAGTTGGACTTCAACGCGGGTACCAAAGGTTCTGAGTGCTGCATTTCTGATGGCAGCGTCAACGCGGCAAACGCTGTAATCGCCATAGCAACAGGAGCTGTTGCAACACCTACTAAGCGACTACGGCTCATGTTTTCGGCGATGAGATGAACGGTTGTAATCCCCCAGGTAAGGAAAAAGAGGGATTCATAGAGGTTACTCAAGGGAAAGTACCCTGCCTCTAGCCATCTTGCTCCGAGCAAAGCGGCAATACACAGATTTGCGATCGCCATGCCCGCTGTTGATAATGCTGATAGATAAGGAATGCTCCCAAAAGCCGCTCCTACCCAGTACATCAACATTGTCACGAAGAGGACGAAGAAGGAAATATTGTCCAATCCGTTCTGGAGTGCAACCAGATCCATAAAGTATTCCCTCTAACCAATTATTTAAGTCTAAATTCTTGCAGCGCTAATCTTATCCTATCGGTTCCGGTTACGCTCAAGCTCAATTGAAGAAGAGGCTGAAGGAGTAGGTGATGCTGAAGGAGTAGGTGATGCCGAAGGAGTAGGTGATGCCGAAGGAGTAGGTGATGCCGTGGGAGCAGGTGATGCCGAAGGAGTAGGTGATGCCGTGGGAGTAGGTGATGCCGTGGGAGTAGGTGATGCCGTGGGAGTAGGTGATGCTGTGGGAGTAGGTGATGTCGTGGGAGTAGGTGATGTCGTGGGAGTAGGCGATGTCGTGGGAGTAGAGGGCGTTGGTTTAGTGGCTTTTTGTAACTGAACGAACAGATTAAAGCGGTTGCTGCGTTCATCGCTAATGGCGGTGGTGACACCGATAGCACGAACTGCCTTCGCTAGCCGTTTCTGATCTGGAGAAAGCAGTTGTGGCAGATTCAGATTACTGCTGTTGATTGTGTCTTCAACATCTAGGAAAAACTGACCATTACTGGGATTAGGCTTGGTGGGCACTGATTCTTGGAACAGAGGGTTTTGGATTAATGTGGCTTGGGGTTGGGGAACAATCGCATTAACA
Organism: Symplocastrum torsivum CPER-KK1; assembly: GCA_019358875.1. GTDB lineage: Bacteria > Cyanobacteriota > Cyanobacteriia > Cyanobacteriales > Coleofasciculaceae > Symplocastrum > Symplocastrum torsivum. The sequence goes on from JAHHIF010000014.1 coordinate 41,481, forward strand.
ATCGGTGCTCCTAGGGTGAGGAAAAGCACGTTACCCTCTAACCAACCGTGAGTAGCACTTACTCCTCCCAATGGGGATGCCCAGCTAACAAGAGGTTGACGCCCTAGTTTAGTTTCCTCGACGATGAACTGATAGCGAGTCGCCATCACTTCGTCGAGCTGCTTGAGGGATTTTTCCGCGAGTTTGCGATCGCTAGCCTGGATCATGAAGACTACACCTGCGCCTAACTGGGTAGACTGCTGGTTTTCTGGAAGCGCTAAAGCATTTCGAGAGGCAGGAATGAGAGCTATTGAAAACTCGCCTCCCATCCACGGTAGTAAATCTTTCTCTAAATCTAAACCTAAAGTCGCTTGCAAACCCGCAGTGATATTGACAGGTGGAATTGGGGTTAGAGGATTCGATTCAGCTCCTTGGGCATAATCCTGCCAGAACTGCGCTAAGTTGCCCCCAGAGAGCATGAACCACGTCTCCTCTGGCAAACGTCTAGGTAAGCGGCTAGTGTTGTTTTGAACAGCATTTTTTTGAGAGCTGTTGGGCTTGAGCCAAGAAATGCCTTGAAAGTGCATTCCTTCTCGCTCTAATGTTACCGTTGCCGCAATTCCCTGCCATTGTTGATTAGCTGCAAGATTTTCATTTTGCGATCGCAAAGCGCCATTGGGGAGTCCTGCTCGTGTTGAATTAGCAGCCGCGATCGCTGAAAACGTCGGTATATTCAAATACAGTTGAGCAAAAGGCTCACTTGCCCCAATCTTACTCAATTCCTTGATATACCCAGGTGTTGCTGCAACCGATGCTGCCCCCTTGTAAGTTTCAATCACACGCTCCGTTGTTTTGGGATTGTTTGTAACAACCAAGAAGCGTCCTAGCACAGTCGTTGATAATCCGCGAACATTGCTCTTTTGGGTTTCTCGAATCCGAATACCCTTATAACTTCGTTCAATAAACGACTTGGCTTTCTGGGAGTTAGCTTTTTCTAGCAACTCTTTCGCTTGAGCTGGGTTCTCAATTGGCAGCACAATGATGTCCGGCAGCAATGAACGCCCACTTGGAGGTGCCTGTTCTGTGTCTGTTGGTAGTGCAACAGATGAAGACGATAGATAGGCAATCATCGCCGTTTCGCCCAACCACGGCTGGATATCTTTCTCATAGTTGTAGCCGTTGCTGGTTAAAAGATCGTTCCGTAGCTGGGTAAGTTGTTTTTCCAGCGCTGCTTTAGTTTCCGCTGTTCCGTACTCGCTCAATTGCTCCCATTGTTCAGAATCCGTAGAGATTGATGCTGTTAACAAGGCATCTTGAGGAATGAGTTGGGCAGGGGCATTCACTTGAGAAAGATTCCGCTGCACCAGTAGCCAGTAAGCGGTTGCTCCCCCGCCAATTAGTAAGATAGTCGCTCCTAGAGTTAGCAGCAGGAACGGTTTATTTTTTTTGAGCATAAACTTTAGTTTGTCTGTTGTCCGTTTTAGGAAGATTCAGTAGTTTCCCTATTCCCCAACTCTTAGCCACTTACCATCACTGTGAGCTTAGGTGTTGATAGATGTCGATACAGTGTATCTCGCTGCTGGTAAGGACGCCCTAGAGAGCTAATTGCTTCCTGCAACGTTTCCACTTCCATGCAAGTACCACCCTGCGCTCCTGCCATTGAGGTGATATGCTCTTCCATCAACGTGCCACCAATATCGTTACAGCCCCATCTCAGGGCTTCTGTAGCACCAGTAAGACCAAGTTTTACCCAACTCGGTTGATGATTGGGAATCCAGTTGCCAAGGAAGATTCGGGCGACGGCGGTGAGTAATAGTGCGTCTTTGAGATCGGGTTGGTCACGTCCAACACGGCGGCGCAAGGGTTTCGGGGCTTCTTGTCCAACAAAGGGTAAGAGGATAAATTCAGTAATGAAGCTTGGGTAACCTCGATCGCGGGCAGTTTGTTGAAGCGATCGCAATTTCTCCAAATGCCCCATCTGCTGTTCTGGCGTTTCAATATGACCAGAAAGCATCGTACTCGTAGTAGGCATCCCCAAGCGATGCGCTGTTCCCACAATCTCTAACCAAGTGGCTGTATTCGTCTTTTCGGGACAGAGAATGCGCCGCACCTGATCATCCAAAACTTCCGCCGCTGTTCCTGGCATTGAGCCAACACCCGCCTCTTGGAGGGCAGCAATCACTGCGGCATAGCTAATCCCGTCATTCTCAGCAATAAACTGCACTTCTTGCGGCGAGAAAGCGTGTAGATGCAGTTGCCCAAACTCATCTTTTATCGTTCTCACCAATCGTTGGTAATAAGGCAAGAATGCGCCGTTGATTTTTGCTTCCGGGTTCAGCCCTCCCTGCATACAGATTTCCGTCGCACCCCGCCGCACCGCATCAGTTGTCTTCTCCTGGATTTGCCCCCAGTCGAGCCAATAGGCTCCATCTTCCCCGGCATCACGACGAAATGCACAGAAACTACAGTGCTGTTCACAGATATTCGAGAAATTAATATTGCGGTTAATTACATACGTCACAACATCGCCAGCTTGTCGGTGGCGCAGTTGGTCAGCCGTTTCCTGAATCGCTGCGAGGAGGGTCTGTTCGGTTTGATGAAGAAGTACAACACCCTCTTCTGGGGATATGTCTTCACCAGTCAAGGCACGGTTAAGAATGGCATCAACAGTTTGAGTAATCACAGGGCATCAGGAAAAACCAGGTTACTCTTTCCAATTTTGGCAGGGAATCCTCAACGTGAGGCGAAGAAAAAGAAGAGAGCAAGGGCAAGGGAAGCAGAGGCTGGTAATTCTTGTCGTCCAAAAGCTGCGATCGCGAAGCGCTACTGCTTGCCGCAGATCGCTCTTTCTCTAACAGACGGGTAGATATTAATACAAATTCTCCTCTATTTCCCTGCCTCTGCTGCTTCCTCCGATTCCCTTCTTCTCTCAATCAACATCCTCCTGCTGTCTTTTTCGCTCCTTTTCCTCTAGAGCTTCCTGAGGAGATTGGCGACGGCGTCGATACCAAGTTGCGCCACCAACCAGCAATCCTGTCAAGCACAATGCTCCAATTAACGGTAAGAAATCACCAGTTCTCATTGCCTGTAATCCGGAACTTCCTAACATTACGAAAGGCAATACCCCCGGCACTGTACCCAAAATTGTGCCAAGTAGGTAGTCCCGAAATTGAATGGAGGTTAAACCAGCGGCAAAATTTACTAACCCATAGGGAATAATCGGCAGCAGTCGAATGGCAAACATATAGAACAAGCCACCTTGAAGCATTTCAGCATCCATCGCTTGCCAGCGCCCAGCTAGCCTACGGGCAACCAAGTCTCGTCCAACCGTGCGGGTAAAGCCAAACGCTACTACAGCTGCAATTACTGCTGCAATGCTCGTCCAGAGAGTACCCCACCACGGTCCAAAGATTGCACCACCTGTAAGATTGAGGGCTGTTGAAGGTAAAACTAATACCGTTGCTGCTGTATAGAGAGCGATGTAGATAATCGGTGCCCAAATTCCGGCTTGATTGAGCCGTGCTTGGAGTTGAGCGGAGTCAATACCTCCCAGCAGAAATACTGCTAAGCCTGTGACAATAATACAGAACACGGTGAGAAGGAAAATCCCGCTTTTGAAGTTCAATGCAATACTCCTTCGCCCTATACGTCTTCGGAAATTAGGTTGTGTTTGTCACAACTTTAAAACAGCCAGCTTGCTTGAGCATTAACTGTTTTTTATTATCACTTCGTTGGCAAGGATAGCTTGACCTGCTTTATGCATTTATGATTCAGGTTGGACTGAATACAGGTGTTTAAATATAAATTTCTTGCAAAAATCCCTCTAAGGGAAGAAGCATTTTTAGACAGGTTTTGGAGTACTGCTGAAAATCCTGGAACTAATGCTTTGCAGGTAAAGGTGTGCATCACTTTCCCGCTCTTTTTAAACCGTAAGACTTGCTCTAATGAGTATCTATCACCCTCCCTCCCTTCTTCAGGTTCCCTCAGGTTCATTGCAGATACCGCTAGCTGTTGACTCTGAATCGCCAGATACTAGCCCTGAATTATTGAATGGCGAAATGCAACCGCATTTAAGGAAGACAGTGTGCCCAATTCTGTTTTCTCTGGTGATTCCCACTTATAACGAAGGGAAAAATATTCCAAAAATTGTGACTCTCCTGAGTCAGATTTTGGATGAAGCAATTCCAGAAGCTTACGAACTGATTGTCGTGGATGACAATAGCCCTGATGGTACCTGGGAAATCGCTCAGGCGCTGATGCCAGAGTACCCTCAACTACGAGTAATGCGGCGGGTTGAGGAGCGAGGACTTTCTACGGCTGTCATTCGCGGCTGGCAAGCCTCCAAGGGAGACGTGCTGGGTGTGATTGATGCTGACCTTCAACACCCTCCAGAAGTATTGCTGCAATTGTGGAACGAGATACAGCGAGGCGCTGATTTAGCCGTTGCTAGCCGTCATGTGGAAGGTGGTGGCGTTAGCGATTGGAGTGTTGCGCGTCGATTTTTGTCGCGTGGTGCTCAAACGTTGGGGTTGATGATCTTACCAGGGGTGATTGGACGGGTTTCTGACCCGATGACGGGTTATTTTTTGGTGCGTCGTGCCTGTATTGCTAGTAAAACCCTAAGTCCACTAGGTTACAAGATTTTGATTGAGGTATTAGGTCGCGGTAATATCCGCTGGATTGGAGAGGTGGGTTATGTTTTCCAAGAGCGGCAAGCGGGGGAGAGTAAGGTTACCTGGAAACAATATGTGGAGTATATCCAGCATTTGTTGCGGTTACGCTTTGCTCGTTGGCCAGTGGCGAGATTCCTCCGCTTTGCTGTGGTTGGCTTCAGTGGTGTATTTGTCGATTTGGCTGTGTTTTATCTCCTGCGTCAAGCGGGTTTAGGGCTAACTCGTAGTATTATTCTTTCTGCTGAAGTGGCAATTATCAATAACTTTTTGTGGAATGACTTGTGGACGTTTGGCGATATTTCCCAACGGCAACCGGGCAAAAGCCAGCGCTTCAGGCGGTTATTGAAATTCAATATGATTTGTCTAGCTGGGATGGTTTTGCAGACTTTGATCGTGAATTTGCTGTTTAATGTCTTTTTGGTTAACGAGTATCTAGCAAAGTTAATTGCGATCGCTACTGTCACGCTTTGGAACTTTTGGGTCAATCTTAAGCTCAGTTGGCGAGTTACCCAAGTTGATTGAGGCTCTAATCTGTTGAAATCTTTTCTTTCGTCACGCTGGTTCCAGCTACTACTCCTGTTCGTATGGATTGCCATTGGCACAGGCTTACGGTTCACTCACCTGGCAGGGAAGCCACCCTGGACGGATGAGTTTGTAACGATGGTATTCAGCTTGGGCAATAGTTATCAAACGGTGCCACTGGATCAGGCGATTTCCTTAGACGCACTTTTGCAACCTCTGCAACCGAATCCTACGGCTGGTGCCTCGGCAGTGATGCATCACATATTTACAGAAGATGTCCATCCTCCCCTCTACTTTGTGCTGGCTCATTGGTGGATGCAGTTATTTCCAGCATCAGGAGAGTATATTTCACTTTGGGTAGCGCGATCGCTTCCTGCTTTGCTTGGTGTTATTTCCATACCAGCAATGTATGGACTCGCCTGGCTAGCGTTTCGTTCCCGTTTAGTGGCACAACTCGCCGCCGCGATGATGGCAGTTTCTCCCTTTGGGGTTTTCCTGGCACAGGAAGCACGTCATTATGCACTAGGAATACTCTGGGTAATTGCTTCTCTGTGCTGCCTAGTGGTGGCTGTGCAGCATCTCAAAGGTCGCACACCTATTCCCCTTTGGCTTGTCTTGTGCTGGGTAGTAGTCAATAGCTTAGGCGTAGCAACCCACTACTTTTTTATCCTGACTCTCACCGCCGAAGCGATCGCATTAACCGTTTTGTGGGTTTCAGACAGCCGCTTGGCTTTTAAATTCAAGACTAAGCCTGAAGAACTACCACCCATTCCCAATTCCCAATTCCCAATTCCCAATTCCCAATTCCCAATTCCCAATTCCCAATTCCCAATTCCCAATTCCCAATTGTGGCGAATTGGCGCTGTTGCTGTTGGAACTTTAGTGGGGTGCTTAGTTTGGATACCCGTATGGCAGATGAGTCACGACCCACAGATGACGCAATGGATTATGAGCGATGGCACGTTTCTTTCCTTGCTTAACCCAATCTTTCAGTCGCTTGCGGCTTGGGTTACTATGCTGTCTCTGCTGCCTGTGGAAGCACCATCCCTATTAGTAGTTATCATTTCGGGTGTTGTGATGATTGGGTTTTTCCTTTGGGCAATACCAATTTTCTATCGTGGCATCAAAGCTCTGTTGGGACAGCCTGATACTCGTTTGGCAACAGGTATTTTGGGAGGATTTGTTTTAGGAGCGATCGCTTTATTTTATGGAATTACTTACTTCCTGGGTACTGACCTCACACGAGGCGCACGGTATAACTTCGTCTACTTTCCTGCGGTCATCGTGTTAGTCGGAGCAATACTCTCGCTCAATTGGGCTACCGCCAACACTCCTAATTTTAAACAATCTCCTGATACAGAAACACTGTTTTCACAAAATACGAAACTCTCCTCACCATCTACTCCCAATTTTTCATATTTTAGAACCCGTGGAAAAGTAGCTGTGGCAATCATCGGGATTATGGGGTTGTTAAGTGGGGTTACTGTCGTCAACAATCTGGGTTATCAAAAATACTACCGTCCCGATCTTTTGGTGCCGATATTTCAAAAAGCCTCATCAGTACCCGTATTAATTGCCACTACTCACAACACTCTTGTACAAACTGGTGAAATGATGGGCATTGCTTGGGAATTCCAACGGGCGGATGCTTCTAAAAAGTCAGTATTAAAACCCCAGTTTCTCCTAGCGCATCAAGACCAAGAGCAGTGTATTAGCCTTCAAGGAACAGATTGTCGCGCTTTTACTACTCTCCAACAAACATTAAATCAACTTTCACGTCCCTTAGATTTGTGGCTAGTGAACTTTAAGGCATCAGTAGAACAAGATTTACCCAACTGTTTTGCTGAAGAAACGACTCAGTATCACTCATCAGTAGATGGTTACCAAACTCAGCTATTTCACTGCCTTTCCTCTGATTCTGATGTTTCCCGGCAACCGTGAAGAGGTTTATGAAGAGTTCAGCCACCGCTGACGGGTGGAATTAGTACTACTTCATCACCATCTTGAAGGATAGTTTCTGCCTCAACAAACTCAAGATTAATGCCAAAGCGGGTAAGATTTTGCCACTGTTTGAGTTCTGGATGTTCGGTAATCAGATGTTCTTGCACCGCTACCACAGCTGTTCCAGATGGAAATTCCAGCCTTAACTCTGGCAGACCATACGCTTCCTGATAAGCGGCAAAAAGTTTAACCGTAACGGTGACTGAAGACTCTGACATATAACAATTCAAAATTCAAAATGGGGAGATCTAATATCAGCAAGCATTTGGCTTTTCCCTACAAACAGCTAAATAGACATTAGTTCAACACTTCCACAGCAGCAAGAACACCTGAAACCCTTGACTTAATGAGTCAATTTACCATGAAGCGCGTATATCCCAAAACAAACTGGTTTAACATAAATCCTCTCGCCCGGTACATGAGCAAGCTTTCCTTGGTAGGTAACGTGGGCATTAAGTAAGAAAGCATAGAGAGATGTCTCTATTATGGACAGGGCGATCGCTTCTTTAATGGGACGGCGACGCCTACTCAGCATCTGGGTAGTAGGCATCTCTGCTGGGATTTCAGCCGCGTGCGCCACTGAGCGCCGCTCAAGGAGCGCATCAATGACAACAAACAAGCAACAAAAACAGAGTAGACAGGCAGCCGAAAACGGACGTCTACTGGCGCGAGTGACACCACCAACAGAAACAGGCTCACTTGGCTTGCAACCCTTGGGACTTTCCGCTAAACGCGACGGTTTCATCTATGTACCCAAAGGTTACCAAGCTTCTCGACCCGCACCGCTGGTGCTGATGCTGCACGGTGCAGGGGGCGACGCAGAGGGCGGTCTTGTTCCGTTCCGACAGCTGGCCGATGCGGCTGGACTCATTCTGCTTGCGCCGGATTCGCGCCGCCAAACCTGGGATGTAATTTACGGTCAGTACGGGCCTGATATCGCCTTCATCGACCAGGCACTGACGCAGACGTTCAGTCGCTACGCCGTAGATCCAACGCGCCTTGCGGTTGAAGGCTTCTCTGACGGTGCCTCCTATGCACTTAGTATTGGCATCACAAACGGCGACCTGTTCAGCCATGTCATAGCCTTCTCGCCAGGGTTTATGGTACCAGCAGGGCAAGAGGGTTCACCGCGCCTATTCATCTCCCACGGCACACATGACTCAGTCTTACCAATTGAGCGATGCAGTCGCAAGATTGTACCGCAGGTGCAACGTGCTGGTTATGACGTGCTTTATCGGGAGTTCAATGGTCCCCATACTGTTCCCCCGACAATCGCTGACGATGCACTGGACTGGTTCATGGCAGAGGGGAAATGAGGGTTTCTTGACTGACGCGGCTCAAAATGGGTGTTACAAAATTTGCTGAATGCGGCGGAAATCTCGTTCAACTTCTGCCCAAAGGGAACGGTTGTGCGGATCGGTACGCAGCGCTTTTTTGAGGTAAATTCTTGCCTTATCGAGTTGCCGCTCGGTAACGAGATGACGGCCCCAACTCGCATAAGCGATCGCTTGCCATTGTCGCACTTCTGGGTCTTGGGGAATACGATAGGCTAACCCTTCGACAAGTGCGATCGCTCTGGCAAATCGCTTGTGTTTTAGTAACTGCTGTAATTGCTTATAGGCATTCCACTTTAGCTGTTTTTCAATGGCTGATAGCGGTGGATTAAATGGAACAGCTCGTGGCTTACGAATCACCTTCGTTGCTGGGGCAGGACTTGGCGATACGCCAGCTGATGAAGATGGACTTGCAGCCTTAACCGTCTGGGGAGGTGGTGACACCTTATTAGCCCCAGACGGCTGGATGGTACTGAGGAGAAACTTGTAAGCCTCAGTTAACTCAATAAACTTTTCTTGGGCGAGTAGGTCTCCAGAATTGACATCAGGATGATACCGTCGTGCTAGACGCCGATAAGACGCCTTGACTTCAGCTATGGAAGCTCCATCTCTCAAACCCAACAAACGATAACAATCCGCCAGATTCATCTAAAGGAATAGCACTGATGAGGTTGACACCTTGGTAAGGGCACCCTGAGTACCGTCAAAGGCAGAATTAAGGGTCTGCCTTACCAACGTGTCTATCCTAAGATGCCCGATCCTCAATGACCCGGTCAATCAATCCGTATTCCAGCGCCTCTTGAGCTGACATGAAAAAGTCACGATCCATGTCTTTTTCAATCTTCTCAATGGTTTTACCCGTATTGTTGGCGTAGATTTGGTTGAGCTGATGGCGGATTCGTATAATCTCTCTAGCTTCAATCTCAATATCTGTGGCTTGTCCGCGTGTGCCACCTGAGGGTTGGTGGATCATAATCCGCGAGTGAGGTAAAGCTAGACGTTTGCCTTTCTTCCCAGCCGCTAGCAGGAAGGAACCCATTGAGGCGGCTAAACCGACACAAATGGTTACGACATCTGACTTGATGTGCTGCATCGTGTCAAAAATTGCCATGCCTGCGGTGACTGAACCACCAGGGGAGTTGATGTAGAGGAAAATATCTTTGCTGTTATCTTCCGAGTCCAGATAGAGCATGACAGCGATGATTTGATTGGCAATCTCATCATCAACTTCCTTGCCCAGAAAAATGATACGTTCCCGGTAGAGACGATTGTAAATGTCAATCCACTGGGTGTACTGTTCCCCTGGCATCTGGTAGGGAACTTTAGGAACGCCAATAGGCATAATTTGCTCCGAGTTTGAGTAAAGACGGTTAGTACTTCGTTTGTAGACCTAGATTTTTTGTCAGTTGCAAGGGACAACCAACTAACAAAAAGCGATAACTTGTATCTGTTAGCGTAGCGGTTCGCTAGGGAAGCCGTGAACTTAGCAGACTTGAGGTTATAAACGCCAAACCAGTAGATGTTATGGAGAAAAGGGCGTTAAGAGACACCTACAGGCAGTGGCGTAGGGAGGTCTTGAGCCTCTAGTACGCGATCAATCAGACCATACTCTTTTGCCTGATGCGGTGTCATGTACAACAGTCGATCCATATCCTTGACAAGCTTTTCTCGTTCCTGACCTGTATTACGAGAGAGGATATCAATCATCGTTGCCTTGTTTGCTAACACTTCCTGGGCGCGAATCTGGATATCTGTCGCTTGACCACGGGCATAGCTCTTGGTCTGGTGTAAGACGATCGAAGCGTTAGGTAAGCTTGCTCTATTGCCTTTTGTCCCCGCAGATAGAAGCATGGCAGCCATGCCCATTGCTGAACCAAGGCAGATCGTGTGGATGGGTGGCTTGATGTAGTTCATCGTGTCACAAATGGCAAAGGCTTCAGTTTCAAAGCCAACGGGTTCGCCATTGTAATGGGAGGTGCCAGTAGAATTGATGTAGATTCTAATCGGCTTGTCAGGGTCTTGGTACTGTAAATACAGCAGTTCAGCAATAATTAACTCGGTTACCGCTGGCACCAAGGGCATACCCAGATACACAATCCGCTCATTCAGCAACAACGAGGGTAAATCTGGCGGTGGTGTTCGGTATGTAGTATTACCGTAGTAGGTGGATTGAACAGCCTGAATCGGTATTTTCATGGTGTTTAGGGCTGCAATAATGGCGCTATCTTTAATACATAGTAGCGTGTCTAGGAACTAGTCTGTGACCGTTCTTTGAGAGGCTTCTACCGCTGTTATTGTACTAATTCGTCTACTCAATAATTGTTCGGTTATTGTCCCTCGTTATTCCGTAGTTCTAGGGTATTCCTATGAAGTTGCTATTGATATGTCTCGCTTGCTCAGGAGCTTTATGAGATGAAAGTTGGTTTGCACCCTGCTCTAAATGATGCCCATGTTGATGGCAATCAATCAAGTACTCAGCGTCAGCTATCAATCGCAATTAGTGCGATCGCGACTGGGCAAGAATCGAATGTTCCGCTAAATTTATGCCTAGTTCTTGACCATAGTGGCTCAATGCATGGACGCCCTCTGGAAACGGTGAAAAAGGCAGCGCTCAATTTGGTCGAGCGACTAAACCCAGGCGATCGCATTTCCGTCGTTGCTTTTGATCACAGAGCAAAAGTTTTAGTCAAAAATCAGACTATTGACAACTTAGATGAAGTCAAAAAACAGATTCAACGCCTTTCTGCTGATGGTGGAACAGCAATTGATGAAGGTCTAAAGCTGGGAGTTGAAGAAGTAGCAAAAGGCAAACAAGATACCGTTTCTCAAGTATTCCTACTAACGGATGGAGAGAACGAGCATGGTGACAATAAACGCTGCCTAAAATTAGCGGAACTTGCTACAGGCTATAAATTGACCTTAAATACGTTAGGATTTGGTGCTAACTGGAACCAAGACATCCTTGAAAAAATTGCTGATGTGGGTGGTGGCACACTGTCTTATATTGAACGCCCTGAACAAGCCGTTGATGAGTTTGCAAGGCTTTTCCAACGGGTTCAATCCGTACAGTTAACGAATGCCTACCTATTGTTCGATTTGATGCCCAAGGTGCGGTTAGCCGAACTTAAACCCATTGCACAAGTTGCCCCAGATACAATTGAACTGCCTGTCCAACAAGAAGGCAGTCGCTTTATTGTGCGCTTGGGAGATTTGATGACGGATGCTGAGCGAGTTATCTTGGCAAACCTGTATATTGGTCAATTACCAATGGGGCGTCAGGCGATCGCAAATGTGCAGGTTCGTTATGATGACCCAGCCGCAGGGCAAGAAAGTGTACTCTCCCAACTCGTGCCAGTAGAAGCCGATGTTCAGGGCAGCTACCAACCCGCACCCAATTCTCAAGTGCAACAAGCTATCTTGGCGTTAGCGAAATATCGGCAGACACAAATTGCTGAAGCGAAATTACAGCAAGGCGATCGTGCCGGGGCAGCAACGATGCTCCAAACAGCCGCCAAAACAGCGATCCAAATGGGCGATCAAAATGCCGCAACCGTTCTCCAAACGAGTGCAACTCGCTTGCAATCTGGCGAAGAACTCTCAGAAGCCGATCGCAAGAAGACCCGCATTGTCTCAAAAACTATTCTGCAAGAGTAGACGTGCAGGATTAGTAAGATTTCCTTGTATAGCAGTAGTCACTTAGGCTCTTGACATTAACCGGAGAAGAGCGTTCCTGCTTAAGTGAGCCTATTTGACCGAAAGCTGACCGCTGAAAGCTGACTGCTGATTGCTATAAGTGTAGGATGGGCAGCTTGTCCCGTCCTGCATTTTTTTAGGGCAGACTCCAAGCCTGCCCTATGACTTCTTCTTCGCTTTCCAGGTGCCACCGTAGAGATAATGTGGGTTATCTTGACTCAGAGAAGACCAACAGTTGTTGCACACAAAAGTCCAATCCCCATCTTCCTCGTACTTCACTCGGTAGAGAACTGCCGAGAGTTGGTGACATCCCCCACAGTCTTTACTCCGAACTGAACGCCCCATTAGTCTCAAGCAACAACCGACGCTTGCGGACGCGCAAAAATCATTCGCCCTGCTGAAGTTTGCAACGCTGAGGTTACAACAACTCGCAGTTCACCCCCGACATGGCTACGTCCCTCTTCCACAACAACCATCGTGCCATCGTTGAGATAGCCAACTCCTTGTGCGGGTTCCTTGCCTTCTTTGAGGATTTTTAGGTCAAGGCTGTCACCCGGACGGTAAATCGGACGTAGCGCTTGCGCTAAATCGTTAACGTTGAGGACTGGAACCTTCTGCAAGTTCGCAACTTTGCTGAGGTTGTAGTCGTTGGTCAACAGCGTACCGTTAATTTCCTGGGTGAAACGCACCAGTTTGGCATCGACCGTGTGAATGTCTTCGTAATCAGCGGGGTGAATGACTAAGCGTTCGGGAAAGGCTTCCTGCATCCGATTGAGGATGTCTAACCCACGACGCCCCCGAATGCGCTTTTGATCATTAGCGGCATCAGCCAGTTGCTGCAACTCTTGTAAGACAAACTGGGGTATGAGAATTTGCCCCTCGATAAAACCAGTATTGAGTAGTTCTTCGATGCGACCATCAATTATACAACTAGTATCTAGAACCTTACTCGATGCGGGTTTGAGTGTGCCTTCTGCTACCAATATGCTTTCCAAACTATTGGGGTTAATCAGCCGTAGGAAGGTACGACCGTGGGTATCAGCCAAACTAACGCCCAAAAAGGAAAACATCACACTGCCCAAAATCGCTACCAGAGGCTTGATAAAGGTAAAATCAAACGGTATTGGCAGCAAGAAGATGGGTGCAAGCATCAAGTTTGCTAACAACAACCCAAGCACTAAACCGACGGCTCTGGTTAAAATCACCTCAATCGGCATTTGGCGCACACGGGCTTCCAGCCGACGATAGGCAACCTGCACCGTTAAGCCAATAGCGAAGCCAATAATCGCCCCGAAGCCAGCCGTAATCCAGCGTAACGCCTCAAGATTGGTGACTTGGTCTTGAACAGTGACGGGTAGTAATTCAACGCTGTCGAACCCTATGCCTGCCGCTGCTAGGATAAATAAAAGAATGATGACAAAATCAAGCATTGTTCCGTTCCAAGTAATTGGTGTGGCAATTCCTTACGGAATTTCATAAACACAAAAGTGATATCCGACACTTCAGGATTATTATATCTTTCACGTCATTTCCTTTTCTTATGCCAATTGGGTTAGATAAAGCATTTAATTTATCCCTATCAGTTTCTCATCGGGAGAATCTTTGGCAATTAGAAGGTGTAACTTAGAAAGCAAGTGCTTACTGAATCATGCTTGTATCCTCCTTATTAGAAATGCGATCGCCCTTTGGCGCAAATTTTAGCTCCGGCAGTTTAATCGTGAAATCCGTCAAAAAACTCATTTAATTCATAAGTGTTAATCAAGCATCACGATTGGCTTAACAATTAAAGTTTTTCTGTAAAACAAAAGTGTCAAATCGATTACATCAATCTGAGGAAGTTTTTGGTTCAGTAACTCCCACTTCTGCCTACATTCATATTCCCTTCTGCCGTCGCCGATGCTACTACTGTGATTTTCCAGTTTCGGTGGTGGGAGATAAAGCAACAGGCAGTACATCGGGTACGATTGAGCAATATGTCGAGGTGTTGAGTCAGGAAATCGAAGCAACACCACGCTTGAGCCGTGATTTAGAAACAGTATTCTTCGGTGGTGGCACACCTTCGCTGTTATCCGTGGAACAGCTAAAGCACATTCTAGAAATACTAGAGCAGGGCTTTGGTATTGCGGCTGAGGCTGAGATTTCTATGGAAATGGACCCAGGAACATTTAGCTTACAACAGCTAAAGGGATACCAGGAAGCTGGAGTTAATCGAGTTAGCTTAGGTGTTCAAGCCTTTCAGGATAAATTGCTTAATGCCTGTGGGCGATCGCACAATTCTATTGATATCTTCGCAGCTATTGAACTCCTACACCAGGTAGAGATTTCCGACTTCAGCTTGGACTTAATCTCTGGGTTACCCCATCAAACGTTAGAGCAGTGGCAGGAATCCTTGGAGACAGCGGCTAATCTTGCTCCTACCCACATTTCTTGTTACGACCTAATTATTGAGCCAGTTACTGCTTTTGGGCGCCAGTATGCTCCCGGAGTGAAGCCTTTGCCAACTGATGAAACGGCTGCCAAGATGTACCGTCTTGCCCAGCAAATCCTAACGAGTGCAGGTTACGAGCATTATGAAATTTCCAACTATGCCCTATCCGGCAGAGTGTGCCGTCATAATCGAGTTTATTGGGAAAACCGTGCCTACTACGGCTTTGGGATGGGCGCAGCTAGCTATGTGCAAGGACAGCGATTCACCCGTCCCCGTACAAGACGAGAGTATTACGCCTGGGTGCAACAGCTAATTGACGCAGGTGGTGTTCTAGATAGCCAAGAAACCTCAGCGGTAGATGTTCTGCTAGAAACTTTAATGCTAGGGCTACGCTTAGCAGAGGGTTTGAGCTTAGATAAACTGAGGAACCAGTTTGGGGAGAAGACCTTAAAAGAGATTTGGACTAGTCTACAGCCACATTACAGACGTGGTTGGGTGGAAGTGCTGAACACTTCGGGGGAAGTTGTTGAGGATGCACAAGCCGTACCAACGACAGGTCAACTCCGGCTAAGTGACCCAGAGGGATTCTTGTTTTCCAATACAGTTCTTGCAGATTTGTTTAGCCAGCTAAGTTAGGATCGAGCAAATATCGACTAGCAAATTTTTTCACTATTGGATATTCTTTTGGCTTAGTTAGTCAAAAGGTTGATTGAGCGGGAAATTCAAAACTTTTACTTTTGCCTATACATCCGGAGTAACTGGCAGCACATATGTATTAGGTATGAATATTTCTCGTGATGAGTCTGCCCCCAAGATGACTAAGTATTACTCAATGAACCAGGCAGCTGGGTACAGTATCGTTACGCTGATGGATAAAGATCAGATTGCGGCATTGGGGGCTTCCCTACGACAGATTGATCAAAAATTATTGACCCCAGCGAAGGAGGAGGGCATCACTAGAGTTTGGTATCAAGGTGGAGAGCCTTATTTTGATGTGTTTGTGGAACTACGCCAAGGCAAAATTCAGTGGTTTCAGTTCACATTGCGCGGCAAATCGATCTCGTGGAATCCAGAACATTCTGGCTGGCAAAGTGGAACGACGAATGAATTACGTGCTGATGATATTACCTTCTATCCAGCCAGCAAAGTAATTGAGAACGATAAGCACCCAGATTGGGAGTTCATTCAATTAGTCCGCTCAATCCTAGAAACTCGTGCTGGTGAAGATATATTTGACCAGATCCTGGCGCTGTTTGACACTGAAAATTAACCCTTGGATGACTCTAAACGCTGACTGCTGATTGCTAAGAACTTCTTTCTTTTAACCTTGTTCTGTAATAATGGCTATCTGTGTCAATTAGGGGAAAGGAGGGTATTCAATGGCTGGTAGTCAAGTGGGTGCAGATCTGTGGGTAAGCGAGTACATCACGCCTTGGGATATGTATGTTCACGGTGTAACCAAAGTTCTGGCTTACAAGAAAACGGCATTCCAGGAAATGTACATCGTTGAAACAGGTGCTTATGGCAAAGGACTGGTTTTGGATGGTAAGTGGCAATCTTGTACAGGTGATGAGTTTCTCTACCATGAGCCTTTAGTACATCCAGCCATGATTTGCCATTCTTCACCTCGCAATGTTCTTGTTTTAGGAGGTGGAGAAGGCGCTACAGTACGGGAAATTCTGCGCTGGAAGACAGTTGAGCAGGTAATGATGGTGGACATTGATGGTGAGGTGGTAGAAGCTTGCCGCGAACACATGCCGGAGATGCACCAAGGGGCTTTCGATGACCCACGTACTAATTTAGTGATTGGTGACGCTTTAGAAGTTTTGGACACGACGGAGCAGAAGTGGGATATTGTCATCTCAGATCTTTCTGACCCAATTGAAGAGGGGCCATCGTTTCAGCTATTTACAAAAGAGTATTTTGAAAAAGCTCAGCGAGTTCTGGCACCGGGAGGCTATTTTGTGCTGCAAGCTGGCCCTGTTGCCCCTGTGGAACTAACTCTCCATGCTCGTCTGGTAAACACTCTAAAAGCTGTGTTCCCGAATGTGCATTCCTACGCTTCTCATACTCCTACCTACGGCTCACCTTGGGGGTTTGCAATTGGTACAGCAGAAGCGATCGCAACTCAACCTGATCCAGATGCCACGAACCAATTGCTAGAAGAAAAAACGACGGGTGGCTTACGCTTAATTGATGGCATGAGTCTGTTAGGAATCATGCAAACGCCGGCATACATTCGTAAAGCGATCGCAGCAGAAACCCAAGTTTATACCATCAAAGAACCCCCGAAATTCTTTGGTAAAGGAGCGCTTGGACAATAATCACTGCAATTTCTTCCTTTGTTAGAAGTGAGTAGGGAATGGGAACTGGGAATGATTAGAGTATTACTTTCCTAGCTTTCCCTACTCTTGGAGGTGAGAAGTTGAAGCTAGATTGGCTGGAACTACATATCCCGAATGTATCTTTTTTAACAAGCTGATTTAACATAAACCCCTACCGTCGGTATATATGAGCAAGCTTTAGTAGCAGTTAAATTTTGATCAATGTCTAATTGCAGCCTCAAGAGTAGCGTTGCTTAATAAGGAAAGAAATTAAGCAGCGCTTATTTTTTTGCTGTTACTAGAGCCATAAAACTCCTGGTCTAAGTTGGATAAAGCGATCGCTGAGAGTGGTGTGATCGCTTTTTTCTGATACTTCTAGCTTCTCCAATTAGAAAAGCTCGTATAATTCATAACACATTGATTTAAACTAAAGCCTTTCGTTTGATATAAGTAAGCCATTTAAGGACATTGTTAAATGAATATGTATGTAATGAAGTTTGCGATCACTTTTTGGTTGGACTTGGGTGATCGCTTTTCCTAGATGATTTAGAGCTAATGTGCAATTCTATTTCTTGATTTGTTTTCAGTAAAACAGTACTCACTACTTGATTACCTCTTAAACCCATCTTGCACAGCCATTTTCTTTCATGAGGTGCAATGAAATGCACCTCAAAGGTGGGATTTCAAGGCAGTCACAGTCAGAGTAGAGTATTTTTGTAATTTCGATTCAGTAGTGAGTATCATGCCTGAACAAGAAGATCAAACAGCAAAAGAAACTGCTAACGAAGGGGATTCTGAGGAGCTACCTCAAGGAGTTACCGAATCCTATGGAACAGGTGTTCAGCAAGAGCCAGGGCTAAACGTCGGTGGTCGAACGATGCGTGATCGCATGGATCAGTACACATCGACTGGCCCAGAGCTAACGGGGGGTGATGTAGATGCTCGTTGGGATCAGGCTCATCTAGTGGGTGACGAAGCAGTGGGGGGAACTGTCGCTACTCCCGATCAGAATGTTGTTGAGGAACTAGGAGCTGCTGTTGGTATTGATTATGACGACAGGGTACCTCTCCAGACAGTAGACATTCTTGATGAGCGTGATGACAGCAGATGGGAATTAGATCCCTTGTCTTCTGAAGATTACCAGGAGCATCGGGATTGATAGCTTACTCTACCTAAATGAACATAGCAGTTAGCGGTCAGCTATCAGCCATCAGCTTTTTTGTTTTCCTCATTTTGACGCTTATTTCACAGCCCTTAACTGTACGTCATACATGTGAGAACTGCTATAGACTTCATTTGAGAGTAGGCAGTAAAGAAGGGTGATTCAGGGAATTTTTCAAGAAGTCTAATCCGGATTCAGGTTGCATTTCGGGGCAACGGTTAAAAGGCTTTCAGAAAGTACCTTTGACCTTCCCCCTTTGCCCTTGAACCTGAAACGATACTTTGCCATTGCTATTTAATAGCTCGTCAGCTTATTAAACTCATACCCATAGGAAATTTTACGATGGTGTTGCAAGGAGTAATTTTAGATGTCGATGGCACGCTCGTACTGAGCAATGATGCCCACGCCCAAGCCTATGTTGATGCATTTGCAGAATTGGGCTATGACGTGCCATTTGAGAAAATTCGACCGCTAATTGGTATGGGTAGCGATCAGTTGGTACCTCAAGTAGTGCCAGAACTCAAAGATGATGAAGGGAAGGTAAAAGCCATCAGTGAGCGGCGCAAAGAACTCATCATCAGTCATTATGGATCGACACTTTCCCCAACTAATGGTGCAAGGCAATTGGTACTGCACATGCAGCAGGCTGGACTCCGGCTAATGATTGCTAGCTCAGCCACAAGCGAAGAAATGGAAATTTTGCTCAAAGCTGCCCAGGTTGACGACTTACTTAAAGAAGTAACGACATCAAGTGATGCTGAAGCTTCTAAACCTGAACCAGATATTGTGGAAGCAGCATTGAAAAAATTACAAATGGAGCCATCGCAGGTTTTGATGATTGGTGATACACCCTACGATATCCAGTCAGCGGGTGCAGCAGGAGTGGAGGTCATTGCGGTACGCTGCGGTGGCTTTGATGACACTGCACTAGCGGGGGCTAAGGCAATTTACGATGATCCTGCTGATGTATTAGCTCATTACGCCGATTCGTCACTCAGCAAAGCTGCATAAGCTGAATAACAGTGACTTAAGGAAACCGTAGGTTGGGTTGAGCGATAGCTTACCCAACTAATCTATTATCCTGTTGGTAAGCTGTTGTGTATCTCGCATTGCATTGCATAGTCAGATACGGGGTTAAAGGGAAGGGACTGTCGTCAATCTACTTTGACCTTTGACATTTGACCTTTGACCTTTTCCCTCAAACCACTTGCTTGATTAGTGCAAGTTAAAGCAAGGCAGCTTAACACTCACCTCAACTCAACCTACAAAGCTAGCAACTGGAGCTTTTTTCACTGCCATTGTGCATAAGCTAATGTGCATTCAAATTGCCTAGAGGTAACAGGCAAATAGCTCTCTAGTCTTAGTTTCCCGATTTGGAATTTTGAATTGCTTAATAGTCTACCCCATAAGTTTGGAAACTATTCAGGAGAATTCACGCCCTGTTTTAACCGCAAAAAGGCATTAATCCTTGCCATTAACTCATCATAATCAATGGGCTTACGGATAAAGTCATTGGCTCCTAAATTTAATCCTTCTGGAACATTAGCATTCTCATAAGCCGTGATTAAGATGATAGGAATAAATGGTAGTTTTTTATTTTGCCTAATCCGTCGAGTGACTTCATAACCATCCATTCCGGGCATCATGGCATCAAGTAATACTAAATCAGGTGGGGAAGCTTCTATCTTTGCTAAGGCGGATTTGCCGTTTTTAGCACTATCAACCTCATATCCTTCTTCCGTCAACATCGACTGAAGTAGAAACACGTTATCCTCTATATCATCTACAACCAGAATGCGCTTAGCTTGTTGAGTTCGGCGTTGAGATTGAAAAGACAACATAGAATTAAGCCTCCCTGTGGGAAAAATGTCAATAAAATTGCTTTGGTTTGTAGTCCTGTAGATAGAGGGTATCTGTAACAGAAAAAATTTTCTTCCTCCTGTTTAATGATCTACACAGCAAAAAAAACTATCCCAAATTCAGAGTCTAAGCCTGTGGTGTAAGCTGTTGAAGTTGTCTTCCGAGCCAATTAGAACCCATCGCTATGCACTGAGGACAGATATCACCATAGCTATCACCCTGCTCGTTGCAAACAATCAGTCTTGCTTCTTTCAGCTCAAATTGCTCATCGCATGTTAAGCAAGTTTGGTGAGTTTTAAAAAAACTGTTGCATTCAATTTGAAACTGCATACATTTCTCTTCCTAAGTCAATTGATGCACTATTTTCATTGAAGAAAGAAATCTCTATCTGTTAAAAAGTATACTAACTCGCTTTTTCTTCAACTTCTACCCAAGGAAACAGGTTTAACGTTAATCTAGCTTGTAATCATGAACACAAATAATCTTTGAACCTATGCCAAAACAGTAGCTTCAGCTAGCCACCTATATCTATTTGACATAGAGAATACTGAAAATTCTTTATTTAAGCTTATCAATTTCATCAATAAAACTGAAGATAATCGGTGCCAACTTCTCTGGGCAGAACATACTCCATTCATGGTACTCTCCTGCTAGAACATAACATTGTTGAGATAAAGCTTTCTAAGTAAGTCTCAATTGATACAGCCCATCCCGGCAAAAACAGGATATGAGTAGAGGTTGAAGTTATCCCTCCTGCCCAGTAAAAAATTGTAAAATCATCTAAATCAACTTGTTTTTCAATCAGTTGGCTTTCCTGGTTCAAAGTCAACTTAACAGGTGATAAAAACTAAGCAAGATATGTATCAGACTTAGCTTGTTTCTAGTAATTGTTTAAGACAAATTTCCTCTAGAAACTGAGTTAATCTAGCACCCGCCTCCAAACTCCTTTAAATAAAGCCTCTTGTTCAGCCGAGCCGCTTAACTGCTCAAGAAACAGCACTAACTGAGGTGCCTCCTTTGGAGATACACCAGCACGGATAAGATTTCTCTGACGAATCTGTTCTTGAACTGGATTTCTCCCTTGGGCAATAAGTTCCAAATATTCCTCATCAGACATGCCTAAGTCTAAAAGTTCAGGCACGGTTGTTATTCTCCTTGTTATTATTGTCTTTTGGATTTCCTAAATGAATGTAAGAGTAAGCCTGGGAGTTTTTAACCGGGAGGCAAGACATTAATATTAAAGATTCTTCTCACAAGCTTGACGCAAAGGAGCAATCTAAAAGAAATGCTGTTGTCCTTCCCGTGTAAAAGCTCCCAGGAGACGTTACCGAGGTTACGATTTGTTGTCCTTACTCAAGGTAATGGCTACTGTTTTCCTTAGCTTCTAGCTGAGGAATGGGCTTCTTGTTAAATTAGCCTGTAATATTGGATACAACCTTAACAACTGAATGTCAAAAATCTTGACAAACGCCAGAGACGTGTGCTGGCTAAAATCAAGATATGATGACACACCGATACAACAAACAACAGATCGAAGCGTTCGCCCAATCGGTTCTGAACGACGGACATTGTGTGTTGCCTAATCACTTCTCCCCAGCAACACTCAATTCTTGGCGTGAGGCTTTCACGCCTTTGCTAGAGGATCATATCGAGCGCGAAGGCAAACTGCGTAATCGAGGTCCTAACCGTTATTATGTTACGTTGCCCTTCGCCGCGCCCTTTGCCGACCCTAGTATTTACGAAGATGAGGATATTTTAGCGATCGCAAAACTACTGGTAGGCGAAGACATGGTAATGTGCCAACTGGCGACAGACACGCCATTACTAGGGTCTGACTATCAAGTAGTACATCGGGATGCGCCGCCACTCTTCCCGGAAACAGGTATGGAGACACCGCCTTTCCAGATTGCCATTAACTTTCCCCTCGTGGATGTAACCGTTGAAAACGGACCGTTTGAGACGACACGCGGTACGCACATGATGTCGAAAGAGGAAGGACTGCGCCGCCTGGAGTCGGGTGAAATTAAATTAGAACCAATCCCGATGCAACTAGGCGATGTGATGATTCGCGATGTCCGAGCTTTGCACCGAGGTACCCCTAATTACACACAAACACCACGCCCAATGGTAGTCATTGGCTATAGCCGCCGCTGGCTGTATCGTCCTGAGGTGTCCATTCAAATCCCGCGTGCTGCCCTCGATACACTTTCCGAACGCGCCCGCCACTTGTTACGCTTCAATCCGATTGTCGAATCCCTTGAGGACAAACCAGATGCTGAGGTTTATCAATCGTTTGCTTACTAGGTTGTAGGTTGTCGGTTGTAGGGAAAATCAGTTCACACCTAGCACCTAGCTCTAGTTTGAAGTAAACATACTTTTAGCTTTAATTATGTTACTTTAGCTACAAATTCAATAAATTCTTTATTGGTATAGCCCCGGTCGATACTGGGGCTATTTTATGCAATTAGATAGATGCGGTATAAGCTTGTACTGCTAGTCACAAGCTCAATTAACCTTAATTATTTCTTTAGGCATAAAAAGTCTAAATCGTGAGATAGAAGTCAGGCGCAGTAATAACCGCTATGCTAACGAGAGTGATAGCCGATTTTAAGAAGGGCAAAGCTCCCTAAAAGTTTTTAAAGGACAAAAGAAAACAGCGATTCTTTTTAGGCATGGGCAACATGTCGCTGTTTTCAACTTATTCCTCAGTGTCTAGCTAAGGAGCGAGAAATGGCTTGGGCTAACTTTAGCCTTCATTTCACATAACCACTCTTAAAAAATTCACTTCCATAAACACTTCCATAAACAACAACTATCTCAGGTCGTCTATGTCCCCAAACAACGGTCAAATCAAGAACAACAATATCAAGAATGGCGCTTCCAAACAGATGACTGAAGGAACGCTATCAGGGCGACATGAATCAAGTATTTTGAAGGATCGCCTACCGTCAGGCGACACATCCTCCACACGCAAAACTAATGTAGAACCGCAAGAGTTCTCATCTCTAAACACATCTAACCAAGATGTTAATGGTCGTGTTGCCTCTACAAAGGCACCCGATCTAGTTTGCTTGTCTCACTTGCGTTGGAATTTTGTATTCCAAAGACCTCAACATCTTTTGACCCGGTGTGCCCAAGGACAGCGGGTATTTTTTATCGAAGAGCCAATGTTTAGCTCCGATGCCTCTGTATCTTCCCAAACGGTGGGAGGAGTAGGGGAAGTTGGACGGGTTGATGTAACCCAGCACGAGAGTGGAGTCTGGGTTGTGGTACCGCATCTACCAGAGGGTTTGAGTGAAGAGGCAGTGAATGCGGCTCAACAATCACTACTCGATCGCCTTTTTGCAGAACACGAGATTAGCAAGTACATCTGCTGGTACTACACACCAATGGCGATGGGCTTTACCCGCCATTTGGAGCCGCTGGCAGTTGTGTACGATTGCATGGATGAGTTGTCTGCTTTTAAGGGAGCGTCACCTGCCCTGAGACAACGCGAGGCTGAGTTATTTAACCGTGCGAACTTAGTCTTCACAGGGGGACAGAGTCTTTACGAAGCCAAGCGCGACCAGCACGCAAACATCTACGCATTTCCCAGCAGTGTAGAAGTGGCACACTTCGCACAAGCGAGAACCATCAAAGAAGACCCAATTGACCAAGCGAACATTCCCCATCCACGCCTCGGATTCTATGGGGTAATCGACGAACGGATGGATCTCGAACTGATTAAGGGGATTGCCGAAGCGCGACCAGACTGGCATCTGGTTATGATTGGGCCAGTGGTCAAAATTGATCTAGCAAACCTGCCGCGCCACGAGAACATTCATTATCTGGGTGGTAAAGACTATAAAGAGCTACCAACCTATCTTGCTGGGTGGGATTTGGCGATGCTGCCGTTTGCCCGCAACGAATCAACGCGCTTCATTAGCCCCACCAAAACGCCAGAGTATATTGCCGCAAGTAAGCCTGTTGTGTCCACTTCGATCCGAGATGTAGTTCGTCCCTACGGGCAGGAACGTCTGGTGCGAATAGCAGACACGGTTGCAGAGTTTGTCGCTGCTGCTGAAGCGGCAATGAAAGAAGACTGCAAAGAGTCAGGATGGCTCGATCGCGTTGATACATTCCTACAGCAGATTTCTTGGGATCGTACCTGGGCATCAATGAGGCAACTAATCGAGTCGGCATTAGCAACACGGAATCAGACAAGTATGACTGTCCAGGTTAGCACCACAAACGGGAAGGTAGGGACAAACGGTAAAAGCGATCGCGTTGCTACAGGCAGCAAGCAACCGCCTAGCATCATTACAAGAGAGTTTGCCTTCGATTACCTCGTTGTTGGGGCAGGTTTCTCTGGCAGCGTCATCGCTGAACGCATCGCTACTCAGCTAGGTAAGAAAGTTCTAGTAGTTGATAAGCGTAACCACATCGGCGGCAACGCTTATGACCATTACGATGATTCTGGCATCCTCGTCCACAAATACGGCCCTCACATCTTCCATACCAACTCCCGCGATGTCTTTGAGTACCTCTCCAAATTTACCGAGTGGCGCTCCTACGAACACCGCGTCCTTGCTAGTGTGGACGGACAACTCGTTCCGATTCCCATCAACCTCGACACCATCAACAAACTCTACGGACTGAACCTCACCTCGTTCCAGGTTGAAGAGTTCTTGGCATCACTAGCTGAACCCAAAGAGCAAATCCGCACTTCAGAAGATGTCGTTGTCAGCAAAGTCGGGCGGGAACTCTACGAGAAGTTCTTCCGTAACTACACCCGCAAGCAATGGGGACTCGACCCATCGGAACTCGACAAATCAGTCATCGCCCGCATCCCCACCCGCACCAACCGCGACGATCGATATTTCACCGATACCTACCAGGCGATGCCAATGCATGGCTTCACCCGGATGTTTGAGAATATGTTGAACCACCCGAACATCAAGGTGATGCTGAACACCGATTACCGTGAAATTCAGAAGGCTATCCCCTGCCGTGAGATGGTCTATAGTGGGCCAGTCGATGAATTCTTCGAGATGCGCTATGGAAAGCTGCCGTATCGATCGCTAGAGTTCAAGCACGAGACACACAACAAACAGGTGTTTCAGTCAGCACCAGTTGTGAACTATCCCAACGAGCAGCTATACACCCGTATCACGGAATTCAAGTACCTGACGGGACAAGATCACACCAAAACCAGCATCGTCTACGAATTCCCGCGTGCCGAGGGCGACCCTTATTACCCTGTACCGCGACCGGAGAACGCCGAAGTCTACAAGAAATACAAAGCGCTGGCTGATGCCACTCCAGGAGTGTATTTTGTGGGACGGTTGGCGACCTACAAGTATTACAACATGGATCAATGTGTAGCTCAGGCTCTCACCGTCTACAAACAGATCGCCGTCAAACAGCAAGCTGAAACCGTCGTAGAACGTTCCTAGAAGGGATGAAACATCAGGTTTAGATCTTGGTGTGCTGGCTTCGAGGCTACTAGACGAAAAGGGATGGGACGAAAAATCCCATCCTATGACTTCGGCTGCATCATTCGGGAAAGTCTTACATCTGGCTGCAATCATTTCTTGTTTTGCTTATTCCTGGTCTAAGTCTGATTTCAGGCGTTTTGATTTATATAAGCGTCTTTGGCTCCCTTCTTTTATATGTCTGACCCGCGTAGGTCATTTGAAACCTATCCGGAGGACGATACGATTAAGCATTTTCCTCCAATTCAAAACACGACGCTTATACGTCGAATCGGGGAACTTCCTCCTCTTTTCCTGCCGTTACTTTTGATCGGCACCTGGGTCTTCCTTTTGATAAAAGAACTTGCTTGAACCTTGAAGGATCACAGGGCGCATCTACACCCGATTAACTCATATGCAACCTGTACGAGAACACTAAATTTAATCTAATGAACATAGAGCCAATCACTATCTCCCCCCCAGAAGTGTGGGCTGGAATAGAATGCACAGTTAACCGCGTCGGTGACCAATATTTCGACCAACTGGAGCGAAACGGTCACGCAACGCGCCTAGAAGACCTCGACTTATTTGCAGAACTTGGGGTACGTGCCATTCGTTACCCAGTACTGTGGGAGCGGACTGCACCCAACGGATTAGAAACCGCTGACTGGTCGTGGGCGGATGAGCGGCTTAGTCGTTTGCGCGAACTCGGTATCCGTCCAATCGTTGGTCTGGTTCACCACGGCAGCGGCCCCCGCCATACCAGCCTCATCGATCCAGCCTTTCCTGAGAAACTCGCCGAATTCGCCCGTGCGGTTGCCCAGCGCTATCCCTGGGTAGATATGTACACACCCGTCAACGAGCCACTGACCACGGCGCGATTTAGCGGGCTGTATGGTCACTGGTATCCTCATGGACGGGATGGACTAACTTTCGCCCATGCCTTACTTACGGAGTGCCATGCCACTGTACTCTCGATGCAAGCAATTCGTGAGGTAAACCCTGCCGCACAACTGGTACAGACTGAGGACTTGGGCAAAACCCACAGTACACCGCTACTCGCGTATCAGGCAGAGTTTGAGAATGAACGTCGCTGGTTGAGCTTTGATCTGCTGTGTGGTCGCCTAAATCGTTCTAGTCCAATTTGGACTCGCCTATGCGAATTAGGTGTTGATGAAGCCGAACTAGAGTGGTTTCTTGCCAATCCCTGTCCACCCGATGTGCTTGGAATTAATCACTACCTGACGAGCGAGCGCTTCCTAGATGAGCGCACAGAACGCTATCCAACTTGGTCGCATGGAGGCAACGGGAAACACAACTACGCCGACGTAGAGGCGGTGCGTGTCTGTACCGAGGGACCCGTTGGACCACGGGCACTGCTGAAAGAAACATGGGAACGCTACGGGCTGCCCCTGGCTGTTACCGAGGTACACCTCGGCTGCACCCGCGAAGAGCAACTGCGTTGGCTGAAGGAAATTTGGGACGGAGCAGTTTCTTTGCGGCACGAGGGCGTGGATGTACGTGCCGTGACGGCTTGGTCTCTCCTCGGTGCCTACGACTGGAATAGTCTGGTAACTCGCGCTGACGGTTTCTATGAACCAGGGGTGTTCGATCTGCGTTCTCCACAACCCCGACCTACAGCGATCGCTCGAATGATCAGCGATTTAGCCGCAGGGCGCGAACCCGATCATCCACTACTTGACACACCAGGGTGGTGGCAGCGACCTGAGCGACTGTTCTATCCCTCGGTAAGTTGTCGCTCAAACAATAAAGGAAAAGAGCAGACTTTAGATTTTGGCAAGACAGAAATTAAAAATCCAAAATCACAGCGTCTACTCGCAATCATTGGAGCGAGAGGGACGCTTGGCAAAGCTTTTGCTCGTTTGTGTGAACTCCGAGGCATTGGCTACCGTCTGCTGACACGCCAGGAGATGGATATTACTGACCCTACCTCTGTCGATGCAGCTCTTACTGAATTGAATCCCTGGGCAGTTGTGAACGCAGCCGGATATGTTCGCGTAGATGATGCAGAGCGCGAAGTGGATGCTTGCTTACGTGCGAACGCTGAGGGACCAGCAATCCTTGCAGCTAGCTGTGCGAGGCAGGGAATACCCCTACTTACTTTCTCATCAGATCTTGTATTCGATGGAACTTGTGCTACCCCTTATATAGAGACTGATGCCGTTGCACCCCTCAATGTGTATGGGCGTAGCAAAGCCGAAGCAGAGGTGCGGGTCTTACAGGCTCATCCCTTAGCGCTTGTGATTCGCACCAGTGCCTTCTTTGGGCCTTGGGATGACTATAACTTTGTTACGATCGCCTTACGCCAGTTAGCGGCAGGGCAAACGTTCGTGGCAGCAGAGGATTCAGTTGTCTCGCCTACCTATGTTCCGGATTTAGTGCATACGACGCTTGATCTGTTAATTGACGGCGAGAGCGGCTTGTGGCACATAGCAAATAAGGGTGCGATCGCTTGGGCTGAGTTGGCGCGGCTGGCTGCTTCTACAGCGGGTGTCGATGCATCTCTTGTCGAAGCCCGTCCCACACGAGAACTTGGTCTTACTGCTCCCCGCCCAACGTACAGTGTTCTTGGCAGTGAACGAGGTGTGCTACTTCCCAGCCTTGACAATGCTATGTCACGGTACTTCGATGAGCGGCAACGAGTTTAGGACTTACGCTGTTTGAAGCTTTAAACTCTATTGGTATTAGGGTGGTTAATACCCACCCTAAATTTAGATTTTCGATTAGGAGAAGTTAGGCGTGTCTGAAGATAAGTCAACCATTCTAGTGACAGGCGGAGCAGGATATATTGGCTCCCATGCTGTACTCGCTCTCAAAAATGCAGGCTACAACGTAATTATTCTGGATAACCTGTCCTATGGGCATCGAGAAATTGTGGAAGAGGTCTTGCAGGTCGAGTTGATTGTTGGGGATACAAGTGATCGCGCTCTGCTCGATCAACTATTTACAACACACAACATTGCAGCAGTGATGCATTTTGCTGCCTTTATTGCTGTGGGTGAATCGGTTACTGACCCAGCCAAATACTACCGCAACAACGTTTCAGGCACTCTAACGCTTTTAGAAGCAATGGTGGCAGCCTCCATCAACAAATTTGTCTTTTCTTCTACTTGCGCTCTCTATGGGATACCAAAGACTGTTCCCCTTGTAGAAGACCATCCTCAAGACCCGATCAGTCCCTATGCAACCAGTAAGTGGATGGTAGAGCGGATTTTATCTGATTTTGATCAAGCCTACGATTTAAAATCTGTCTGTTTCCGCTACTTCAATGCTGCTGGGGCTGATCCAACTGGATTGCTGGGTGAAGACCACGAACCGGAAACTCACCTCATCCCACTGGTGCTGTTCGCTGCTTTAGGTAAGCGAGAGTCCGTCTCAATTTTTGGCACGGATTATCCCACCAGAGACGGCACTTGTCTTCGGGATTATATCCATGTCAATGACTTGGCACAAGCCCATGTTTTGGGTCTAGAGTACCTACTTAAAGGGGAAAAAAGTAATGTATTTAATTTAGGGAATGGTAGTGGATTTTCGGTCAGAGAAGTGATAGAAAGTGCCAAAGAAGTAACAGGGAAAGACATCAAAATCGTG
The DNA here is from genome assembly GCA_019358875.1 of Symplocastrum torsivum CPER-KK1. Lineage (GTDB taxonomy): Bacteria > Cyanobacteriota > Cyanobacteriia > Cyanobacteriales > Coleofasciculaceae > Symplocastrum > Symplocastrum torsivum. The sequence continues at coordinate 70,522 of JAHHIF010000014.1, forward strand.
GAACGCGATCGCAGACCTGGTGACCCACCTGTCTTAGTCGGCAGTAGCGACAAAGCCAAAAGCGTTCTCGGTTGGAATCCTCAATACCCAAACATCAACGATATCTTGACTCATGCATGGCAGTGGCATCAGAAGCGTCATAGATAAACGGTTCCACTACTCCATGAACACGAGATAGCAAAGTTAAGTTAACAGGTCACTACCAAAGGAATTACTAATGCCGTCTCAAGTTGTTTTTGGAAACGCTCAGGTTGAAAGTGAAAGTCGCTGGGGTTGGTTTCTGGGTCACTTCGTAACCCCAAGCGATGACCCTCGTTCGACCTCCCTTCTAGAGGTGAAATGGGGTGTCCATAAAGCAGGAGATGGTAGACCAGAGTGGGCAGTGAATGCCGAAGCGACCACACTTTCTATCCTGATCCAAGGGCGATTCCGCCTTCAATTCCCGGAGCAAGAGTTTCTCCTGTCTCGTGAAGGCGATTATGCCCTCTGGTTGCCAGGGGTGTCTCATTCTTGGTCTGCGGAGGAAGACTCTACCGTTCTAACTGTCCGATGGCCTTCAAAGCCAGAAGATAGTATAGAAGTGCCGATATAGTTTGAGCGAAAGGCGATCGCTTTTGAGAACTGAGTACAGGATGTGAGCAAGTTTGTACGAATTGACCTTCATCTTTACAGCGTAAGCGATTGCGCTTAGCGCTGTGTTCTGTTGCGATCGCTTTTGAGTGAGATCGGAAATAGGTATTCTTCTTGCGGGAAGTAAATATTGGCTATCCAGGATGCTCGAAAAAGAAGAAGATTACAGCTTAGTCGAAACGACACCTCTTCCCCTTCAGGAAATTCAAGAGGATCTAGTCTTACCAGAAACGGTACTTCTAACAAACCCACCTTTAAGACTTTCTAAGCCGGAAACTCGCTCAACTCTCAAGGCACTAACTTTTGAGGGTGCCTTCGGTACGCTTTTTTACAGTATCAGCGGTGGTGCGTTGCTCAGTAATTTCTTGCTGGAGCTAGGTGCTGGGTCTGTGGAAATTGGTGTGCTTGCTTCGATTCCTCTACTGGTGAATCTGCTTCAACCAGTGGGAGCGTACATAGCAGACCAAACTCCGAGCCGCTATCGATATTCTCTGTGCATTTTTGGTCCGTCGCGGTTGCTGTGGCTGATTCTCGTACTAGCAATTTGGTTAGCAGGTTCATTTCATATTGCTGAGTATCGGCTGGTGCAGTGGACATTGGCGATAATCTGCGTAACACAGTTCTTGGAAGCTTTCGGTCGTGCTCCCTGGTTAAGCTGGATGGCTGCATTAGTACCTCAGCGGTTGCGGGGTCGGTATTTTGGCTTTCGCAATAGTGCTGTCAGCTTGACGAATCTCATCGGTGTGCCACTGCTGGCGCTGGTAGTATCAAACTGGCCCGGTGGAAGACTCCAAGGTTACGGTGCAGTCTTGGCGCTAGGGGTTGTGTTTGGTGTCACCAGTCTAGTTTGTCAGTTCTTTATGACTGATGTGAACCCAAAGCTTATGCATATACATATTGATGGGTCAGATACCGCCGAACAGTCGCCCTCTCGGACAGCTTTTAGCTTCCTTAAAGATGCCAATTTTTTGAAGTTTTTGCTTTACTTTGGCGTATGGAGCTTTGCCGTTAATAGCTGCGCTCCCTTTTTCAACCTCTACTTGCTGGATAACCTGGCTATTGATGTCAGTGTGGTAACGATCTATGGCAGTTTGGGAGCGGCGGCTAATATGCTGATGCTGGTTTTTTGGGGAAAACTGGCTGACCGGATAGGCAATCGCCCACTCCTGTTGATTGTGGGAATTTTGGTAGCGCTGACACCTCTACTCTGGCTAGAAGGTGGAACTGATCCAATTTTCTTGTGGGTGTGGTTTCCCTTGTTGCACATCCTGGGTGGTGGAACATGGGCAGCGATTGACCTATGTACTAACAATCTTCAGATGGAGGTTGCACCGTTGCGGAATCAGTCCAGTTATTTTGCGATCGCAGCAGCAGTTGGTGGAGTGACTGGCGCGATCGGAATTACTGTAGGTGGCTTTCTTGCAACTCTCACTGATCTTGGTGGCTTGTCAGGGCTGTTTGCCCTCTCAGCCGTCCTCCGACTGGTTGCTCTGTTGCCCTTAGTTTTTGTTCATGAGCGGCGTTCTGTATCTCTGGGTAAGTTTTGGCTCCTCCTGTTACCAGCCTGGTGGAGAAGAGTGCCGATTGAACCTGGAAATATTACGTTTCAACCATTGATTGTTGAAGAGTTGAACTGTTCACCTGAAAGCTCATCCGAGCAATCTTCTGCTATTGATTGACCCTACGGCACAAGAGGTTAACTTAGCTCAAACAACTGCATAGTCTGTAAATTTTCGCATAAAAGGCGAGTGAAATCCCAGTACGATGTCCTGTTTGGCTACGCCTAACTGCACCAATTCTTCTGCAAAATCAATTTCTGTCCCGTTGTACTGAAGCCAAATTTTGCAATCTTTTATATCAAAGTGTAAAACACATCCGTACACTCGCCGTTGATCATCCCAGCCAACATTAAGGAGCAAATAGCGATCGCGTTGGGTATCAAAAATGAGTTCTCGTTCAATATCTCCTCTAGGCGAGCCGAAGTTGGCATAGTCTGTTATGACTTTTTGTACCAGCTCTCGATATCGAACTAGTTTATCCATTTTTCAATTACCTCCCGTTCAGGATTGTAAAGGATTAATTTAAGATTCTGCTCTCGAATAACAATTTGGGTCAGTTCTAGGCGTAAGAAGGGTTCATAGATTGAAACTTGTGCTGCTAAATATAGCTCACGCTACTCTTAATTTTCGTTTAAGCCCCGTTAAGCAGAAAGGCAGGTCTACACCTGCCCTTCTGTATGGATTTTGCCAGACTTTGTATTCTACTTCCGCATCAGGTTTAGTAGTTCTTTGGGAGAGGCTAGCAAGTCTATCGCTACAAAGAAAATCTTGCCTTGGGGATCTAATAAGAACCGCCACGCAATGTTCATACCTACATCGTTACCGAACCAAGGAGTTTCTACTTTACCTGTCACTTTAACCTGCGTGTAGCCATTTTCTATGCTCTCGGCTACGCCCCGTTCTGGCATCAGCTTAAGTCCCACACATTCTTCACGCATATAGGTGAGAATAGCTGCCTTGCCGACTATTGGCTTCTGGAATGGAGGTTGCAGGGCACCTTCTTCAGCAAATAGACCCACAGCCGGAGTGAAGTCAAATGCATTCATGTAGTCAATGTAGTTCAATACCGTGTAATTGTTGATGCCCTCAATCTTAGCCTGAACACGTTCAGCTAGTGCCTTCGGTGTGCTGCGGGGGGCTTCGCGTTGTGCGTAATCCTCGCTGAGAGCTGGGTCGTAGCCCATGTTAACTACGGTATTACGCAAGACTGTGATTTGCTGACCGGGATCGAGTTTCTTGATAGTTTCTAGCACGGCAACAGCATCAGAACTCATTTGATAACCAGGGGGGATGGGAGCGACTATGCCCTGTTTCATCAACTGCCCTAACTCATACCAGAAACCTAGCTTGGTGTTGACACGGAAGGAGGAATAGGTACGACTGATAGGAGTGTCAGCATTGCTAGCCAAATCATACATGGCTTGCGATTGAGCCTGTGCAGGCATTTGCTTGATTTCATCTAGTAAGCCTTCCGCTAGAACCATGCTGGCGGCTCCTGTGGCGGCGGAAGTAATAGAAATACCCATTTCGGTGTAGGCAAACCAGAGTAATGCTAGTTGATCCTCAACGCTGAGTTTATTGAATGCTTGCGTGGTTGCGGGAACCGCATTGGCAATTTGAGTACTAGGGAAAATGCCTTGAGCCGACTCGATGGTATAAGTCATGATTTTGCCAAAAACCCTTTAGTGTTGAGCAGTTAATCAGTTTGAGGTGCGTATCTCTCTTGTTTGCCCTCTTCAACTTCATATTGCAGTGTTTTGTTAAAAAATGCAAATAAATATTACAGATGATAATCATAAGAATCAAAAATGCTATATTTAAAGATTAGCAGTCAATTTAATAAAATTGACCCACTAATTCTTTTTGCATATCAAGGTTCAAGAATTTGCTTGTCAACTCCATGCGCTAGCCACTGCAACTCGATTTCCCAAGATTGGCTATCAGTGACGACATAGCATCAAGACAGTCAAGGACTTACCTCTGGAACCAAAATACGTCCGGCGTAACCGGATCGCTTTAGCCTTGCACGTAGACCTGCCCGTAACGTATTGACATTGTAAATACGCATACCTACACTTTAGGCAGGGACGTATATTTCGTGCTTAACGGCATTACCTTTGTTTGGAATGAGGAAAAAGCTCGAAAAAATCCTGCTAAGCATGATGGTGTGACATTCCAGCAAGCAGCGGAAGCGTTCTTCGATCCGTTTCTAACGGTAGTCGATGCCAGCCGTAATGACGAAGCACTCCTATGCGATTATCGGTATGGATAAACGATGGAATCTTCTATACGTGGTTCACATCGAGTTTGACGATGATGATGTAATCCGGATTATTTCGGCACGCATGAGCGACGCCCAAGGAACGTGAATACTATGAAAGCTGAAACTCTGAAAAAGCGATTGGATAAAAATCGTCCTATGACTGTTGTCACCATTCGCATCCCCGAAGATGTGGTAGAAGATTTAAAGCGATTAGCTCCACTACTAGGCTTTTCGGGTTATCAACCGTTGATTCGTGCATACATCGGTCAGGGACTCCGAGCAGATCTTGAACGGTTGGAGAATCATACTGTTTCTGCGTTGATTGCCAGTTTAAAACGTCATGGTGTGAGTGATGAAGTGATTCATGAAGCGCTCAGTGAAGTTGCTCACAGTAGTTAAATTTCTTGCTGCATATAAGTGTCAATGATTCGAGCAATACTTCTCTTACTGATTGGGCTGCACTAGAGGTAATGACGGATGAGGAGATTGATTACTCTTATATTCCACCTCTAACAGAGGAATTTTTTGAGAAGGCTGTGCTGAGAGTGCCAGCCGCTCAAGCTGATAACCTGATTCAGCTAGACCCTGAGGTTATGGCATGGTTTCGATCGCAAGGTGCAGAGTATAGAAGCCTGATCAACTCGGTCTTACGCCGTTACATGGAGAACAGTAGCGGTAGGCAGTCGGTCTAAAACTGCGCGGCTAGCATCACGCGATCAAGAGTGTAAATTGCATAGATTCACTGGAATACTTGGTATGGATTTACAGCGTTTAAGATGGACTAAAAACGTAAAGCGCGACGATGGTGCATGGGCTTATTCAGATTTTAAAATTGGCGATCTATTCAAACTAGCTTGGAAAGACAATGAATCCAATGCCAGTAAACCTCAAAAAGACGACTTGATTCTGCTTAGACAAAAAGGGTATGTCACCCATTTAGTGAAAGTTCTGGACTACAAGGCTGAACGTGAAGCTTGGGAAGGTGATTACACCATCTACAGAATTGTTGAGATACTCTGGACTATTGATTGCGATCGTCCGCCTTCATCAGCAAAAGCAGATGAAGTGTTCGGCTACTCAGAGGTTCTCAAATATCAGAGTGGTGATGTAATGGAGTTAGAAACTTTACGCACCTTTAAGCAGCGTTGGGATAATAACGGTGGTCTAGGTGCTTTCCAAGAGTACGTTCGGGATTTGTTCAAGTTATCCTGAAGGATAGAATCTGGGATTCTGACACATGGCGCGTACTACGCTGTTAGGGTACTGAGAGAAAAAATACTATGACTGCTCTAGTACAGGAACTTCTGAATACCTTTGACCGCTTGACAGAGACAGAGCGGCTAGAGTTGACATTGGAGATTTTGAAGCGGGTAGTTAATTTAGACTTTCCACCCTTATCGAATGAGGATTTAGTCTTGAATGCTGAAGAGCTTTTCCTAGAGTTAGACAAGCAAGAAGCCACTCATGAGTAGTCCCGATCGCGGTGAGGTTTGGCTCGTCGATCTAGGCTACACAGCGAAAGTCAGACCTTGCTTAGTTATAAGCATTCCTGCTCTAGAACAAGATCGTGCGTTAGCGACGCTAATCCCTCACACAACTAGCCTACGCAGTTCCAGGTTTGAGGTGGAGATCGAGGTCAACTTTCTTCGAGCAGGTGCCTTCGATGTGCAAAATATCATTACAATTCCTCATGCAAAGTTGCTACGAAAGTTGGGAGATTTGACACCAGAGCAATTGGCGGAGGTAGAAGAAGTATTACTCTTTTGGTTGGGATTTGAGGAGGAAACCGCTGAAAACGGAGAGTAGTCAGTGCCTTGGTTGTGGCAGCATAACATCTCGCTACACCGAACTGACGGTTGAAAGCTAAAGCTAACTCACCTCCGGAACCAGAATACGTCCGGTGTGACCCGATCGCATATATCGTTCCAGCACATCTCGACTAATCGCCTCCACCTTCCCAACCTCAACCAAAGCCACACAAGCGCCTCCAAAACCCCCACCTGTCAGACGTGCGCCGAATACTCCAGGCGTTTCCTGCAATATCGCCACCAACGTATCTACTTCTGGCACAGAAACTTCGTAATCATCGCGCTGACTAGCGTGAGACGCATTCATCAATTCACCAAAGCGTTTCGCTGATACTCCCTCTACAGCCTCAAGCACTCGATTGTCCTCGGTGATGACATGACGCGATCGCTTCCGAAGCAATTCTGGTAAGGATTCTACAGCTTGTGGCTCGGTGATATCTCTAAGCGCTTTCACTCCCAAAAGCCGTGCCGCTTCCTCGCACTCAGCACGACGCTGGTTGTATCCGCTACCTGCTGCTAGCGAGTGATGGACACCACTGTCGATAACCAAGATTTCTGCATCTGCTGGGAAAGCTAACACTCGACGCTCAAGGGTGCGGGTGTCCAGAAATAGCATCGAATCAGTACCAGCTAAGCTCGATGCCATCTGATCCATGATGCCGCAATTTAAACCTGCGTACTGGATTTCCGCTTGTTGTCCGAGTTGGGCGATTTGGACATCATCGAGAGAAAGTCCAAAAAGCGATCGCAATCCCTTGAGAGTCGCCACTTCCAAAGCCGCACTGCTAGATAAGCCTGAACCAATCGGAACTTTTGAAGTAACGTGCAGATTAACGGGTTGTAGGGTGTGTCCAATACTCTCTTCTAAAAGCCGGATACACCCAAAAATATAGCTAGCAAACCCCTGTGGTGCCGTATCCTCATCGGAAATACTTACCCGTTCGTCAAATTCTGCTGAGTAAAAGTGGTGTTGTCCATCCTTGCTTAAACCCAGTTGCACCGTAGTGCGTTGGGGAATAGCCGTTGGCAGGACAAAACCATCGTTGTAATCCGTGTGTTCCCCTAATAAATTCACCCGTCCCGGCGCACTGGCTTCTGTTTCAGGCGATGCACCAAATATCTGCTGAAAGTCCATCATGGCTTGTTAAGAGCAAAAGAAGTATTTCTGTAGTAACTGATTGTGTTTCTTATTTAAAGAAATTGTGTATTGCTAAATACCTGATTGGTTAATTATCGCTCACCCTTTAGATCTACCTATAGTTTAACTCTAGATAGAGAGCATGGATTTATTCTACAACTATAATAATTCTGAAATAAATCAACAGAAATCTCAACATTTAAAGAATAAAAGCTTATCTAATTAATGAGAATTTTCATTTTAAGGATTTTCAATGTTACTACACTGTAACTTTTCCTGTTTGTTTAAAATCAGCAGGCTGAACCCTAGATTTGAGTAAAATGTCAGCCTAAATACGAAACTGTAGAGAATTTTATCAAGCACTCGCTTGTTAAATAGATAAGGAAGTATGGAGTTGATAATTTCCAATCATAGGTTTTCATATCTATGGCAACTGCCAGCAATTAATAAACTTCAAACCCAATCGGCATCAGTGTCCTGCAATGGAATACGAGAAGAAGAGGTGTGATGCAGGAAAAAGCTGGGTTCACAGAACAGACAGTTAACAAAGTTGTAGAAATGGCGATCGCAAGCCAACTGCAAAAAGCAGACGGTTTGGAAGTTCGTATCAAGACTGACCTCAACAAACTAAGGCATGGTCAACTCGATTCCCTTGCGATCGCAATTTATGGAGTGTTATTGCAACCAAACCTGGAGGCAGAAATACTTCAGCTTCAAATTGGTCGGATTACGGTCAAACTCCTCAGCGCTATACGCGGCAAAATTAAGCTCATTCATCCATCTGAGGGAACATTTCGTCTTGTGATTAATGAGGCAAGTTTTACCACTGTGCTCAATACAGAATCTTTCCGTGAAACGTTGCGATCGCGGGGATATATCGATCAACAAGATGCAAGAATCAGGTGTTTACTGTCCGACAACACCATTACATTTAGCACGGAACTCCTTGGGAACAACACCGAAGTTCCTCAGCATTTTGTTTTAGTCGCAACTCCTGAAATTGCCCCTGAAGGGCAAGCCGTGTTGCTCCAACAAGTACGCTACGTGGAAGGCTCCGAACCCTCACCCGAATTTACAAGTGCGTTACTTGCACGAATGCATGAACTGTTGAGCCTGCGGGACTTCGAGAGCAAGGGAATGCTCCTGCAAATTCAGCAACTCGATGTGTCAGCAGGCAAGCTGACACTGCAAGCAGAGGCTCACATTGAGCAATTTCCATCTTCCTAAATCACTTTTTTACAATTCTTTTTAGCCGAAACAAATGACTCACTTTGGTATTATCTGCCCACCCTATCCCGGACATCTCAATCCTCAAGCGGCATTGGGACGAGAACTGCAATCGCGAGGACATCGCGTCACGGTTCTGCAAATCCCCGATTTGGAGTTGAAAGTGCGCTCGGAAAGGCTGAATTTTTGGGCGATCGGGCAATCCCTCTACAAACCTGGCTCGATGGCAGAAACGTTCAAGCAGCTAGCTCAGTTGAGTGAGATTGAAGCGCTTCGGTATTCCGTTGATTCTTGTCGTCATAGTGCGGAAATCATCTGTCAGGATGCTCCTGCGGCTGTGGAAGCAGCGGGAATTGAAGTTCTGATTGTCGATCAGTTGGAACCCGTTGGAGAAACGATCGCCGAATTTCTCAATCTTCCATTTGTTTGCGTCAGTTGTGGTCAAGCAATTCAGCGCAGAGCAGATGCCCCACCGTTCTTTATGCCTTGGAGCTATGACAATACTTGGTGGGCGCGGCTACGAAATCAGGTTGCTTACACTATCCTCGATCGCAGTTGCCAACCGATTCTGCAAGTGATTAATCACTATCGCCAGCAGTGGAAGTTACCGCCCTACCGCCACATCTACGCCTCCAATGCACGACTCGCGCATATCAGCCAACAGCCTGCCGCGTTTGATTTTCCCTATCCCAATCTGCCCAAGCATTTACACTATGTTGGCCCCCTGCGAAATCGATCACCGCGATCGGTATCCTTCCCCTTTGAGCGATTAACTGGACAACCGTTAATTTATGCCTCACTCGGCAGTGTGCAAAATACCAAACAGGATGTGTTTCACTGTATTGCCGAAGCCTGTAAAGAACTCGATGTGCAACTCGTCATCGCGCATGGAGGTGGGATGAGTCCCGATGCTGTACGAGAACTGCCAGGTTCTCCGCTAGTGGTTGACTATGCACCGCAGTTTGAGGTGATTGCCAAAGCTAGTCTAACTATCACTCATGGTGGACTGAACACAGTGCTGGATTCTCTCAGCCACGGTGTGCCCTTGGTTGCCATGCCGATCACGTTTGAACAACCTGGAAATGCAGCACGCATCCGCTGGACAGGAACAGGAGAAGTGATACCAATTTCTCGCCTCAGCGTTTCCAAATTGCAAGCTGCAATTCAACAGGTACTGACAGAGGAATCGTACAGACACAATGCTAGGAGAATTCAACAGGCGATCGCACAAGCAGGTGGTGTGAGGCGAGCTGCTGACATTATCGAACAGGTCATCAGTCTTCAATCCCCAGCCCTCTCACTATCAACATCCCGTACCCGTGCATAGGGTGGGTGTGGCAAAAGTAGGAGGTTCCATAGCATTGCAGTGTGGTTATGTTAGGCTGTTTCATCGCTTGCTGCTTGTGGCATGGCTTCAATTAACGCCCGAAGCACCTTGTTAACTGACTCCGATGTTGTAAAAAATTCAGCAACATCTTCATCCAAAACCACTACTGTCATCCTTCGTTTGAGACTTTGAGCAGCAAAACGGTTGGGCTTTGTCCTCTGGTAATCAAAGTGGTACTCAGGCAATAATTCATCCTCAGGGTTGAGAGATTCATCGAAAGGCGTTTTGTTCATAATCTTCACGTTCCCTTCGAGTGGCTATACGGGCACTAATGATACGAATGGCGTTGGGACGTTCAGTAAAGCTAACCAGCAGCAACCGATTCCTGCGAGAATGACCAATGATAATTTCCCGTTGCTCATCTAAGGAGTGTGCTTCGTCATCGAAGATAACAGCTAGCACATTGTCAAACACGGTCTTGGCTTCTTCAAAGCTTACACCATGCTTTTTCAAGTTGGCAGTTGCCTTCGACTCATCCCATTCAAACTCCATGCCCAAATCATAATCTGACTGCTCAAAAAATCGCACATATCACGCCGTGACCATTTCAGGTTTTGAATCGGGCAATGCTGGTTCAAAACGCAGCACCATAATTTGTCCTGGGCGTAAACCAACAGATTCGTAAGTCCGTCCGTTGCGATCGCTAAACTCAACCTCAAACGCAGCACCACCAGCCAATATTTCAACCACTGTACCGACTTGCCCACGCCACAGGTTGTATTCAGGAAGATCCACCGTCAGTGCCACTACATCAAGTAATTGGGCTGTATTTGCCGTCATCTCGTATCACCTCCAGATACTACAGAGGGTAACAGGTCGTTAATCTTGGGATATCAGAACCCTGTTCGATAATCCAACCACTCCGAATAGTCGCACTTTTATCTTGTCATTCGAGCAGGAAATCCAGGGTGTAGCGTTGTCCGAATTCATCTTGTCGCCCCAATCGCGCCTCATGAGTCTTGACAACTTCCAGAAGGATTCGGCGTAACTCCTCAGCATCCTCAGGAGTTATATCCAAGATCACACTTATCGATATCCTGTTTAACTGAGCAACTGCAATCCCTTATCTTTTAAGTTCTGCTCAATGTGCTGCATATCCTCAACCGTCTCTCCAGTCACAATCCCGTAAATATCGGTGTAAATTTTTCCGTATTTGAGCTTCTCTAGAGCCGACAGGATGATAAAGTCCTTGCGATCCAATTCCGGTTTCAGGGTTACTAAAATGGAGTCTAATGTTCCATCCATCCGGTAGTCGCTGGAATATGTCGCCACTTCTTTTCCTAGTCCCAATAAGGTATGGCGTTGTAAGCACATAGGCGTTGAGCCATTGACTCGAAAATTCGCATCGATCGCATAAAACTGTCCGTCTTTATCTTCCAAGACATCGAAGCCAATAAAGCCGAAATACCCAGAGGAGTGAGCATACTGACCTATGGCAGCAATCATCTCAAAAAATCTGCTCATGTCAGTTTCGCGGTAGTGAATCACTCCTCCTAAGTAGTTGCCCTCTGCGGTGACGAGTTGCCTCGTCGTACCGATGAGCGTAATCTCTCCCGCTTTGTTGACATAGAACTGCACGCAGTAGTTCTGCACAACATTCTTGACAAACTCCGAGACAATGATCGTATCAAGCAACTTAATATCAAGATATTTTCTCAGTTCTTCCAAGCAGTAGTTCAGTTCGCTAGTGCTTTTGATAATGTAAGTGCCTTCTCCTGAGATTCCGTGCGACGTTTTGATCAAGTAGGGGAATTGCTCTGGTAGCTGAATGTCTTCGAGACTAATGTCGTGCAGATTGTAGCTTGAGTATTTCGGACATTGCACCCCTAGGGAGGCTAGCGCCACTTTGCTGAGCAAGTGATAGTGGGTATCTGGATTAACAGCGTGTTTTTCAGGTTTGAGATTATCAAACGGAAATAGCGTGATGACGTTCTTAACGCGATCGCTTTGGCTAAGTTCATCCAGATAAGTTGAGCAATGTATCATCTCCTGATTGGTGTAGCTGAAGCCAAAATGCTCCCGCCAGTAGTCAATCAGCAATTTTTGTGGCTCAATAATGACAACTGCTGGAAGGGTGTCGCCTAACACAGCCAAATTTTTCCAAGGTTCCTTCTGGCAAATCTTGTCAAAGGAAGTTTTAGTCGCTTCACTACTGCCATCTTGAAGAAAGTATTTTTTCGTATTGGGGTAGGCAGCCCAACTGGCAGTTGCTGGATAATTTAGGATAAACGCATACTGTGTATCCGTAATATCTTGAGCAAACAGATCCGATAAAGAATTTCCCTGAAAGTATTGAAAGTCGTATGTTGAACTCATAGAAAACTGCCTGAGTAGAGCGAAAGTTAAAAAACCTACACCATGACGAATTAAAATTATCTCAAAAAGCAGATTTTCCTATCATCTTCCGGAGGTTACAGCGACTCTCAATTGAAGGATGCGATCGCTAAAACGTAACAGGCTGCGGAAGCTGTAGCAGACATCTATCTAGGCTACTTTTTAGAGCGATGTGTTTAGGATATCTCCTAGGTATGTTGGCTCTAACGAACTTTCTTTGACTGTCTCACCTACTTTTTCCAACCGATACGCTTTGGCATGAGGACGGGAACTAACGATTCTCTCCAATTGAGTACCCAAGAAATGGAGAGCAACCCCATCGTCAGCGGCATAGCCTTCACTAATTAGTCCTTCCGCTAAGAGTCGATGATAGGACGGTTTTCTTTCTGGTTCTCCGTCGTAATGAGGACAATTACTACCTTTGAGAAAGCCAAGACAACCTAATGCAGTCAGTTCCCCAGGAAAAGAATCTGTTACTCCCTCTTCAAACCAACAAATAGAGCCTGCACTCCAACCCGCAAGAATAACACCACGTTCCCAGGCTTCCTTGATGATGCTGTCAAGTCCCCAATCTTTCCAAAGAGCAAGGAGGTTTTTTGTATTTCCTCCTCCCACATAGATGATGTCTTGCTCAAGAACGAAAGACCTCAAATCCGCCGTTTGTCGTCTGAATAATAATAAATGAGATGGTGTACAGGGTAATTGTGAAAATGCCGTGTCAAATCGGTCGATATAGTTCTGCGAATCACCACTAGCGGTAGGAATAAAACAAATTTTTGGACTGTCCTTGTTTGCCAGTTTGAGGATGTATTGTTCCAATAGAAGGTTGTCAGGTTCTATGGATAACCCTGCACCTCCCATTGCCACAATTTGTCTAGTAGATAAATTTCCTGTCATTATGAAACCCAAATACCAATTTAGGCAACGATTTTTGCCAGAAATCTAATGCTTATTATTTAAGCTCCAACGGGACAGGGCGCTGCCTCCCTTCTACTTCAACACTCGGCCAGTTTGGATCGAACGTCAAATTTTCCAACTTGCCATCCTGGAGAATTACAAAAGTATCTTCAACCTTTGCCCCCACTAAACTTGGGTTCCAAGCAACAGGAATGCCTTCTACTAAAGTGTCAGTAGTAGTAGGATTTGCCACAATTTCTCGCGACAAATATCCCGTGGTTCCTCCCTGGTGATGTTGGAGGATTGCCTGATTGAATCCGTGCTTGTCATAAGCCTGAGCTAAGGCGTGATAAACTGCGTCCAGCGATGTGCCAGGTTTGCACAAATTCAGCGCTTCGGCTTCAATTTCCCGCACATGACGGTGCAATTCGGCGTGTTCATCCCCAAGCGAACCGAATGATACAAATCGGGTAAGGTTTGCATATAAACCATATTTCCTAGCGCAAAACACCAGCATCGCTTGCCGCCCGATCGCTTCTCCAGTTGCGGTAGCATGACGGTAAAGTGGCAAACGCCTCTCGCCAGCTACCAGAGTCAGCGCTGGATGTATACCTCTCACCCACAACGCCTCTGCACCCGCACCCGCAAGCTGATATTCTGTCCAAGTCGGCTTGGCGGCTGTTAGGACTTCTGTCATCGCTTCGCTTGCCTTACGCCCGACTTCACGATATCGCTCTAGCTCACTTGACATCATTACTCGTTTATGCTGTTGTAGAGACGCAGGTACTCGCTTCTCTACATGAGGGATGGGGCGATCGCTTAAAATCTTCCCCCCATTAGCAACATCTTGCACAAATGATTCACGCGCAGAAGAATCAGCCCAAGGGTTCACATTAACTTGGAAATTTGCTGGAAGTTCCTCATCTTTTAAACGCTGCGCTTCGATTTCATCCGTCAATATCCAAGCATCTTGAGCGGTTACCAACACTTCTGCCACTCCAGTTTCAGCCGTCAGCAACACAGTATTGGAAGCGCCAGCAGTTGCCCAAGCAAACCAGTCTGTTCCCTTAAGGCGGACACCCGTTGCCTCAGTTTCACTTAGGGCTTCCCGGATTAACTCCAGTTTGCGCGAGACTTCTTCGTTTAATTCCTTCATAACTCACCTCTTGCACCAACTGAGTTCTTGCACCATCCACGGGTTTGTTGCTCTCACCCACCCGGAGTTTAAACTCCGGGCTAATAGAGCAAGTCCACGCTTTGTGGACTGAAATCCTTATAGGAAAAGCCTTTAGTCCTCTTGAGAGGACTTGAGCTATTAGCCAGGGATTTGAATCCCTGGCGGATGAGTGGGTAAGTGGAAGATTTGAGATTGACCAACGCCTCTGCGTTTGGGGGAGAGACACCAGAGTTGTTCCCCCCTCAGTGCAAAGGAAGGGAGTTAGGGGGCTAGGTTTTTGATTCACACCCTCACTCCCGCTTCAAGAATTACCGATACCGCCTGTAAGTCCTTGGCTTTCTCTTCAGGGAGAGCGTCATTGGCAAACATTCCCGCTGCCAGTTCAGTTCCAGCTAGGTACTTAAGTCTCTCCTGGGTACGATAGGGGGGATAGAACTCGGCGTGCAGATGTGCTTCTGGATGAGGTTGCCCGTCAGTAGGTGCCTGGAACCAAGCCATTAAGTAAGGGAAGGGGCGTTTCCATAAGCCGTCGTACTTGAGGGTGACAGTCTTTAAGGCTTTGGCAAGTCCTCTCCGCTGCTCTGCTGTAAGGTCAATAAATGTCGCAACTGGCTCAATGGTTGCAATCCAAACTTCGTAAGGGTAGCGGGCACACACGGGGACAAATGCGATCGCCTCTTCATCCAGATAAATAATTCGCTGGTTGTCCTCAATTTCCTTTTGAATCAAATCTTGCAGCAAGCCCCGCTGATTTTCCTGGTAATATGCCTGCTGGCGTTCCTGCATCCGTGCGGGAACAGGAGGCACAAAAGGATAGGAGTAAATCTGACCATGGGGATGAAGCAACGTCACCCCCATCTCCACACCTCGATTCTCGAAGGGCAGCACGTACTGAATCTGCGAATTCCCTCCGAGTACACGAGTGCGATCGCCCCATACTTGCAACAGCAAATCTAGGTGAGAGATTTCCAGGGAACCGAGGGATGCTTCCGGGTCTTGGGTGAAAACCACGACCTCGCACGCCCCATTTGCAGGTAGAGTTTCAACAATGCTGCTAGGTGGCTCATGCGCCGCCAGCGCCATCGAAGGAAAGCGGTTGTCGAAAACCGCTATGTCATATTGTCCTTGGGGGAGTTCGGTAGGAAATTTAGGATCGATGGTGGGGGCCAGTGGGTTGTACTCCGGGGGCGGCATGAACGTCCGCCCCTGACGATGACTGGCGTAAGCAATCCACTCACCCCGCAGGGGATGCCAACGTAGGTGTGGATTTGCCTGAATCGGCTCATTACCGGGGCTGGGAGCCTGGATACCCTCCGCAATGGGGTACCGACTGTATAGAGTCAGCGGGCGTCCATCCGGCTTTAGCAGCTCCTGGGAATACATTTGCCTCTGGGGACCAACTAGCTTTAACTTCTGAGAGCATAACGTCCTCTTCTTCCTCTTCGCCCCTGCCTAGGGTTGCATATGCGATCGCTTCTAGCGGAAACTTTGGCGTGCGGTCTGCATACAACAGACCATTTGCTTCCTGGAAAGTATCCGTCAACTGCGTGTAACAAAATCCGCTGAACATTCCGACTTTGTTAACCACATCCAGTAGCGCCGTATACCGAATTTGCAACTCCGAGACATCCGAAGACCGCACGTATCCCCAGACTTTATCCGCATCAGGTTGTTCACGGTCAGCGTAAGCGATGCCGCCGAACTCAGTTAGCATGATCGGCTGTCCGTTATGGGGATGACCATCAAGGGTGAGAACACGCCCTCCTGGACGCTGGCGATCAAACAGGTCTGATAACTTGACCTCTGGTCCATAACGCTTTGCCAACCGAGTTGGCTTATTATCGTAGTCATGAATAGCCAGGATGTCAGTCGCTGCACTCTCCCATCCGTCATTGCCGACTACTGGACGAGTTGGGTCTAGAGTTTTGGTCAAGTGATAGAGTGCTTGGACGCAGTGCTGATGAGGTTCCGTCGCCGTCAAGTCAGGAACGCCCCAAGATTCATTAAAAGGCACCCAAACCACGATACAGGGGTGGCTAGCATCTCGGTTGATCACCTCAGTCCACTCTTTTGTCATGCGTTCTACCGCTTTGGGCGTGAAGCGATAGGCACTTGGCATCTCCTCCCAGACCATTAAACCCAGGACATCCGCCCAATACAAGAACCGAGGGTCTTCAATCTTTTGGTGCTTGCGGACGCCGTTGAAGCCCATCATCTTGACTAACTCGACATCGCGCCGCAACGCCTCATCTGAGGGGGCAGTCATCAGCGTGTCGGGCCAGTAGCCTTGGTCTAGAACTAGCCGTAGATAGTAAGGATGCCCATTGAGCATGAAGCGATCGCGCTGTATCGCCACAGTCCGCATCGCTGTATAGGACTTCACCTCATCGATCAGCTTGTCGTCTTGCCACAGTTGAACTTCCGCATCAATTAGAGTTGGCTTCTCCGGACTCCAGAGCAATTCGTTGCGGTAGTCGTCGATACCAGGGTCAGAGAGTGCAATGCGACGGTGAATTTCCCCGTTGATCACCTCGTAAGTATCGTTTACCAGCAGTTGGCAACCAACTGTTAGTTTCACCTTTATTTGCATACCATCGTATTGCTTACCCGCGACAAAGGCTTCAAAGCCAATCTCCCACCGCTCGAAGTGGGGTGTCCAGCGGATGCGCTCGATGTAAGTGCTAGGAACGACCTCAGCCCAGACTGTTTGCCAAATACCACTTGTGCGCGGATACCATAGACTGTGTGGCTCTAACTGCCAATCTTGCTTACCGCGTGGTTTAGCCAGATCGAAGGGGTCATCCTGTGCCCAAAGTGTTACCCGTTGTGGTCCGTTTTCATTCAAGACATGTGTGATGTCGATGCTGAATGGAGTATGTCCACCTTCATGGTCTGCCACGAATTGACCATTAACCCAAACACGGGCACGATAGTCTACAGCCCCGAAGTGGAGCAGCACCCGACCCTCTTGTTCGGGTAAGTCAAATTCCCGCTCATACCAGCAGTTTGGGTGAAAACCTGTGTCGCCGATGCCACTTTTTGTGCATTCTGGAGCAAAGGGAACTTGAATGGTATGAGTCCAATCAGAAATATCACCTGGTCGAACAAATTGCCCAGCGTCGTCAAACGTAAACTTCCACGAGCCGTTCAGACAAATCCAGCTAGCACGCCGCAACTGTGGACGTGGATATCCCATTTCGATCTGCGAAGAATTATCCTCGGTAGTAGCATCACAGGACAATTCATCACACTCTTTCAGCCGTTTCCCCAATGAATGCATAAAAACATCTACCCTAGGTTATATCTCTAGAGTACCCACAAGAATGGTTGTTTAGGTCTTGCACATCGTTGATTCACAATAAATTTAAAGTCTTGGCTGTTATTTAGTGTTTACACAAAGTTCCATCATAATTCCCTAAAATCTCAAACCAACCCCACCTTGCACAGAAAGAGCGGCTCCTCCTCCATTGCGATAGGCATCGAAAGCAATAATTGCATTGCCAAATAGAACAGTGTTGCTATTCGGGACAATGTAATCAATACCCGGTTGTAGGGCAAAGCTAGTTTTATCTCCTACTGGCGAAGGCGAAGTACCACTTGCAAAGGCAACGCCAGCGCCTAGATAGGCATCGGTTTGCCAATTGAGGGGAACGTCATAAGAAATTGTTGGCACAATCGCCGTGCCGGAGCCAATGAGAGCTTGGGCACGTAATGAGACAGGTATTTCCAACAGTTTGTAGCGCACCGCCAGCACTCCACCAATTTGCTGAGCCTCTCCTCGTGAATCTTCAAGAATACCTACCGTCGGACCCACTCCAACATAACTCCCGTAGGCAGCTTGAGCAGAAGCTGACTCCGTGGTGAAGGCAAGGGTTGCGGCAATAGCAAAGCCTCCTAAACCCATAGCACTCAGTCCGGACAACAAGCCCTTAAGACGAACCATTTCCTTACTCCTCCACACCTGTAAATCCGAATGCTTGATTTGAGCAGATTTTAGCTTAATTTATAGGAAAACCAAATTCTGCATAGGTGCTGATTTGTTTATATGCAGTCAGATAAAAATTATTAGTCTGTGTAGAAAGCGATCGCTTTCGTCTATGCCAAACGAATATCCTGTCAAAAAATTCCACTGCTTTATAATTTTTAAGCAAAAAATTTTAAAGATTAGAGAATAGTCAGCCTGGGGCGATCGCTTTCTTCGTGGGCTAGCTAAACTCTCCCTTCAAGCTTGAACTTAAAAAGCTTGAATCCACTCTTTCACCTCGTATTCAGTCCAAATCCCGTTTTGCCAATAGGGGTCAGCCTCGATGAGCTGGCGCACTGTGGCTTCGTCTTCAGCTTCATAGATGCCAAAAACTTTAGTGACATCTTTGGTAGGACCAATCGTAATTAAGACACCGCTCTCTTTTTGAGTAGCAAGACCATCAAGATGAGCTTGTCGGTAAGGCGCACGCTTTTCTAAAACATCCTCACAGTAGCTTCCCCACATCACATATTTAGGCATCGCTAGTTATTGGTTGTTGGTTGTTAGCTGTTAGTTGTTGGTTGTTGGTTGTTGGTTGTTAATTATTTTCTAATAACAGTTAACCAACAACCAATAACTATTTAACTTCTGAGACTGACACCGAATTTTTCAACTAGGGCTTCTCGGACTTTTTGATGCACTGGCTCAACTTCTTCATCCGTCAGAGTGCGATCGCTTGCCCGATAGATTAGCCTGAATGCCAAGCTTCGTTGTCCAGCAGGGACAGATTCGCCTTGATACTCATCAAATAACTCTACAGAGTGCAATAACGTCCCGCCTGCTTTTTGAGTAGCGCGTTCTATTTCTGCTACAGAGACTTTTACAGGTGCGAAGAAGGCGATATCCCGGTCAGTCGCTGGATAGGTCGAATATACCTGGAACCGTGGAGTCAGTTTTTCATCCTGATCTAAAGCATCCAATAATACATCCAAGTCCAGATCAAAAGCATAGACAGCATCGGGTAAGCCTCGTTCCTGACGTAGTTGAGGATGTAGCTGTCCAAAGTTGCCTAAGCGATCGCCTTGAAACCACAACGACGCTGTACGTCCTGGGTGAAAGCGCTCATCTTGTCGATTCGGCTGATACTCAACATTGAGATTCAAGCGCTGAAACACACTTTCTAGGACACCCTTTGCCTCATACCAAGTCATTGGTGAGGAACGTCCTCCCTTCACCCATCTGCCTTGAGTTGGATCACCCCCGATAATTCCAGCGATCGCATCGGCTTCTTCCAATCCTTCTTCTTCTTTCCAGAACAGCCGACCAATCTCAAAGCCATTGAGCGCCTCATTCCCTTGCTCTAGGTTGTACTGGAAGGCATCAATTAGCCCCGAAAGTAAATCGGTTCGTAAGGCGGAGTACTCTGTAAGCAGAGGATTAACCAGGTGAATTTGCGTCTCGTTCTCTGGCTTGACTAATGAGTAGTGAACTAATTCTGTCAGCCCTCCCGCACGAAACGCTTCTCGCAGTTGTCGTGTTAGTTGCTCTTCTATGGAAAGATACCCTGGTTCTGTCTTATCCGGTAAGTCATCACAGAATTTGTCGTAGCCGTAGAGGCGAGCGACTTCTTCGATTAAGTCAATTTCGCGCTCCAAGTCCCGATAGCGGTAGGGGGGAACGGTGACTATCCATTGGGTAGAAATGTTTGAATCACTACGCTTCAGTTGACACCCAAGGGCAGTGAGGATACGTTCGACATCTTCCGCGAGGATTTCGCCTGTGTCTTCTCCCAAATCTACGGGACCTAAAATCTGATTAATTCGGTCAAGACGTAGCTCAATTGAACGTGCCCACGTTGAGGGATCGGGGCGTGTATCGGCAATTTCTTGTGAGGTTGGTGTCCCAGAGGCTAACTGGGTCATTAATGCGATCGCACGTTTTGCCGCAATCCCCAATTCTGCTTGATTCACACCTCGCTCGTAGCGAGTAGACGCTTCTGTCCGTAAGCCTTGGGTACGGGCTGAGCGACGAATTGCCACCTGCTCAAATAACGCCGCTTCTAAGACTAGATTCTGCGTGTTCTCGTGGACTTCTGTTTCTTCGCCACCCATCACCCCAGCGAGAGCAACAGGTTTATCGTTAGCGGTAATTAATAGGGTTTGTTGTTGAAGGCTTCGGGTTTGACCATCCAGCGTCTTGAGAGATTCGCCACTTTGGGCGAAGCGCACTCCAACAGTTAAGGCATCTCCACCTGCAACTGCCTTAAGGCGATCGCGATCAAACGCATGAAGCGGTTGTCCCCACTCCAACAAAATGTAGTTTGTGACATCCACCACATTGTTAATCGGTCGCACTCCCGCTGCTTGCAAGCGCCGTTGCAACCAATCTGGGGAGGGAGCAATCTTCACTCCTTCAATCACCGTCCCAATGTATGCCGGACAAGCTTGTGGCTCAGAAACCTTGATCCTCAGATTTCCAGAACCCTGTGGAATCGTTGTTTCAGGAGCGTCTGGAAGCCTCAATGATGCCCCTGTAAGCGCCGCCACCTCTCTGGCGACCCCCACCATACTCAGGGCATCAGCACGGTTTGCTGTTGCTGTCAGGTCGAGAATGACATCTTCTAAGTCGAGGAGGGGACGAGCATCACTGCCCACCTGGAGATTCTCCTCTTCAAAAATGTGAATACCAGCCGACTGTTTTTCCAAACCCACTTCAGCTAGTGAGCAAAGCATTCCTTCTGAGCGAACCCCCCGCAGCTTTGAGGCGCGAATTTTCACATCAATTACGGGTAGGTAAGTGCCGACAGTGGCTACAGGAACATAAATCTCTGGTCGGACATTCGCCGCGCCACAGACAATATTAAGTACACCATCAGCCGCGCCAATATCCACTTGACAGACTCTGAGCTTATCCGCATTCGGATGGGGCTGTACATCCAGAACCTTCCCAACTACCACGCCATCGGCGAAGCTCCGACGATCTTCGATGTCTTCAACCTCAAATCCTGCCAGTGTTAGGGTTTCGGCTAACTCTTCTGGGGTCAACGTCACGTCCACCAGTTCTCGTAGCCAGTTTAGAGAGATACGCATTGAACTCTAAGTTTTACCTTCCGTAGTTCGATTATTTTACCGTCAGCATTGAGGGATTGGGCATTGAGTATTGGGCATTGGGAAGACTTTAATTGTGTTTAGCCACTTTCCTATTGCCGCTGTAGGTAACTCAATATTTTCTTTAGTTTGTCTGCTCAGCATGGACTTTTATTACTGCTTTATAGGAAGTTAAGCTAGCTTCATCAACTCTTTACATAAATTTTGGCTAACTTGACTCGATTTGGCTTCCTTCTTGACCAGGTAGACATGAAAAGTAGGATATCCTGGTCTTAAATCAGATCTCTATCTACAAGGCTTGCCAAACTAGGGTGCATTCGGCGGTGCGTTCCCAACAAGAGCCAGTATGTAAAGCCGGGTGCTTCAATATAAAGCTTCCGTCCCAGCACGGACGACGCCCCATCGGTGACGCTGAATGAGCTACTGCCTAAATCCTGCCTGTCCTCAGCCCAAAAATCCGATGCACGCCGATGTCTGTCAGGCGTGCGGCACAAAGCTATTGTTACGCGATCGCTATCGGGTACACAAAGCTTTGGGTCAAGGTGGATTTGGGGCAACATTTCTCGCTGAAGATAAATCTTTGCCCGGTGACCCCTGTTGTGTCATCAAGCAACTGCGTCCGGCATCCAATGTCTCTCATGTCATACCGATGGCACGGGAGCTATTTGAGAGAGAAGCCAGAACCCTCGGAAAAATTGGTAATCATCCCCAAGTCCCTCGGCTGCTGGATTATTTTGACGAAGAACAGCAGTTCTATTTGGTACAAGAGTACATTAGCGGCTCGACCCTCCAGCAGGAAATCAAGCGCTCTGGCCCACTATCGGAAGCCGGAGTCAAGCAATTCCTTAGTGAACTCCTGCCATTACTTCAGTACATCCACAGCCAGCAGGTCATTCATCGGGACATTAAGCCCGCGAACTTGATTCGTCGTGAACAAGACCGTAAGCTGGTTCTCATTGACTTTGGTGCTGTGAAAAACCAAGTCAACGCCCCTACAGCCAGTAACTCAGACCAAACAGCTTTAACAAATTTTGCGATCGGTACCCCAGGCTTTGCGCCACCTGAGCAGATGGCATTGCGACCTGTTTATGCCAGTGATATCTATGCTGTCGGGGTCACCTGTATTTATTTATTAACGGGTAAATCACCAAAAGACCTAGATTACAATCCCTCAACTGGGGAAATGGTCTGGCAGAAATACGTTCATGTCAGTGACCATTTTGCTGAAGTTTTGAAAAAAATGTTGGAGGCTTCGGTTCGTCATCGCTACCAGTCAGCAACAGATATCCTAAGAGCGCTTGACTTGGAGCCTTATCTTGACAGTCTAGAGCAGGGATTGGTTGCTAAGCCGAATCAGCCACACAACCCTCTAAACCCTCAACTCTTCTACTCTGGAGACTTAGGCTCACCGAGTTCGTCTTCATCCCCCTCCACGGCAACGACGAAGTTGGCAGATGCAATTCGAGCGCGACGCGCCCGTAAGGAACAAAGCGGTTCTCGAACGTTAGGCGGGCAACGTAATCAGGGTATTCCTGCTCAACGCGCTTCAACAACTTCCGTTCGTACTGAGAGCGTTACAACAGGAAAACCAAAACTTCCTGCTAAGTTAGATGCGAATGCGCTCTTGACAGCTTATATGAAAGGTCGGAGAGATTTTGCCGCTCAAGATTTGAGTGGGCTTGATCTTCATAAAACCGAGTTAGCTGGCGGAATTTTTCACCAAGCGAAGTTGGCTCGAACCAATTTACAGGGGGCAGATTTATCCAATGCTGATTTTGGACGGGCAAGTCTCAATCGGGCAAACCTACGGGATGCAAAATTAGGTCGAGCTTACTTAAGCTATGCCGATTTAGAAGGGGCTGACTTGCGCGGTGCAGATCTGAGCTTTGCGTATCTCAACAACGCGAGTTTAAAAGGGGCAAATCTCTGTGGGGCAAATCTCTCCAACGCCAAGATTACTGAGGAACAACTAGCTGTGGCAAAAACCAATTGGGCGACTGTGTTACCCAGTGGTAAGCGAGGTTTTTGGTAGCCAGTTCAGAACGAACAAGTGTTCACTCAGAGAGAGGTTTTGGGCTGTGGTTGGTTGATTATTATAAAACGTAAGGCAAACAAAATACCAAGTATGCGATCGCATCCAGTGGCAAGGTCATTTGGATGTGTCGCTAAGTGGGCATAAAGGTAAGACTGATGATTAAATCTTGGGTAGTTATCGCTACTGTGACTTTTGTCGTGGCGCTAGGCAGCTTCTTGATTAGACCCCGCCGTGACATAAAGTGGGCTAAACGTTTAGACCGACCGAACTGGCTATTCTTCGAGCCAGCTATCCCGTTCATCTGGACGATCATTTTTGCATGTGGCGCACTCTCAGCTATCCTCGTCTGGGAAAGTGACCCTGGAAGCCTTAATACATGGCTGTTTATGGGAGTTTACTTGCTAATAGAAGTTGTTACGGTTGCCTATATTCCTGTGACATTGAGAACGAAAAGCCTGACAGCTGGCACAATCTTAGGCGGCTTGGGTGCCATCTTAGGGATTTTGCTGACATTGGCTGTGTCCCCAATTTCCGGAACAGCCGCTCTATTGCTCCTCCCTTATGTGCTTTGGAGTCCAATTGGTACCTATACGACTAGAGAGATGATTGACCTAAATCCTGATGCTGCATAGTATTATCAGGCATCGTCGTTTTGCTTGAGTTGTTAAGCGTTGTGGACTGTGCCATCAGGTAGGATTACTCCAGACAAGTTAGCACCTGTTAGCTTAATCATAAGTCTGTCTTTGGTTCCAATCTTAGCTCCCCTTAAGTCAGCACCACTGAGGTCAGCACCACTGAAGTCTGCGCCAATTAAGTTAGTTTCTCGTAAGTTGGCATGACTTAGATTGGCTTGAAATAGATTGGCTCTAAAGAGATTCGCTCTCTCTAAATTTGCCCCAGTAAGATTTACCTTATGTAAAAAGGCATCGCTGAGGTTTGCGTTACTAAGATCGGCGTTAGTCAAGTTTCTGCCTGACAAATCCTTTTCTTTCAGGTCAGCATTCCGAAAATCAGCTCCACTTAAATCAGGATTTGGAGGTTTCGGTTGGGAGTAGGACTCAGAGGACGATTGCTTCTGCTGTCGGGGTGGTGTTTTGCGATCGCTTGCTTGAGAACGCTTGGCTGAAGGTTGCGATTTGGGCGTTTTCGTTCGTTGATGCTGTTGAAGCGATCGCAACTGATCACGCGCTTGGTTGATTTCCTTGAGTTTTTCTTGCGCCTTGTCTCGTAGTCTTTTGTTATCTTCAGGAACGCGATCAGGGTGCCAAATAAACGCCAAGTCCTTATATGCCTGGTTCACTTCAGCCAGTGATGCTCCAGGCTCTAACCCCAATACTCTGTAGCATTGATCTAAATCGTCCATCAACACTATCCTACCAATTCGTTGTGGTTTGAGGAGTGTTTTCGAGGCAAAGGCATACCTTTGCCTCGAATGGCTAGCAACATCTTAAATTATTCCGCCTCAAAAGCACCGATGTCACACGCGCCGCCCTGGGGTCTAGCAACACCTCGTTGATCAGTTGCAGGACAGGCGGCATTGTTCGCCGCATCAATCGCTGGACTACCTGGTAGTAGTGCCACCGTCTCAGTCGAACCTCCATTATTAGCGAGAGAAGCAAGAAGTGGGTCAGCGATGGGGATACCTGCACCGCATTCAGCGTCATTGGGATTGTTAGCAGCAAATTGCAGATTGTTGCCACCATTAGTTAAGGCATCCAAGCAATTATTTTTGATAATCGAGTTACCACCATTACTTGCCGTGTTGTTGGCAATGATCACATTGGTAATCGTGGTTGCTGTCCCTCCAAAAATTCCCCCACCTTCAAATCCCGCAGAATTATTTGCGATCGTGCTGTTGGTAATATTGATTGTGCCACCCGTTCGCATAATCCCGCCGCCTATTCCACTTCCATCAGCACTAATCGCTTGATTCCCAAAAATTGTGCTGTTGGTAATATTCACTGTTAGACCGTTACCACTCCAAAGACCACCCCCCTGACTACTCGCTGTATTTCCAGAAAGGGTGGTATTAACAAGACTAAGGGCAGTATTTGCGCCCCCACCAACGCTGAAAATTCCTCCACCGAATCCTTGATTACCCGTGCCAGTCACGCTATTACCAGACAATGTTGAATTTTCAATTGTGTTGGTATTGTTGTTATAGAGTTGACTAAAGATCGCACCTCCTTGAAGAACAGCCGTGTTATTGGTGAAGCTACTACTGCGGATAATAATTTTTCCGTTATCCCCCTTAGCCCCATCAATGAAAATTGCACCACCACCGCCCCCTGAGCCAGAACGAACGGATTGATTGCCTGTAAATGTACTGTTAACAACAGTTAAATCACTCAATAAGTTGTGAATGGCACCACCATTTCCAGCTTGATTTCCATCAAAGGAACTCCTCTCGATAATTGCCGTTCCCTCACTTTGAATATAAATTGCACCCCCACCATCGAATTCTCCCTGTTTCGTAGATATGTTATTGCTAAATGTGCAATCAACAACTCTTAGCTTTCCTTGAAACCCACTGGAAATACCGCCTCCCTGGTCAGTTGTAAAACCATTGGCAATCGTGAGGTTCTTAACAGTAAATTCGATGCCGTTTTGAGTGGAAAAAATTCGATTTCGTCCTCTACCACTCAGTGTGATTAAGCTTTGACCATTAGTCATACCATCGATTAAGGTATTATTCGCAACTACCTTTTCTCTAGTTACTGGAATTGTGTGAGGACTTGCACCGCAATTGAAATAAACATTGCCACCACCCGCTAAAGCTTTATTCAAAGCCGCTTCTGTACAGCTTGCAGGTGTTCCTGTGCCAACTATCCCAGCAGCAGAAGCAGGTTGAGCTGAAGTAATGGTTAATGTAAGACTCACGCCTAGGAGAGTGAGCATAGGAAGCCATGTTCTTGTGGTAAAACTAGACTTCCTTAAAGTTTTAGGATTGAATGTATGCACAGACTAATTTTTGAGTGTGAAGTTGATTGAAACTAGAAGCTTTAATAAGGATAGAACGCCAGACCTAACTTCAAGGATATATAGCAAGCCTTTTTGAATAAAAAGATTATGGTACTTTTGTACTAAATTCGTGCTGATCAGTGATGTCTATTGGGATGGAGCTAGTGTCACCACAAGTACGGGAGAGCCGGATTTCCTACTAATGAGGTAGGAACATTTCATCGTGATTTCATTTTTGGGTGGAAAACTGGCTAGTAAGTGCAGATGCGGTACTTCAAGAGTGAAACTTGTAAATGCTCTTTAGTGAGCCACCACCTCTGTGAAACATAAACACCTAGTGCAGTGTGGCGGAAATAACTACGCAGTTGAAAAAGCTTAAAAAGCTTACCTTACAAGTTTTCTTTCATAAAAGCCTTCGAGGAGGCGGGCGGTAAGTTGATGACGATTGTGAATGACAATCGTGTTTTTGCCACGGCGAATATCTATGAAAAAGATTTAGACAAAGTCAAGACGGGTCAACGGGTGAGCGTGAAGGTCAGTAGCTTGCCTAACCGTACCTTCAGTGGACGGATTGCAACCATCGCCTCGGTGGTAGAAGGGGAAACGCGGGTGGTGCCAGTAAAAGCCGAACTAGACAACCCTGGCGGAGTACTCAAACCAGGGATGTTTGCCGAACTAGAAGTCCTCATAGACCGGATGGCGACAGCTATTTTAGCCATTCCTACTTCAGCCGTGGTTGAGGCGAACGGCAAGAAACAAGTCTATCTCCAAAATGGCAATGCCTATCAGCCTGTTGAAGTCACGTTAGGTCAAACGTCCGGGGACATGGTTGAGGTAAAAACAGGTCTATTTGAGGGGGATTCGGTAGTTACCCAGCGTGCGCCTCAACTTTATGCTCAATCATTGCGGGGTGGTAGCACCACTAAGGCGAATGATTCACATGACGAGGCTCCTGCACGATCTCAGGCGACTGATTCTAACAAGAGTAGTTCTCAACTGCCTTGGTGGTTGGTCATTTCTGCTGGGGGAGGGGTTGCCGCGATCGCATCCGGTGCTTTCTGGTTAGGTCGCCACAGCAAACCTCAGCAGACATTAGCATCCAACGCACTTGTTTACAATACCAGCAACGATTCTACATCTCCCAACGGAAAAGCTGAGTTGCCAGAATCTGACAGGGTTGGTGAATTTTCTGTCCTTGCTCAAAGCGATCGCCATCAGTCTGAAAACAATCGTCATCACTAATCGCTTACTTCTTGCTGCTGCAACCAAGCCACTAAATCAGCTACTTCGGAAAAATCCAACAACGCTATTCCCAACGTTTCCAACGAAAGAGTGGATAACCTGCGAATGCGATCGCTCAGTGATGAGTCAACTTCACCTAGCCGTTGAGTGAGTTGGCGTAAAATCAAAGCTACCTCTACTTCCCGCCTCTCCTTTTGTGCAAACCAAGCCATTAAATCAGCCATGTTGGAAAAATCCAACAGCGCTACTCCCAATTCTTCCAATTGCTCGGTGGATAACCCCCGAATGCGCTCAATCAATAATGAGTTAATCTCACCCAGCCTGCGTGTTAGCTGGCGTGTAATCAGATCTACCTCTCCTTCCTGCTTTCCTTCCCTCCTGCCTTGTTGTAATCCTCGTTGCAAGATGTCTTGATAAATAACAGACTCGCGCATAATTTCCTCCCGAAAAAACTGGCGAATTAAATCTTTCTCAAACCGCAGTCCGGCTAGAATCTCAGCACAACCAGTAATATTTTGTCGCTGTCCCCTGTCAGGAATTGTAGCGGTTCGTTCAGCTACCTGCGCCAGCAATGCTTGAGGGGAGTCGGTTTGCGTCAAAGTCGCTAAGGGCAATAGTCCTGGGTTAGCGAGAAATGACGCAGAATCTTGCTCCCATAGGCGAATCACCCGGTATCGATGAGATGTAGTCCGGTCTTGATACTCTTCAGTAAAGACTATCTCATCGTTTGTGGCTTGCAAAAAAATTACCACCTGCTCGACATCACACCGATATTGTCGCTTCAATCTCACGGAATAATCGAGCATCCGGAAGGGAATTGGCGGATTAGATGCAGGTAGAGTTTGAAATTCTATGTGTAAGA
Organism: Symplocastrum torsivum CPER-KK1; assembly: GCA_019358875.1. Taxonomy (GTDB): domain Bacteria; phylum Cyanobacteriota; class Cyanobacteriia; order Cyanobacteriales; family Coleofasciculaceae; genus Symplocastrum; species Symplocastrum torsivum. The sequence continues at coordinate 99,113 of JAHHIF010000014.1, forward strand.
TTTGGTTAGCGGTTCGTAGGAAAGTAACTGCGTCAGCTCGAATCGGTTCTAGAGTCAGTTCTGTTTTAAGTACTTGAATGTTTTGCGACTGAACTGAAAGCAGCCAGTTAGCAAACTCGTCTGGATATTGCTCAGCTAAATATTTACAAGCGTTGTCGTAACTCAACCCTGATATTTCCTCTTACTCCTCCACAATCCGCACTTTACCTGATGAATCCTACCCATGCGCCAACTCATTGCGATTTAAGGTATAAAAACACCATGCTAGGGAGCCAGCACCATGTCAACTGAAGCGAAGACAGAACAGAAATCCCTGATAATCGAGGATTGGTGGGAACCTCCAAAGCCGCCCACTGATTTAATTTTCGATGATGGGGAACCGATGGAGAGTAACCGCCACCGCATTGCGATGAATGTCCTGATTCGGTCAATTAATCAGGCTTTTGCTAACCGCGATAACTTTTTTGCGGGTGGCAATATGTTTGTTTATTACAGCAGCACTCAGGCTCGTAACCGGGACTTCAAAGGACCCGATTTTTTTGTAGTGCTAGATGTGGATGGCACAAGGGAGCGTCAAGGCTGGGTAGTATGGGAAGAAAATGGTCGTTACCCGGATGTAATCGTGGAACTGATGTCTCCTTCTACGGCAGAGGCAGACACGGGAGTTAAGAAAAACATTTACGAGCAGATTTTCCGCACTCCGGATTACTATGTCTTCAATCCTTTTGACCCCGATTCCTTGCAAGGGTGGCATTTCGATGCAAATCAACAGTATCAGCCAATTACACCCAATGAGCAAGGATGGTTGTGGTGTCAGCGATTAGGTTTATGGTTGGCAACTTGGGAAGGAACGATTGATCGAGAAACGGCGGTGTGGTTGCGGTTTTATGATCAGGCTGGCAATCTGGTTTTGTTACCAGAGGAAGCAGCAAATGCGCGATCGGAGCGTTTAGCGGCTCGATTGAGGGAATTGGGAGAAGACCCAGATAGTATAGAACCTATTTGACATCTGCTGTAATTTTTAGGAATTAGCCCAATCAACGCTATCCCGTTATTACAACCGTTTTCCTAATACCGCGAGTGTGAGTTATCGGTATTAGATATGGTGAAATCCGTCACAATTGATAAGTTTACCTTGATCACAACAGTTCAATGCTCAATAAACAGGTTATCTACGTCACGGGGCTACCTCGTGCCGGGTCAACCCTGTTATGTCAACTTCTAGACCACCATCCAGAGATTGACCATTCCGGTCATAGTTCCCCCTTGTGCCAAACGCTCAACGGTTTGCGCTACCATCTGAGCGACCAACAGTTTTTACTGGCACAACTCGACGTAGACTTTGACCACACCTATCAGCGTTTGGTAAATGCCTTTCGGGGTTTTATCAATGGTTGGTTTGCACAAACCGCTCAAACCTGGGTGGTGGATAAAAATCGGGGTTGGTTGCATCATCTCGAAACCGTGAATTTACTCGACCCCAACTTTCGGATGCTCGTTTGCGTGCGGGAACTCGGACAGATTTATGGTTCGATTGAAACCCAACACCAAAAAACGCTCCTGCTGGATTTTCCCGACCATTTAGCAGAACTCTCGCGCTGGGAACGAGCCGAAAAACTCTTCGATAAGACAGGGGTAATCGGAGGTCCGCTGAGTTCGATTGAAGCGTTGCAAGATATTGATACCCGCTTACAGCAACACCTGTACTACGTGGTGTTTGAACATCTAGTCAGTGAACCTGTTGCTGTTATGCAGAGCATTTATCAGTGGTTAGGGTTACCGAAAGCTAAGTTTGACCCGCAAAACTTACAAACCAAACCCCACGAAAGCGATAGTTACTATCGTTTCAAATATCCCCACAAAACTAAACAACAGATTCGCTCCCCCAGCCATCACTTGATTCCTGCCCGCATTCAAGGGAGCCTAGAGCAAAGATTTGCTTGGTTCTACAACACCTTTTACCCGAACCAACCCAGCTAAACTTATGTTGCCTCTAGTAACAACGACGTTACATTCAAGTCGCTCACTGGGGAAAGGTTACACACCCTTGAGAGTGGTTACGGGGATAAGTCTGTTGCGTTCAGTCGGGATGGACAGGTTCTTGTCTGTGGAGGTGAGGATCATACTATTAAAGTCTGGAATTTCCATACTAGGGAATTGCTACGCATCCTCAAAGGGCATTTGAATTGGTTTTATTCCTTTGCCATTAGTCCAGATGGACAGACTATCTTCAGTGGCTGTGGGGACAAAACCATTAAAGTCTGGAATCTCTATACTGGGGAATTGCTGCAAGTCCTCAAGGGACATTCTTACGAGGTTAATTCTCTCGCTATTAGTCCAAATGGGAAGATTTTAGTTAGTGGCAGTTGTGACAGAACCATCAAAATCTGGGATCTGTACACTGGGGAACTACTGCATACCCTAGAAGCGCATTCAAACCGGGTTTATTCTGTCAAAATTAGCCCGGATGGACAAACAATTGTTAGCAGCAGTGAGGACAGAACAATCAAACTTTGGGATTTGTACGGTGGGGAACTGCTGCGAACTCTAGAAGGACATTTAGGGGCGGTTTATTCCGTTGCCATCAGCTCAGATGGGCAGATAATTGTCAGTGACAGTAATCGGGAGATTAAAGTATGGGGTATATGGCAGCAGTCATAAAACTCAAATGAAAACTGCTATAAAAATAGAATATGCGATCGCACTCTACAACGAATAGAATCTGCGCTAGCGGAGCATCCCGTTAAGGTTATCGCTCCCCTACAGACACACCTAACTATCAACGCCCTCCAACGCCACTCGCTAAAATTCCCAAAATTTTATTCACGTCTGTTAGGTAATATTCAACCAAATCAATCTCAACCACTTTCCCTTTGAGTTTTAAAAATTTCCAGTTCGTTCCCGAAGTGACAGTACCATAAATTACAGAAATCTCATTTCCCTCACGTTCGTTGAATATCTGAGCCGCTACCATTTCCGCTACACATTGACCCAATCCAGCAAGAATATCTTCTTTTTTCGCTTCTACCAGCATCATTACGGGCGCACTGACAAAAAGCCGTTCCGAGCTACTACTAATGATGAAGTCACAAAACCCAGTCAAGCCTTTTTCTGAATCTACATTAAAATCAATTCCCGAAAAGAGGCTAAATTGAGACTGTAACTGTTTTCTGACCTCGATTAAGATTGGGGCGATAATCATTTCAGACCGAGCTTTTTCACTATTACTCGCTAGGGCTAACGGTACATTGTATCGGAGAGTTTCTGCTAAATACTCACTGCTTTCTAACTCTGGTACTGCTGCAAAAATATCCGTGTCTTCAGAAGTTGTTAAATTAAAGTATTTCTTGACTTTTGCTAAGGTGAATTCACTGTATGGCATATTAATAAGCAGTAAATGGTTGAAGTATCGACTCCGGACATTCTGAGTTAGAGGATTAATTTGCTAAAGGAGCGAACGTAACATAGCCCTCTGCCAGCACTCTCCAAATCAGTGACACTAACTTTTTTGGTACAAATACATCATCCACTGAACGTTATGGGTGATGAGGAGCAGTTTTATCGCCTGATTTCTAACCTGATTATTAATGCTATCCAATACACCCCTGCTGAGGGTCAGGTAACAGTTGTCTTAGATCACAGCGATCATCAGGCTCTGATTCAGATTCAAGATACAGGTATTGGTATTGCACCTTCTGAGCAAACCCAGATTTTTGATCGCTTCTATCGAGTGAATAGCGATCGCTCTCGCCACACGGGTGGCTCAGGATTGGGGCTTGCGATCGCAAAAGCAATTGTTCAGGCACACCAGGGCGGCTTACAAGTGCATAGCGAATTGGGCAAAGGTAGCACGTTCACCATTCGATTACCCTTGGGAGTTACATCACCTCTTTACAAAGAAAGGCAGAAGGCAGAAAGCAGAAGGCAGAAGGGAAGAAAAACTTTCTGATTTTTACCCCTAAGGGTAGTTTTTTGGCACTCCTAATTACGCGAATGGTAAGGAACAACTAAAAACCGTTGATTATATGTTCGACTACTCCACCACAACAGCCGCGATTGTTGAACAAGCTAAAACCCGTGAGGACGCACTACCAATCCGGAACGAAAAGTGCCGCTCGAAATTTTTTTTCCAACCCCATCCCACCCCAAAAGTTTTTCTATTCTTCCATGGATTTACGGCTGGTCCCTATCAGTTTGAGCCACTAGGGGAAGCCTTATTTCGGTCAGGCTACAACGTCCTCGCTCCCTTGCAACCCGGTCATGGAATAGCAGGAGATTGGGATGGTGATAATCCCCCGCCTCTGCCAGAAGACCCTCAAGTTTATCTAAAGTTTGTACAAGAGTGGTTCCAACAAGCGAAACTCTTAGGAGAACAGGTGATAATTGGAGGCTACTCTACGGGGGGTATTTTAGCCGCTTGGTTAGCCTTCAAATATCCTGAGCAAATTTATCGAACTTTACTCTTTGCTCCCTATTTAAGTGGTAATAATCTGCTAGTAGATTGGCTTGTAGAAACTCTTCCGTTTTACTACGAATGGCTCAACAAAGATAATCCAGGAAACTTTGGTTATAAGGGCTTTCGCATTCCTGCTGCACGAATTTTTCTAGATATGGGACAGGAGATTCTTGAGCGAACAAAACATATTCCTACTACCCCGATGTTGATTATTTCTAGTGAAAAAGATGGAGCAACAAACCGTCATGAGCATCAAGAGTTGTTTGAATCTGTACTCAAGTATCAGCCAAAATCCTGGTATCACTGCTTTGACAAAGAGCTAGATATCCCGCATACGATGATGACCGAAGCTGAGGGAAATCACTATCTTGATCAACTCATCAATCTAGCAAAAACTTATGTTGAAAGCGATCTAACCTGGGCTGAGGTACAGGAAAAAGGCTTACCGCTCTGATTTCCCACAGGAGGTTTTAGGAACTGGCATTGCATACTCTGCCGGAACAATTTCTTCTCCCCATCTTCTGGTGTAAACCTGCGTAAATTCTGCCCCCAAAAACAAAATCTGAGCGGAATAAAAAACCCAAGTCAGAATAATTACCAAAGAGCCTGCTGCACCATAGGCAGAGGCAAAAGTAGTATGACCCAGATAGAATCCCAAAAGAGATTTGCCGATATTGAATAGCACTGCCGTGATGGCTGCACCCATCCAGACATCCTTCCAAGCAATCTTGGCATCCGGCAGAATTTTAAATATCATCGCAAACAACAGCGTGACAATGCTAAACGAAACAAGAGCATTGAGAATTTGCCACAAGTAGGTAAAACCAGGAATCAATCCCCTCAAATAATTGCCGAGAATCACAAGTAATGTGCTAACAACTAACGACACAAGCAGTAAAAACGCAATCACCAGCACCATCGAAAACGATAGAAGGCGTTTGCGAAGGAACTGCAGGATGCCGTTTTCTGGCTTCGCTTGCACTTCCCAAATTTTATTGAGTGATTTTTGGAGTTGCGTGAAAATAACACTTGCACCGAAAAGGAGGACACCAATATTAATCAATGTGGGGATAGGGCCTTGACTTGGATCGAGTTGACTGGCATTTTCAATCGCTGTTTGGATAAACTGAGCACCATCTGTGCCAATCACCTCCTGAATTTGCGTTACCAACTCACCTTTTGCCGCCTGTTCCCCAAATACTGCTCCTGCGATCGCAATTATGATAATCAACAACGGTGCTAGAGAAAATACCGTGTAATAGGCTAAAGCCGCTGCCATCAGTGAGGCTTGATCTTGCCTCCACTGAGACACCGTTACTTTCATCAGCCCCCAAATTTCTCCGATGCTCATCAACACAGGTTCCTGAGGTCACATTAGACTAAGCCCTAGATCATTTTCTCAATCACAAGCCCTTCACACTAGTCCCACAAGAGATACTTTCGTTTGACAAGATGGCGCTGAATCGCACGGCGACATCAATTTGACAATAGCGATGCCTCAGCGTTTATCGAGTGTTCAACCCGATTTAAGCGTCATTCGTTCTCACTTATCGGACTGTTACAGTTAAGGTCAAATTGCTCATACCCCAAACTTCAAAGAACTGACCAAATAACACTTCACTGGCAGATCTCATATCCCCATCGGGGTCAATAATTCCACCCTGGAGCAATTGCCCTCCATCAGTTTGCAAATCCAATCGCAATTCGCCATCATCACCTTTGTGAAGAATCAGGCTACCTCTTGCTAGGACTTGTCCCGCACGACTACTAATTGCACACCGCATTCCTTGAGTTCTCCTACTTCATCCACCGTAAATGGTACCCTCAAAAGCTGGACAATTAATTTGTGGAGAGGAAGCGCCATTTGTAGGGGCGCTCTAAGATGCGTCCCTACTATATCTATATATAGAGGTAGTGCGTAAGTCCTGACTAAAGAAGAATTGCTAGTTTTTCAGATAGAGCCTTGATTCAAAATGAGGTGAATCCATGACCCAAGCATTGCAACCGCAGATTACGTTTGACGAGTTTGTTGAGTGGCTACCAGAAACCTCTGAATGCCGCTATGAGTTACACAGTGGGGTAATCGTTGAGATGCCAAAACCGAGAGGTAAGCATTCAAAATTGTCAGGCGATTTAGCTTACAACGTAGGCACTGCAATTGGTCAGGCGAATTTGCCTTATTTCATTCCTAAAGAATGCATTGTCCGTTCTATGGATGGTAATTCTGGATATGAACCGGATGTAATTGTTCTGGATGAACCTGCACTGATTGATGACCCTGATTGGGAAAGTGGCTCTATCATTACACTCGGCAAATCGATCAAGATCATTGTGGAAGTTGTTTCAACCAATTGGCGGGATGATTACTTCACTAAGCTTGGAGAGTATGAAGCATTGGGTATCCAGGAATATTGGATTGTGGATTATGCCGCTTTGGGTGGGCGACGCTTCATTGGCAATCCCAAACAACCCACTTTCACTGTCTGTCAATTGGTGGATGGGGAATACGAGTTGCAGCAATTTCGAGAGAGCGATCGCCTAATCTCAGCTACCTTGCCCAACCTGGCGTTGACAGTAGATCAGGTTTTTACGGTTGGATAGTAGAGAGAAATCATACCATAAATATACTGTTTTGGGAAGTGTTAATCGACAACAAACCCTTAAGTACAGCCCAATTTCTCTTTTATCCGTTGACAGTGTTCTGCAATTTTGGCTACCAAAACATTCACATCAATCGAATTATTTGCTACAGAAAGCTTGGTTGCAAAAGCACGACCTGGGTGCAGTTGATCCCAGACAGAACGTTTCTGTCCAGCACGCCCACTGCCGGGGTCATGAATCCCTAATCCCGATATTTCCCAATTCCAAATCGGATTGAAGTGACGAATTAAAACCGCTTCCCCCCAGGAAACTAAATCGATGTCCATTGCCGCCACTTTGAACTGGAAATCCTCAACAGAAAGATTGTCTACAGCCTGAATCGATTTTTTATGCTCTGATAGACGACCATACAGGGTACTACCAATCGTTGTCCGCCCAGTCCGACGACCGCTAGGAGCTGCTTTTCCTACATAAATTGGCATACAGCAAGAATTTAAGTTCGCCTGTTTAATTAGCTCGTATATCGGAAAATCGCCCCGGTAATATAAAATATATATCCCCACATATTGGCTCAAGTCTGCCTTTAAAGCATTGAGTTCTTGAAGGTTATAGCAATCTTGTCTAGAGCAGAAAGCAATCAAACTTTCTGACAAATCGGGCGGGATTCTAAATATTTCTAGCATGGGGTAGATTCTATCAAGCGGCAGCTACACCTGAATCGTCCTTACTCTCAATAGATGCGTTCTGATACTAGAAGCAATCATCTCAGCCAAAGCGACCGGAACGGCATTTCCCAACTGCCGCATCGTCTGCGTCCAACAGTGAGGAAAAAAGTATTCATCTGGGAAAGTTTGCAACCTGGCAGCTTCTCGCACCGTGAAATAACGCACCTCCCCGGTGTGGAAAGCCAGCATATTTTCCCCGCCGGGAACACCATGTACTCCCGCCTTCAGGGTTTTGGCGGGTTGATCTAAGGGACTACCAGTGTGACCGGGGTACTTTCTAGCCCCCGGTATAACAACGTGGTTCAGTACGTTGCTAAAGCCTTCCTCACTGCCCGGAACTGGTAAATCCCAAATGGCATCCCGTACCGTGCGCCAGGGCTTTGTCACGGGCGGGAACAAGCTGGACTGGAGATTGTAGATGCGATCGCATTGTTTCTTCGGCACTTCTGGTCGCTCACAGAGAGGAACTCGATGCCGTTCCCAGTAATCACCCGTCACCCATTGCTCCCAAAGCATTGCCTCCTGGGAATGGGTTGGTGCTGGGAAAGACCACTCCACACCCAAGTCGGAGCGGAATCCTACAATGAAAACGCGATCGCGCTTTTGGGGAATGCCGTAGTCTGCGGCATTGAGATTGCGAAATACTACGCGGTAGGATAGTCCATCGTGGTGACCGACAGTATGGTGCCGTTCTAATCTTGATAGATGGTCTCCCCAATCCTCACCTGGCTTTTGCACAATATCGGGGTAAGTCAGTTGCAGGATAATGTACTCAAAATACTGGCTGAAAGAAGAACGCAACAGACCTTTCACATTCTCGACCAGGATAGCCTTTGGCTTCAGTTCTCGGACAGCCCGGAAGAACTGGGGGAACATATCTCGCGAGTCATCCCACCCCTGGTGTTTGCCTCCTTGGGAGAAAGGCTGGCATGGTGGCCCTCCGGCTAGGAGGTCGATTTCACCTTTGACTTGAAGCGTCGTAAAATCGAATTGAGTTACATCGGCTTGGAAGACAGGCCAGTCAGCTACGGACTGGATACCGCGCTGCTGATTAGAGCGAATTGTAAAGCAGGCATCTTTGTCCCGTTCGATCGCAGCTTGATGACGAAAGCCTGCCTTTGATATACCCAGCGCCAATCCCCCAGCTCCGGTGAAAACTTCGACCGAGTTCATTGTCAGGATTTTATTAGCCATTGAGTTTATCTAACTATATTGAAGCTTTTCTGAATCAGTCGGCAGGATACTCAGAAAGGAAACATGGAATCGTAGGACAGCTTCAAACCCACGACAGTATAATAATCCCTAATTATCCGAAGTTGTGTGCTTCGAGTCGAATCAAACCGTAAGAGAACACCTTACACACTACACACCTCATGAAAGACTATACGTGCATCTATTATCGATTCCATCACAACAAGGTTAGGGTTTTTTGCAAGCCGAACGGAAGGCAGGGCATAATCGTTCTGGAAGACATCCTTAAGATACTTTATCCAATCGAATGGGCATCAGTGTTGGAAGAAAAGGTAAATTTCGTAAGGAGCAAACTTGTTCCAATTTCGATTGAAGAAGACGGTCGTCCAAGGGAACTATACTCAGCCTATCCTGACGATGCAATGGAATTTTGGAGCTACTGTGATGATGCCAGGGATGAAGACTTGTATGAAGAAGTTGGGAACTGGTTAGAACATAAAGTATGCAGTCCAATCGAGCAAGGTATCGCTCACATGGCAGATACATTCTCAAGATTTGAAAGCATTTCTCGTTACGCTACAAAAACGATTGAGGAAGGCAATTCAGATACGATGGCATCTGTAAACGAATGGATAGAATCGCAGTATAAGATTGAAACCTCCTGGTTGAGAACGCAAATCGCTTTGATGTTCAAACTTCATTTGTCCTATGGATACGTCATTTTGGCAGAGGAGCGAGCGTCGAAAACGAATAGTGCGAATACGTATCCTTACAAATATTTTGGAGTGGTTGAGCCGGATATAAGCGATTTATTGTCCGGAAAGAACATTGAATCTATTGACAAGTTCAAGCAAAAGTTAAAGAAAAGCATGGATTCTCCTTCTTCCTATAACTGTGGAAAGGAAATCGTATCCGAAGCAGAAAGAGCAGGACAACTACTAACAACGAAAAGCGACGACGAAATCATTAAGGAGATATGGGGAACCACCGAGTCTTCATCCCCGAATCAGTACGTGTTACTTAAATGGTTCCTAGACGTTGTGAGGAGTCAACGGAGGGAGAGAAGGTGGGCATAGCGGAGAATGTGGAAGAAATAATGAGATCAAGCGGATTGGATTCGGTGAAGATTTACACGAACAATGAATCATCTGTTTCTGTTCAAGGTAAGTTAGGTGATCGCTTTACGTTGGTATTCAAGAAGGACATTTTGCAGGATAAAGAGTTCGTAAAACTCAATGATGGAAACGGAACAGGAACAGTAGTGCAGTGGAACGAATCTGCACCAGAGAACTTACCGCTAATTATTGAGACGGCAAAAGTATATGCCTTTCCCGATCAAGAGAAACCGATACTGATAAACAAGGAACCAATACAAAAAGAACCAATACAAAAAGAACCAATACAGAAAACTCTTCCTCGTTGGGTGATTCCCACTGCGATAGGTGCAGCAGTTCTTTGTGCTGGGATCAGTGGCAACTATTTGGGACAAGAGCTTTGGAAACACTGCCGAGGCTTTGATCGAGAACTGACTCAACCCTAGCCAAGAAGGGACATAACGAGAACTAAACTTTCAATGCTTGGTACTGACACCCTAAGAGCTGTAACAACTCAAGCCACAAGGCGTTCCTAACCACAAGTTAGTCTTCACCAGAGTCACCCGTACTAATTGCTGCACCTCTCAAATGTGGTTTGTGTCCATTCCCGTCTATACTGCCTATGAAAAAGACCTCTGGAAGCGATCGCTGTGCTATTGGTACGCACAACCGTTTCCAGAGATCGTACTCCGGCTGGAGAAATTGTTCAATCGTTTTTTAAATTGTTTAACCGTTTTCCAAATTGTCCAACCGTTTTTTCAGTCTACAGCCCCAAAAAGTAGCCTCTGCTGCCTATTCGACCGTGACCGACTTGGCGAGGTTGCGAGGCTGATCTACATCCAAACCGCGCCGTGCAGCAATGTGATACGCCAACAACTGCAAGGGAATCACGGTAAGAATCGGTGAGAGTAACTCTTCCACTGCTGGCACTGGCAACAAATTGTCAAACGTCTCCGCCGCATCTGGGTCATTTATCGGCGTTACCCCAATCAGACGAGCATCACGCGCTTTCGCTTCCTGGGCATTGGAGAGGACTTTCTCATAGACATTACCCGGCATTGCGATCGCAACTACTGGCACCTTAGCATCTAGTAATGCGATCGGTCCGTGCTTCATCTCACCCGCTGGGTAGCCTTCGGCGTGAATATAGCTGATTTCCTTGAGTTTAAGCGCACCTTCCAATGCGATCGGGAAGTTTATCCCACGTCCCAAAAAGATAAAGTCTTTAGTCTCGGCAAACTCATGCGTCAACTCTTCGATATAGCGCTCTTGGCTTTCTAAAATCAGCTCAATCTGCGCTGGCAACTGCCGTAAGCCAACCAAAATTTCCTTGATACGGGATGCTGGCAAACTTTGCCGTTGCCATGCCAAATCCAAAGCAAGACAGTAAAACGCAACTAGCTGGTTGACAAACGTTTTCGTTGCCGCAACACCAATCTCAATCCCTGCGTGTGTCTCAATAATATGCGGCACCAGCGTCCCAAGAGAGCTTTCCAGACGATTAGTAATTCCTAGGAGTCGTGGCTGATAGGGAGCTAGCAACTCTGCTCTACGCTTTTGTTCCATCTCCAACGCTGCCAGAGTATCAGCCGTTTCTCCTGACTGTGTAACACCAATCGTCAGGGTGTTGGGAGTGAGTGGTGCTGGTGCGTAGCGAAACTCTGAGGCATACTGCACCATTGTGGGAATCCCTGCTAACTGTTCGAGCAGGTACTTTCCGACTAAGCTAGCGTGCCAACTGGTACCACAGGCGAGGATCTGAATTCGCTCTAAGTTCTCATAGAGTGATGCTGGGATGCCTAGCTGAATCGGTGGCTGGAATGCCTGTGGCGGTGTACCATCATCTGTTTCCAAGCTCCAATCATTGTTGAGATAAGCCTCCAGACACGTCCGCACAACTCCAGGCTGCTCGTAAATTTCCTTGAGCATGAAGTGTCGGAATCCCTGCTTTTCAACGAGAACAGGATTCCAGTTGAGGGTACGAGGGGTTTTTTTTAGGCGATCGCCTTCTAGGTTATAGACTTCAATCCCCATCGGCATCAGCCGCGCTAGTTCACCATTGTCGAGAGGCAGAACAGCGCGAGTGTAAGGCACAATTGCTGGCGTATCTGAGGCGCAGAAGAATTCACCTTGACCAAATCCGACAACTAATGGTGCTTGTTGCCGTGCGCCAATTAATTCATCGGGGTAATCAACAGAAATCACTGCGATCGCAAAAGCTCCCTCTAACTGATTCACCGTCTGCCGCACGGCTTCTAAGAGAGGGCTAGCGTTTTGAGATGAGGTTGAGGAGTTAGCAAGATGTTCCGCGATCAAATTAGCAATCACTTCAGTATCAGTATCTGAGCGGAACTCATACCCCTGCTGTTTTAACCCCTCACGCAACTCTCGGTAGTTCTCAACAATCCCGTTATGCACCACCGCAATTCGCCCTGCGCTATCTGTATGCGGGTGAGCGTTGTATTCCTCTGGCTTACCATGAGTTGCCCAGCGAGTATGTCCAATGCCAAGTCGCGCTGGATTTTCCAGGCTCTCTAGCTTTTCACGCAAGTTGTGAAGTTTTCCCTTCGCTCGAACGCGGTGCAGTTCTCCTTCCCAAACCGTCGCGATTCCGGCAGAGTCATAACCTCGATACTCTAGTTTCTCCAACCCTGCCATCAAGATATCTGTAGCCGCTTGGGTGCCGATATAACCAACGATTCCACACATTTACAACATCACTCCTCGCTTCGCACCATGTTTTACAACCTACTTGCCTCTTGATAACACGTCAAGGCAAGAGGGAAGGAGTAGAGACTCCTCCAGAGACGAAAAGGTTGCAGTGTCTACGACTAGAGCAAATCTTTATCGAGCAAAAACTTTTCCCTAATTTTTCGATTGTCAACCCAATCCCCTTCACCAGAGGAATGACACTAAGACAAAAAAAAGAGGAGGCACAGGGCTTCCTCAATGAAATCAAAATCTAAACGCATCTTATCGACGCTTGCTATAGCAGCACCATAACCGTAAAAACTGAGAAGTCTTGACGGAATGGTTAGTATGCTAAACCCATACTGCGGGTAGTTTCAGCATTACTGAGGTATACCCGAATGCTCAGAAAGTCAGTAGGACAAGCCGTTTCGCACCGCTTGCAACCTACACAGTCTTCTGTGCGAGGTGATGAAGCAATTTGACCTGCTTTACAGCCATCCCAGGGAACCATCTCCAGGACGTCTGTGGGGCAAGCCCGAACGCACTGGGTGCAACCAATGCAGGTATCGTAAATTTTGACGCTATGAGACATTTAATAACGGCTCCAAACGAGAGTTCTCCACTCAATAAGCGAGACTCAGGATCAAGGGCTAGTTTACCGCAGCGCTTTCATCCCCTGAGACATGAGGTTACAGAACTTCAAACTCTTTAATGAACAGGAGGGGTGGGGTGATGAAGGGGTGAGTGATAGGGAAAGCAATACTAATACTCTTAATTAGATTGAACTGGGTGTTAGTAGGAAGTAGAAATCTTATCCCTTCAATGCTCTTTTCTTAACACGTAGGTTTTGCTTCAAGTAAACAGTACATCACTCAATAAGTCTGGTTAATTCTACCAACCAGATGCGGTTTCCCTAACTGACTCTAGGGTTTAGACTCGGCATTATAGAAGAGTGTGAAGTGAAGGTTGATGCACAAGAGCAAGAGAGGAAATTCAGCTATGGCACTGATTCGTTGGCAACCGTTCCAAGAAATGGAAACCTTACGCCGTCAAATGGATCAAATGTTTGATGAAATGATTGGAGTTAATCACGACACGTTTAGAACTTGGCAGCCTGCAATCGAAGTTCAAGATGCGGAAGATTGCGTAATTCTGCGGGCGGAAATTCCTGGCGTTGAAGGCAAGGATTTGGATGTTCGCGTAACTCGTGAAGCTGTTGCAATCACTGGTGAGCATCGCTATGAGAAGAAAGCTGAAGAAAAAGGCTTCTTCCGCTCTGAGTTCCGCTACGGTAAGTTTCAGCGTGTGATTCCTCTACCTGTTGCCGTTCAAAATGATCAAGTCAAAGCTGACTTCACGAATGGCATTCTGACGCTGACACTGCCTAAGGTAGAAGCGGCTAAAAATCGTGTAGTTAAGCTCAATCTAGGCCAGCAGCCTGCGGCAGGGATTGAAGCTTCTAGTGAGCAGCAAGCTAACACTGAAACTAACGATGTTTGGGAGTCCCAACCGACTGAGCCTGCTGCTGTATAAGACTAATTAAGCTGAATAATTGCTGTGCGTGACAGCTTGGTTTAATGACTTGCCGCTGAGATAACTCAGCGGTTATTTTTTATCTTTAAGGATATTTATAAGAGTAGCTAGTACAGCGGACGAGAAAGTTTTTCACCTGTCCTAATCACTCACAAAATCTCTTGCTCCTTTTGTAACTGGTGAGTTATTGCCGCAATTTGCGATCGCACACAGTCTTTTTCCTGTTGAACTAAGATGGTATCGCCGAGTGAGGACAAACCCATGTCAAGGTTCAAGAAGCTTTTAGCCAAGGTTGGAATCGGTGCAGCAACCGTAGATGCTCGTCTGTTCGATGATTTACTCGTTCCCGGTGAGCTACTCAATGGTGAAGTCAATATCACAGGTGGGGATGTTGAGCAAGAGATTGACGATATCTACCTGTATATTGGTACGCAATACAAACGGGAAGTTGACGATCGCACCGTGACTGAGGAGTGCATATTGGTAAAATATCGCCTCTCAGAACGCTTCAACTTACAGCCAAGAGAAGCCAAGGTTATCCCCTTTTCTTTCCCTCTTCCCTATGAGACACCGCTGACGATGCGAGATCAACCCGTTTATCTGCGGACTGGGTTGGATATTTCTACGGCGATAGACCCAAAAGACACAGATTACATCCAGGTGCGTCCACACCCGTTGATGCAGCAAGTACTCAACGCGATCGAGAACCTTGGCTTTCAACTCTATAAAGTTGATTGTGAATACAACCCGCATTTCGGGAGTCAGTATCCATTTGTTCAAGAGTTTGAGTTTCGACCTTTTGGCAATTACCGGGGGCGTTTGGATGAGTTGGAAGTCGTTTTCGCACTCCAGTCCAATCAGTTGGAAGTTTTCTTAGAAATAGATAAACGGGCGCGTGGCTTTGGTGGCTTTTTAGCAGAAGCTTTCGATATGGATGAACGCTACTTTCGCTTTCATGTAACACAAAATTACCTGAACTATCCGTTAGAATTGGAAACCAGAATTAATGACATTATCCAAAGCCATCTACATTAGGGCATTTCGGTAAAAGATTTATCAATCTCATCCAGGAGTCTGATAAATTTTTTAAGAGTAAGGTTAGTAAAGTAGTAGGGTACCTTATTTAAGGCACCCTATCAGTAGAGTTGTCATGTATAGCAAACGGCAGAGGACAGAGGGCTTTTATGCAGAAGGAAAAAGATTAACTGGTCTAGGTTTCAGTAATTGACTTTGTCCTAATTGCCTTGGCGACTGCTATAAGTCCTAGTATTTAAATTAAATAGTTGTCATTCACAAGTTATTCACAACTTCTGGCTAACTTAGTAAGTAATCAGGATTAAGCCTGAGTCGTAGCGTTAAGTTAAAACTTTATCTGTAAACCGCTAGCCAGCAATCTCGAAAACTGTTGACTAGCTTATGACTTACTAAAACCCAGATCAATAGGGTCTGGGTTTATTATTTGTACTGCCTCATCCCAGGTGGTTTCTTAGCAAAAGCTTTCGATATTGATGAACGCTACGTTCACTTTCAAGCGACACCAGATCACCTGAACTATCCGTTAGGTCACAGCGCTCAATAGATTTGCGAAAAACCTGAGGGCTTTAGTCAACCCCCAGGTTTTTACTAAATTCGAGACGCGCTTAAATTACATCAGTCCCCAGTAGTGCAATACACCCTGTCCAGAGAAGAATTCAATAGCGATCGCAATCACAAATCCGAGCATTGCTAGCCGCCCGTTCCAAATCTCTGCTTGTGGGCTAAATCCGCCTACCCAAGCGTTGCGTTGTTCGGGATTGGTAATAGGTGGTGTTGGTGTTGGTACGTTAGTCATTTGCTTTTCTCCTTACCTTGATTAATTAGTCAGTTCTATTCGACTTACATCAAGCCCCAGAAGTGCAGAACGCCTTCGTTTGAAAATAGCTCAATCCCGATAGCGATGACAAATCCCAGCATTGCAAGGCGACCGTTCCAGATTTCGGCTTGTGGGCTGAAGCCAAACTTAACAGCATTGCGATCTTCAGGATTGGTAATTGGTGGTGTTGGTACGTTAGCCATTGGTTTGATTCCTTTTATTGATTACTGTATTAAAGGATTGCTCTTGATACGGATGCTTTCGGCTTATAGAAGACCCCAGAAGTGGAGAACACCTTGGTTCGTGAATAATTCGGTCAGCAGTGCGGCGACAAAGCCAATCATGGCGAGGCGACCGTTCCAATTTTCCGCTTGGGGTGTGAAACCTGATTTCCAAGCATTGCGATCTGCTGGATCTGTAATCGGCGGTGTTGGTGCGTTTTGCATGGTTACTGATCAGCTTCCTGACGACTTGGTTGTTTCTTTTCGTCTTATATTAAGTAATGTAACGCAAATTTTGAAATTAAGCTCTCTGTCTGAAGTTATAGGCTGCCAAATTTGTGAAAGCAAAGCAGGATGAAGTCCCTCGTTCCTTAATAGATGCGAGAGGCACGAGAGAAATCGCCTATTGGTTTCAACGGCTGATTAGCCGGAGGAGTGTCAACGTAACAGTTGATTCCGGTAGTCAGCGTAAGTCCGAATTCAATCCAGTGGGAATACCCAGTACTGAACAGGGGAAATGGGTACCTAGTTGCTGAATGATCGGATGACTAACCGAATTACAACCCAAGAACAGTAGAGTTGCCGCTTCTGATTCAACAACTTCTCTCAGTTCACTTGCCACGTCACCAAACCGTAGATGCGCTTTGAAGGAACCCCGCCATTCTTCAGCCAAACAACGTGCTTGCCACAAAATTCGATCAGCCTGCTCAAATGAATCTGCTTGGCAAGAGGTGGCTTTGGGACGGCGTGATTTTACTGATTTCTTTGATGATGTAGCTAAGGCTTGGGGTTGGGTTTCGGTCAAAACAGATAGCTTAGACTTCTTTAACGATGTGTTTAACAACTCTGATGGCGACTGATGTTTTGACAAGTCGCTAGCACTAGCCGTGTTCAAGCCATCTGAATACTGATTCTTTTGATTTTCATCAACGACGTAGACAACTTGAACCGTGACTTGCTTTTGTGTAACCAAACGAGTTTGATGAGCAATCCACATCGTCAAGTCCAAAGCCGTTTGACTGCTAGGAGAGGCATTGTAGCCAACAACCAGGTTTACCGATTTTGTAGAGTTTGACCACTTGGCAGCCGCTGAAGCGGGTTCAGGCAGCAACACCATTTGTTCAATTAAATCATTGCGATCCATCGCGCCTTCAAGACGCACTAACATTGGCTTGATGTTCACTGTTTTTAACCTCTCTTAGAAGAAAACGATAGATAAGTGAGAGGTGGGTCAAGAACAGATACCTCAGTTGTGTCCCAGAACATAGAGGTATCTGTAAGGAGACTCCAATTGCTTTTTGTTACAAAAGCGATAGTCTTGGTACTCCTAGCATCGCCGACGGAGTTTGTTGACGGGCTAAAACTGGAAGATGCCTCTCTCATGCCGGAGATTAGCCCCAAAAATTGGTTCCTCCGCTCCCAACCGAAAGCTGACAGCTAAATTCTGTCAGCTTGTGATTGAATTAGGCTGCCCACTCAAAAATAAAGTTAAGGGATTGTACGCTACTCGTCTTGGTTGAAATATCGATCCAGGAAGTTCAAGGCATGGTTACGCAATTCAAAATAGTCTTTTGATTCGCGTAGTGCTTGGCGATCGCGTGGATGGGGAAAAGGTACCTCCAAAATCTCTCCGATTCTAGCATTAGGTCCGTTCGTCATCATCACAATGCGATCGGACATATACAGAGCTTCATCAACATCATGAGTTACCATCATTACCGCTTGCGGGTTGTTCTCCCAAATGTCGAGTACCTGTCGCTGCAATTTACCGCGAGTTAGTGCATCAAGCGCCCCAAACGGTTCATCCATCAGCAACATTTTAGGACGAATCGCTAACGCTCGCGCAATACCTACTCGTTGTTTCATTCCACCAGAAATTTCATCCGGATATTTATTCGCCGCTTGCGTCAAATTCACCATTGCCAGATGTTCGCTGACAATCTGCTTTTTCTCAACAGGAGAAGCATTTTTGAGTACTTCATCAACCGCTAACCGGACATTTTCGGTTACTGTCAGCCACGGCAGGAGAGAGTAGTGCTGAAACACCATCATCCTCTCTGCGCCAGGTTTACGAACCTCTTTGCCCTCCAGTCGTACCATTCCGGAAGTTGGCTTTTCCAAACCAGCGACCATCTTGAGTAGCGTTGATTTACCGCAGCCAGAGTGACCAATTAGAGATATATATTCATCATCAGCAATGGTGAGATTGACATTATCTAAAACAACCAGCTCCCCACCCTCTGAATTGGGGTAAGACTTTACAATATTTTCAATTTCGAGAAATCCTGCTCCATTAACGGTTCGAGAATTAGTCTTGTCAGAAAAAGAAGTAGATTTTGTCATAGAATGCTCCGCGAAGAAGTTTAAGGTTTAGGGTCTTAATTCAAAACTCAGCACTGACCTTTGAAAAGCTTGTATAAAGCGTGTATAAAGCTTTGATGAATTTAAGACATGAAGAACGATTTAGGAGCATTGGCTCTAATTTCAAAGCTGTTGAGATACCCGACTGGATCGCTAGGGTCAAACGCTTTGTTGTCGATAAAGAATTCAGCAGGTTCAACTTTGTAGTCTTCCTTAGGACATTCAATCCCCATTTCCTCAGCAATCTCTCGATACAAGTCAGTTTTCCAACCTTGACGCGCCTTTTGTTCGGCATCTTTGGGAAATTGATCGATTTGTCCCCAACGAGTTGCCTGGGTCATTAACCAGATAGCTTGTGATTGCCAAAGAAATGTGGAATGGTTGCCTGGGATGTTGGCAAGTTTATCAGGCAAATCAAAGAAAATGGTGCTGTAAGGGTCATTAGCCATGCGCTTTTGCCCATCAAAACCGCCGTAGTTGTATTCCCCAACAATTGCTGGTGCCGTGAACTTATCGATTGGGGCATCTTTCTTCTTCGGTTTAGCACCTGTAAAGGAGGGACTAGTAATATATTTGGCGACTTCAGGACGATTTTTGGGGTCACTGCAATACTGGCAAGCTTCAATCATTGCTTTTACCAGGCTTCGGTAGGTTTTGGGATTTTCCTCAATGAAGGATTCCATAACTCCAAGCAGTCTATCTGGGTGTCCGTACCAGATTTCCTTCCCTTGGGCAAAGGTAAAGCCAACACCTTCGTTACCAGCGATCGCTCTCGTGTTCCAGGGTTCTGCGACCATGTAAGCTTGCATCGCGCCAATCCGCACGTTATTGACCATTTGCGGCGGTGGGATGATGATGACTCGAAACTCCTCGGCTGGATTAATCCCAACAGAGGCAGATAAGTAGCGGACAAAGTACTCATAGATGGAAGAACTTAAAACCACAGCCCAGATGCGTTGCTCTTGAGGTAGGCTTTGAAAGTAGCCATGAAAATTCTTCCCAAATTCTTCTAAGTTGCCGTTGTAGTCTTGCCAAGGACGTAACCCAGAGTTCCACATGGCTTTGTTCATGGTCATGGCGTTGCCATGCCGATGAATGGTCATGGCAGCACATAACGACGCATGACGTGCCCCTTCCGCACCAATTCTGGCGTTGGTGACTGCCCCAGAGACAACGGGTGAGGCATCAAGACGCCCAAAAATGATGCCATCACGGGAGTTTGCCCAGCTTGCCTCGCGGCTGAGGGTGACGTTTAGTCCGTATTTGCGAAAGAAGCCTTTTTCCCAGGCGATCGCAAATGGCGCACAGTCATTAACAGGGACAAATCCTACTGTAAGATTGGGTTTTTCCAGGCTGCTAGGATCTACAACGGGTTCGACAGCTTCGGCAGTTTTCGAGAGTCCATAGGGTGCGGTAACTCCCTTAATGGCACAAGATGACAAGGCGAATCCTGCTGCCGATGCGCCCATTTGTTCAAGAAATCTTCGTCGGTTCAAAGAATTCATGGCGGTATTACTAATGTTGTTAGTTCTTATGATGAATGGCTAGCAGTAACGATTCAGCTATGACCGTAGCTGAAATTTACGCAATGTCAGTGAGGCGTAGATTTAGTTGGTAGTTGCAGTGGGTCGTCGGTGAGTGACTAGAGATTCAATTTTGCCCAAAATGTAGTCAAGCACTAGCCCCGTTACACCAATCACAACCACTGCCAAGAACACGGAACTCAAGTTTAAGCGGTTCCATTGATCCCAAACGAAGAAGCCGATGCCAATACCACCGGTGAGCATTTCAACAGCGACGATGACTAGCCAAGCAATTCCTAAACTAATCCGCAAGCCAGTGAAGATGTAAGGTAAGCTTGCCGGCCAAATGATTTTTGTAATCTGTCGCCAACGAGGCATTTCTAGAACGCGGGCAACATCCAGATAATCTTTTTGAACGCTGGATACGCCGAGTGCTGTGTTGATAATCGTCGGCCACAACGAGGTGATAAAGATAACAAAAATTGCTGAAGGTTCTGCCAGGTTGAAGATGGCGAGTGCGATCGGTAGCCAAGCCAAGGGTGATACAGGCTTAAAGACTTGAATCAGAGGATTGAGAGTTAGCATCGCTGCTCTGGACATCCCAATCAGAAATCCCAAAGGAATTGCCACAGCCGCACCCAACGAAAATCCCAGTAATACCCGCCGCAGACTTGCCAGCAATAACCAACCGAGTCCTAAGTTACCAGGGCCTTTCCGAAAGAACGGGTTGGCGTATTCTGCGCTATCGAGAAGTGCTTGAAGCGGGGTGGGCATTAATTCTGTTAAGAATGTTGCAGTAAACCACCACAGCAGAATTACTCCCAAAAACCCTAGGGCAGGCAGCAAAACTACATCTCTTACAAGTACTGGTTTTGCTTTTTTCCAGGTAGCTTGTCCAGCGACAGCGACGATCGCTGCCAAATTTAGCTGAAACAACATATTGCAATGCCTCAGACTCAACAACAGGTACACAAAACTGAGCAGTACCAGCCGGAGAAACTGACAAAATCAAGACATTGCTAAAAAATGCCGATCTTTTCAGAGGTCTCCTCTCAATGCCTACGGAGTTAGCTGACGGGCTAGGGCTGAGAGATGCCCCTCTCTACTTACTTAAAAGTTGGAGAATACGCCCCCAAGAATGGTTCCCCCGTTCCTTACTTCACCTTGCTTACAGATGAACGTGTTGGCGAAGCTTTTGGATTAGGCTGACTTACTCTAGTTAAGGATGAAGAATAACACAGTTTTTCCGGATTCTTGTTCTTTCTAAAGAAATAGTTAACATTAACCGTTTATGCGGCTCAAACCCCCTTAGGGATTGAATTATAGCTCTTCAGCAGTCAGCTTAAGAGCGGTCAGCTTTCAGTCGAATAGGCTCCGGCTAGGGCGCATAGCCTCCCGTCGATGTCCTAACCTAGGTGGCGGCAGTTATACAAGAGAATTAACAAAATCGGCATCCCGCCCTTCAATTTCAAATAAGTGATCGCTAATTGAGTTACGTCTCACTAGCATCAAGCGAATCTTCAAAGATTGCCCCTCGCCGGGTCAAATCCAGCTTTGCTTCCTCAGAAATTCCTAAGTTGTTTCCAAATACAGTATTTTTCACGCTAGCACTACTTAAATCAGCGTCAATGAGGTTAGCCCTCAGCAACTTAGAATGGCGCAAGTTAGCTCTCACTAATCTTGCTCCTTGAAGGTTGACCATAGATAAATCGGCACGGCTGAGGTCAGCATCTGTCAAATCTCGTCCTTCTGCTCCCTGATTGACAATTTCCCAAATTAGATGCCATTTAGCATCAAGTTGTGTCGCCTCGTTGATTGTTGCCCCTTCAAGCAGTGTCGTACTCAAGTCAGCACCGTTAATTATTGCTTCCTCTAGATTAGTATTGCGCCAATCGGCACTATGAATCGTTGCCTCCTCTAGGTTTGCCCGCCTCAAGTCTGCTCCTTGAAAATTTGCCTCGCTGAGGTTGGCATGGCTCAAATCTGCTCCCTGAAGATTTGCCTCGCTGAGGTTAGCATTACTCAGGTCAGCACCCTTTAGGTTTGCCTCGCGGAGGTTAGCGTTACTCAAGTCAGCCACTTTCAGGTCAGCGACTCTCAAGTTTGCCTTGTCAAGATTTGCTTCGCTGAGGTCAGCGACTCTCAAGTCTGTTCCCCTAAGGTCAGCACCTGTTAAAACCGCACCACTGAGGTCAGTACCCCGGAAGATAGCTGCGCTTAGATCAGCCCCTTTTAAATTTGCTCCACTCAAGACGGCCCCACTTAGATCAGCTCCTTTCAGATTTATCCCGTTCAAATTTGCATCACTTAAGATCGCATCACTTAGATCAGCCACTCTAATGTCAGCACCACTAAGGTTGGTATGGCTGAGGTTGACATTAGTGAGATTCGCATGGCTGAGGTTAACTTGGCTGAGGTCGGCTCCCTTGAGGTTTGCTCCTCGAAAGTCGGCATGGCTCAAGTCAGCCTGATTCAAAATTGCCTCGCTCAAAATTGCCGCCCTTAAGTCAGCGTTATTAAGGCTGATATTACTGAGGTTTGCCCTGCTCAGGTTGGTACTGCGGAGGTTAGCGCCACTAAGGTTTATCCCTTGGAGGTTTGCCTCGCTCAGGTTGCTACCTGCAAAATCTTCAGCCGGATTTAGGTCAGCTATCCTCGCTAATTCCAGAAAGGCTTGGGTTTGGCACTCCATCACTCGCTGGGTCAGGTCTTGAACTTCTAGGCAAAATTCTTCATTAGTCATATCGTAGTTGTTGCCGACTGAGATAAGGCTTTAGTTTTCGCTTGAGCAACAGTTGGGCAATTCCTCTTTCTAGGACTGCTAGCTGGTTTCGGCTAATGTTTGGCGACCACAGTCCCTGCGTCTGTGTCAGATAGACATCTTTCAGTGAGACTTCAAATGTTGCTTCTATATAGCAAGGTAAGGCGATCGCTTTTAGGGTTGCTAACTTTACATTGTTTATTGAGCCGTTCAAAATTGGCTCACCTGTTTCTACTTCAAACACCCAGGCGGGATTCTGCTGTGAACCCTTCGTCGTTACTTGAAAGGCAACCAACTGAGACGGATTGGTTTTGTCTTCAGTGAGTTCTGTCCCCCTTTTCCCTAAACTGTTATCTTCGCTCTGGATAACAGAACTTTCTACAGTCTTTTGTGCTTGATTATCTTGAGAGTCTTGCTCTTGTTGGCGGTGAGAAAGTTTTAAGGAACCCGATAACTCACGAAACTCATAGGGAATACTACCGTTTTTCAGTCTTAGCTTGAGTTCTCCACCTTTTAAGCCAAATTTAACGTGACCCCCAATTAGAGGCTCACACTGCTCGTTGAAGTTAATCGTTAAGTACAGGTCAATCTGACCAGGCTGAACGGGAGTTCCTTGTAGTTTCATGGATAGGCAGCCTGGACATCGGTTCTCAAGCGAGCTTTCCTGAGCCGATGAGGGGAGAGGTTGTTGCATTGCCAAGCATCAAATAAATCGTTCAGTTGGTTGCCTACCAAGCTAGCACGAGGCTTCAGTTCAAAAGTGTTATTTGTTGTTTGTTCTTCGTTATTAGTATTACTAGACTCAAACAACTGTTCAGTCATTTGATTAACTACTTTTATAGTTCCTGAAGATGTTGTTACGATTAATCAGTCTCGCAGAATATGGCACTTTATCTAGATAAAATCTGTGAAGAAGTTGTGAAGTAATTTCTGCTGTCAGCCTTATTTAAAAAACAACTCAAAATCCTGGCGTGATTAGAGTTGAATCTTCAAAAATTGCCCCTCGTCGTATCAGGTCAAGCTTCATTTCATCAGAAAGCCCTACGTTATACCCAAACCTAGCCTTTTGTACATTTGCACGACTCAGGTTAGCATTCCTTAGATCAGCACGACTCAGGTTAGCACCGCTTAGCTGGGCACTACTTAAGTTAGTGTTCATCAATTTAGCAGCAACTAAATTCGCACGGATTAGGTTGACACCAATTAATTTTGCCCCAATCAATTTTGCACTAATTAATTTTGCACCTCTAAGGTCAGTACCACTCAAGTCAGCACGGCTCAAGTCAGCACTACTTAGGTTGGCACTCACCAAATTGGTACTAATTAAATTAGCACCACTGAGGTTAGCACCACTGAGGTTAGCACCGCTTAGGTCAGCACCGCTTAGGTCAGCTCCAATCAAGTCAGCACTAATTAGCTCAGCGCGGCTTAGGTTGGCACTAATCAAGTTAGCACCACTGAGGTCAGCAAGGCTGAGGTCGGCACCACTCAGGTTAGCAAGACTAAGGTCAGCATCACTCAAGTCGGTTTCATTCAGGTTTGCCCCCCTCAAGTCAACACCACTTAGGTCGTCGCCACTTAGATCTTCACCACTGAGATCGACACCAACAAAATCTTCAGTAAGATTTAAATCAGCAATTTCCGCTAGCTCAGAAAAGCTCTCTGTTTTTGCTCCCATAATTTGCTGGATAAGGTCTTGAACTTCCAAGCGAAATTCGTCATTAGTCATATCGTAATTGTTGCCGACTCAGATAAGGCATTAATTTTCGCTTGAAAAAGTGACGAACAATCGCTCTTTCGATGATTAGACGGCGTTTCTTGCTGATGTTTTGTGGCCAGAGTCCTTCAGCCTCAGTCAGACAGACATCTTGTGGCAAGACATGAAAGATTGCTTCCACATAGCAGGGTTTGGCTTTTACATTGATAGTTGCTAGTAAGGCGTTTTTGAGTAACCCTTTCAACACAGGTTCACTTGGCTCTACTCCAAAAACCCAAACTGGAATTTCTTCTGAACCTTTAATTCTTGTCTGGCAAGTAGTGAACTGAACATTATCAGGTCTCTCGGTTGTTTTTTTGGGACTGGGGTTTGTTTTTTCTTCGAGTTTCCCCTTACCCATGGAAGCTTCTCTATCACTTTGATTTTCAGAGTCTTCTTGCTGTTGCTCCTGCTGGATGGCAAGCTTACAGGAGCCAGATAAGTGACTCGATGACAAGGAAATTTTGCCATTCTTCAACTTGACGCTCAGTTTGCCACCTTTTAGTCCAAATTTAACGCGACCCTCAAGCAACTGCTCCCGCTGTTCGTTGAATTGGATAGTCAAGTGCAGATTAATTGGTGTTGTTGTCGTAGATTGTGACGGTTTCTGCGTCTGACTCGGAATGGTTTCCAATTTCATGAATAAGCAGCCTAAGCACTTGTTCTCAGGTTCTTGCGGAGGCATTGCGGAGACTGGTTTTTGCATTGCCAAGCACCAATCGTTCAGGTTGTTGCCTATAAGCTACCATGATGCTTTGAGCTGTTGCTTATCTATATTAGAGAACTCGGTATCACAAGCTCTCGGCGGATAACGATACATTCTCCATCTGAAAGGATGAAGGCTTCTCTTTTGCCAGAATATTAAATTATAAATAAATTTTGAGGGAGTCGGGATGTATCCCAAACAAAAAACTCATTGCCGTGCTATCCAAGCTTGTGATTGGTCGATTGAGCAATTGCCTGGATTAAGTGTTCAAGACCAATCAAAGCTTAGAGAATTGGGCATTACAACAACAAAACAACTGCTACAAGAAGCCAGCACATCACAATCACGACAAGCACTGGCAAGTCAGTTGTCAATAAAAGTTCAGTACGTGAACAAATGGGTTGCTCTGGCAGATTTAGCGCGTGTCTCCGGTATCGGTTGCCAATATTGTGGGCTATTGTTACACGCTGGGATTTGTTCTGTAACTCAGCTTGCTCAGACTCCTACCCATAAATTGCATCAACAAATTTTACGGCTGCAAGTGGCAACCCTGCAACGCCGTGACCTCTGTCCTCCTGTGGAGGAAGTAGCAGGATGGATTAAACAAGCACGAATGTTGGTGGTTAGTTGAGGGTTGGTGGTTGATGGTTGTTGGTAACTAATCTTTTGCTAAGACGCCATTGAGGAAAATATCAGCAATTCCTTCTGCCATTTCTTGCATTGCTTGGGGGGAGGCTCCTGGCTCCATAATGGTTTCATGACTGAAACCCGCAACAGCAAACATTCCTAAGAACACCTGCGCGACTATCTTGGGGTTGGTGCGACGATAGATGCCTCGATCCATCGCTGTTTGGAAGAAGGCTTCTGCAACATCGGTCATTTTCATGATCACGTCTGACTGAATGCGATCGCGTAATTCTGGATGAAACTGCGCTTCCATAAAGCAAACCTTCATCATGTCAGCGTTTTCACGCATCCGCATCATGCGTCGCCGCATCACTTGGGCGACAGCTTTATAGCTACCCATCTCGCTGAGTTCTGTCAGCAAATCCGTGAGAATCTCTACCCAGCCTTGCGTTGCCACTTCGATTAAGATTGCTTTCTTATTCTCGAAATGGCGAAACAGCGTGCCTTCTGCGACACCAGCCGCTTGAGCCAAATCGCGAGTAGTTGTACCGTCATATCCCCGACGTGCAAACAAACGTTGCGCTGCCTGGAGGATGCGGTTTCTTGTCTCCGTCTCTGACTGAGGAGGCCGATTTAAAATTCGCATCGAAGTATAAAACAAAAGTTGTAGCGCTATTGTGCAACAGCTTGTCTAATAATTGGCAAAAGTGTCATAGTTCCTCACAATTTCCTCCCCAACACAAGGGAGTAGGGAAGGAAGAGAACCCTTCTCCTGAGTTCTGCCTTGGATTAGATACAAATTGAGCTTTATCCTATCTAATGGAAGAAGATAAAGAACCCTATTTTACTATATGAACTCAAACTATCAGCTAACTAAAAAAGTCTGTATTCATTACCCTGCTGTAGGTTTAGATACTTTAATTGCATCATTAAAGCCTTAATCTTATTTTAAGCTTGTTAAGCCGCTAACAACTTAAAAGAGAGTAAGCTCTCAGGAAAAAAACACACAGCACCAACGAACTGAATTAAAAAAGCTTTAGTCGAAGTGACTATTAGTAACTGTAAGGTTCAAAAAGTAAAAGCTTTAATACCTTCTTTTTTAGGACTATTAGCTACTTAATGCAGAAACACGGGTCTTGTCTAGGAGAGCTTTTGGTCGCTTAACAAGTCTGCTGTTTAGATGCATTTCAGATGAAGACAGCATTTTTTATAAGGGAGAAAGCCGTGTTTAATATCAAAAACATATCTCTTATTGTCAGTCGGATTAGGCAGGTTATCAGACAGCCTGTTGAACAGTTACGTTTGTGTAGCAGGCTAATACAACAGTCAAGCACTTGGTTAAATCTCCCTTTACCCGGTTCAATCATTTGTGGAGCTGGATTTTTACTCTTGGGGCCGTGGGGGTTTAGTGTGCTTGCCCAGGAAGCTGCTGACCAAAAGCCATCATACGATTTTCAGGATGTGTTTCTCGCCTTTGTGCTGTTGGGTTTTTTAATTCTGGTTGGGCGGTTAATTAGACAGAGTATTCCCTTATTGCAAGCGCTGTTTCTACCTAGCTCAATTGTCGCTGGGGTAGTTGCTTTGCTATTAGGACCGAGTGCTTTGGGTGCGATCGCTTCCTCGGTAGCTGGCAAAGAGTTTTTCCTTGCCAATGGCATCTTTCCTCCAGAGGTGCAAGCAGTTTGGTCAGCAGTACCTGGCGTCTTTATCAACATTGTCTTTGCCGCAATTTTCTTGGGAGAGTTTATCCCCAGTCCACGAGAGATTTGGCGGGTTGCCGCCCCTCAAGTTGCCTTCGGTCAGACCATCGCTTGGGGGCAATATGTGGTTGGACTGTTACTCGCCATAACTGTACTAACGCCAATTTTTAAGCTTGACCCGATCGCAGGAGCATTGATTGAAATTGCCTTTGAAGGAGGACACGGAACCGCAGCCGGGATGGCTCAGACGCTCACAAATCTGGGGTTTGAGGCAGGTCCAGACCTCGCTCTTGGCTTAGCAACGGTTGGGATTGTTACGGGTGTGCTTGCTGGCGTCTTCTTAGCGAATTGGGGTCGCAAAAAGGGCTATATCCCCACAGATTATCAGGGTGACGTAGAGCTAGAAGAAGCCAGCGATGGTCATCCAGACCAAAGTCCTGAAGCCAAGGCAGCGAGAGCTAGACGAGCGCGTACCCTGCTCATCGATCCCATGTCCCTACACTTTGGCTTTGTGGGACTTGCGATCGGTATTGGCTGGCTCATCTTACAAGCACTGACCTTTATTGAATCAGTTACCTGGAATCGAGGCGGAAACGGACTTGAGATTTTATCTGCCATTCCCCTCTTTCCCCTAGCACTAGTTGGTGGAATTATTGTGCAGATTGTCCTGACGCGATTGGGGCGCAGTTATCTCATCAACCGTCAGTTGATGAACCGCATTGGTGGGGTGGCATTGGATGCCACAATCGTGACGGCACTCGCCTCAATCTCCCTAGCTGTTCTGGGCAGTAATATTGGTGCGTTTTTAGTCCTCTCAATCGCTGGCATTCTCTGGAACGTCATTGTCTTTATCTACCTGGCTCCGCGTATGATCCCAACCTACTGGTTTGAGCGTGGCATCGGTGATATGGGGCAATCAATGGGTGTTACAGCGACAGGTTTGTTGCTAATGCGGATGGTTGACCCAAGCAATCGTTCTGGCGCTTTCGAGAGTTTTGCTTACAAACAGCTATTCTTTGAACCGATTGTTGGCGGTGGCTTATTCACTGCTGCCGCACCGCCATTAATTAATCGATTTGGGCCAATTCCCGTCTTACTACTTACAAGCGTTATTCTTGCCTTCTGGCTTATCTTTGGTTTGTTGAACTACAGACAAATAACTAGCTCAATGGAGGCTAAGCAAGGATAACTTCAGGATAGTTATTTCCGCCACGCTGCACTATAGCAATTCTTGTTGAGAGTGAGGTACATCTAAGTTTCTTGCCAATTCCCAATTCCCGAAAACCCAGAAATTTGTACCTCATCCACATGAGAACCGCTATAAATCTATCAACCGTTGTGAGCTAGGAGAACCACCACCCTCACAACGGCTGATTTTTTTTGTCACGATAGACCAATAGCTCAAGAAATTCTTAGGCTAATAACAGTGCCGATCGCTACCGTTTTATGAGTCAGTTGAGTCAATTTATTTTGTATTGCAGGCTTTTTACTGCCCGGTTAAGAAAACACCGATGGCAATCTGTAGTTGTGGCTTGCCTAGGAGTTGCAATTTTTGCTTGGGGAAGCTTGCCTACGGCAGCTTTTGCTCGTACCGACATACCTACGGCTACCTCTGAGTCGATCCAGCCTTACTTAGACAGAGTTATCCAGCAAGTCACTGAATTTCAGTTGGATAATGGCATGAAGTTTATTGTTCTGGAGCGACACCAAGCACCTGTCGTGTCTTTTTTCACCTATGCCGATGTTGGGGGTGTCGATGAGCCTACTGGAAAAACGGGTGTTGCTCACTTCCTAGAGCATTTGGCATTTAAAGGTACAACCCGCATTGGCACACAAGATTATCAGGCGGAAAAACCTCTGTTAGACCGATTGGATGAGTTATCCAAACAAATTCAAGCGGCTTCATCGGCGGGGAAAGAAGCAGAAGTCACGAAGTTACAGGCGGAGTTTGCCAAAGTTGAAGCGGAGGCAAGCAATTTAGTCAAGCAAAATGAGCTTGGTCAAATTGTTGAGCAAGCTGGAGGCGTTGGCTTGAATGCTGCAACCTCTGCGGATGCGACGGTATACTTCTACAGCTTCCCTTCAAATAAGCTAGAGCTATGGATGTCTCTAGAGTCGGAACGTTTCCTAGACCCTGTGTTTCGCGAATTCTACAAAGAAAAAGACGTGATTTTAGAAGAACGTCGTCTGCGAACAGATAACTCTCCCATTGGTCAGATGGTTGAAGCATTTCTCGATACAGCGTTTCAGGCACATCCCTACCGACGTCCAGTGATTGGCTACAACCAAGACATCCGCAACCTTACTCGTGAAGATGTTCAGCAGTTTTTTGACACTCACTATGTTCCTAATAATTTGACAATCGGGGTTGTGGGTGATGTCAATCCAGCCCAAGTGCAGCAGCTAGCTCAAACTTACTTTGGACGCTTCAAAGCTGGTGCGGCACCACCGGAAGTAACGGTTACTGAACCACCCCAGCAACAAACACGGGAAGTGAAGTTACAGTTACCTTCCCAACCTTGGTACTTGGAAGGATACCATCGACCCGCCATCGACCATCCCGATAATGTGGTTTACGACATCATTGGCAGCCTGCTCAGTAATGGTCGCACGTCTCGGCTCTACAAGTCTCTGGTGGAGAAGCAACAGGTTGCGCTTTCTGCTGAGGGATTTAGTGGTTTTCCTGGTAATAAGTATCCGAATTTGATGTTGTTGTACGCCCAGACAGCACCGGGGCATACGGTGGATGAAGTGGCGACAGCATTGCGTAATGAAATTGAACGACTCAAGACAGAACCTGTTTCGGCTGTTGAGTTAGATCGGGTGAAGACACAGGCGCGTGCTGGACTATTGCGATCGCTTGATTCCAATTCCGGTATGGCACGAAATTTGGTGGAGTATGAGGTGAAAACAGGCGACTGGCGCAACTTATTCAAGGAATTAGAAGCGATCGCTGCTGTTACCCCAGCCGACATTCAGCGCGTCGCTCAAGCGACATTCCAGCCAGACAATCGTACTATCGGCCGTCTTTTATCAAGTCAGTAGTTAGTTGTTAGTTGTTAGTCGTTAGTCGTTAGTCGTTAATGGCTACTGGCTGATGGCTGATGGCTAATAGCAATGTTTGCGTAGTAAAGCAGTGCCATTTGGTACACCGCAAACAATTAGCAACGAAAAATTAGCAATGAACAATCCAAAATCCAAAATCAAAAAACCAAAATTCCTGCGCTGGCTGGGGCTACTGCTGCTGACAATGCTACTGGTGGTTGTGTCGCGTGTCCCAGCAGTGGCAGCGACACCACGGCACTACACAGAGTTAGAGTTCGCTCCGGTACCAGAGATTCAGATCCCAGAGTACACGCGCTATAAGCTGGACAACGGGATGGTTGTGTATCTGATGGAAGATCATGAACTGCCCCTAGTTGGCGGTACTGCCCTGATTCGCACAGGCGATCGCCTTGAACCAGTCGATAAGATTGGCTTAGCAACAATGGTTGGCGAAGTGATGCGTACTGGTGGTACAAAGCAGCACTCTGGCGATGAACTGAATGCGCTTTTAGAACAACGGGCGGCTTCTGTGGAAACTGGCATTGGTACGGCATCAGGTAGCGCTAGTTTCAGCGCCCTGACAGAAGACTTAGATATGGTTTTTGATTTGTTTGCTGAGGTGATTCAAGAACCCGTCTTTGCCCCCGATAAGCTGGAGTTAGCCAAACGCCAACAGGCAGGGCAAATTGCGCGTCGGAATGATGACCCTAATGATATTGCGGGTCGAGAATTTCAGAAACTGATCTACGGTGACACTAGCCCTTACGCCCGTACTGTAGAGTATCAGACTCTCGATAATATTACTCGTGACGATGTAGTGGCGTTCTACGGGCAATATTTTCATCCTGAAAATATGATTCTGGGAATCATTGGGGATTTTGATTCTGCCAAAATGCGATCGCGCATTCAGGAGCAATTTGGCAATTGGAAATCTGCCTCAAAGCCATCACAGCCGACTATGCCAGAGGTATCCCAGGCAAAGCAAACAGGTGTCTTTCTGGTGAATCAGCCCCAACTTACCCAAAGTTATGTCCAGATGGGACATTTGGGAGGACAGTTCAACAGCCCTGACTATCCGGCGTTGGATGTCTTAAATCAGATAATGAATGGATTTGGCGGACGTTTATTTAACGAAGTGCGATCGCGCCAAGGGCTTGCCTATTCTGTGTATGGATATTGGAGTCCTAGCTTTGATTTTCCAGGTACGTTCATCGCTGGTGGACAAACTCGCTCAGATGGTACAGTCCCTTTAATTAAAGCGGTTCTCGCAGAAATTGAGGAACTTCGGACAATACCTGTGTCACAAGCTGAACTTGCCTATGCCAAAGATCAGGTACTCAACTCATTTGTGTTCAACTTTCAAGACCCTGCTCAAACGTTATCGCGGTTAATGCGTTACGAATATTACGGGTACCCAGAGGATTTTCTGTTCCAGTATCAAAAAGGTGTCCAAGCAACGACTGTTGAAGATGTCCAACGTGTCGCACAAAAATACTTACAACCCGACAAAATTGTGACTCTGGTCGTAGGGAATGCAGCAGCGATTCAACCACCGCTTACGAGTCTCTCCGCCAACGTGACTTCATTGGATATTACGATTCCAGACCCCAAGAGTAGTTAATAAGCTTGCTCAGCATTCAAGTAGCATCTATAGCAAAAGGCTCTTATGGAGAGGGCTTTTATGCAGAAGGTTGAGTACTAGTACGTGGTTGTTTAGACTGTTGAATCTGTCCTAACTTTTATGGCGACAGCTATAAAGAGTTCTACTATAGCGAAGGGTGGGCAATGCCCACCCTTCTCCTTTTTCTTTACCCTGCTGTCATTGATCTGGTACGGCAGAACAAAACTTGGGATTAATTTCCGTGATAACGTAGAAAATCATACTTTGTCATACTTTTTATCCAAACAGCGTTCTAGAAGTTGAATTCTGTATAGATAGGCAAAAAGCCTAGGATTAAGTATTAGTTTATTTGTAGAGCTAAAGATAGGCTGGTTGAGAAATTCCCAGATAGGAAACCGAACTTTGACGAGTTTTGGAGCCATAGAAGGAAAGTGATAGAGAAGAGAACCAGTTTGAGAAAGCTTGGTGCTTTGCGTTAGCTGACCAATTTGGGTGCTTAGTTAAACTTGCCACACTATCTCGTAGATTTTCTTGGTGAGAATTACGGAATAGTAAAATAGTTTTTTGGCAATGTCTGTAGTTTCACGGAAGGGAAGAAGGCTTCACTGCAAAACTAGGCAGTCTGTATAGTTACAGACCTTGGATTTGGGTATCAATCCTGGCACAAGTTAGTAAAGTTGTTGCCACATTAGTCATGAATATTGCAATATGTAAATACTGAGTCTACGCCTTGACAAAGTGATTGCCTCCTGACACATATCTAATTCACAGTCAGTCCAAAATAGTTGTGTATTTGCACCACAAAGTCTGGTATATGAGTCTGCTACATACTAGCACGGATAAATCCTTGTCGAGTAGGTTTTGGGAGATAGCACATCCTCCGAAAGAAGGATTTACTAGAGAAGAACCGCAATTTCGGTTCTTTTAGTGAACCACTACTTGGCTTTAGGTCAGTACTAAAGGTTTTAGATAAATCTTGTCAATTGCACGCGGTAACGTTCTTTCTTGGTTACAGCGACTTCCCCAACTTCCAAGCGTCCTTTACCGCGAATCGCAATCAAGTCTCCTGTTTTGATGAGGTAACTGGCTTGGCTAACATCTTTCCAATTGACTCGGACATCGCCAGCCGTAATCAAATCAGCCATTTTGCTGCGGGAGACACCAAAGCCTGCCGAGGCGATCGCATCTAGGCGCAGCGATGCCTCTACCGTTGTCATCTCTTTTTTCTTCGGTTCTCGAATCTTTAGTTCACTCAAGTCAATGCGTCGAGTTTTCACGGGTACAGAGCGAACTTGATTGAGTTGCGTCTCCAAAAACTCTGCCATTTCGGGAACGACAATGACCTGTGCCCCTCGTTCTCCTAAGACAATGATGTCGCCAGTTTTTTCTCGGACAATACCGCAGCCTAGCATTGCCCCTAGGAAATCTCGATGGGTTGGCGGGTCAAAAAGAAAGTTACCCGCAATATCCAAAGCCACGACTTCTACCTGAGATTGCTCTAGAGGGAGTTCTGAACGCGCGATCGCTACACGTTGTCGTTCGGCTTGCGGATAGCCTCCCCAAGCCAGCAGTTGTACTTCCGTCAAACGTCCAAACTGCTGTTGGATTTCGGCTATTACTGGCGGTGAGAGAAAATCACTCAAGACAACTTCCCACGTCTTGATTGCCTGATCAGCTTGGTCGATGACACGGGCAACAGTATCTCGATTTTCGACTCCTTTGAGTAAATCTTCTCTCGGCAGCATTCGTAATCGCTTTTGTAAAATACTTTCTTGATTCTACCTAGGCATAAGCGATCGGGGATGAGGGCTTGGGCATAGTGATTGGTGACTGGGGATTCGGAGAAAGAGACTTTTGTTATGTACGGGTTAGACACTCGCTGGGTCAATATAGCCTTGAATAGTCTCAGGCTCGAATTGGCGTAGGATTCGGGTAGCTTGCCGAGTCAAACTCTCCGAACCTTTGACGACAATTAAATATTTACCTTCATTAAGCCGATTGCGGTAAGGTAAGGCATCACCACCACCAAATACTAAGCCAACACCGCCACCGACAAAAAAGCTGCCCATTGCTGCTGCGATCGCACCAAATACGCCACCGATGATATGGTTACCGATGCTCCCTGCCCATTCAAACACTTCTATCCCTGTTTGGAGGTTAAAGGCATAGCCAGCTACAAATCCAAAGGGAATTAGCCAGTAAGCAAGTAGACGGCTTTGCTTTTGCGCTTCTAAGCCGGGGTCAATTAAACCAAATTCATCAGCACTTTTGTACCCTCTACCCAGAATGGAGATTTTATCCAACGGTAAGCCTTCTTTCTCCAAGGCTGAGTAAGCTTCTTCTGCTTCTATACGGTTTTGCAATACGGCGATTAAATAGTTCATTGCTCTATCTAACGATTAAATCGGAATCCGGCTTCCAAAGAGTACGGTAACAGCTTTCGTCTCATAGTGCCCAACCCCCAATTCCCAATTCCCAATTCCCAATTCCCATGAAACTTAAAAACTTTTAGATAATCAGCGGTTTAGCACCTCCTTTGCAGTTAAAATAGCCTCCTGCGGTACTACCTTGATAGTGAGGTAAAAGTATAGGTGTATCAAAAAACGCCTATTGCATTTAACCGCGATCGCTTGTCGTATTACCTGTAGCGCTCTTGGATTGGATATGATTCGCTCATTGAAGGACAGGGCGTGATGTGTGTAACCCCTTTCAACCCCTCTGCTGGTAATGTCTAAGGTTCTCGTCTCCGACACAATTGATCAAGCCGGAATTGATATTCTTTCTCAAGTTGCTCAGGTTGACATCAAAACCAATCTACCGCCTGAGGAGCTAATTGCGATTATTCCGGACTATGATGCCTTGATGATTCGCTCTGGTACACGAGTTACCAAAGAAATCATTGAGGCTGGTAAACAACTAAAAATTATTGGACGCGCTGGTGTTGGTGTTGATAACGTCGATGTGCCAGCGGCTACCCGTCAGGGAATTGTTGTTGTTAATTCTCCTGAAGGGAATACAATTGCCGCTGCTGAACACGCACTGGCAATGATGCTGTCCCTATCTCGCCATATCCCTGACGCTAATCAGTCCGTCAAAAACAATCAATGGGATCGCAAAAGCTTTATCGGGACAGAAGTTTATAAGAAAACATTGGGTGTCGTTGGGTTAGGGAAAATTGGTTCCCATGTTGCAACAGTGGCACGAGCGATGGGAATGAGGTTGCTGGCGTATGACCCGTTCATTTCTCTGGAACGGGCAGATCAGATAGGCTGTCTCCTCGTCGATATGGATATGCTTTTGCAGCAATCTGATTACATCACGCTGCATATGCCGAAGACACCAGAAACCACTCATCTAATTGATGCCGAGGCACTGGCGAAGATGAAGCCCACGGCTCGAATCATCAACTGCGCCAGAGGCGGTATTATTGATGAGCAAGCCCTGTTTGAGGCATTGGAAGCAGGTAAGATTGCGGGCGCAGCATTGGATGTGTTTGAGTCAGAACCACTGGAAGATTCTCCGTTGCGATCGCTTGGGAAAGAAATGGTTCTCACTCCCCACTTAGGAGCCTCAACCGCAGAAGCGCAAGTGAATGTGGCAATTGATGTCGCTGAGCAAATTCGTGATGTTCTTTTGGGCTTGCCTGCACGTTCAGCGGTTAATATTCCAGGACTCTCGCCAAATGTCCTCGAAGAACTCAGACCCTACATGCAGTTGGCTGAAACCTTGGGTAACTTGGTGGGGCAACTATCGGGTGGACGAATTGAGATGTTGAATGTTCACCTCCAAGGGGAACTGGCAACGAATAATAGCCAACCGTTAGTAGTTGCTGCGCTTAAAGGCTTGCTGTCTCAAGCACTGCGAGAGCGTGTTAACTATGTGAATGCCAGCATTGAGGCGAAAGAACGGGGAATTCGTGTGATTGAAACGCGGGATGCCTCGATTCGAGACTACTCTGGTGGGTCATTACATTTATCTGCGATCGGTTCCTTGGGCGAACATTCGGTAACAGGGGCACTGTTGAGTGATGGTGAAATCCACATCACCAGTGTTGATGAGTTCCCGGTGAATGTTCCTCCCAGTCACTATATGCTGTTTACCTTGCACCGCGACATGCCAGGGATTATTGGGAAAATCGGCTCTCTGTTGGGCAGTTTTAATGTCAATATCGCTAGTATGCAGGTTGGTCGCAAGATTGTCCGGGGTGACGCTGTAATGGTATTGAGTATTGATGACCCGTTACCGGAAGGAATTTTGTCAGAGATTACGAAGGTTCCGGGAATTCGAGATGCTTACACGGTAACTTTGTAGTTGTTTAGTTGTTGGTGGTTAGTTGTTAGAAGCAAGATTAGCAGAGTTACCTGTCGTTCTATAGCTAAGGGATAATAGCTAATTTCTAACAACTAATAACTAATAACTAATAACTAACAACAAATATGGCAAATAGCTGGTGGGAAATTCAGATTCTCTGCGACCCAGCGTTGGAGGACTTAATCTTCTGGCGATTGGAAATGTTTGGCTGTCGCGGCACATCAAGTGAAACGAAAGGGCATTTGCAACTCATCGGAGCATATTTGCCCCAGATGCAGGTACAGTTGTTGGATTTGGCAGCGCTTTCTCTGTGGTTGCGTCAAGATGCCCTAACGGTAGGAATGCCAGTGCCAGTAACGCAGTGGCACCTGATTGATGAGGAGGACTGGGCAAGTAGTTGGAAGCAACACTGGGAACCGCAAGAAATAGGCGATCGCTTATTGATTTACCCAGCTTGGTTGCCAATACCAGACTACTCAGAACGATTGCTGTTACGCCTTGACCCTGGTGCGGCATTTGGAACAGGGACTCATGCGACAACTCAGTTGTGCTTAGAGGCGCTGGAAATGCGTGTTACTGAGGATAGCAACTCTGTGATTGCGGATATTGGCTGTGGTTCTGGCATTCTCTCAATTGGGGCTGTGTTGTTGGGGGCGAAGAAGGTTTATGCGGTAGATACTGACCCCTTAGCCGTACAGGCAGCCAACAGTAACCGCGACTTAAATCAAATTACTGAAGAGCATCTTGTGGTAGGGAAGGGGAGTGTTGAGCTATTGCCGCAGCTTACTGATGGTAAACCTGTTAATGGGATTCTCTGCAATATTTTGGCAGAGGTGATTATTGATTTAATCCCAGCCATCACTGAGATCGCTGCGCCTGAGTGTTGGGGAGTCATGAGCGGTATTTTGTTAGACCAGGCAAAACCAATTGCCGATACCCTAGAACAACACAACTGGATTGTCGCAACGCTTTGGAGGCGTCAAGATTGGTGTTGCTTTAACATTAGGCGGTCTTGAATGGTTGTTGGTTGTTGATTGTTATCGAATTTCATCAATGAGTGCTACAAATTACCCTCTGCTTCCCCTACCACAACAAGAGGAGACAGAGGTTTAAGGCCAAAAAGCGATCGCTTCTCCCATATCAGCAGACTGACGTGCTGCATCTGCCACTTTCAGGGCATATAAACTAGCTGTGGCTGATACATACAGAGGTTTTCCTTCAACTAAGTAATCCAACACCATGCCTGTGTCCTTTCCAAACAAGCCACGTCGTCCACCAACTTCAATGGGTATCCGTTCTTCTCCCCGAATCAGACTACCTTGATCACCTTCAAAAACCAGTGTTCCTTGCTCACCATGCACCTCAAAGTTGCGTAAACCTTGCCAGAATACTTCCCCTTTCCCATAAGTGACTTCTGCAATGAGATTATTGGTAAAGCGCAATTGAGTGGTACACAGACAAGCCTTGTAATAATCAGCAGCCTCCCAAAACCGAGACTGACAACTCACTGTTGTGACATTGCCGAACAAGTCAGTAAATCGTTGAATTCGGGAAAGGGCACCACTAAAGGGAAAGCCAAATTGTTCTGGGTGATAAGTCCAGCGCCTTGGTGCAGGATGCTGAGGCATGATAGTGATGTAGCGGGCATAGAATGGATTACCAATCTCTGGTAAGGCTTGCCGAAGTGCTTGATGTAAGCCTCCTAATAACTCAATATGCTCAACATGAAGTAGCTTTCCTTGAGCTTCGGCAAGAGCAATCAACGACTCAGCTTCTACGGGGTCGAGGGAAAGAGGATATTCGACAACAACGTGCTTCCCAGCCTCAAGGGCAGCTTGTGCGATCGCACCATGGTCACGATTAATAGTACAAATTATCACCAAGTCCAAATCAGGATGCTCAACCAACTGCTGCCAGGAATCTAGAGCAATCGCTTCGTGGTTCCTCGCAAACTCTTGAGTTTTTTCAGGTGTATGACCACTAACCGCCACTAAACGCGATCGCGAATCGCTCTGCAAGGCTTCCGCCCGCAGCTTCGCGGCAAACCCAGTCCCAACAAGACCAGCTCTAATAGGAAGAGAAGGAGTATTAATCTGCGTCACTAGTAGTACAAAAAAAATTGGAGGTCATCTACTACCATTTCATCATTAGACTATTCAGGGCAAGTTAGCTTTGTCAGGAATCAGATTCACAATTTCCCAGTTCGGCTTGGTAGAGGGTTGTCTAGTCGTGTCAGCTTAACCCCCCTGCTTCCCTCACTCCCTCACTCCCTCTGCTCTTTCTAATTCCGCCACAAAGCAATACCACCCAATAACCCAGATATATTAGGCACAATTTTGACATTGGGTGGTAGCTCGATGGTGATTTTCTTCGTTTCACCACCACCAATGTAGAGGTAGTCGTAGTTAAATAGATGCTCAAGTGAGGTGATCGCTTTTTCTAAGCGACTGTTCCATTTTTTTTGCCCCCCCTTCTCCAACGCCGCACGCCCTAGCTGCTGCTCATAGGTTTCCTCTTTACGAAACTGATGATGCCCCATTTCCAAATTTGGCACCAGCTTCCCATCTAAGAATAGAGCAGAGCCAAAGCCTGTACCTAGAGTAATTACTAATTCCACCCCTTTCCCAGAAATTGCTCCCAATCCTTGCATATCGGCATCATTGATTACACGGGTTGGCTTATCTAAACGCTGAGATAACGCCGTTGCCAAGTCAAACCCAACCCAATCTGGATCTAAGTTCACGGCTGTTTCTGTAACACCACCACGCACTACACCAGGAAATCCCACTGATACCCGATGAAACTCACCTTGTCCTGCTGCTAAAGAAGCGATCGCATCAATCACAGCAGTTGGCTTCGGGGGTTGCGGTGTTTCTACACGACTACGTTCTGTCAAGGCATTACCAGCTTCATCTAAAACCATTGCCTTAACGCCACTGCCGCCAATATCTACGGTAAGAGTGCGGATTGAGCCATCTGCTTGAGCCATTAGATAGTTCCCTCTTTAAGCCTAAGATCTGCTTTTCCTACCAGTGTAGGGGGCTTTATAGAGCGATCAGCTTTCAGCTAATGAAGAAAGCCTACCCTGTGTTCAAACGCAAGGTTAAACCTGACAAAGATTTATAACTTTATCCTCACCCAAGCTGTGGCTTGTGGGTAACTTTTTTTCTAGCTGATAGCTCAGAACTTACGCATTTCCTTTACATCTTATGTGAAAGCGGGGCAACCACGAGGGGATTGCCCCTACATAGGGTATTCGTGCGTAAGTCTTGAGCTGATAGCTGATAGCTGAACGCTTTATTGCTGCATTACTTTTTGTTTTGCTTTCTCGGAACGTGCTTCAGCACTATCCATCACCTCAGCCATCTTTTCTACCATTTCACCAGGATAGTTTTCAAAAACTCTGGTAGAGAGAGAAATGCGACCTTTTGCTTCATCTAAGTCAATAATCATTGCCTTAATTGGCTGACCGATCTGGAATACAGTAGGCAAAGATTCAATAAAGCTTTGACTCACCTGCTTGATGTGCAGCAAGCCTGTAATGCCATCAAAATCAACGAAGAGACCAAAAGGCTTGATCGACACAATCTTGCCTTCCACTAACTGCCCCAACTCTAGCTGATTGAAATTAGCAGAGCGAGTAGCTTCGCGCTGGGAAAGGACTAGCTTTTTGCGATCGCGATCCACTTCCAGAAATGTGCCAGTGAGGGTTTGACCAATTAACGACTCTAAGTTTTCTCGCTCACTCAGATGCGATCGCGGAATGAATCCACGCAATCCTCGTACATCCACCGTGACACCACCTTTATTCACAGCAGAAACACGCACCTGTAGTGATTTACCATCCTCCTGTAGCTGTGCTAACTCGTCCCACACCAGCTTCTCTTCCAACTGACGCCGTGAAAGCGTCACCTGTCCATCCGCATCCTGTTCCTGAATAATCAGGAAATCCATCTCCTCCCGCAACGGCAGTATCTCAGCCCAATCTCCTGTCAGTTTTACTGAAACTTCATTGATTGGAACATACGCCAAAGACTTGCCGCCAATGTCAATATACGCGCCATCATTCTCGTAGTTATGTACCCGACCACGCACCACTTGTCCCTGTTTAAACTCGTAGTCGTGTTGTTCCAAGGCTTTAGCAAAGTCATCCATCGTAAACGATGAACTGCTGGCTTGAGAACGGGTTGATTTTGAATTCATGACAATTACTTTGCAAAAACGAAGAAAAAAGAGTTGATAATTACCTGCCTAGGTAAGCAAGCGTGAGACAAAGATACAAGACACCAACCTAACGAAGTTCCTGCCTAAACAACTGCTTCACTTGATCCCAGGCATCAAAGGCGGCTGCCTTATTGTAGCTAGCCCGTTGATCACAAAAGAAGCCGTGGTCTGCTCCTTCATAGCGAAAGATGCGGTGAAGTACTTGGTGCTTGTTGAGTGCGTCTTCGATTTGGTCTACCTGTTCAGCAGGGATACTAGCATCTTCCATCCCAAAGAAGGCGTATAGTGTCTTGCCTCCCCTAATGTCTTTGGTTCGCCTAATAGTCGGCTCACCACCACCCGGAGTCATGGTCGTAATCCCAGCACCATAGAAAGAAGCTACAGCCGCAATATCGGGTAGGGTTGCGGCCAGATAGGCAACATGACCGCCAAAACAAAAGCCAATACAGCCGATCGCATCTGTTTTTGCTGGTGTCTGGCTGATGAGATAATCAATGCTGGCTTTGATGTCACTGAGTAGTTCTTCTGCGTGGGTTTGCTCTTTATATTTCTTGCCAACTTGAATGTCTTCGGGAGTGTAGCCAGTTTCAAATCCAGGAGCTTGCCGATGGAAAAGTGCAGGTGCGATCGCAACATAACCTTCTTTTGCGAATCGTTCGGTGACATCACGGATATGGCTATTTACCCCAAAAATTTCCTGCAGTACCACAATTCCTGGAGCTGATTCTACCCCCACTGGCATTGCCAGGTACGCTGGAATTTCTAGATTGCCATTGGTAATTTTGACTGAATCTGTTTGAATTTCTCTATTCGCCATAATAAGGATGTGATGGTTACTCGACGCTCTGTTGATGTTAGAGCGGCTAGCCTCTATCGAGTTATTGGCTTGCTAAGCGCTACAGGAACTTAAGTCTAATTTTAACTCTAAGCTACCCTCTGTTTCTAAAACTTTAGAATTGAATTTATTTTTCAAGTGTATGCTATTAATCAATAGCGGTTTTCAGCAGTTTTATTGCACAATCATTAAATAAATTACTCAATTATTTGAATTGTGTAAACATTGGCTTTATTAAGTAGATCTGCATGGAATAAATTATACAATAAGCTAGTGATTTATTGGACTTTACTAGTCTTTGGATAAAATTTGTGTAAACTATTAATTCAATTTAAATTAACTTGCTTATCAAGGTTTTGAATTTGAGAATAGTAAGTTAATAGCATAGAGTAGCCACGGCTGAAGTAAGCTGAAAAAGTTTAATATTGAAGTAAGTGGATATAGATAAACCTCACTGGAGGCTTGTCCGTTTGACCCACTACCAACCAGTGACTCATTCCTACCTACGTTTATTTACAGCTCTTACTTACCCTCGCCCCTTGTTCTTAACTTCAGCTATGATGCTTTGTCACATAGGTTGGGTTTGTAGCTGGCCAATCCTACAGAAACCTAGTGCTGAGTAAGAATAAGCGCGACATTAGACAAAATAGTTATTGTAAATAGTGCCCATGATAGAACTACCACTCTTATTGATTTACCAGTTCGCTTTGGAGACTCGGTAATGGTTCAGTATCATATTCAGCCAGACAGCGAAATCCCGGCTTCTAAGCAGCTATTTGACCAAATTCAGTTTGCGATCGCCTCCCGCCAATATCCCCCTGGTCATCGACTGCCAAGTACGCGGCAGTTGGCAATGATTACAGGTCTACACCGCAATACGATTAGCAAGGTCTATCGGCAACTAGAAGAAACAGGTTTAGTAGAATCCCAAGCAGGCTCAGGCAT
This sequence comes from Symplocastrum torsivum CPER-KK1, assembly GCA_019358875.1. Classification (GTDB taxonomy): domain Bacteria; phylum Cyanobacteriota; class Cyanobacteriia; order Cyanobacteriales; family Coleofasciculaceae; genus Symplocastrum; species Symplocastrum torsivum. Next base: position 141,892 of record JAHHIF010000014.1, read on the forward strand.
TTATGTTAAAGCACAAGGTCATGAAGGTGGTACACAACGCCAGTCTCCTATCCTGAATCAATATCCTGAAGCCTATAAAGTTGTGCAACAGAGCCTTGATGACCTACTAGGACAAGGTTGCTCCCTCAGCGAAGCAAGAGAATTGTTTCTAGCGGAAATTGACTGGCGATTGCGCTGTAGTGCGCGGGTACTTGTTACCGTTGAGTCGCGAGATTTGGGTGCAGGTGAATTGATGGTGCAGGAACTTGAACAAGCCTTAGGAATTCCTGTGCAGTTGGTGCCGATGGAGGAACTCTCCGAAGCACTGGATCTAACAAACTCTGGTACGGTGGTAACTAGCCGCTACTTTATTGGACAAGCCGAAGCGATCGCAGCTCCCAAATCGGTTCGCGTTATCCCCGTAGATATTTACGACTACGCCAAAGAAATCCAAATTATTCAACGCCTACCCAATAATAGCTGTCTGGGTGTCGTGAGTCTGAGCGTCGGTATTCTACGGATTGTGGAAGTGATCATCCACAGTCTGCGGGGCGATGACATCCTCCTAATGACAGCACAGGTTAAAGATACCTACAAACTCAACGCTCTGGTTCGCAGCGCTCAGACCATCATTAGCGACCAGGCAAGTTATCAAACAGTCAAAGCCACAATCTTAGCAGCGAGAGAGGACATTATTCGTCCCCCCGAACTCATCCTTTGTGAGAATTATATCGGCAGCAAGTCGATTAACTTGCTCAAGCGCGAATTGGGTTTAGGTTAACGTCACTTCCAGTCAGCAGATCAGTAGGTGGATGAGTTGAAGTAAAACGGTTTTTTGTTGACAGTTCATCAGGTCGCGGCGAGGAAGCCCCACTTTTCACACAGGTCGAGTGGGGAGGAACACCGCTCTGGGACTGGGATAACTTCTTGCTCGAACAAGTGGGGTACAAGCCCTTTTGATTCGTCCCAATCGCCAGTTCCCAGTTGACCGTTAACAGTCAAAGCAACATGCTAGGTTTATTTTTGCACCCACCTACTTAACTACTGGTGAAGAGGAAAGACGATGACAACTGAAATGCATTCAACACTGGGATTAAAGGAAAGTATTGAGCAGCGTCGTGCTGCTAGAGCGTTCCGTAGTGACCCAATTCCAGAGGAGCTTTTAGGAGAAATTCTGCGGTTAGGTGTCCGCTCACCGTCTGGTTATAATCTACAGCCTTGGCGCTTTGTCGTTGTGAGGGAGCAAGAGAATAAGGAGAAGCTAAAGGCTTGTGCCTTCAACCAACGGCAAGTTGGTGAAGCACCAGTAGTCTTAATTTGCTGTGGTGACAGACGAGTGGGAGACTCAGACTACATCGAATCAGTTATCCAGATGGGTATGGAGACGGGTGGGGTAAACGAGCAGTTTGCGAATGTGATGCGTGAGCAAATCCCTGCTTTGTTTGAATACCATCCCTGCTTTGAAAACGTTGAAGCTTGGACAAACCGCCACACGATGCTAGCTGTTGCTCATATCATGATTGTGGCAAAGAGTTTTGGTGTCGATAGTTGTCCAATGGAAGGGTTTGTCAGCGCTCAAGTGAAAGAAGCCTTTCAGATTCCAGAGGAAGTCGATGTCTGCTGTCTGCTACCACTAGGTTATGCGACTGAGCCATTCAAGCAATATGGTGGGCGCTTTGAGATTGACCAGGTTTTCTTTGCTGAAAGTTACGGTGAGTATTTCGAGCTATAGGAACATCAAGAGACTTCTTGCAAAGGTACTTGTATTGAGGTGGTGTGGTACGAGCGATCGCATCTCTATCAAAACCGCTAGGGTAGAGAATAACCAGACTCTACCCTAGTTAGTATGCTTACATCACACCCTGAGTTATTCCGGAAGACTAGAGTGTAAACTACCCCTCCTGATTGACAGCGCCTAAAGGCTTGCCAATACAGAAGGGACTTTTGGTAGCCCTGGTTCTATTGCACAAGACAACAGTTCCGGGCTTCTAGGCGGGTTGACAGAGCCGCCGCTTAGTAACCCACCTCAAGAATGTACAAGATCGCTGCCTCTGTGGGTAGCAAAGGTAGAGACAGTTGTTACCAGAGGTGCCTGATGGTCAAACCATCGAATGAACGTAGCAAGCAGCAGGAGACAGATCGTGTTGTTGCGTCAACGAAAAACGGTTCTACAGCTAGTCAATCTTTGACACTGATCTACCTCAAGTTGACAGGGATGACAGTTATTTGGGGTGGGACATTTATTGCAGGACGAGCAGTTGTTCAAACGGTAGGGCCATTCTCAGTCGCTTTCTGTCGTTATGCGATCGCTACATTGCTCCTACTCCTCCTCTCGTTCAAACTTGAAGGAGGACTGCCACGGTTGCGGCAACATCATCTATTGCCGATTGTCATGCTGGGCTTGAGTGGCATCTTTGCCTACAATGCCTTCTTTTTCTTGGGATTGCAGACTGTTCCGGCAAGCCGAGCTTCTCTAATTGTCACGATTAACCCAACCGTGATTGCTCTGTGTGCTGCCCTCATGTTCAACGAGCGGCTCACTCCTATTAGGTTGACTGGAATTGGTGCGGCGCTTTCAGGAGCGGCTATTGTGATTAGCCAGGGAAATCCTCTTGCAATTCTGGCACAGGGAGTTACGGCGGGAGATTTGTTCTTGCTTGGCTGTGTTGGGACTTGGGTGATTTACACGCTAGTTGGAAAGCAGGTTATAAAAACGCTGTCTCCCTTGGCCGCCACAACCTATGCTTGCTTAGTAGGAACGCCTCTATTTTTAATCCCTGCTATTCGAGAAGGACTCCTACAAAACTGGCAAACCTTTTCTTTTACAGTTTGGTTAGCAATTCTGTATCTTGCTGTTTTGGGAACAGTGGCGGCGTTTTGCTGGTACTACGAAGGACTAAACGCGATCGGGGCGACAAAAGCCTCCATTTTTATCAATCTTGTGCCCGTGGTTGCAGTATTCTTTGCAATTGTCTTACTGAACGAACCGCTTACTCCTGCTTTAATTCTTGGTGGAGTCCTCGTAGTTGTGGGTGTTTCACTAACCAATCGTAAATAGTCAATCTTTGTTAATGCGACGAACCTACTGTTGAAAAAGACTTGATGAATGTGGTTGCACTATTAAAAAATAAGCAATGGTTGTTAGGTAATCTTAAAAGTTGTCGCGCCTATTTCAAATTAGAAATTTGTTGAGCAAACTAGGTCGCTGCACTGCCATTTTTACCCTCATTTAGAAGTGCTAAAGTTTGCTCTAGCAAGGAAATAGGTAATCCTTCGAGTGTTAACGATTGAGTACAGTCCTTATACTTGCAATTTTGCTGCAACTGAAATGCAATTACCCGTTGACCCCGAACATCAACTACCCAATACTCAGGAATTCCAAAATCCGCATAGAGTTGTTTTTTCTCATCTAAATCAGTTACCAAAGTAGTGTCTGCAATTTCGCCAACTAAGTTAGGAACTCGCCACTGAGTTAAATCAATGCGACGTGATTCTCCTGTTTTCCATCGGGGATAATCTTCACCTAAATAAAGCGCTAGATCGGGCGCTCCTGCTTTTGTATTGGGCTTTTCTATCAAGCAACGCCCTAGCGAACTAAATACCTGTTCTGGTTTCTGGCTGAACCAGATAAAAAACAACATAGTAAATAGATCGCTGATAGTCGCGTGATTAATTCCTTCTCCACCCATGTCAATAACTAAAAGATAGCCCTGATGAAAAAACAGCCTTACTCTCTCTGTCGTTGGATCGTCACGGTAGGTTAAGTAATCTTCCCAAGTAGCAGGTTTCCATATATGTAAAGTCTTGGTGGGGTTTGTCTTGATGACTGTAGGGATTGAGGCAGTCATGGCACTGACGCTGATTAGGGTTGTAGAGAAATTATAGCGATCGCTCTAGCGAGTCAGATGAATACGCAACTTAATGTTAGGAAATAATTATTGAGATAGCTTCCTTCTTATATATGCAATACTTCCTTGCTGATTCCAAAACTCAATAAGTATTGTCAAAATTCTAAAAAAGTGAGCAAATTCCTGGATTTCCCTTTCTGCATAAACTTCCAGCTTTTCCTCCTTTTCTTCACCATCAATAACAATTCTCCATGTGGCTTCAATAGAGGGAGCTTCCCTTCTATAAGTCATTTTGAATGTAATCTTTTTGTCATTATTCTCGTCATATGCGAAAAAATCAACCCCAGTATACTGAAAGGTAGCTCTTTCCACGAGCAAAACTAAGGCAGATACTAAATCAAAATAAACTTCTATATCATCAATCTTAGGAACTCTATATTCATGCTCAATCTTATTTCTTATAGTATTAAATCTACTGAGAGATCTAGATATTAAAACTCCCGCCTCTTTTAAAAAATCTGCCTTTTTATCAAATTTCAGATTTCTTCGACTGAATAGTTTAGCTAGATTAAATGTATAAAAAAATGTATCCATTTGACACTCGATCGACCTCTTGAGATGAGTTATACAATTAACTAAACTTACTGATGTGCCTTTGTTCAGCTCTTGTTCTGCGAACTCAAGATAGTCATGGGAATACAAATCAAAATCAGGAACTTCGTTAAAAGGAGCTACTAATGAATTCCCCTGAAAATCCTCTAAGTTTTCAAGGATGATAGCTCTCAGCTTTTCAACCTTTTCCATGAGATATTAATCTTTAGCATTTGTTAAAAAAAATCAGCAGTGCTTCTCATCAGTTTACGGCAAAGGCTGCTGATTTCTCTACAAACAACTTCAAAGCCCTGCCCTGAGGCTGACAAGTTTGGTAATCAAATGTCTGTTTGTTCATACTAAACACAGCTAGAGGTAGTGACTACTATTAAGGCGCTCGCCAATAGGCAGCTACATCTCATCTAAGATGGCTCAAAACTATGCGATCGCCTTTTCAACTACCTGTAATCTTGGGATTGAATATTCCGCAAACGAACTTCAGAACGCTTAAACCTGTGAAAAAATTGTTACCTTCTTCCATTAAGGACATTGAGGATGTTGCCCACCATTAGCGCAGATAAATTTGATTTGCTTGGCATCTAAATTCTTAGCTTTGGCAAAATTAACACCCTTCACGCGAGCAGCCGTTGCGGCAGATGGTGGCTTTTCTAGGAATTGATTCGACTGTCCTGGTGTTGCAGCAGCAAAGGTGACTCCCAGAAAATCAGCTCCCGTTAGATTAGCCCCCTGCAAGTTTGTTGCACTCAGATTGGAGTTGCGGAGGTTCGCATTCTGCAACTGGGCATTGCTAAGATTTGCCTCAACTAATTTAGTTGCGCTGAGGTCAGCCTCTCGGAGATTAGCATTGCTCAAATTCGCTCTCGAAAGGTCTGCGCCTTGCCAGTTTGATTGACTCAAATCAGCATAGGAGAAGTCTCCTCCCATGGCATTAGCCTGTCCTAAACGTGCGCCATGCAGATTGGACAAGCCTAACTTTGCCTGTCCCAAATTTGCACCAGTCAGGCTGGCATTTTCGAGCATGGCTTGTTGCAAGTCAGCGCCAATGAGCTGTGTGCTGCTGAGGTTTGCCCCTCCCAAATGGCTGTTAGATAAGTTTGCTTGATTGAGAGTTGCCCGAACGAAATTGGTGCGATTCATTGGGACATTGCTGAGATTTACACCTGTGAGGTCAGCTTCTTTGAGGTCAGCACCGCTCAAATCGGCAAGTGAATCATCAAAGGTACCAAAGCGTTGGTCTTCACCAGCACCGTAGAAGCGGCTGTTGCGTAGACTGGCATTGGATAAGATTGCAGAGCGAAAGTTGATGCCGGATAAGTCAAGGTTATCTAAAACTAGAGTGAATTGAGCTGCCCCACTATTCACTTGCCCTAGGTTAGTGCGGCTGAGGTCAGCGTTGTGGGTTTGACCTGCGTAGACTGTGAGAATTTTGGCAATTGCTCGACTCGTTGCTCGTTGTCGTAAGGCTACTACCTGCAACTCTTTTGCCGCACCTCGCCGCCTTAGCGTCTCTTGGTCATTTTGTAGGGATTGATTTAAGCGTCGCAAAGCTGGTAATGATTTTGGTCCTGTACTCACCAACGCTTGCTGAATCGCATCAATCAGTGTGGGTGTCTTTTCCTGACCTAGCATATCAACCAGCAAAGGAACGGCACGCGAATCATCCAGCCGTGCTAATGCCAAGAGTGCGCCTCGTCGTTCCTCTACAGCCGTTGGGGAAGTCGAGCTTAACTGTTTAACTAGCGCCAGAAATACTTCGTTGTCCTGTTGCTTAAACTCACGTCTATTTGCCTGACTTTGGATGTAGATTTGGGTACCGACAAAGGTGCCTAGTACAGATGCCATTCCTGCAAACGCGATAATCAACAGCGTTAGACCCGGATAGCGGCGCATCCACAACCACAAATTGAGCGATCGCCGATTCGGTTGTTGTGAAGTCAGTACAATGGTTGTAACCGTTCGCTCAGATCTTTGACTCGTGGATGTATCCTCAGATGGCGACTGCCAACCATTTTCTACTTCCAGCGTGACAAATTGCTCATGCCCTCGCCTAGAGTGAAAACGTTCAGAATAAGGTGGTACACGACCCGCCTCAACGACATAGGTTCCTGCCAGTCGGTCGTGCAAGGTACGCCGTCGAGGGTGAAACAAGGCACTTGCACTCTCAGCTAAGAGCATTAATCCCGCTAGTCCCAGCAAAATCCCAATATCAGGAAAAGCTCCCGTATAGCGCCAGAGTAGATATGCTGTTCCAACTGGTAATCCCCAACGTCCTACTCCCTCACGCCAAACCACACGCAGCAATCCTGGCGCTGTCCCATAGGCAGTGACAACTTGAACTCCCAACCAGTCTTTTGCCGTCGTTTTCCCTGTTTTTCCCAGCCGATAGAGCTGCCAGCTTACTACTACCACTGGCATGACCAACGCACCACACCAAAATAAATTAGTCAAGGGTGCGACTTGCCGAGTGTGTAGCTCACGTAATGGGTAAGCTAGCGTTTTCGCGATCGCTTCCTCTGTAGAAGCTAGCACTGGGTTCAGGGGAACGGGTTGAGCCGTCGAGTGCTCTTTGGCATACAACCCAATACTGTACGGAACTAACGCACTCGCGGCAACCAGCGAGACTTCCATTAGAACAGCCGCGCAACGTCGGGTTACAAGGGGTAACGCCAAGTGGAGTCGCAGCGGAAACGACTGACCAACCTCTTGACTTTTGCTTCTTTTAATGCTGGGGCTAGCCATACTCAGATCTCACGCCACGCTGAAAGAGTTTGCACTTACTTCGATGACTTGGAGGTAACGAAGAATTTATACACCAAGTACAGTATTACTCCCAAAATGGCAAGACTGATTAGGGAAGCGACCAACTGTAGCACACTTCTCAAAATCGCAAACCCAACAACTGCCGCGACAATACCGACAGCCACTTTCCCCCCACTCGGAAGGCGGTTAAACCAATTGGCAACCTGACTCAACACAGATTTCTCCGGTTGAGAGTGATTAACATTACGAGTTAGAAGCGGCTGCCCCAACTGGTTATCAACCGTTGGTATTCGGTCTTTATCCAATTCCGTTTCTAGCTCCTGAAGTCTACGCTCGTAGTCTCGATTTTCTTGAGGATTCATCTTAAGGTTCGCTGCTTGCCTGGGACTCAAGTTTGGTTAGATAACTATTGCTATCACAACCAACGGAGCATCTGGTGTGATTGTAACGTGCGTTAGCTTAACAAAATTCTTTAAGTTCAGTGAAATATTTATAAAGTGTAGAAAGCTGTAGAGCCTGATGTCGATAGTGACAGTTATGAAAGAGGAACAGCTATTCTCTCAAATGTTAAGTAATTTAGGACAATTGTATTAGAAAGACTGGAGGCAGAACCAGGGGATGACACGGTTAATAACTTGATAGGAAGTGGTACATCCCGCCCCGCTTCCTCCTCGTATTAAGACTCGACGAGGTTTTTAGCGGTAAGAATGCAATGAAAATACTTAAGTCCTCGATCGCTATTCCCGCCGCATTGGCGATGCTCTTGACGAGTGCTGGTGCCGTTCGCAGTCAGCCGATACAAATTACGCCAGGGTTCCAGCCTGATCCAATGGTTGTTACAGGCACCTCTGGCGGCTCACAATCAGGTAAAGGCTGCGGTATGACAGGAGCAACACCCAATCATGTCGTTAGATTAGACAATAACTTCAACTACTTGCGCTTCAGTCTACAAAGTACAGGTCAACCGACGCTGTTGATTGAGTCGCCTAGTGGAAATTCCTGTTTGCAAGCCGATAGTTTCTCTGGAGGCACGATTCAAGCACCAGGCTATTGGGAGAAAGGCACCTACTCAATCTATATAGGCGATCGCGCTGGTGGTCAAAATCCATACACGCTCTCGATCACTCAGACTCGTTAATCTGTTGGTTGTTAGTTGTTGGTTATTAGGTGATTTCCGAGAAAGAAGATACCAATTAAGCAGGTTGGATAAGAATGTCCCATTTAGGCAAAAGTGGATTTCGTTCTAATCGGCTCTCAATTGCTTGCATCGCCGACTTAGTGAGAGAAATA
>JAHHIF010000015.1 GCA_019358875.1 Symplocastrum torsivum CPER-KK1
CAAGCAGAAGATTCTTGATTTTATTAACTACTTCAACCGCACTCTGGCTAAACCTTTTGTCTGGAAATTTAAAGGGTTTCCCGAACCTGCTTAAGCTGGTCACTTATTTCTGCCAATATGGTCTAGTGCAGTGTGGCGGAAATAACTTTCCAGTTGAAAAAGCTTAAAAAGCTTACCTTACAAGCAATATTCCTTCTGCCCTCTGCCTTCTTGCACTAGTCCCAAGAATCTGACTCGTCTATTTCCTGTTGCTTATCGTTATCGAGATGAATCAAAGAAGACTTCTTAAGTCTCTTCACTCCACTGAGAACGACTAGCGCCATTAGGGTGCCAATTAGACTCATTTGCCATAAACCACAGCCTGCTGCTGCTCCCAAGCCACCAGCTAACCAAATTGTTGCGGCAGAAGTTAGCCCTTTCACTTCTACCCTACCAAGTCCCTGACGAGATTCTTGCAGAATCATTCCAGCTCCCAGGAAGCCAACACCTGTTGCAACGCCTTGAGCAATTCGAGCCATCGCATTAAGAGCTGTCGAACGAGCCATAACCTCAGCATCATTTGCAGAGGTAGATGAGAGAGTATCACCAATCTCAGTCTGTAAGGGAAGCATCACGAATAGAGCTGCCCCTAAGCTCACAATCATAAACGTTCTCATGCCAGCGGGTCTCCCCGTCCGCTCGCGGTTGATACCAAGCGTGCAACCAACGAGTAGTGCCAAAGTAAGCCTGAAGGTCATACTTTGCCAATCACTGGGGCTAAAAAACATCGAACTCATTACTGCACTCCCTGTAGAACATACCAATTTGTCAATCAGTCAGTTAGAAACAGGGTAGGGTAGCCTTAGAGCGGGTTGCTAGCTATTCCAAGAATTTAACCTCAGATTATCTAAAGATTAACCTGAAATTAATCACAGTAACTTGAGGCGTTTATCGTAGATTCAACGAGCCGACTAGACAGGGATCAACCTTGGTTTTAGGGAAGAAACAGGCTTAGTTATCTACGGTTCATTCCGCATTCAAAAACTCCAAATAGGAATTACTCAAGTCCTTCACTGCCAACTCGTAAAATTGCTTTCCATGTTCAGGAGTAGCTAGCGCTGGATTAGAACCCATTCGCCCATCAGGATACCGTCGCCGAAAGTCTGCTGCTCCATAAATCGGGTGTCCAGAGGCAACGTCTGGTGATAAAGGGGCTTGCTTAATCGCCTCAGGATAGACGTATTGAGTAAGAGCAACTTCACTTGGTGTCGCGTGGGAACCTTCTTGATTCCCATACAGCTCTTTCGCTAGTTTATAAACAGAACCGCACATGAACCAGTTACCAAGGCGGCATTGTACGCGATCAGCATTAGGAATATTCAAATCACTGAGGTGAGCGTAACTTTCGGAAAACGCTGCTTTGAGCGTAGCGATATTACCCCCATGACCATTGATAAAGAAAAACTTCGTGAATCCTGATCTCGTTAAGCTAGTAATATAGTCTTGGATTAGCTGAATCAAGGTACTTGGTTTCAAGCTAATCGAGCCAGGGAATCCGGTGTGATGCAGTGCCATTCCAACATTGATTGTTGGACCGACAAAGGCACTCGCTGCCTCGCCCACTCCCTTTGCGATCGCTTCTGCACAAATAGCATCGGTACCAATCAATCCTGTCGGCCCATGTTGCTCTGTTGAACCAATCGGCAGAATAATTCCTTGGGATTGCTTCAGGTAAGATTCAACTTCTGTCCAGGTACTTAAATGTAGCAGCATTATCATTAGTCCCTTGTCGATATGTGTATGCTTTGGAGGTAAGTACTAAGGTTGCACAAGTTTATGTTGATCACCATGGAGAACCTCATCCACTGTTAGGCGGCTGATATTAGTTCTTCAAATGTTGCTTGGTACAGACTTGTGCAAAGCTGTAGTAGGGTGTGTCCTGCTTAAGCATTCTTGATCTTTCTCCATCCAAGGGAATAATTTTTGTGTATACCTTGGCTTAGAACTGCAAAACTCCTCTCTTTAAATTTTTTATGCTGTCTCTCGACCTCCCGCCGAGTCCGTCCAGCCCAGAACTAGCGCAAGCCAATCGCATCTTGGTTGTGGAAGACGAAGATTTAATTCGGGAAATGCTTGTCTTGGCTCTAGAAGAAGAAGGTTATGAAGTGGTTACTGCCATAGACGGGCGTACAGCCTTATCACTTCTTCAAGATGCCGAACCTAACGACGGGGAGTTCCCTTTTAACTTACTCATCCTTGACTTAATGTTGCCTCAGATCAACGGTTTAGATCTGTGTCGTCTGCTACGATATCGAGGGAATCCTGTCCCCATATTGATTCTCAGTGCCAAAGCCAGTGAAACAGACCGAGTTCTGGGGCTAGAAGTTGGTGCAGATGACTACCTCACCAAGCCTTTCAGTATGCGGGAGTTAGTTGCTCGTTGCCGTGCGCTTTTGCGTCGTCAACGCTTTAGTTGCTTGCCCCCAACACCTACACCTGTGTTGCAACTACGGGATATTATTCTCTATCCCCAAGAGTGCCGTGTAACTGTGCGTGGGGAAGAAGTTAATTTTTCGCCCAAGGAATTCCGGCTTTTAGAGCTATTTATGAGTCATCCTCGCCGCGTTTGGTCGCGTGATCAGTTGATTGATCAAGTCTGGGGAGCCGATTTTCTGGGAGATACGAAAACAGTTGATGTTCACATTCGTTGGTTGCGAGAAAAATTAGAGCGAGACCCTAGTCAGCCAGACTACCTGATTACAGTTCGCGGTTTTGGCTACCGCTTTGGGTAAACAAGGTGGCAGGTTTTAGGGATTAGGCGGTAGGTTTAATGGCAATGCACAAGGAACCCAAAACCCTAATTTTTCTAATTCTTAATCTAAGTTGTGCGCCACAACCTACGACCTAACACCTTGAGAGCCAGTAGGTTAGAATCCCCAACGGAATTGCCTCCTGAACTCCTTTCAAGGTAGAACATCTCGTCATTCACACCCTTGGATGAGGCTTAAGGCGCTATTTTTGTGTAACCTTAAGCCTCAGTTGTCCTACAATTTTTGAGAAGGTTCATACAAGCGAAGGCGAAAGCCAGGAAGTTAAAGCGTTTAAACTTTTAACTAACAGTCTTTCCTTTAACAGGCAAAGTTCTTTTGAAGGAACAACTGATAAATCTTCTGAGTGCGAGAATGAATGACCCTTCTAGCATTTTTACTCGGTTTGGCTCTGGGTATTGGGGTTTGGTTTTGGCAAAAGCGCCGACTCCAAAGGCAATTAGGGCAAATGTTGGGAACATTGCAGCGAGATGCAACTAGTCCTGCCTTGCCTGTAGTTTCTCGCTTGCGGCGAGAGATAGCCATAGCCAATCAACAGCGGGAAATGCTAGAGGCAGAACTGCAAATCAAGCAGTGGTTGCTTCAGATAGCACCGTTAGGCTATTTGCAAGTCGATGAAGAGAACCAACTGGTTTGGTGCAACGAACAAGCCCGTCAGTTGTTGCAGATTGACCGCTGGGAACCTGGACAACTACGTTTATTGCTGGAACTGGTACGTTCCTATGAACTCGATCAGCTTATTGAAAAAACCCGTCACCAGCAACAACCCAACATCCGAGAGTGGGTATTTCACCCATCCTGCTTGGATGGTTCAGCAATGGGTGATGTGCAAGCATTAACATTGCGAGCCTCTAGTTGGCCTCTCCCTGAAGGAGAAATTGGTGTATTTCTAGAAAATCGTCAACCATTAGTTGAACTTTCCCAATCTCGCAACCAGTGGTTTTCCGACTTAGCTCACGAACTTAGAACCCCTCTCACCTCAATTCGCTTGGTTGCAGAAGCGTTGCAAGGTCGTCTAGAACCTCCCGCAAGTCGCTGGGTGGAAAAACTGCTGCACGAAACGAATAGGTTGATTAATCTCGTACAAGATTGGCTAGAACTGAGCAATCTGGAAAAAAATCCCAGCAAAAGTCTCAGCTATCAACCTGTAGAACTGCGGGCTTTAATTCACTCAGCTTGGCAAACCTTTGAACTGTTGGCACAGACCCATCAGCTCACACTTACCTACAAGGGACTGGATACAATTTGGATTAGAGCCGATCAAGCACGCCTTACCCAAGTCTTTCTCAATTTATTCGATAACGCTATTAAACATAGCCACCCTCAGCAAGCGATTCAAGTTGAGGTAACTCGGCTAGCAGAAGACATCAATACTCTGACAACGAGCAATCTTGCTACACCCACACTAGATGATCGATCTTCTTTTATACAAATCGATATCATTGACTCAGGGACTGGCTTCTCAGAAACAGACATGCCTCATGTATTCGAGCGCCTCTATCGCGGAGATGCCTCGCGTCATAAGGAACAAGCAACTTCTGAGCATCCAGAGAGGTCAAGCGTAACCAAGGGGAGTGGCTTAGGGCTTGCGATCGTACAGCAAATTATTCAAGCTCACGGTGGCAGCATCAAAGCGACAAATCATCCAAAAACAGGAGGGGCATGGTTGCAAATTAAACTACCTCAGGGCAAAGCTTCACTGTAATTTAATGTTGTTTTGCTATTACTATAGTTGTTCTTGTTCTCACTAAAGTTAAGGCATTTGAGGTGAGCGTATCTTCTTCAAACAGTAATTCTGAGCGTACCCATTTTGAACGATCCCTTAGGCGCTTAGAGCAAGATGTATTGCGAATGGGAGCTTTGGTAGAAAATTCCTTTCGCCTGAGTCACCAAGCGATGTTTTCCCAGAACCTAGAGGCAGCTAGAACAATTCCCTTACTTGATAAGAAAATTGATCGCTACTATCGCCACATAGAGTTGGAGTGTGCCACACTGATGACGCTGCAAGCGCCTGTAGCCCAGGACTTGCGCTGCCTTAGTGCTTTTATGCAGTTAGTGCGAGATTTGGAGCGAATTGGAGATTACGCTGAAGATTTAGCCGAGATTGCCGTTAAACTTATTCCTTACCCGCCTCATGCTTGTATGCCACAGATTGAGGTGATGGCTCATCATGCCCAGGCAATGCTGGCGGCAAGTTTAGAGGCACTAGCAGATTTAGATGCAACGGCTGGGCAGGCGGTGAAAGTACTGGATGATCAAGTAGACACGGCTTACGATACGCTTTACGAAATCCTTGCCTATCAACGGGATATTAAAGGAGTTGTTGAGCCAATTCTTTTACTGGTGTTGGCGATTCGCCATATAGAGCGGATGGCAGACCATGCGACTAATATTGGTCAACGAGTGACCTATATCGTTACGGGTCACCGCTCTTAGCTATAAGCTGAAACATTCTTTAGCCGATGTGCATTTTAAGTTTCATCTTGAATCTTTTGGGTTGATGGTTGCCATTAAACAGTAAACAGTCAACAAAGAAATAATTGCCTAAAACAACTTAAATGCCGCTGCCGCCTAGTAAATATTAACTTTTTAAAACCCTTTAACATTTCAACCCTAAGCTAGATGGCAGCTTAACCTTATGATTACCTAGCAATTACTAATCCCTAAACTAAAAGCCGTAGTATCAGTACAAAAGTTCTAGGGTTTTTCTAACCTAGTGAAGCCGATCCTATAGCAAATAAGACTAAACATGGCTCTCAAACGTCGAGACTTCCTACTATTTCTGGGAGCTAGTGCTGGTACCGTTGCGCTGGGTTCTTTGCCCTCTTCTGAGAAAAAGTTCTCAATGCCGTTTAGCAACTCGGTTTCGGCTTCTAGCCCAGCAGGACGTGGTCTCAGTTTTAAACCCTTAAAAAGTCCAATGCCTTTGCCAACTGAAGGCATGGAATTGACTAAACAAACACAAGATTACAGCACCTATGAAGTAGTAGATGACTTGGTGCTGCCTGAGGGCTTTACCTATGATGTCATTGCAGCTTGGGGTGACAAGGTAGGCGATTCCCGCTTCGGGTATAACAATGACTACCTTTCCTTTGTCGAAACGGGCAACGAGGAGGGATTGTTGACGGTTAACCACGAGTACATCAGTTCTGTCACTTGGACTCAGACATTTGACAAGGTAATCGGAAAATCTCTACCTTTTGCCGACCTCAAAGAACCGCTCGACGCTGCGGCTAAGGACGGCATTAATGCCTATGCTCTACCAGACAATGACCCCCTCAAGGCAAAAATCCGAGAAATTTCCAAAGAAGCCTTGATTGACCAAGGATTGTCCGTTATCTCAATTCGTAAAGATTCCAACGGACAATGGGTGCGGACAAATTCTCAAGTAGATCGCCGAATTACCGGGGCTTCCGGTTTAGATGATGGGCGGTATCTCAAATCAACGGGGCCTGCGATAGCAGTATTTCGCAAAAAGCAGGGTCAAGGCTATGTCGATACAATTGGCGATCGCATTATTGGGAGCTTTGGCAACTGTGCAGGTGGCACGACCCCTTGGGGAACCGTCCTATCAGCAGAAGAAAACTTCCAAGTGCAAGTACCGGAACCTGTTTATGCAGACGGTACATCGTTTAGCCCGGAAGAACGCACCTTTATCATTGACAAAGAAGAAGTCGGTGGTCAAGGTAACGTAATTGGACTAGCAGGCAACAAATACGGCTGGATTGTTGAAGTTGACCCTGCTAATCCTAGTGACTACGGCACAAAGCACACTTGGTTGGGGCGCTACCGCCACGAAGCGGTTGGGGTTCGTGCCGAAGCGGATAAGAAACTTGCCTTCTACTCAGGAGACGATCGCCGTGGGGGTCACTTGTATAAATTTGTCAGCAATGATAGTGTTCGTAACCCTAAAGACAAAGCCAATTCTAAGCTTCTATCACAGGGTATGCTCTACACTGCCAAATTTAACCCCGATGGCACAGGTAGCTGGATTGCCCTACAACCCAGTACACCTGTCAATCCAGATATGCCTAGTGTGGTGGCAGGCGGGATGATTCCCCTACCCAAGCGTCCCGAAGGCGGCATTGTTAAAGTCGAGAAAGACGAAGACATGACAGCCTTCAAGCAGCAGTTCAAAACCTTGGGCGACCTCTACACTGGCAATGCTCAGGAGAAGCAAGGCGCAATCTTGATTGATGCTCATTTTGCTGCTAATGCGGCTGGCGCAACCGCTACCGCTCGTCCAGAAGACACAGATGTTGCTCCAGACGGCTCTTTGTACATTACCTTCACCTCCGGTTCTTCCGGTAGTGATGGTGGTCTAGATAACCGCATCTTCCAAGGACCAAAAGGAGAGACACCCTATGAATATGGTTGGATTACCCACCTGATTGAAGATGGTAATGATCCTGCTGCCATGACATTCCGTTGGAAGATGCTGTCTTTAGGTGGAGAACCTGCCGATGGAGGATTGGGTTTTGCTAATCCTGACAACCTCCTACTCGACAAAAACGGTAACGTCTGGATGGTGACGGATATGTCTAGCGACAAACACAACAAAGCCGTGCCTAAAGGCCGACTTGACAAGGAAGGGAAACCCATTAGCCAGTCTGACTTACGGGGCTTATTTGGTAACAACTCCATGTGGTTTATCCCTACATCTGGGTCAGATGCTGGCAAAGCGTATCTCTTTGCTATGGGACCAATGGATTGTGAAACAACGGGACCCTTCTTCACGAGTGATGAGCAAACTCTATTCCTCGCGGTGCAACATCCAGGAGAAGTCAATGGGATTCGCCTGGATAATAAGGCAGAAACTCGTGAGTACTCCATGAGAACCACAGATGGACAAGAGTTTATTCAAACTCGTCAAGTCCCAATTGGTTCCAACTGGCCTGACAAAACCGTTAACGCCCCACCAAAACCAGCGGTTGTAGCGATTCGGCGGTTAGATGCTAAGCCAATTTCTACAGCTCAACTGAGCTAACAACTTTTACTTAGTTGACGCACTCCGGGCGCGTGAACGCACGAGAATTCTGGCTTCAAACAATAATTGCAGGCATAACCCGTCTTACATTATCTCGTCCAATGGACAGCGCCCTGCCCTTGTCTCTACTGTACAATCCTTACGCCCTTAAGGGCGGGGCTTTAGACCCGTGATTTTTTGGTAACCGATATTCCAGGGGTAGAATGGGTTACCGAAGTGATTGGGGAAAAGGAACTCTCATATTGAGAGTTTATACGGCAGTTCATGAAGTCTCTTGCATAAGTACCAAAGCTCTAGGAGATAAGCACTACTGCAATGTCATAAGAATTGACTGCTGCAACAGGTCTATTCTCCTTCTGACAAGTTTAAATTTTTCTCAAAGTCCTAAATCTAGCTACAGAAAGATGATAAAAGTTAACAGTAGTGCTTTCGATAGCGTTTAGTGAAATCGAGAACACTGTTGCTGATTAGATCAAGTTCCCTGTTTTTACATAGTCCATCGGTGTGAGGATTATTATCATGTCAACAATGTTCTGGAATGCTTTAAAACTGAGTCCCGCTCTGCTAGGTGCTTCCCTACTGTTTGTCAGCAGCACTCAGGCGCAAGGAAGTGTTCCCTCCCAAGCCGCAGCGCTCAACAATAGCCAAGTGGCAGTAACTGTAGAACCGATAGCTGAAGCCTTAACTCAGTTGCCTCAGTCTACAGTCGCTCTTTCCAATAGTGATCAGGTAACAACGACGACTAGCCAAACCGTAACAACAGAGGAAACCACTTCCGCACTGACAGCCACAGAGACTAGCTCAAGCTTGAACCCAACTAACAATCTTTTGGCTCAACAGGTTCCAGCAGCTAACACGACCGAAGTTCTAGAGCAAATCAACCAATATAACAACCCAGGTGGTGAATCCCTAGATCAAGTCACCAACGTTTCGCAGTTAAGCGATGTCTCACCCGGAGACTGGGCTTATGAAGCGCTGCGCTCTCTGGTCGAACGCTATGGTTGTATCGCGGGTTATCCCGATGGCACCTTCCGAGGCAACCGCGCCACGACTCGTTATGAATTTGCCGCTGGTTTGAATGCTTGTTTACAGCAGGTAGAACGCTTGATAGCGGCTTCGGTTGAGGGTTTTGTTACCCGTGAAGACCTAGAAACGCTGCAACGGCTGGTACAAGAGTTTGAAGTGGAACTGGCGACGTTGGGAACGCGGGTGGATGATTTGGAAGGACGTGTGGCGTTCTTGGAAGATCATCAGTTCTCTACTACTACTAAGCTCAATGGGGAAGTTATCTTCGCCATTAGTGATCTGTTTGGTGAAGAAGACAATGTTCTGAATGCTGATTTTGATGACAACACCGTCTTCCAAGACCGAGTGCGCTTGAATTTCGATACCAGCTTCACAGGGAAAGACCGCTTGCGTACTCGTCTTCAGGCAAGGAACGTCGCGACATTCGAGGCTCTATCGGGTAATGGACTCACAAGAGAGGGCAGATTAGGATTTGAGGGTGATGAGGGCAATGATGTCCAACTTGATATCTTGGGTTATCGCTTCCCTGTCGGTCCAGCCGTAGTCCAGATATATGCTAATGGTGCAGGTCTGGATGACTTGGCGACCACCGTTAACCCGCTTGACTCCAGTGGTAGTGGTTCCATCTCCCGCTTTGGGCAACGAAATCCTATTTATCGCATTGGCGGTAATGGTGCAGGAGCAGGAATTACATTTACTCCAAGCGGTCCCTTCCGAGTGGACTTGGGTTACTTAAGTAATGAAGCGCCAAACCCTTCTGATGCTCAAGGTGGTGGAGGTTCTGGGATTTTCAATGGCAATTACAGCGCTATTGCTCAGGTAACGTTCCAACCATTTAAGGCACTTCGCCTTGCTGCTACCTATGTCCATTCCTACGATGAAACCAGTTTGGGTCATGGTACTGGTAGTCTGGCTTCTCAGATCAATCCAGATGGTGATATTGGTGTTGTGGGTAACTCCTACGGCGTTGAAGCCTCCATTGCCTTCAGCCCCCAGTTGGTTCTCAGTGGTTGGGCTGGCTACACTGATGCCATTGTCCTGGGAACAGGTGGGGCTGATGTCTGGAATTATGGTGCAACCCTTGCCATCAACGATTTTGGTACGGAAGGCAGCACACTTGGTTTCGTAGTAGGTATGGAACCTAAGCTGACGGGTTCTAGTGTAGCTGTGGGTAATCTCCTTCCTGGTGATCGTAGAAGAGATCCAGACACAGGCTTGCACGTTGAAGGCTTCTACAAGCTAAAAGTTTCGGATAATATTGCCATCACTCCTGGCGTTATCTGGTTGACTGCACCAGGTCATGATGAAGATAACGACGATATCTTTGTCGGGACAATCCGAACAACGTTCACGTTCTAGTCAATCGTTCTCTGAAACTAGTGGTTAGGAATGCCTTCAAATGAGTGGAGGCATTTTCTTTAACTATTGTCGTTCTATCCGCTTAGTGTGGGAGGCAGGCAAGTTAAACAACCATCAAAAGAACAGAGAAATCTCTCACCTGACGTAAAGTTGTTGCATTTGACAAATTAGTTACTGTGTTGTCGTAGAGCGATCGCATATTATCCCAGAGTATTCAAGAAAAAGCGATCGCTCCCTCAACTCTTGCTAGCTCAACATAAATTGAGTAGCAATTTTGTCAAAGTGAAAACTTTACTGAATTTTGATGTAGGGTATGATACTGAAATTCCTTTGGAATCCTTAGCCGACAAGACTTATGTTTTCTCGGAATCATTCCACTAGAATTATCGATTCAGGTGTGAGGATTATTAAACGATGTTCAAACTGCTTGGTAACGCTCTCAAAGTAAGCCCAGTTCTTCTCGGTCTATCTCTACTCGTTGCTAGCGGTGCCTACGCGGCACAAGCTACTGCAACTCAAAGCACCTCTGAGCAAACAAAAACAGCAGCTACGACTCCCGACATAGATACTGTCAGTAACGAGTCTCCTGTTGAATCCTCTACCTCTGTCTCTCAGGCAGTACCTTCAGGCGCTAGTACTCCCTTAAATCTTGCTGCAAATACATTGCCTGAAGCTAGCCAGACTCCTGTAGAACAACTTTCTGTTTCTCAACCAACAGGTTCTGAGATCAGTCCAATTGCTAATCCCGCAGACACTACCTTAGCGCAATCAACCCCAGCGACTGGAGTGGCAACCCCTAGCTCAACCAGTGAAGTTTTAGAACAAATTAACCAATACAGCCACGAAGGAATAAATAGCTCCCAAGGCCAAGTGACCAACGTTTCGCAGTTAAGCGATGTCTCACCCGGAGACTGGGCTTATGAAGCGCTGCGCTCTCTGGTCGAACGCTATGGTTGTATCGCGGGTTATCCCGATGGCACCTTCCGAGGCAACCGCGCCACGACTCGTTATGAATTTGCCGCTGGTTTGAATGCTTGTTTACAGCAGGTAGAACGCTTGATAGCGGCTTCGGTTGAGGGTTTTGTTACCCGTGAAGACCTAGAAACGCTGCAACGGCTGGTACAAGAGTTTGAAGTGGAACTGGCGACGTTGGGAACGCGGGTGGATGATTTGGAAGGACGTGTGGCGTTCTTGGAAGATCATCAGTTCTCCACGACTACCAAGCTTAATGCGGAAGTTGTCTTTTTACTTTCCGATGCCTTTGGAGATGAAGTAGCTGTTCCTTCGGGCTTTGCTCCTTCTACTGACGACTTAGATGTCAATACAACTTTCGCTGACAGAGTGCGTCTGAATTTTGATACGAGTTTCACTGGACGAGACCGTTTACGCACCCGTTTGCAGGCTCGAAACATCCAACCACTAACTGAGCGAACGGGTACTGTCATGACCGAGTTTTATACTCAAGGGGGTGACAACGACGTAATTTTAGATGAATTGAGCTACCGAGGTACGCTAACCGATGCTTTCACGTTCTGGTTAGGAACCACAGGGCTTGACCTTGATGATGTTGCTCTTGCTGTGATCGGAACACCAAGTGCCCCCTCAGACTTTGGCTCACTACAGCCAATCTACAAGCTGGCTTCTGGTGCAGGTGCAGGACTCACCTTTGGTGGTGATGGTCCCTTCCGTATTGATGCTGCCTATATTGCAAATGAGGCGGCAGATCCAAGTGAGGGTAGTGGCTTATTTGCTGGTTCTTACGCCGCCCTCGGTCAGATAACCTTCCAAGCAACTGACTTTCTGCAAATCTCTGGTACCTACGTCCATGGTTACGATGTCAGCCCTGGAGGAGGTGATGGTAGTCGTTATGCCAATGCTCCCTTTGGCGGTAATCCTTTTTCGACTAACGCTGACGGAGACCCCAACGTTTTCGACCCTGACTTGCCTGATTTCCTTAGCTCCAGAACCTCAGTTAATGCCTATCAAATAGCCGCAAACTTCCAGCTTGGTGCTATTAATATTGGGGGTTGGGTAGGTTATAGCAACGCGATCGATGAACTCAACCGTGGCGCTGGAAGAGTAGATGTGTGGAACTATGCAGCGACTCTAGCCTTCAACGATTTCGGCGGTGAAGGGAACCAGTTAGGCTTTATCTTTGGAATGCCACCCCGTAATCGGACTAACAACCTCACGGGTCGTCGTGATTTGGACACCTCTTACCACATAGAGGCGTACTACAGATACCAACTCAATGACAACATTGCAATTATTCCTGGTGCTTTTGTCCTTCTTAACCCCGAACATAATGATGCCAACGAAGACATCTATGTGGGGACGCTCCAGACTGTCTTTACCTTCTAGACGATTTAGAGAGCAAAGGTGGGGATTGAACATCCCTTAACTTGCCCAAAAGACGCTTCTCGTTGCTGCTTTTCTCAGCTTGAAACCGCTGATGTGTACCAGTGGATGCCCTTAGTCCGGTGTCGCTCAAGTATTCATCAGTGGTTTTTTAGTAAGTCTGAATAAAATGTGAAGAGGTTTGCCAGCCTAATGATGGATGTATAGCTTTGTTTTCTTTAGATAAGAAGCGGATTAGAGAGTTTTTGAGCAA
This sequence comes from Symplocastrum torsivum CPER-KK1, assembly GCA_019358875.1. GTDB lineage: Bacteria > Cyanobacteriota > Cyanobacteriia > Cyanobacteriales > Coleofasciculaceae > Symplocastrum > Symplocastrum torsivum. The sequence goes on from JAHHIF010000015.1 coordinate 12,791, forward strand.
TTGCTCAGTATCTTAACAGTTTTATACTTCACAAATTCTTCACATTGATCTATTAACTTCAAGCTAAGCCAGACAAATTAGCAGTTAAACCGCAGTTATAGGTTTAGCTTTCGCTTTTCAAGGGCAATAGTCAAAGCACTTTGTTGCCGCGACTCGCTCTCGCCATCCTCGAAGGTAGCGTCGCTCACTCGCGAAGGTTAATCATACTTGTAGTCCACATCACGTATCGGTTTAAACGTCAAAACTGGTTGTATTGTCTGTCAAGAGTTTCCTTGGCATAAGGAAGAAACAGTGAGCATGTGTTTACCTAACACCCGTGAGCCACATATTGAATTAGCGATCGATGTTTTCAAATCGCAAAATCCGATACTGCTAATCTCTCTTAAAGACTTTCTCACGGTTTTGCCGAATCCGAAATGTGTTGAGGAAGTCTTAACAGCAGCGCTGTATCAACTAGCAGAGACTGATTCTGACGCTTGCCGTTGGATCTTGCGTAATTCTCATTATTTAGAGCCTGAACTTGATATCGCTGCTGTGGCAATCCAGTTGGCATCTACAAAGCTTCAAAAACAGGGATTTGTGCTAGGTATAGATTTTCAGGTTGAACTGAACCATCGGCTACAGGTTACTGAGCAGGCAAAGGCAAGGTTGATGATTGAAAACTCACCTGGCGATCGCCTCCTGATTGAAAAGATTTTACAGGCTAGTGATTAAGCTCAATGGTTATGTGCCGCTAGGTATTGGGTTTAATTGATAATCTAATTTAAGTCTGTTTTGTTGCCGGCTTCAGGCTTGTAAGCTTATTGTCATTGCTGCCATGAATTGTAAAATCGTCAGCACTGCCATCCTCCTCGTTCCTCTCTGGCTACAATCGCCAGCCAAAGCTTGGAATCCAGAGCATTTAGAGCAATTGCGCCAAACTGGTAGTTGTGTGGGATGTGATCTTAGTAGTGCTCAATTACCAGATGCACTTCTGAGTAATACTGACTTGAGAGAAGCAAATCTCACCGGAGCAAATCTCCTCCGTGCTGATTTAAGGCGTGCTAATCTCACTGGGGCAAATCTTGCAGGGGCGAGTTTGATTAATGCTAATTTATCAGAGGCAAACTTGGCTGGCTCAAATCTCAGTGTTGCAAGTCTTATTAGAGCAAATCTCACGGGGGCTAACCTTGCGGGTGCAGGATTAAGTTTGGCAAAGCTACCGAGGGCTAATCTCAGCGCTGCCAACTTAAGACAAGCTGATTTCCGAGCCGCTGATTTAAGGAATGCGAACCTGAACTCAGCAGATTTGACGGGGGCTGACTTACGACAGGCTGACTTGGAAAATACGCTTCTACAGAATGCTAATCTAACGGGTGTGTTTATGCCTGATAGTAGTTTCCATCCCTAGGCTGATAAGAACTGAGGAACATTCATCAATAAGGAAACGTAATTATAATTGTCCCTCAGCACCTTAGACGGTGAAATTAATTAAATGAGAAAGATGTCTCGCTATACACTACTTTCGCGCCGCTTTATCTTAAGTTTGGTGGCGTTTATTGGTATGCTTTCCTATACCGCTCGTGCAGAGGCGGCTGACTCGGTAGTACTGAAGTATAGTTTTCTCCGAGAGACGATATCAGTTCCTGAACTCTCCACTTTTGCCGAAACCGGTGAGCTTTCAACCAAGCTACGAGTTTATCTCAAGCTAGCTGGACGAGAGCCAGAGCAACTGCGGAGTCTTCTGACTCAAGAGGTCAAAGTTAATGGAGTGATTCTGTCTCGGATGTTGAACAATCCTGTTGGCGAAACGATGCTTGACCAAGTCAGTCAGGTGATTCATACTCCCACAAATCGAGCTAGCCGAGAGTCTTTACGTGCTGCCCTTGTCAGTTCTGCGCTTCCTGACGGTCAAGTCACGCTAATTGAAACGTTAGAAAACTATCCAACGTCAGAAGTGCATGTAGAAGGCGATCGCCTTGCTGAGGTAGCTCAGAAAATCACACGAGTGCTTGGGCGTCTGCCAAGTATCCCTGGACTTCCAAGAATTGGACTATGAACTAATGCGTTCGAGGTGTACCTGCTAGTAAGCAAGAGTCTCTAGGGTTTCGCGGAGATACCGACGCACCCGGCTATCAAGGCTGTGATCTTGAAGAGATTCACCCACTGAATGTTCCAGTTGCCAGCGCTGGAATCCGGAACTGGATGCGATCGCTTGTTTGAGATTATCCCAGATTTGGCTATCTTGGGAAAATTGACTAGATTCAGAAGTAGCTGAAATTGCCATAATATATACCTTAAAAAGTTGGTGGGAAACTATTTGAATAGCACTGCTTACTTGTAAAGTAACTCAGCTACTGGCTTTATACTGTGCCCTCAACAACATCTAGAGAGCAAACTCTCGCTTAAGTAGTGTTTCGACACTTCAAACCTGAGAGAATCATCATTTTTGCTCAGAAGACAACGTTGGAGATGGTGTTGTTGAAGTAGCTGACTCACTGATCGAAAAAGGCAAAATTTGATTGACCCGGACACCTGGTAGGGTAAAGTCCTGCGGCACTTTTTCGACCCGATAGGGTTCAGCCGCACTAAACTCTGACTCACTCGTGAGGAGAACTTGTGCAACACTCAAGGGGACTTGCAAGAACAAATTACTGATGAGAAAGGCAACTCCTGCCCATAACAGCCCAGCAATACGCCATCCGGAACCAAAGGGAGCAACGGCTGCCGCCACAGGCGCATCACGGTAAATCGTCCACAGTACCCAGACCATAAAAAACGCCGCGCCAACAGCTACCACTTGATTCGTCTTCGTTTTGAACAAGCTTAAGAGGCGTAGCTGCTGTGTTGTGAGTTGCTCTGGCTTTACTGCCAACACCAAAATACTGAAAATGTCGAAGGGGCGGGTCAACTGCATCCAAAGCACAGGCACAGTCCCAATGGCAATCACCAACACTAGCTCTAACCAGACAGGGAGTATCGGGTCACCGACTGCCAGTCCCAGCCAAACCAGTTCTAACGCCAGGGGTAAGGCAGCGATACCAGCGAGATGAATCCACAAAAAAGGTTCAGTCCAGAAGGAGCGCATAGATTTGTCCCTTGTTCGTAGTCCGTTGTAGCTTTTTTTGTATTATCTACGCCTGCTACTTTTCTCTGTAGCGTGTTGTCTCTTGTTGCAGCTACAGGGACGCAAAGAGTTGCGTCCCTGTAGCTAACAACTAACAACTGACTAATTGGCTGACAAAGTGCGTCGCTTCGTCACCATCTTGAAGGTTTCGATGATGTCGCCTTCAACCCAGTCATTGAACTTATCGACTCGGATGCCGCACTCAAAGCCAGCATTGACTTCCTTGACATCTTCCTTCATCCGCTTGAGGGAATCCAGAACGCCTTCGTGGACTACTTTGCTACCACGGCGTACTCGGATATTGCAGTTACGAATCGCTTTGCCTGTGAGCACGTAGCAACCAGCAACCGCACCACGCCCAACGGGGAAGACGGCTCGAACTTCGACTTGACCCAAGGCTTCTTCGACCTGTTCTGGTTCCAAGAGACCTTCCATCGCGCCTTGAATCTCATCCAAGAGCTTGTAGATGATGTTGTATTCGCGCACATCAACACCCTCTTGGTCAGCCGATTGGCGAGCACTAGGAGTGAGTGCGGTATTGAATCCAATAATCACGGCTCCACTAGCGGCAGCTAAGTCAACATCCGTCTCTGTGATTTCACCAGCCGCCGTCAACAAGACTCGGACTTGGACTTCATTTTGTGGCAATTGTCTGAGAGCACCGAGAATCGCTTCTACGGAACCTTGAACATCTGCCTTCAAAATCAAGTTGAGTTCTTTGAGTTCACCTTCTTGAGCCTGAGCAGAGAGGCTATTGAGGGTGACTCGGCGAGATGCCATCACCTGCTGTAGACGAGACTGTCGTTGTTCATCAGTTCTGGTATTTGCGATCGCACGAGCTTCTTTTTCGCTGGCGAAGACTTCAAATTCATCTCCAGCCTCTGGAACATCACTCAAGCCGAGAAGCTCTACCGCAAAGGATGGACCTGCTGCGTCAACTCGCTTGCCCCGGTCATCGATCATCGCCCGCACCTTACCAAAGACCGAGCCAGCGACAAGGCTATCACCAACCCGCAGAGTGCCATTTTGTACCAGGAGTGAAGCAATTGGACCTCTGGCTTTATCCAGGTTGGCTTCAATAACTGTACCTCTGGCGAGTCGCTCTGGGTTGGCAGAGAGTTCTTCAATATCTGCCACCAACAGAATCATCTCTAGGAGCGTATCCAGATTTTCTCCTTGAATGGCGCTAACAGGCACCATAATCGTGTCGCCACCCCACTCTTCTGGTTGCAGACCTTGATCGGTCAACTCTTGCTTCACGCGGTCGGGTTGTGCGCCCTGTTTATCGATTTTGTTAATCGCAACAACAATTGGCACTTCAGCCGCTTTAGCGTGGCTAATTGCTTCAATGGTCTGAGGTCGAACCCCATCATCAGCCGCAACGACAAGAACAGCAATATCAGTAACCCGCGTTCCCCGTGCCCGCATAGCGGTAAAGGCTTCGTGACCGGGAGTGTCGAGGAAGACAACTTGCTGGATTTCGCCTTCATGCTCTACATCGACATGGTAAGCACCAATGTGTTGAGTAATCCCACCTGCTTCACCTTGTGCCACTTTCGTTTCACGGATGGCATCAAGTAGAGTTGTTTTCCCGTGGTCAACGTGACCCATAATTGTGACCACTGGCGGACGCCGCTGGAGGTTTTCCAGGTCATTAGCATCCACCATTTCTGTAACTTTAGTCGCAGCGGCTGTTTCTTCTGCTATCTCAACTTCTACATCCAGTTCCGCTGCTACCTTCTGGGCAGTGGGAATATCTAGAGTTTGAGTGATACTAACCGCTAATCCTTGAGCGAACAGCTTCCTGATAATGTCAGTTTCAGCAATGCCCATAGTCGCAGCTAGCTCTCTGACGGTCAAAGAACCACTCAAGACGATTTTTTCTATCCGTTCGGGAGTAGTCTTCTTATCACGGCGTCGTTCACGACTCTCTGCCCTGCTGCTACCGCTACCTTTTGCTGTCGGTTTTTTCCTCTGGGTGACATTCGGCGGCGCTGTAGGCGTCTGCCCTGCAAGCGCTTTCGGTTTGGGAGGACGAGCCACAGAAAGACTAACTGCAACTGGGACATCAATTCCACTCAGCTCAGTTTCAAAGTCTTCGTCATCATCGAGAAATAGATCAGCTCGACGTTTGAGTTTTCCGCCAGCTTTTCCAGCTTTATCTTTACCTTCTTCTTCTCCGTTTTCTTCTTCCCACTCTTTCTTCTTAACCAGTCGTGGTGGAGCCGAGGGTCGTCTCAACTTCAGATCCAGCATTTCTGGTGTTTCCATGATGCCGTCTTCCCCATCAGCAGAATCATCTGCACCTCGACGACCCGTTCTACCAGCTGTTGCTGCTACATCAGGACTTTGTCCGTCACGCACAGGTCGAGTTGGGAATTTCTGGGGTCGATTGAGTTCAGGAACCGCAGGTTTGACCGGAGCACGACGGGCAGGAGGTGGGGCATCCGTGGTTGTTGATGGCTGATTGGCACTAGCTGTTCTTACTGGAGCTGGAGTGCTACTTGATTCTGAGCTTGGAGCCTCTTTGCGATCGCGTTTCAGGAGGGGTCGCTCAGCCTGATTTATCTGTGGTTTCGGTCGTGATGGTCTGACCGGTGGTTCGACAAGCTGTGCTTGAGTCGGTGATGGTCTTTCTTCAACCACAGGGATGTTTAAATTCTCCTGGGCAATCTCCTGCTCAACTGGCGGTGTTAGCTCAGCTTGTGGTTCAGGTTTGGTATCCTGTTGACCAACACGGGTTGGTCGATTGATATTGGGTTGACGCGGTTGGGGAACCGGGGGTCTAACGGGGGGTTGAGGAGGCGTCGCCATTTGAGGACCTGCCTGTTGACTAGAACTAGGACGAGATTTATACTGGCGAATTTCTAGGATTTGCTGCTTGCGCTGAGCGTTGGGGCGTCCAATCAATTTAGTCGGTGGCGCTCCAGAGCTGCCTTCTGTGGATGCCGTATGTTCGCGAGTTTTGACCGCTGTTGGGCGGTCTGAATATTTTTCTGAGGCGGCACGAATGCGTTCTGCCTCCGTTTCTGTAATCGTGCTACTGTGACTTTTGACAGAGATATTAAGCCCTTCGCAAATGCTCAAAATGTCCTTATTGTCCAAGTTTAATTCCCGTGATAATTCGTAAATTCTGACTTTACCGTTGTTCATCCAGTATTTCCCCGTCGTACCTTGCAGTTGTTACACCATAACTAAACGCTCGAATGACCGTTTGCTCATTTGTTTTGTGCCTAAGAGAGTGAATTTTGAACCGTGATGAATGTGCTTCTAAATAAATAACCAACAATCAATTTATCCTGGAGAGGAGCCTGTATGACAGTAAGCCAGTTAGTTAGTCTTCACTCGGAGCATACCCTTCTTTTCTAATCTTGCACAAATCTTTAAAAACCTGGGACGATTTTTGCGTCCATGAGTTTCAGTATTGCTTTTCAGGTTAGCTTGCTGGCTTTAGGGTGAAAACGCACCTCCAAGGAAAAAACTACTTATAACTAACTAGCCGCTCTCTTCTATCCTAGCGATTGCTTGGGTTCACCGAAAGGTTAAATTTTCCTGTTTTATAGATTTTCTTTCCCCTTTAGGTGCTTCTGGTGTTGGCTACTGCGGCTAAGCGCTGCTCCAATGTTTTGTACAGATTGTCTGGGACTGAAGCCCGAAGCGATCTGCCTAATCGGTTTTTCTTCTGAGCTGCTGCTAGACAACTTGTTTGAGGGCAAAGGTATGCCGAACGACCCATCCCCTCATCTAATTGTACCTGCCGTGATGGATAGACTCGGACAATACGCCAGAATGTCTCTTTATGAGCAACTTTGCGACAGCTTAGACAACGGCGGTAGTTTGGTTCCATCGATCAGCGACAGGTGTAAACATCTACGAGAAGAACAGATGGGATAGCGATTATCTAATTTCAGTTTATTAGTGCTACACACGAGAGGCAGGGAGAAAAGACTGTTTTCTTTGTATCCTTCATGTCCAACGTTTAGTCTCCTATTCTTCTTCTTGGCTGGTTGTTTCGGCTTGAGCCTCAGAATCCGCTAGATTCAGAGTATCTACCACTTCATCCTCATAATCATCCTCTTCAACGTCAGCTGCTGCTTGCATCGCCGCCTGAATTTTACGCTGTTCGGCTTCCTGGTCGTACTTAGCCACATCTTTAATGTCAATTTTCCATCCGGTGAGGCGGGCGGCAAGGCGAACATTCTGCCCTTCTTTGCCAATCGCCAAACTCAATTGGTCTTCTGGTACTAAAATATGAGCCTGACGTCCCTCTGGATTCACTAGTAGCACCTGCTCGACTCGCGCAGGACTCAGAGCATTGGAAATATAGGTAGATGGGTCAGGTGACCAACGAATCACGTCAATTTTTTCGCCTCGTAATTCATTGACTACTACTTGAATGCGTGACCCTCTAGCACCAATACAAGCCCCCACTGGGTCTACATCACGCTCTAAGGTATCTACTGCAATTTTAGTCCGGGGTCCAACATGACGTGAGGGCGGATTTGCCTCCCTTGCTACGGCAACAATCCGAACCACTTCATCTTCAATTTCTGGTACTTCGTTCGCAAATAGATAAACGACTAAACCAGCTGAAGCTCTAGAAACGACTAGCTGAGGACCACGGTGCGGACCTTCGCGAACTTTTTTGAGAAAAACTTTGAATGTGGTGTTGATACGGTAGTTATCGTTAGGTAGCTGTTCCCGCTTGGGTAGTTCCGCCTCGACTTCCGGGTGACCAAAGCCACTACTGAGCGCCATAATTACGGATTGCCGTTCAAAGCGTAAGGCTCTCGCTTGGAGAACAGTACCTTCTAACTCTTCAAATTCTTCCTGTACCAGCTTACGCTGTTGATCTCGGAGTTTTTGGGATAGTACCTGCTTGGTCTGAATTGCTGCCATCCGACCAAATTCGCCTTGATCGGGTGTGACATCTAAAACGACTGAATCGCCCAGTTGTGCTTCCGAAGCCACTTCCTGGACTTCTTTGAGGGAAATGTGATGATCGGTATTACCGACTTCTTCAACAATGGTTTTGGTCGATAGGACTCGAAAGCCTTCTTCTTCAACATCAAGATCGACTTCAAAATTATCGAAATAGTCTTCTTCAAAATGAAATCGGTCAAGGCGTTGAGCGCGGCGATAACGCTCATATCCTTTGAGAAGCGCTTCTCGTAGCGCTTGTTGAACCGCCGACTTGGGAAGGTTGTGGGTTTGACTGATTTCTTCGATCATCTTTTTCAGTCCGGGTAAAGCAACTATCGACATAAGCAAGTCTCCGTAATGATGAATTTATGAACTTGAAAGGCTTGTCTACAGGTTGAAAGCAAGGTTTGAGCTGACGCTATTTGCACTGCCAACTTCTCATCTCTTTTGAGCTAGATAACTAGCAAGAGTGCCAATCGCGGCTTAAACTTTATCGTCCAGCTGTACGTGGGTTACCAACTGGCGGGGAATTGCGATCGCACGCCCTTTTTGGTTTAGGTAAACCTCTGTGTCATCTCGACGAATTAACCGCCCTCGCCACTCTTTTTGACCCTCGAAAGGTTCGGACGTTTTGACGATAACGGCATACCCTTTGAACGAGATGAACTCTCGATCTGTGCTTAGCTGGCGCGAGATGCCGGGACTAGAAATTTCCAAAACATAGGTGTCTGGGATAATATCCGTCGCATCTAATCTTTCTTCCAATGCCCGACTCATCCGTTCACAGTCATCCAATCCGGTATCTCCGGTAGAGTTGCGAATATCAACACGCAGCACAGGTGGGCGTCTGTTGGTGTAAAAGACAGCCCCGACAACCTCCAATCCCAGATCTTCAGCTACTGGTGTTGCTAAATCGATTAGTTGTGGAATCAGGGGATGAGTCATGGAAGTACTCCAACAAAACAAAAAAAAGTGGGTCTAACCCACTTCCAGGTAAAATTCTTTCCAAGAAGCCTAGCGACGAATAGAGTTCCGTCCGTTGCTATGTTCGAGTTTAGCGCAATCAGCTCAGCATTGTGAGGCGATCGCTCTGAAGCTTGTTAGACAAATCACCAACAGATGGCAGGTGGGATTTATCGGGTGGTCGATAGCCCAAGCTTTGGAACGAACCTTTCAGGAGGGAGGATGTCAATGATGAGCAATTTTCCGAATTGCCCTTGTTTGTTCCAAAACTTCCTCTAAGTCTTCCTCAGACAATCGCTCGACATAATTGATTTTGACTTCCTCTAATAAATCCGTCAGTAATGATTGAATTTGCTGTAAGGTATGCTTTGCCTGGATTTCTGAGCCTAACGCTTCACTGAGGTGTTTAATCAGACGTTGAAACAGTTGATCCCCAGCCGGATCAGGTTCCATAGCACTATTAAGACCATCGTATAGAGTTTGAGAGATTTCTTTGACCAATCGTTCAGCTAATTGATTTTGTAATTGTTCCATTCCCGGCACATTCTGAAGTCCCTGGTAGGCTGGCAACTGGCTAAGAATTTTAGTAAGGTTGTGTTGCAGCAAAGCTTCTATATCAGGTCGAATTTTTGGGAGAACCTGATAAACCGTTAGCTGAATCATTAAGGTAGAGAGTGCTGCTACTTCATCCGTGTTGTTGAGGTCAATATAGGGACGAACTTCGCGTTTTGACAGCCAATTAGCGATATCTCCTTCACGAATTGAGCTTTGAACCTGGTTGATGACTCGAACTACAACTACTTCAGTTAAGTCTTCAGCAATGCTGGCAACAAACCCCTGACTGATTTGCTTCTGGATGCGATCGAGGTCGATTAACTCAGCTTGGTTTAATCGAATCGTTACAGGGATGATACGCAGCCAGCGCCAAAATGGTAGCAGCAGAAAGATGTCATACCAACGCCACAGCATGGCATCTAGCCAACTAACACCAGTGCGACGACGGCTAATAAACCAGGTACGCGCCAGAAATTCTAGACCAAATACGACAAAAAATGGAAAGTCAATTACAGCAAAACGATCTACAAATTCGCCATTTTCCCCAATTGGACGGTAGTAGTTGGTTTCGATTAATGGTCGAATTTCTCGGTTGAAAAAATCTAGCTCTCGTTTTGGACTATTTGTTGCTAAGTATTGTTGGCTCCAGAATTGGTTAAAAGCAGCTTTAGAAGAATCCTGTTCATTTTGAACATGCTCACGCATCCGATTTTTAATTCTTTCCAGAGTGCCTGTTTTATTAGCAATCTGAAACGGATTGGCATCAATCATATCAACGCTACGACGGCGCAAATCGGCAAGGATGACTTCTACTTGTTGCGATCGCAATCCTGTCTGTCCAATTTGGGTTTCTAAATCCTCCACCCTTTCTAAATATTGTTGGGTATCTCGATAAGGCTCAATACTCTTAAATTGGTCATACCATGCAGTAATTCGAGGGAGGGGAACCTCCAGCGTTAAACCACGAATCTTGATTTTGCCCTGGAGCCAGAAATCCCGTAATGGAATGTAGGTCAAGTCAAACAAAACCAAGAGCAAGTTCACCAACGCCAAAACCGCCATTATTCGTTCAAACCACAGGCTTTGGCGGACTTTACTTCTGCGTTTGGTTAGTTTTTGCAAGGATGACATGGTTGAAAGGAGGAAAACGTTTTACCCTGCCATAGCAGTTTAGACGACGAGGGAAAACCTTGTAGGTTTTATGTAAAAAAAGATGTTCTTTCTGCTGCGTTCGTCGCCTATCGCCAACTCAGTTTATAGTAACCTCCCTAAAGAGTTGCTGATTTGAATTGAGCCGCCCAAAAGCCATAGCTAAGAGTATTTTCCTACTTTGTTCACTGCCTAGATTGCTCTGGAAGTGGTCTTCCTGTTGACTCAGGTAAAGCCGGACGTGGTTGGTACGGCATCGGAATATATTGCACAGAAGGTCGTCCTCCTTGCGGTTGTGGGTATAACTCCATGAGATTGTAGATTGCAGGTGGTAGACCAACAGTGATAGGTAACCCTAGCTCTGTTGCTTCCTCAACCGTGATTGGGTAATCGTGGGTGACTTGTCCCGTAGTTAGGAAATGTACAATCTTTTCGACATTTTCCGGGGCAATCTTTGGGTTGGGGAAGTCATCTTTAAGAAGTGTCCGAACAAACTGCTGTACCTGCTGAATCGCTTTGCGAGAAAGGTCTGCCATGATCAGGGTCTGATCATCAATCTTCTCAATTGGCTTCTGTTCAACCACCTTGAGGACACTTGCTGCTGCCGTTTGACCGAGTTGCGGATCGACAGGCCCAAGGACGGCGTTGGCATCCATCACAATTTCATCGGCTGCCATTGCAAGCATTGTGCCACCGCTCATGGCATAGTGCGGAACGAAGACACTTACTTTGGCGCGGTGACGAATCAGCGCTCTTGCAATCTGCTCGGTCGCCAGCACCAGACCGCCTGGTGTATGCAAAATTAAATCAATAGGTGTCTCAGGAGGCGTCAAGCGAATCGCTCGCAACACCTGTTCAGAGTCTTCAATAGAGATATAGCGTGATAGGGGAATGCCCAGCAAGCTAATCGACTCTTGGCGGTGAATTAGTAAAATTACTCGGCTCCGGCGCTGCTGCTCAAATGAGCGCAGAGTCTGAAGTCGTCGGGATTCTATCTGACGTTTTTGCCACCCTGGCAAAAAGGATAAGACAGCTAAGAATATCCAGAATAGGTTAGAAAAGTCAAAATTCATCGCTTAAGATGCCCAAAACACAATGACTTTTATTGTTTCAAGTTCTGGCAACTTGAAGCTCTATCTCTGGGGTTAACCGCAAAGCGGGACAAAGACGCAGGGGAGTTTGACGCGGGGAGAACGTCAAAAATCTCCCCGTTTGCTAATTTTTAGCTTTAATGTTCGTTCACAGTATTATCAGCAACGAAGTTAGATTCTGGTTCATAGTATTGCTCGTAAGACCCAACGAGCGAGGACTGATGGTCGCATTTCAGGAAGCGAATACGGTAATACCATTGAGCTGGCTGATCGCGATCGCTAACATATTCCATCCCAATAATCACACCGATGTCACAGTAATGATTGCCTAGATCATCTTCCCAATGTATCGCGACGCGATCGCCAAATTGAAATTTGGGTTTGAGGAAATGTGCGATCGGTAGTTGGATTTGCCAGTATTGCTGCGGGTTTAATGCTTGAGCTGTCATGATTAATACAGTCTCCAATGAGTAATTGTTGAGGCTAGAGCCAGCGCCGGGACGTGCAAATCGAAGCGCTGGCTCTTTGGTTCTTGTGATAATAGCACCACAAAGCAATGTGTTTCAATATAGCCCAATAAACGATAAATATCTTAATAAAAGTTGGTCGTGGCAGCTTATCCGGAACAAGCCGCGATCGCTTAAATCCCTAAGTTAGGATGGCGTTAACTTGTCGCAGTGCTAGGCAGAGCGGATATGGCGAGAAATTGCTTGCGGATTAATCACGAGGGAGATTCGATACAACTTTCCTGGCAACGCGGACAATCTAATCCTCGCCCTGCACCATCGGTAACGTTTACACATCCTTTTGATGAACAAGCTTTAGCTGACTTGCGCTGGTATTTAGAAGAGTATTTGCGCTTTCCCTATAGCATTGCTATGCCCCTACCAGATTTTTATTGAATCAGTGAGTAAATCTAACGCTTCTGCTACTAAAGAAGGAAAGGCGGAATGAGGAGGGAAATCAGCGCGATCGCTTTCTCATCCTGGGAACATCTACAATAGCAAGTAAGCGATTGAATGGAGGCCTACCATGCCATCACTCTTTCCCGGCATGAATCCCTATTTAGAAAACTCGGAATTATGGTCAGATTTCCATCATCGACTCATTACAGCGATCGCTGACTTATTAGCGCCTCAATTGGAACCTAAGTATATTGTCGCTATTGAACGGCGAATTTACGAAGTCATTGGGGAAAATCCTCTGCTAGTTGGGATTCCCGATGTGATGATACAGCGTCCCATGAACGCCATCGATTCGACAACTAATGTCGCTACTTTGTCACCCCCCGCCCAACCGATAACGGTGACAGTTCCTATCCCTGAAACGATTAGACAGAGTTATTTAGAAGTGCGAAAGGTGGGAACCAATCAAGTCGTAACCTCTATAGAAATTCTCTCACCTGTCAACAAACGACCTGGTAAAGGGCGCGAAACTTATGAAGCGAAACGCCAAAATGTATTGGGCAGTTTTACTCATTTAGTGGAAATCGATTTACTCCGGCAGTGGGAGCCATTGCCAATTTTAGAAACGAATATTCAGAGTCATTATCGTATTTTAGTAAGTCGCAGCGATCGCCGGCCCTTAGCCGATCTGTATGCGTTTAATTTACCCGATGGAATTCCCTCATTTCCCCTACCTTTGTTATCAGGTGATGTCGAGCCGATTGTAGATTTAAAAGCCTTATTGGATTTAGTGTACGAGCGCGCTGTATATCGTCTACAAATCAACTACAACTCTGAACCTATGTCAGCACTGACAGAATCTGAGGCAACTTGGGCAGATGCGCTCCTTAAAGAGCAAGCCTTACGAGCAACATAAGATTTTTTGTTCTTTCACTGCAACAAGAACACCACACTCGAAATTGAACTGAAGATTTTTGCGAACACACAGAGTAAGGGCGAACAGCCGTTCGCCCCTACAAAGCGATTTGATAGGAAAAAGCGATCGCTCTCTCCTTTAAGTCTTACCGACGCGCTACGCCATCTTGCCGTGCAGCACGTTGCACAGCACCAGCAACGGCTGTCACTACTCGCTCATCAAAAACTGAAGGAATAATGTGTTCCCGATCTAAGTCTGTGGGATTTACTAAAGAAGCGATCGCACTCGCGGCTTCCAGGTACATATTCGCAGTGATTGTCGAGGCGCGACAATCTAATGCACCCCGAAAAACACCAGGAAAGGCAAGGACGTTATTAATTTGATTTGGATAATCGCTACGCCCCGTTGCCATAACAGCGACATCATCCATCACTAATTCTGGCTGAATTTCAGGGATCGGATTTGCCATCGCCATGACAATCGGGTTTGCAGCCATCGAGCGTACCATATCAGGGGTAACAACTCCGGGGGCGCTGACACCTAAGAACACATCCGAACCAGACATCGCCCCAGCAAGTGTACCAGCCGCTTCAACAGCAAATTCTCGCTTTTGTTCAGTTAAGTCAGAGCGTGTTGTGGAGAGGATGCCTTTGGAGTCACACATCAAAATTGTCTTGGCACCTGCCTTACGCAGTAATCGGGCGATCGCAACTCCCGCTGCACCTGCACCATTAATCACAATGCGGACATCTTCTATTGATTTATTCACCAACTTCAGGGCATTAATTAACGCCGCAAGGCTGACAATTGCTGTCCCATGTTGGTCATCGTGAAAGACTGGAATGTCCATCTCTTGCCGCAATCGCGCTTCAATTTCAAAGCAACGAGGTGCGCTGATGTCTTCAAGGTTAACCCCACCGAAGACAGGAGCGATATTTTTGACAGTTTCGATAATCGTGTCTGTATCTTGGGTGGCTAGGCAGATTGGGAAAGCATCGATCCCGGCAAATTCCTTGAAGAGCATCGCTTTGCCTTCCATGACTGGCAGCGCCGCCTCTGGCCCCAAGTTACCCAATCCCAATACGGCACTACCATCAGTAACAATGGCAACTGTGTTGCTTTTGATCGTGAGGGAGTAAACCTGTTCTGGATCTTGCGCGATCGCATTGCAAATCCGAGCGACTCCAGGGGTGTATGCCATTGCCAAATCTCCCTGATTATGCAGTGGCAGTTTGCTTTGCATATGAATTTTGCCACCGCGATGCAGGTTAAATGTGCGATCGTAGACATCGATAGTTTGGATGTCTGGCAGTGCCCTGACAGCTTGCACAATCTGCTCAGCGTGTTCAGTACTGGCGGCATCAATGCTAATGTCACGAGTGGAAATCTTACGAGTCTGCTCAACGAGCGTAATCTCTCCTAAATTACCGCCGACAGAAGCGATCGCCTGAGTGACGCTTGCCAACATTCCGGCGCGGTTGGGAACTTCTAAACGAATCGTTAAACTAAAACTAGGGTTGGGTGTTAAATGTATCATTCTTTATTGAGGCAAGGAGTTGAAATTTGAGATTTTAGATTGAGTCAAAAATCTCAAACCTCAATCTAAAATAACCCCTAGCCTATAAGAGAGAACCGAAGAGCAATTGTACCTAGTTACACCAGTTGGAGGTGACGTGCCACATTTATGGCAAGTCTCTATATAGAAATCGACATCAATGCGCCAAAGCAACGGGTTTGGCAGATTTTATTCCAAAAAGACAAGTGGAAGTACTGGAACACATTTTTATTCGACTGTGACTCAGATGTGCCGTTTCAGCAGGGACAAGAGGTATACCTCTCGTTGCGACGACTTCCTGATGAGGAGGAGACAGAGTTTGAGCCGTTGATTACACGAGTGCAGCCCAATGTCTGCCTCAGTTGGGTTTCCTCGATTCCTGGCTTTCGCAATGAGTATGTCTTTGAGCTGCAAGAAATTGGTGTTGGTCGTACTAAATACGTTCACAAGACCAGTTATTCAGGAATTTTAACTCGTGTGTTTTTGCCGTTCATTCGGGAAGACGAACAACGCGGTATTAAACGGATGGCACGGGAGTTGAAGCGGTACGTTGAACGTTTTTAATTCAAGTAGTAGGGTGCGTCGTGACGCACCCTACAAGTAGAGTTGTTGCGTAAGCCCCTACCCTATTGCATCCATAAAAGCCCTCTGCCTCCTGCCGTCTGCCTTCTTCACTCGCTAATCACTCCTACCCAGAATCAGATCGACCAAGCTATTAATAAGGCGATCGCGTTCCAATGGCAGAATGTCCTCACCATGCAGCATCTCCTGAAGGATGATGTAATGCACAAGCGCTCCAATGAAAGTACGTGAAGCAACTTCTGGATCGGGAAGCCGGAGTTTAGGATGAGAGGCAAGGTATTGACTGAGAGCCTCAATCGTCGGTTTTTCAATGTTACGCACGAAAGATTGAGCTAATTCGGGGAAACGTCCAGACTCACCAATGATCAGTCGAATAAGGGTGAGAATCTGCGGATCGGTCATAACGTTCTCTAACATTCCTGTTGCAAAACGTCGCAGGACAATGCTTGGTTCTCCCTCAAGAGATTGGATGTTTTGGAGGTTGAATACTGACTTTTTCTGTGCTAATTGCTGGATGAGTGCCGTGAACAATCCTTCTTTGTCTTGGAAGTGGCTGTAGACTGTTGCTTTAGAAACCCCTGCTGCTGCCGCAACTTTGTCCATACTAGTCGCCGCATAACCGTGTGCCAAAAATTCTCGCATGGCACCGTCCAAGATGGCTTTGGCTTTTTCTGCTGACAATTCACGGTCTGGGCTTTTGGTCTTTTTCATTTTCTACTTGAGAAGACACGCAAAAGGATTAGTGCTAACTGAGAATTCAATTAGCTACTTTTGCCTGTTTATAGGATACCTCTTGACTTTATTGTACTAAACCGACTAGTCTAGTTGTATTAAAAACTGAACTGTATAGTTTAGTTGCGTTGAGATTAAACCAGGAGTTAGCCAATGCTGAATCATTCAACAGCGAGTGGTTCCCCTTCCTCCCAAACGCAAACGCACAATCCTCGCTGGATCATCCTGGCAGTCGCAACAACGCTTTTAGTCGGTGGGGTTGGGGCTTACACCATCCGGCAGTTTCAGTCCTCCCAAGCTGAGACAACCCAAACAGAAGTCAGTGTGCCGGAAGTCAAGACGGTGACAGCACTTGGACGATTGGAGCCAAAGGGAGAAGTGATTAAACTCTCCGCTCCAACCTCTAGTCAAGAAAATCGGGTTGAGCAACTGTTGGTGAAGGAAGGCGATCGCATTAAGGCAGGGCAGGTGATTGCGATTTTGGACAGTCGTGCTCGCCTTCAAGCGGCTTTAGAAGAGGCACAAGAACAGGTGAGAGTCGCCCAGGCAAAACTTGCGATCACTCAAGCTGGAGCAAAACGGGGTGAAGTTGAAGCGCAACGAGCGGAGATTGCAAGGCTTGAAGCCGAACGTCAAGGTGATGTTGATGCCCAAGCTGCAACGGTTTCTCGCTTAGAATCTGAACGCCGCAATGCCCAAATCGAATACAACCGCTATCAATCGCTGTATCAGCAAGGAGCCATCTCAGCCTCCGAACGTGACAGCAAACGCTTAACCCTAGATACCGCCGAGCAAAGGCTGCAAGAAGCACAAGCCGAGTTGAATCGCACCCGCTCAACCAGTCCGCAAGAACTGAATAAAGCGAGGGCAACCCTGAATCAGATTGCTGAGGTGCGTCCTGTGGATGTGGAAGCTGACAGAGTAGAAGTCCGTCGTGCGATCGCGTCTTTGAAGCAGGCAAAGGCAAATCTGGATGACGCTTATGTGCGATCGCCTCAAGACGGAACGGTGATGGATATTCATACCCGTGCAGGTGAAGTGGTGTCCGATGACGGCATCGTTGAGATTGGACAAACCAAACAAATGGTTGCCGTTGCAGAGGTTTATCAAAGCGATATTAGTAAAGTTCGTCCAGGGCAGCAAGTGCGAGTAACAAGTGATTCCATTCCTGGGGAATTGCAAGGCACAGTTGAGCGGGTTGGTTCACAGGTACGACGACAGGAGATTGTCAACACCGACCCCAGTACCAACATTGACTCCAGAGTTGTTGAAGCCCATGTCGCACTTGATGATACCTCTAGCCAGAAAGCAGCTCAATTCACAAATCTGCAAGTCAAGGTGGAGATCGAACTGTGATTGGATTCATTCAACAACTTCAGCGACGAACGCCCCTCGGCTGGCTGCAACTGAGTCGGGAAAGAAGCCGTCTTTTGGTTGCCTTATCAGGTATTGCCTTTGCCGATGTACTCATGTTCATGCAGATGGGCTTTCAGGCAGCGCTGTACGACAGCAACACCCGCCTCAGTCGTTCGTTGAACACGGACATTGTTTTGCTCAGTCCCCAAGCCCGTAATATGCAAAACTTGTCAACGTTTTCGCGGCGACGGCTATATCAAGCAATGGATATTCCCGGAGTCAAGTCGGCAGAAGTCTTGCAATCGAATACGATTAACTGGAAGAACCCCCAAACCCGCAAAGAAACCTCGATTCAAATTGTTGGGTTTAACCCTGACCAGCCAGCGTTTAATCTACCAGAAGTTAATCAACAGTTGGACAAAATTAAGCTGCCAGATAGTGTCCTATTTGACCGGGCGAGTCGAGGCGATTATAAAGAAGCGATCGCGCAAGTTGAACAAGGTAAAACCGTAACTACCGAAGTCGAACGGCGCACAATTGCGATTTCTGGTCTTTTTAAATTAGGCGCTTCCTTTGGGGCGGATGGGGTTCTGATGACCAGCGATCAGAACTTTTTGTTGCTATTTCCCAGGCGTGAGGCAGCGAGTATCAATCTTGGTTTGATTTACATTGAACCGGGATATGAGCCGGAACAGGTAGCAACAGCCTTAAAATCCCATCTCCCTGATGATGTCAGAGTGCTGACTCATGAGGAATTAATCGAGTTTGAGGAGAGTTACTGGAAAACAGGAAGCCCAATCGGTTTCATTTTCAGCTTGGGTGCAGCGATGGCATTTGTCGTCGGTGTGGTGATTGTCTATCAAGTTCTTTCTACCGATGTGAATAGTCACATGAAGGAATATGCCACGTTTAAGGCAATGGGATATCACAATTCATATTTACTCGGTGTTGTGTTTGAAGAAGCGATAATCCTTGCTTTCTTGGGCTTTATCCCAGGAACAATCTTGCCCTTGGGACTGTACAAATTGGCGGCATCGGCTACAGCCTTACCCATTGCCATGACCTTATCACGCGCCGTGCTGGTACTGGTGCTAACGATTATCATGTGTGCCTTGTCTGGTGCGATCGCGACCCGAAAACTCCAATCTGCTGACCCTGCCGATATGTTCTAAAGCCAGCCATGACAACTAATTCCGTCATTTCCATCCAAAATCTCGACCACTACTTCGGTCATAGTCAACTCCGCAAGCAAGTTCTCTTTGACATCAATTTAGAAATTAATGCGGGTGAAATTATCATCATGACGGGTCCCTCTGGCTCTGGCAAAACTACGCTTTTGACCTTGCTAGGGGGTTTACGTTCTGCTCAATCGGGCAGTTTAAAAGTATTGGGAAAAGAACTCTGTGGGGCAAGTCAAAATCAACTGACAGAGGCACGACGCCAACACGGTTATATTTTTCAAGCGCATAATCTACACGGCAGCCTAACCGCCCTCCAGAACGTCAAGATGGGCTTGGAACTGCATAAGGATATCAGCTTAGAAGAGATGCAAACTCGCTCAGCCCAAATGCTGGAGCAAGTAGGATTAGGAAATCGCTTGAATTACTATCCAGATGACTTGTCCGGTGGACAAAAACAACGAGTAGCGATCGCACGCGCCCTCGTCAGCCATCCTAAGATTGTCCTAGCCGATGAACCGACTGCTGCCCTTGACAAAAAATCGGGACGAGATGTGGTAGAGATGATGCAAAAACTCGCCAAAGAACAGGGCTGCACAATTTTGCTAGTGACTCACGACAACCGCATCCTCGACATCGCCGATCGCATTGTCTACATGGAAGATGGTCGTCTAGCCAATAATCCTAAGGCGGCGGCATTAGTGGAATAACCTTAACTTACGTCCAGAATTCAGGATTCTCCTGAACACAGCCACTTCTGTATTCTTCTTGTTCAAATTGTAATTGCTGAAGTTGCTCAAGCGATTGAGTAAAACTGTATTGGCTTCAAAAAAAGCTTGTACTATTCATGCTTAGTGCCGTCAGGCATGATTGTCCCCTTTAAGTCAGCATCCCGTAGAGTTGCCTGCTTGAGATTAGCATCCAGCAAAACGGCATCAACTAAGATTGCTTCAGTTAGGTTAGACCAGCAAAGTTTAGCGCGGTAGAAATTTGTTCTCGACAGATCGGTACCTCGCAGGGTTGTCCAACTCAGATTTGCTCCGCGTAAATTAGCCCCAATGAGGATAGCATCTGTCATGTTGGTGCCATTTGCTTTTGCCCGACTCAGGTCTACCTGACTCAGATTAGCTCCAGTAAAGTTTGCACCATGCAATAAGGCTTTGACGAGATTTGCTCCTTTTAGGTTTGTCCCAACTGCGATCGCATTGGTTAAATTCGCCCCTTCCAGACTGGCACCCACTAAAAGAGCATGAGAAAGATTCGTTCGGCTGAGGGTGGCTTCAAATAGTTTTGCCTGACTCAAATCCGCTTCCCGGAGAACCGCTTCACTAAGAATCGCTTCCGTCAGATTCGCTTTAGTGAGATTGGTGCCACTCAAGTTGGAGGATCGCAGACTAGCATCACTCAAGTTCACCTCACTGAGATTTGCTTCGCTCAGGTTACTGCCAATCAAGTTCGCTTCCTGTAAGTTAGCGCCTTGTAAATTAGCGTGAGAAAGGTTCGCTTCCCGTAAATTAGCCCTTTGGAGGGATGCCCCAGCTAGATTAGTCTGAGTGAAGTTCGCTCCTCGCAAATTAGCCTCACTCAGGTCAACTCCAGCGAAAGACAGTCCCTGGAAGTTAGAATTGCGAAAATCTCGTTCTCCTGCTGCGTATTGCTTCAGCAGTGTGCCAACATCCATGATTATCTCTGCCTCGCGTGTCGTTTTCAAAAAATGTCAGAAAGATTAATTTTCACCCACTGACAAATCAACAGAAGAATTACTGACAAAATTCGCGAGAATCTACATAACGAGCCAAATAGTCATGTAGTCTGAGACAATCAAAAAATAGCTGACGAGTTGTGGTTACGGTTAGCTGTTTGCTCAACGACTGAATCGGTAAGTCCCTGTTATTGAGCATTGATGTCGCTAACCTCAATACTCACACCGCTGATAGCTGATAGCTAAGGGAAGAACACACCAATGTCGGACAACTTTAGAAGCCGAGTCGTTACTCAGGGCGTCCAGCGATCGCCTAATCGAGCAATGTTACGGGCAGTTGGTTTCCAAGACCAAGACTTTACCAAGCCAATTGTCGGTATTGCCAACGGGTACAGTACAATTACGCCCTGCAATATGGGGTTGAATGGGTTGGCACTCCGGGCAGAAGCAGGAATGAGAAGCGCGGGGGCGATGCCCCAGATGTTCGGTACGATTACGATCAGTGACGGGATTTCGATGGGCACGGAAGGGATGAAGTATTCCCTGGTGTCGCGAGAAGTAATTGCCGATTCAATTGAGACAGCCTGCAATGGGCAGAGCATGGATGGTGTTTTGGCAATTGGTGGCTGTGATAAAAATATGCCAGGGGCGATGATTGCGATCGCACGGATGAATATCCCGGCAATTTTTGTCTATGGCGGTACGATTAAACCCGGTCACCACAACGGCAAGGACTTAACAGTTGTGAGTTCGTTTGAAGCCGTAGGACAATTCAGTGCTGGCAAGATTGACGAAACCGAACTGACAGCGGTAGAGAACAAGGCTTGCCCTGGTGCGGGTTCCTGTGGTGGGATGTTTACGGCAAATACAATGTCTTCGGCGTTTGAAGCGATGGGGATGAGCTTGGCTTATTCTTCGACTATGGCGAACGAAGATGCCGAAAAAGCCGATAGTGCTGAAAAATCTGCCTTTGTTTTGGTAGAAGCGATTCGTAAGCAATTAACGCCGAAACAGATTCTTACCCGCAAAGCGTTTGAAAATGCGATCGCAGTAATTATGGCAGTTGGTGGCTCGACCAATGCTGTGTTACATCTACTTGCGATCGCTCATGCGATTGGTGTTGAGTTATCCCTGGATGACTTTGAAATCATTCGCGCCAAAGTCCCTGTACTATGTGACCTAAAACCTTCTGGGAAGTATGTCGCAACCGACTTACACAAAGTTGGCGGTATCCCACAGGTGATGAAAATGCTCTTGGCGCATGATCTGCTTCATGGTGATGCCCTCACAATCACAGGTCAAACCCTTGCTGAAGTCTTAGCCGATGTTCCAGAGGAACCACCAGCCAATCAAGATGTGATTCATCCTTGGGATAATCCAATCTATGCTCAAGGACACTTAGCCATTTTGCGAGGTAATCTGGCAACAGAAGGTGCGGTGGCAAAAATCACAGGCATCAAAAAGCCGCAAATTACTGGTCCTGCACGGGTATTTGAATCAGAGGAAGCCTGTCTGGATGCGATTCTCGCAGGACAGATTAAGGCAGGTGATGTAATTATTGTCCGCTACGAGGGACCAAAGGGTGGGCCAGGAATGCGGGAAATGCTAGCACCCACTTCTGCGCTTATTGGTGCAGGTTTGGGTGATGCAGTCGGTTTAATTACCGATGGACGCTTTTCCGGTGGTACTTACGGGATGGTAGTTGGTCATGTTGCACCAGAGGCAGCGGTTGGAGGGACAATTGCCTTAGTCCAAGAAGGTGACACCATTACAATTGATTCGCCAGCGCGGTTGTTACAGCTTCATGTTTCAGATGAGGAATTAGAGCAACGTCGCGCTAACTGGAAACCCCGAAAACCTCGTTATACAACGGGTGTGCTGGCAAAATATGCCAAGCTTGTTTCTTCTAGCAGTGTCGGTGCAGTGACGGATTTGGGGTTGGATTAAGCCTAATACTACTCGGAAATTAACTGTAGCTGAGATGGTGGAGGGAGGCGATCGCAATAGCTATTTTAGGTTGTGGTGAACCATCCTGAGTAATGCGATCGCAAATAACAAGAGTATGGGTTGACGGACTTATGGCTAAGGACGTTGACCCATTTTTATTTGGATAGGATGTTTGATAAGGATTACGCAGATTTTAGCGAGTTAAATCAATGCTATCTCCCTTCCCCGGTATGAACCCCTGTTTAGAACATCATGCCTTGTGGTCAGAAGTGCATAAGCGGTTGATTGTTGCGATCGCGGATGCACTATTTCCTAAGTTATCCCTCTTCTGTCACTCTCCGAGAATTAGAATGAAGAAATAAATATTGTAAACCTCGTGCATTGTAGACAGGGTAATGGATGTAGAGTTACAAATCCTGAAACATTTGGCAAGAGATGCACAGCCGACGGTATCCTTCATCGATAAATATTGTGTGGGGTACAAAGACAGACTTATTTCCGGAAGTGAGAAGTTATGAATGTTTTAAATATTTACATCTAGGAATAATCTCAGGAATCAAGAGAAAATCGCTACCGGAAATCGCGAAAGTAGTAGGATTAAAATCTGCCCAAGCACTGCATCACTTCCTAGCGAAATCACCTTGGTCAGTAACCCAATTAAGAGAGCGAAGATTATCGCAAACATTAGCCGTATTAAAGGGCAATGCGCTCACAGTAGTAATCGATGAAACTGGAGATTTTGTCTTTAAATCAATCTGGTTCAACTGAAGCTGAGATTCAACCGACTCCTGTTGATTTCTCTAGCCATCAACAATGGAATCTTCAAACGGGCTGGAAAAATGTTTTAAATAATCTGCGTTTAATTATCCAGCCGACTCTTGCCTTGTCGCTCATTTTTCCTTGGCTAGACCTTTTCCCTAATCCTTCTTTATTGCTCAGTTTTCACGAGTTAATTCATGCCATGAATCAATTTCAACCTTTTTTTCCTGATGGATAGTTTGGCTTTCTTGTTGCTTCGTATTTCGGAGAGTGACAGAAGAGGGATACTACTCGATCGCACTAAGATAGGTTTGAGTTACCTAGAGGTGGCAAATGATTCAGGAATATCTCCAAAAGGCGATGGAAGCAGCACACTATGAGCTGCTTGAGAATAATGAAGGCTTTTACGGGGAAATCCGTAGCGTATCTGGAGTATGGGCAACAGGCATTACCCTAGAAGCCTGCCGTAAGGAACTATTAGAAGTACTAGAAGAGTGGGTAGTCGTTGGTATTGCGATGGGTCACGACCTACCGGAATTTAACGGCGTGACTATTCAAGTCAAATCTGTTGCTTAAATCGAATCTTCTTCAAAACAACCCCTTAAAAAGCGATCGCATCCTCACCACAATACGCGGTTCCTTCTTATGGTGAATGCTGAACGAAATCGCTACTTCTGTTCTGGATGACTTGCTTCTGGTGCGGCTGCGCCCATCTCGCTAATTGTATTGATCATTTGGTAGAGACGTCCGGTATCTCGTCGATTGAAGTAAAGAAGAAGGCGGGGGAGTTCAGCCGTTTCGTCTGGTGTTTCTTGAGGTAAAGCCGAACTTTTCTCAATTCGTCCTTTCACCAAGATGTCGCTGAAATCTTCATTCAGCGTCTCAACATCAGCATCTGATAACTCTAATTTGAGACGCATCACTAACTGATCGCCAACGTAGCGGATGGAATGATAAACGCGGTAAAAGTTGTTAATCGCCTCATAAGCGACATCTAAGTTATCGGTAACGGTATAAAGGCAAGAATCCTCTGGACTAACCAAGCCACGTTGAACTAAATGCTTGCGAACATAAGCATCCCATTCTTGCCAGTAGGTGCCACCAGCCTTATCAACTAACACCACGGGTACTGGACCCGATCGCCCAGTTTGGCAAAGAGTTAGGCACTCAAACGCTTCATCCTGGGTACCAAAGCCACCGGGAAAAAGTGCGATCGCATCACTTTCTCTCAAGAAAAATAGCTTACGTGTGAAGAAATACTTAAAATTAATCAGCTTCGGGTCACCTGCAATAAATGGATTCGCACCTTGCTCAAAAGGCAACTCAATATTTAGACCAAAGGACTTTTCCGCACCAGCACCGACGTTCCCCGCCTCCATAATGCCGCCACCAGCACCCGTCATCACCATAAATCCCTGTTGCGTCAAATAACGCGCAAACTCAGTCGCAAGCTTATATTCCGGAGTCTCTGGCGCGAGCCGTGCTGAACCGAAGATTGTTACTTTCCGAACATGTCGATACGGATAAAATACTTGAAACGCCCGCTCCATATCCTCTATGGAGGCAGTTAAAATTTTCCAGTCCAAACGGTCAATCTCCTCCTCCGTTAGCCGCATGATGACAGCTAAGGCACGCTGAATCCATTTCCCATGTTCCAGAGTGGGTAACTGCTCAATCAGTGCCGCTAAATCTGTTTGAAGTGACTTGAGGGCATGGTCAGAAGGAGATAGAGTCATGACTTCACTACAATAGGGGCATTCTATTCTATCGAGATTCGCTAAAGTCTGTGAAACCATTGTATTACCAGACACCCACGCTCAAAAATTTCAGTGGTGGATTGTGACCAAAAGCTCCTCAGTTAGATCGCTCATAGAATTTAGTTCGTCCAAAGCTCAGAATTCTCCTGAACTCCTGAACACAGCCACTTCTGTGTTCTTCTTGTTCATATTTCATTAAAAAGCGCCTTAATTTTGATGCTTAAGGCGCTTTTGATGGTATTAAAAATTGTTAAGTTAACCCTGATGAAGGATCGACTGAACAGTTACTCAAGAAACAGAGCTTATTATCTCAAGGTAGGCTCAATAATATTGTCCTAGCCTTACTTCATGGCTATAGATGTTCCTCTCGTACACCCGCTTAACTTTGTAGGTAATTAGAGGTATTTTTCTAAGGTGTTCGCCAACGTTGTTTTGGGAACTGCACCTACTACCATATCTACCCGCTGACCACCTTTAAAAATCATTAAAGTTGGGATACTGCGGATACCATACTGACTTGCGACGTTAGGATTTTCGTCAGTGTTGAGTTTAACGACTTTGATCTGACCATCGTATTGCTGCGCGATTTCATCCACAACAGGCGCAACCATCCGACAGGGACCACACCAGGGCGCCCAAAAATCAACTAAAACGGGAACTTCACTTTCAAGTACGTCTTGCTTGAAACTGGCATCTGTAACTTGTACGGCTGCTGACATGCCTGGAAATCCTTGCGTGTACTGTTTCTATGTATCTAAGGAATTCTACCATAGTAAAAACCCTGGACATATACCCTAAAACGTATACATTTAGACATAAACTTGAGTCTACTCGACCTAATATTTCCAGGCACTATTACAATCCTAAAAATAAAAGGAACCGCCCGAACGCAGTCCGGGCGGAGTGTGGTGTGAGGAGTGAACGGAAACATTCGTCTCCGCTATCTACTATTGTAAGCGACAGCTTTAGTTTTTCTAGTGATTGACAAGCGAGTCCGGAGATTTTTTCTCGTTGTCTTCCGTGCCTATTTCTCCTTCAATAGGTAGCTAGGGCAGCGCGGCAGAAATAAGTAGTCAGTTAACAACGGAGCCAAAAGTAGAAAGTATAAGCCTTTGTTCCTTCTGCCCTCTGCCCTCTACCTTCTGCCTTTTTGTACTAGCTTATTTACCCATCCCTAACTGCTGCGCTTTCTGGTAAACCTTTCCTTCCGTTAGCAGAGAAGGGGCAATGATCACTTCGACTTGCTGCATCTCTTTGAGATTTTTGGCTCCCAAGGTTCCCATGCTGGTTTTCAAGGCTCCTAAAAGGTTGTGGGTGCCATCATCGAGTTGTGCAGGGCCAATGAGAATCTGCTCTAGAGTGCCAGTGCTACCGACCTGGATGCGCGTACCGCGAGGAAGGACCGGACTCGGCGTTGCCATGCCCCAATGAAATCCTTGCCCTGGTGCTTCTTTTGCTCTTGCAAATGGAGAACCTATCATAACACCATCTGCACCACAGGCAATGCATTTGCAGATGTCGCCACCTGTAATTAAGCCGCCATCAGCAATTACAGGCACGTAGTTACCCGTTTCATTGTAGTAGTCGTCACGAGCAGCAGCACAGTCAGCAACGGCTGTTGCTTGGGGTACACCCACACCTAAGACACCACGAGACGTACACGCTGCACCGGGACCAATACCAACCAAAACGCCAGAAGCTCCAGCCTTCATCAAGTTGAGGGCAACGTCGTAAGTGACACAATTACCCAGAACAACTGGAATTGGCATATCTTGACAAAATTCCGCCAAATCTAGGGGAGTGATTGACTCCGGGGAGAGGTGAGCGGTGGTAACGACTGTTGCTTGCACAAAAAATAAATCAGCACCAGCAGAAGCAACAACTTCGCCGTATTTCATTGCACCTGCTGGTGTTGCACTCACAGCAGCAATTCCGCCTTGGTTCTTTATTTCCTGAACCCGTTGTGTGATGAGTTCTGGCTTAATTGGCTCAGCATAGAGTTCCTGCATGAGGGCAACGAACTCAGTCTTCCCGACTGATGCAATGCGGTTAAGTACTGGTGAAGGGTCAGCATAGCGGGTTTGAATGCCTTCTAGATTCAGAACCCCCAGCGCCCCTAGCTGAGACAGAAGCACTGCCATCTGCACATCGACCACTCCATCCATCGCACTCGCAATAATCGGAATTTCTCGCTCAAGGCCACCAATTCGCCAGCGAGTGTCTGCCAAACTAGGGTCTAGCGTCCTATTCCCCGGAGAGAGAGCAATTTCATCGATTCCGTAAGCTCTTCGAGCTGTCTTGTTGCGCCCAATTTGAATATCCACAGCGTCTACCCGTTCCCATAACTATTAGGTGCTAGCGTATCAAATTGCAGGGGTGATTTGTCTTAAGCTGCCAAAGCTTCAAGCCTTGTTGAGCAGTTCCCCTGGTATCTACAACAAATTCGGCTGGAATGTCTAGCGCCGACTTCCAGCACCAAGACTTCTCTTGACACCAATGACGATTGGGCACCGTTATCGCGAACTGTCTTGAACCAAGTGGAAAACGCTATAGTTCCACTCTCCTTGAACTCAACAAAAACATCAATTCGCTCACAATGAGAAACCAAATTCTAGAAACCCTCATTACTACCCTAGAGCCAATAGATTTTGTTTTAGCGTTTTGGCAGGGAGGTTCAGCCGCACATGGATTCACCGATGAGTGGTCAGACCTTGATATTGTGGTCATTGTGGAGGATGGTCACGTTGAAGAAACATTTTCGATAGTTGAACAAGGTCTTTCCACACTCTTTGAAATTCGCTTCAATCTCAGAATACCTGAACCAACATGGCATGGTCATTCTCAATGCTTCTATCAGTTAGAAGGAGTCAGTCCTTTCTTAATGATTGATTTTGTGGTGATGCAGCGGAGTAACCCTAACCACTTTTTAGAGGTGGAACGACATGGAAGGAGTGTGATTGGTTTTGATAAAGCGGCTCTTCTTGTTCCAACGGCTTTGAATAAACGTGAGCATTTCTCGAAGATGAAGGAAAGATTCACTTACCTGAAAATGGATTTTCATTTGACCCAAACCTTGCTCAAAAAAGAGATGAATCGTGGACGTTGGATAGAGTCCGTCTCTAACTACCACGCTTGGACTCTTCAACCTCTAATTGAGCTGCTTAATATGGTATATAGACCTTATCGATACGATTTTAGGGTGAAGTATTTTAGTCGAGATTTGCCGCCTGAAGTCGTAGTGCAAGTAGAGCCACTTTATTCTGTAGTAGACTTAGCCGATCTTGCAAAAAAACAGCAACTCGCAGAAGCTCTTTTTGTAGAAACCTTACCTCGTGTAGAAGAGGCGCTTCAGAAATTTAGCAATATTGATTAACAAATAGCCTCGCTCAAGACTTTTGAAGAAATAGGAAGAAGTGATATAATTTTAAGCCTGCTGGAAAAGCTAGTACTACGGTGTTCAGCAAGGATGCGATGTTGTAACAACACGCTGGTGAAGCGATCGCAAAAAAGTTTAGACAAGTTTAAAGGCTGTAAAAAACGAATCATCACAAGCCAAGTATTTCAGGAACCCGCCAAGTACCTGGATTTGTGAAGTGTAATTTTTTCTCTTAAGTCCCATCGTAATGAAAACACCAGCACTAGTTTGCCGGGAGCAACTTACGATTGGACTGCTGCCTACCTCTAGAGTCAGAGCCATTTAATTATAAATCTCAGCAACCAGATGGAGGCAAGCAATGTTAAGATTTGTAATGATTGTTTGACAATCGACGAATAATCTCAATTAAGTGTTGGCTGATGAGGGAAAGAATTAGCGATCGACCACAATCCGGTATTCCACTGAGTGACCAAGACAGGGAAGCGCTAGATGAGATATTTGCAAAAGTAGAGCTTGAGGAGATGAGACACATTGAGGCGACTGTTGCTCGCTACTCAGTAGCTCCTCTTGAACCTTGGGAAGAGACAGGCTGGGTCATCAATAGCTCTCTTCCTATTGGTCCGGAACCTATAGGCTAAAGATGGGTTGGCTTTACGCTGAAACTAATCGTCCTGCCTCCTGCTTGAGATCTTTATAGACGTGATTGAAAACTATAAAGGCAGATTACGGTTAATCCTACTCGTCCTCTACCCAGAAATTGCTTGATAATTAGCTTAGGGTAGGTTTTTATATTTAAGCTTTGATTCAATCTGAAACTTTAGAATTACTAGAATGGTCACGCCTGTGCCAGCACCTGGCTACATTTGCCGCTACAAAGCTGGGAGTTGTTGCTGCGCGTAATCTCCGAATCCCCGCAACTCAACCGGAGAGTCTGCGCCTACTGGACGAGACAAAAGAAGTCTACCAGTTAGAAAATCAGTTGACTGCGGGACTGACTTTTGAAGGCATTCAGGATATTGGGGAGTCTTTGGAACGGGCAGAACTTCAAGGGCTTCTGACAGGAGAGGAATTACTCGCGATCGCAACAACACTTTCTGGTATGCGTCGCTTACGTCGTGTGATTGATGACCAAGAAGATGTGCCAGTTCTTGCCCAACTGGTTGCTGATATGCGGACGTATCCAGAACTAGAGCAAGAAATTCACCGCTGTATTGATGATCGGGGTGATGTCGCTGATCGTGCAACACCAAAACTGGCAGGTATTCGCAGTCAACTCAAGTCAGTCCGAGACAGGATTTACCAAGTTCTCCAAGGAATTTTGCAGCGTCAAGGCAATGCAGTCCAGCAACAGGTGATTACTCAGCGAGGCGATCGCTTTGTGATTCCTGTCAAAGCCCCACAGAAAGACGCGATTCCTGGAATCGTTCACGATACCTCTAGTACGGGTGCAACATTATATATAGAACCCAACGCAATTATCGGACTGGGAAATCAACTCAGAACGTATCGCCGTCAAGAACAAACCGAAGAAGAAGCTGTACTTCGCGCTCTTACAGAGCAAGTAGCAGCAGTTAAACCAGATTTAGAGCAGTTACTCGCTATAGCCACCACCTTAGATTTAGCAACAGCAAGAGCACGCTATAGCTTGTGGTTGGAAGCGAATCCACCGAGATTTGTTGAGCGGAATGTAGGAGAAACCATTACTCTGCGCCAACTGCGACATCCATTATTAGTGTGGCAACAGCAGCATGAACAGGGACACCCAGTTGTTCCAATCAACGTACAAGTTCAACCGGAAATTCGGGTAGTAGCAATTACGGGACCGAACACAGGTGGTAAAACGGTTACGTTGAAAACATTGGGTTTGGCGGCTCTAATGGCGAAGGTGGGGCTATTTATCCCCGCTAGAGAACCCGTGGAACTTCCGTGGTTTGAGCAGGTACTTGCTGATATTGGTGACGAGCAGTCCCTAGAACAGAGTTTATCTACGTTTTCAGGCCATATCCGCCGGATTAGTCGGATTCTTGAGGCATTAGGAAATGGGAAAGAGGACGTAGAAGACAAGGAAGTTATGGAAGACAACGAGGAAAATTCTCCCTTGTCCTCCTTGTCCCTCCCCAGTCCCGACACCCGACACCAGACTCCCTCCCTAGTCTTACTTGATGAAGTAGGAGCAGGAACTGACCCCGCTGAAGGTAGTGCTTTGGCGATCGCCTTACTGAAATATTTGGCAGAGACAGCGCAGTTAACCGTTGCCACGACTCACTATGGCGAACTCAAAGCGCTGAAATATCAAGATGAGCGATTTGAGAATGCCTCGGTTGAGTTTGATGATGTCAGCCTTTCCCCAACTTATCGACTCCTATGGGGAATTCCTGGTCGTTCTAATGCTCTGACAATTGCCCGACGCTTAGGTTTAAAGCCAGAAGTGGTTGACCAAGCGCAGAAGCGTGTCGGTAGTGCTTCTGAAGATATCAATCAGGTGATTGCTGGCTTAGAAGCACAACGCCGTCGCCAGGAAACAAAGGCAACAGAGGCAACCCAACTGTTGCAACAAGCCGAACGCCTGCATGATGAAGTGTCCCGTAAAGCAACGCTTTTGCAGGAACGAGAACGTGAGTTGAAACGTTCGCAGGAACGGGAGGTGCAAGACGCGATCGCTCAAGCGAAAGAAGAAATCGCCCAAGTAATTCGCAAGTTGCAACACGGTCCAACCATTGCACAAAACGCCCAACGAGCCACGAATGCGATTAATGACATTGCCCAGCGCCGTCTTCCAGTAAAATTACCAGTCAAACCAAAGCCAGGATTTCGACCGAAAGAAGGCGATCGCATTCGTATCCCTCGCTTCAATCAAACGGCGGAAGTGTTAAGTGCGCCTGATGAAGATGGAGAGCTGACGGTACGATTTGGTCTAATGAAAATGACCGTATCATTAGCTGATGTGGAGTCACTGGATGGTCAAAAACCTGACATACCTGTCAAACAAAAACCAGCACCCACTCCTCCACCTGCACCGACTTCACCTCCTACGCCTCCTGTCCGAACCTCGAAAAATACAATTGATATTCGAGGAAGTCGTGTAGCCGATGCGGAGTTTGCCATAGACCGAGCAATGAATGACGCGGTGACATCCGGCGCACTCTGGATTGTTCACGGCAAGGGAACCGGACGGCTACGTCAGGGTGTCCATGAATTTCTAGAACGGCACCCTCTTGTTGACCGTTTTGAATTAGCGGAACAAGCAGAGGGAGGTGCTGGTGTGACAGTTGCTTATTTGAAGTGAAGGGGGCTGGGGACTGGTGATTAGGGATTAGGGATTGAGTTTACAATCGAAAATCCTGGGTTTTGTTAAGAATCTATAACAAAATCTGTAAAACTTACCAAACTATCACGACCCAGTAGGAAACTTGCCGTAAACTCTGGTAGTCGTGTTTCAAGATTGGTAACTGCAAAAGCCAACACTAATTTGGTTTTCTATTCTAAAGCTATGCGCTCTACCGTGAAGACGCCATCATCGGCTCCCCCGTGGGAGGACTTGCCTCTGGGTCAAACGCCAGACCCAATGCAGCTGGATAACATCAAAGCCCAGCTAGACTTGGTTCTGCTGGCGCTAGAAGCCTTAGCGGACATCGGCTCTGAGGCAATGCTTCAGGCTGCTGCTGACTTAAATTTAGAGTCAATGGTGTCCGACCGAGTGGGCTTGTGGCGTCTGCGTCAATCCAACCCGATGCGTAAAAGTTCGGGAGGGCGGAAAAAGCTAGATGTGGAAGAGGCGCGATCGCTTGTTCTGATCATTTGTCACCTTGCCAAACAGCATCAGGAACTCATCCGTCGTGCTGTGGCACTCCTAGAACAAATGGCAGAACAAAACAGCGAACCACATCGGGCGGCGCTGTTGGGAGACTATCTTGATAAGTTCAGCAACACTTATCAAGAGCGCATGGAGCAAGGAGAGAACGTATCGCCTGAGTTGCTCACGCAACTAGCGCTCAAATTGCTCATTGATTTGCTGTTCTATAGCGGTCCCAATGGTCATCGGCGTCTGTGGCTCGCCTTGCTAGAGCGAACAAGAGACTAAAGCACCCGATTTTCTTGGAGTGAGGAGTGAAGCTGAAACGTATTGGGGCGAGCCTATTTCAAATCCTCCGCAGTTAGTCCTTAGTCCTTAGTCCTTAGTCCCAAGCTAAAGACCAATGTGACCAATGTGACCAATGACCTACGACCATTTTGTAAATCTCATGCCCTTATCAAATTCAGTCCTACGACGCTATACCCCTCCTACCTGCACACTAGAGATTGTGGCAAAAAGCTCACCCTTATCTCGTTGGGTAGGGCAATCGGTGCTAAAGGATTTACGCTTTGAGCTACGTTTTGATGACCCACGCAAGCCAGAAGAAGAACGAGTAACAATTCGAGGCGATCGCACAGAGCTAGAAATGTTGTACGACGCTGTTAATAGCTATGTACAGGAATTCCTCGACCCCTCGCCAACACAGTTACCACTCGCGCTTCGTACTTCCCCGACTACTGACGGTTCAATGCCTAGGGCTGACCCGCATCAGGAATCTAATCCATATCCTGTCTCCGGTGTCAAGCCCTTTAATTCAGTAGCCGCTCAAGCGTTTGAGGAAGAACCAAACACTTCACCCTCAGCCCCTCGCTTGGAGTCCAAGTCGAAAGTGCGATCGCTAACCCCCCGCACTCCATCCAATATTTACCTACAACCCAACGGCTTACTCACCCACAACCTCTTTTTAGGTCATCTGGCAACTCAGGAGTCGGGACAAGTTGTTGACCTGAGTGTGCTGCAACTATTCGATTTAGCAACCGCTCTCGATGAATACGCCGCTGAAGTCGTTGCCTTACCAAACCTGAGTAGCCCCCTCAGCTGGAAAAAAGCCCCACCCCCTTGGGCGAGTGCCGCAGCCGTTGTGCTGTTAGCAGTAGGCGTCACAACGGCTGGCGTGCGATACCTGAATCAACCAAGCACTGTGCAGGAAGCGGCTGCCCCTCCAGAAGATCAACAAGCTAGCGCTACGCCGCAACTGCCAGTCACATCTCAAGTACCTGTAGCGCCTACGACACCCTTACCGTCGCCCTCAGCTTCTCCTCTACAAACGCCAGTACTACCACCCGGTCTGTCCTCTGCACCCACGTTGGCACCCCCGTCTCCAGTTATTACCCCACCTCCGGCAACGGGTAATTTGCCCTCAACTGCTCAACGTCAGACTTTGCCAATTCTCCCAGCGCCCCAGAGGATACCAATTTCACCAAACCGTCCTGCTCCTCAGATTCTGGCGGGTGCAGGAGCCTCTCGCTCAACACCTTCAGCTTCTAGTAGCAGTGGTTCTCCTCCCTCATCTGGAAGTACTACAGCTCAAAAAACGACACCAAGTACACCAACAACTCCTCCAGCGCTACCAGATTTGCCTACGCTCAGACCAACTCCCGCTACTGGTCAGGCTGCGGATACAGTTAATCCGTCATCTGCTGCTCGCAGTGCTAGTGAAGCGGCGGGAAACTCGCAGTCAGCAACAAGTGGAAATGGCAGTAACAATACCTTGTTTGACAATATCCCTCAGATTGCAGAAGCGAGAAGTTACTTCCAGCAGCGCTGGCAACCGCCTGCGGATTTAAGGCAAACCCTGGAATACAGCTTGTTGCTGAATCCAGATGGTTCAATTCAACGAATCATTCCCCTAGGACAGGCAGCAGGACAATATATAGACCGCACAGATATGCCTTTACCTGGTGAACCATTTGTCTCAGCACTACCAGGAGGAGGTAATCCAACAATTCGTGTGGTTCTTACTCCAGATGGCAAGGTCAATACGTTTTTAGAGAAATGATCTGTAGTTCTAGTCGTAGAGACGTTCCGCCGGAACGTCTCTACAAAGTTTTATGGGTTGCCCAAAAAGGGGTAGGTGACCCGGATTTGGTATGAGGAGTGAATACAGACTGACGTGCAATATCAGTCAAAATAAACGCGATCGCATTTTCCCACACAAAACGCTTTCGTCTCAGCCTAGATACTTTCAAGTGGATGACAACACTCTTGAAAGCGTAAAATATTTTGCTTAAGAGGCTTTGGAGTAGCTGAACTCTTCAAAGAAGAAGCTACTTTATATCGTTGCCAAAGCAGTTGCCAAGCCGCTGGTGATAAGCTTGCAGGAAAAGATAGTTTTGCCGCGCTAAGTAACTTTCCTTGTTTGAGAGCTACTAGACTCCAATGAAGTTTGAGATAGGCTTGGATATCTTGAAGTTTT
This sequence comes from Symplocastrum torsivum CPER-KK1, assembly GCA_019358875.1. Classification (GTDB taxonomy): domain Bacteria; phylum Cyanobacteriota; class Cyanobacteriia; order Cyanobacteriales; family Coleofasciculaceae; genus Symplocastrum; species Symplocastrum torsivum. The sequence continues at coordinate 47,612 of JAHHIF010000015.1, forward strand.
GGAATGTAATCTTGATGTTTTTGATTGATTTTTGGGTAAATCTTTTCTTTGATTAAAATATTAGTATCTAGACGCTTTTGTAGAGAAAACTTTTGATTATAGGCACCCGCCCAAATTGTTCGATAGCCTAGACATTCGTTAATAAAAATAGCATCGCCAAACTGTGCAATCTTAATCCAAGAATCAATATCATCAAAGTTTGCATCTAAGCTAGAGTCCCAGCCACCAGTTTGAATAAAGGCGTTTCGCTGGAAGGCAACTTGAATTGGAGTACCAAACGGAACCATTTCCAAAAGCATTCCGTAATGAATGTCTTCCTGGGGAATATAAAATGCTTTTGCAGAACCGACTTGGCGACTCCTGCTCAGTTCAACTCCGTCAGCATCAACTTGAGCCGCCTGACAAGAGCAAATCACGGCTTGGGGACGTTGTGCGATCGCTTTTGCCATTACTTCAATACAATTAGGGGCAAGATAGTCATCATCATCCACTGGCTTAATCCAATCTCCAGTTGCTTTTTCCACACCAGCATTCACGGATTTTGAGTGACCAAGATTCTCGGAATTACGATGATAAACCAGACGTTGGTCACCAGCATCGGCTAACGCTTCACATCGCTCTTGGACATAAGCTTGCGTACCGTCTGATGAACAATCATCAACAACGACAACTTCACAAGGCATTGTTTGAGCAAGAGCGCTGTCAATCGCTCGTTGTAACAAGGTTAGGCGATTATAAGTTGTGATGACAATGCTAAATTTCATCGCGTTTTCCTACAAAATACATCTGTCAAATGCACCCCTTCAGGAGCTTCTCTATTACTTCATCTCATAGGTGCTTTCTCTTCACTATGCGCGAAGCGTAGCTATTCCCTAGGAAATCCTTCCTCAACCTAATAATTCATCGACGGCTACACTGAACTCTTCTAGGATAGTTTGAGTGCTGACTACTTCCCCTTTAGAGAATAAAAGTCGTTGCTGCCCTGTGATGACAACAATCCATTGACTATCAGGTAAGACTAACCAAATTTCCTGGCAACCGGATTCTAGGTATTCATTAGCTTTAGCAAATACATCTTCGGCTGTATCTGTAGGAGAGATAATCTCAGCAATTAGTGGAAAACTCTGGGGTAGCACATTAGAGTCGCCAAATTGGGCAAGTAATTCTGGTGTGAGATAGGCAACATCTGGACGACGTATTTGATTATTGGTGCGACAGGGTGCTTCTGTGTAAACTTCTCCCCCCAAATTGTGGTTGTCCTTATAATTTCTCCAATAGGTTGCCACTTTGGCTTGAATTCGACCATGCTTTAGTGTCATTCCAGTTTTCTCCACCAGTTGCCCATCTACCCACTCCATGTGTTCAGGAGGATTTTGCAGATAGTCTTCTAGCGAAAAGGCTTCTATCTGATTTGGGACAACTATAGAGGCTACCATTTCTTCTGTTCCTCGTTGCGACTCTTTCTTCTTATGATGCCTTAGCGATCGCTTTCCTTAGAATCTCGGTATTCAGATGAGCGTATCCACTTCCCGAAATGTGATCGCAGAGTCATCGCATCCTATTGCTAGGAGTAGTCCCTGTTCTAAGCTTCCTCCTTCAGCAGTTCCTCCTTCAACTCCTGACACTCTTTTGCCAGTGGTATGCCTAAGTCTGTGGCAAGCGCTAAAGCTTTGCTGCAAAACTCAAGCCCTAGGGCGCAATCACCTAATTTCTGAGCGAGTGTTGCCAAGTTATAGAGAATTACAGCCCCATTAGAGTGAACGCCAATATCCTTTGTAATCTCTAAACACTGCTGATAGTAATCAATGGCATAGGCGTAGTCTCCTTGGGAATAGTAGACATTGCCCATATTGCCCAGCACCATTGCTTCCCCAGCTTTGTCACCGATTTTCCTGGCAATCGCTAAACGCTGCTGGTGATACTCAAGCGCACGGGTATATTCTCCTAAGGCACGGTATACATTACCAAGATTGCCCAGCGCCGTTGCTTCCCCAAGCTTGTCGCCCATTTCCTTAGCAATTGCTAAACACTGTTGGTGATACTCAAACGCAATGGCATAGTATCCTAAGCAAGAGCAGACATTGCCCAAATTACCCAGCGTCCTTCCTTGTTCAGCCTTGTCACCGATTACTAAGGAAATTGCTAAATGTTGCCGATAATACTCAAACGCAATGGCATAGTATCCTAAGCAAGAGCAGACATTGCCTAAATTGCCTAGTGCCTTTGCTTCCGCAACTATGTCACCGATTTCCTTGGCAATCGCTAACTGCTGCCGATAGTATTCAATCGCATAAATATAATCTCCTACGGCACGGTAAACAATACCCAGATTGCCTAGCGCCCCTGCTTCCCCAACCTTGTCGCCGATCTCCTTGGCAGTCGCTAAACGCTGCTGATGGTACTTTAGCGCAGGAGCATAGTCTCCTTGGGAACGGTAGGCATTGCCCAGACCAGTCAAACAAATAGAGTCCCAGCTTGGATTTAACTTGTATAAGAGTTTGCTGTACAGTTCAAGCTGTTCTCGATAGTAGCCCCAAACGCCTAGCTGAATATGTAATTCGTCATTGGTAGGCGTATCAAGGCTAACAGAAATGATTTTGCTGGCGCTTTCCCAGTCTTCTAGCTCACAAAGATGGTGAAAGGCTTCCAGGTAACCCCGTACTTGCTCTAGGTTGAGTGCCTCTGGCTCTGGTTCAGGCGCTGTGAGCCACATCTTGGCTGCGGTGTAGTGAGCATCTCGCCACTCTAAGCCTTGATTAGAGATCTTTCTCAAAAGTTCACGGGATACACTCCGAATCAAGTTATGCTGGCGGAGCAGGGATTGACCAGTGTGAGTGACTCCCTCAGTCAAAACGAGATAGCGAGATTCTAACGTTCTCAGTGCTGCTGCCTTCTCCTCTTCGGTGAGATTCCACAACATCTCCAACCAAAAGGCTTCTGGCACTGGATGCCGATAAACCGAACTGCGAAGCAGGAGCGCATAAGCATAAGGTACATCCTGCTCCAATCGTTCCAAAGACTTCTTCACCCTGTCTTTGACTTGCAGTTGCAGCTCCTGATGACCAACCACTGCTTCAATCGCTTCAAATTCTTGACGGTATTTGTGCCAGTACGCGACCACGTTGCCATTGAACGGGCGATCGAGGATTTCCCCAGCAATCACCTCGATAACCAGTGGATGTCCTTCATAAGCGTTGCCCATTCGCTTTAGATAATCGGCTGCTTCTGATTCTGGCTCAACTTCCTTCCCCTTTTGCTGGAATAACTTCTGAAATAACTCGAACTGCTCTGCCTGAGCCAGTCCGCCCAATCGTTCCTCACTCCATAGCGATCGCGATTTGCTCCCTCGAAACTGCGTCGGCAAATCCTGTGAGGTGAGAATCAGCCGACTTTGGCAATTTTGACCTGCCAGCAACCGATTAAAAAATTCCCACCAGCGCTCATCCTGAAACTCATTCCTGGCAGTATCGTTATCCCCTTGACCCTTCAGCAACACCTCCAAAGAATCCATTTGCACCAAGTAACGGTTGTTTCGCAGCTTTTGCACCAAGCGATTCAGCAACCGCTCTATATCCTTGCGCTCATCTGCCGTCACCTCTTCTCCTAGCTGAGTCAGCAGCTCATCTGCGGCACTGGCAAAGTCTCGTACAGGGGTATCGTCAAAATTTATACGCTTATACTGCTGCCAGTATCCCCGTAACTCCACACTTGCTAAGCGTTCAGCTAAGGCAGTTTTACCCTGACCCGTCATGCCAGTGATGATTAATATTCGGCATTTCCCCCGCAACTTTTGGTTTAGCTGGCGAAGCAGTTCCTCCCGACCTACCCAAGTCTCCTCGTCATAGGCAGAACAACTGATTGACGAAGCCGTTTGCTCAGTTGCGCTGAGTTTTTCTTGAGGAGGGTTGAGGACTGATTTATCGGGGTTTCCTTGTTCGTCGAAGTGGGCGATCGCTTCCCATTCCAGCTCTAAGTGATCACAGAGCTTCCGAAAATTCTCACGAGAAACTTTCTTGCCATTGAGGAATTTGGAAACCGTATCTAGGCAAACTTCTACGTCTTTTGCTAAGTCTTCTTGGCGTCCATAGCGCCGCTCATAGGCAGATTTGACTTGTGGGACGCACTCTTGGCGTACCCAATACGAGCGTTTAGACATAGCTCAGGCTGGGGAAGCTACTCAGCATATAAGGAATTTCCCTCAGTCTAAGTCAGGGATAAATTAGTGCCAACTCAGGAATTGCATCGCCTTAATCTCAGTGGAAGTTAGGACTATCCTAGGAAACCGCTTGTTGTCATGGATTTATCGGAGCAATTAATCAAATTCCCTTCAAGCTCCAGGAGTAAACATGAAACGCTTACCACTGAACCTGAGGCACTTACGCCAAATGTTGCCGATGTTGACGCTCATCTCCGTCACAAACACGGCGAACTTCATGATTCATACAAACTTGTATGTAAATCTACCTCAGCAGCCACCTGTACCAACACAAAGTTGTCCGGTCAAAGCTGAACCCAAATAAGGCAAAAGCGATCGCGTGCATCTCACTTTTACAGAAATAATACTCTTGTGGGGTGGGCATCTTGCCCGCCCTCCCCTAACCTCATAAGTAGTTGCACAGAATTAATTACACAAAATCTAGGGTGAAATTCTTACCTGGCAAAGAATCAGTATGTAATTAATTCTGTTTGATTACTTAATAAGAATTTCAGCGCCTGTTCTTTAGTCAGCTTATGGTGCTATGTCGTTTGAGGCTTCGGGACTAGGTGGTTCCGCCAGTGGTGGGGGTTCTATAAGTCCTTGTTCTTCAGACTGCACAGACAACTCCAAGTTGGGCGAACCTGCTTCAATAATTTTTGTCAGTGTCAGCAAGTCAAGATTATTGAGCAATGCAACCAACTGGTTGAGTAAGCGCCATTTTTCCTCGGCATACTTATCGGCTTTCACGTCTAAGAGTTGGCAAAACTCCTCAAAGTTACTACGCGAAGACACTGTGCTGACTGAGTTGATAAAAATCTCGGTCACTATTCTTGCTGGAGATCTTTCTATATGGCAGGGTGGGCTGTTATGTTTTTGCTCAGTCATAGTTAAACTCAACTCCTCTGCTGACATCTTGAACCACTACTCTATAAGCGATATAACCTGCCCAGAAATAAATTTTGAGCTAATCGCTTAAGTCCATTAAAAAGATTACAGCCTTATCAGCGCGATCGCACTTCCAGAACGTCTGCAATATATTAAAATGCGATCGCAAAATAAATGTACAGAACGTGAAGCTCAATAGTCACCAAGCTACCTCTTCAAATATGCAGAAACGCCGCTGAAACAACTATCAGCGGCGTTACACAGTTGAATATAGCAGTGACCAAGGCAGACTCTTGACTCTCGCTTTCATACTGAAACCAAGACCCATCAATATGCATCCCTTCTGTCTTTTGCTATATGTCAAGGACAGGATTGCGCCATCCTATCTTCTTATTGATTGGGCAGAAGTTGGCTGGAGTAGGCATCTATCTGATAAGCCGGAGTGCGCTGAGTGTAGTCTATTTCAGTACCAGTAATTGATTCAGCTAGCTTTTCAAAGGACTCAGAGCGCCAGTTCCGCTCATGGATTGGCTTAGACTGCTCACCCCGGAAGTAGGCTTGGGTACCTAAGAGGACTGCTGCAACGAAACCAACAACAAATAAGGCAATCACAATAATCATGGAGACGTTCCTCTAAGAATTCTTTAGTTTTGTAACTTTATCTGTAAATAAATGTAACAAATACTTGTTAAAGGTGTCAACTTTTTGGTACATAAGAGTGAAAAGGTTTAGTGTAAGGGATTGAAGCCTTCCCTACTACATCCTTGAAAGGATATGGCTTACAGCAACTTGTTGATGTAAATCAACGACAGGAACATCACCGAGAAAAATAGACATCATTAGTAGCGTGGACAGCAGCCGGGAGCGCAGTGTTATGCTGTGGCATTGCATTGCAGAGGCGGAAATGAAAGTCCATAGTAATCACACTTATCCCAGTTTGGATTTTTGCGGCTTTGCCAGTCGTCAATTACAGAAATTTAAACACGGCAAGATTACAGGAAAACCCCATCAACCAATTGCTCACATGGCGCTTGTCCTAGTAACTTGCTTAAGCACTGGACTAACACTCAGCGCCTGCCAAACGTCAGCGAGTAACAGCAACCCAAACTCGCCAGCTACGTCCCAAACTGATGCCGCACCTCAAGAGAATCCAGCAGAAGCAGGGGCTAGAGAATTTATTGGTACTATCTCCAAGGGACAACAAGCTTATCAACTAGAGAATCGAATATTTACATCTAAAATCGATGACTTGGGAATTGGGGAAACGAAGTCAAATGATTCCTACGAGTACCAAATTTCCCTGAGTGACGAAACGAAAGCGCAAGTAACAGCAACAGCAAAGAAGCCAGGTTTAAAGAGCTATACTGCTGGGATATTTGTCGTTGGACAGAAAGGCAATGAGCTGACAATCCGGATTCTATGTAGGACGGATAAGCCTTCTCAAACACCTCCTAAGATGCCAATTCTATCTGAAGGGCAGGCAAAGAATCCTCAATGTCCGACTGGCTCTTCTGAAGTGATTTAAGCCTATTCTGAAGATGATAGCCCTAGACCTTTTGGGGCAAAAGTTTCTCACCAGTTCTGAAAACAGGGGAAGCAGGGGGAGAGTTTATGCTAATGGTTATGTGTGTCAAGTTGGTCTAGTAGCGCTCTCTTGGAATTGTTACATCCAAAATCCGGTCGAGGTACTGCAAAATTACAATGCCAACAACAATACTGACAGCGGCAGCAAGCCAAAAACTATGAGCAGTTGCTTGCGACTGATCTAATACCCAACCCCCAAGGGGAGGCCCAATAAAGTAACCAATTGCCCAACATTGGGAGTTAATTGATAGATAAACCCCGCGCAGAGATTCAGGGGCTAAATCTACCACAAGGGCAGAAGCAGAAGGGGTGTAAGCTACAGTAGCGATCGCTAAAATTCCCAGTGCAAAAACTGCCCAAATGATTGAGTGAGTTGAGGCAACTCCTGTAGCCCAGATCAGGATAAATCCGACTCCCCACAGTACCATCGAAATAGTTAGGGCACGCGGACGGCTAAAACGATTCAGGGTGCGGGCAATTGGTAATTGACACAGTGCGGCACAGACAATATGCCAGGTAAACAACCCACTGATAACTTTTGGTGAAAATCCCCCCTTTGCCGTTTCTCCTGATATGAAGTTAGCGAAATAGAGCGGCATCGTGCTATTCACCTGAGCCAGGTAGGTTGTAAAGATGATATTAACCAGAACATAAACCATAAGCTGGCGATCGCGTAGAGCAATAATCCAGCCCTTACTCACTTGTTTAGAATGATGCTCATCAAACTTGCCAGTTTCTGCAATTACGGCATACACAATGGCAAAGAAAACAACAAACGAGATGCTATCAATCACAAATAGCGAACGATAGCTACCCGTTGCCGCAATTAATGCGCCTCCGAGTACTACCCCCATCCCTAAGCCAAGACTATCGGCTAAGCGCGTAATTGCAAAGGCTTCATTGCGCTGTTCAATTGTGGTCAAATCGGCTACAGCAGCTTCTGTTGCTGGCCAATAGAGACCAATTCCCAAACCCATGAGCAAGTTACCGATAATAAAAACAGGGAAGTTAAAAGTTAACGCCAAAATCACAGAAGAGATCGCAGAAATCGCCGCTGAGAGTAGCAACGTCGGTCTGCGTCCCCACGATTTAGAATCAGCAAACGACCCTCCTAAAAAGCGACCAATTACCCCAGTAATTGAACCACTACCTAAGCCAACCCCAACCGCCGTTGCTGATAAACCAACTTGATTGACAAAAAATATCGGCGCATAGAACAGCGTAAAACCTGAGCCAATTTGGGATAGCAATCGACCTGCCGCAAGAATCCAAACCTGATAGCTAAGTTGCGGCAACCAGGATAATAGCTTTTGTCTTAAATAAAAGTTCATTCAAGTTCGGGAGAAAGTAAGGAGTAGGAGTGACAAAAGCGATTTGCCGGGAACGCTCGTATTAGAAAGACAGAGGCTGAGATGGCTGTAGTCCTGTTTATGTTCAACTGCGGGTCTTAGCTAATCATCCCAAACTTCGACGAAGCTTATAACGGTCAAGGTCTTGTTTTCGTCTCTCTTAGGGATAAGCAAGAGGCATTGAAAGCTCAGAAGGGATAAAACTTAGCTGTGCATAGTGCTGAGGTTGAGGAAAATTTTGCTACAACAGAGTTTTCAAAATACAGAGCACGAGAGATATGGATGCTGATGAAATTCGGTCGCGCTATGCAGCCGGGGAAAGAGATTTTCGTGATGCTGACCTAAGTGGGGCTAACCTGAGCGGAGTGAACCTGAGTGAAGCTAATTTGAATGAAGCCAATCTGAGTGAAGCCAATCTGAGTGGAGCCGACCTGATTGTGTCTAGCCTGAGTGATGCCAACTTGAGTGAAGCGGATTTAAGTGAGGCAAATCTGATTGGGGCAAAATTGGGTATTGCCAATCTGGTTAATGCCAACCTAGTCGGTGCAAACTTGAGTGGGGCTGAACTGAGTGGGGCAAACCTGCAAAACTCTAGCTTGAGTGGGGCAAATCTAATCGGTGCCAGCATGATCAGGATTAACCTACGCGATGCCAATTTGAGTGGCGCAAACCTAAGTATCGCCAATATGATTGGGGCTGACTTGAGAGGCGCAAATCTGATTGGAGCTGACTTGAGTGGGGCAAACCTGATTGAAGCTAACTTGACTGGAGCAAACTTAAGTGGCGCGAAGTTGTATCGCTCTAACTTAGCGAATGTCAAGTTTAATCAAGCTGATTTGTCTAATGCGGACTTAACTGATGCAAACTTAGCCAAAACCGACTTGAGTGATGCCAATCTGGATAACACTAACCTAGAAGGAACAATCCTCACTTTGGGTAAAAGTGTGAATCCTAGTCCAGTAAGCTAACTACTGCGCTACAAAGAGCGATCGCACTTCAATCGAATCTAGTAAGCTAACAGATTTGAGATTACTAACTTTTTGGTCAAAGATGCGATCGCCCCTGATCAGGCAAAAATAAAATAAAGTAAATAATTTTAAAAAATTTAAGAAAGCCACCTTCGGCAGTTCAAGCTTTTATTAATCTGACCAATAATAGAACCATGACTAATCCAACTCCCACACCCAATCCAGATACCCAACCCACAAAGAAGGCTCAAACACTACCGGGGCCACTGCAATGCTTGGCTAGTGCTTTGATTTCTAGTGGATTTGCGATCGCATTGTACTTCCTCACATCCTCCATTGCTCAAACCTTTGCGAGAAAGCCTCTTACCTCGACTAATCCAATCGCCCAGAATATCTCAGCGGCTGTTCGTACTTTAGTTGTCGGTGTCAGCACCCTTGCCACGGCTATCTTTGGGATTGTGGCTGTTGGTTTAGTCGCTCTTGCAATCCAAATCACAATTCAACAACTGAGAAATCGTCCATCTCAACCCTAAATCAAGTGCAATAATCTCCACATCTGAGCAAGCTTTAACAAGTGTCAAGGGAGCGAGGGGAGAGTAATGCAAGAAAATCAACGTCAACGAGCCATTACAGCGTTTCAAGATTTCTTGAACACACCCTTAGAAACGCTACTGGAACAACATCAGCACGTTTCTTCCCCAGCATCGGCATTAGCCTTGTTCCACTCTGTTGCAACCACAGTTCCCGCTTACCAAGCCTTCCTGAGAGAACAGGGTATCGAACCAACGTCCATCCAAACTCTAGAGGATTTCCAAAAACTGCCACTAGTCACCAAGGAAAACTACCATAGGCGGCATCCACTAGCAGATTTGTGTCGCAATGGGGAATTAGAAAGCTGTGACATGATTGCCGTTTCCTCCGGTTCAACGGGGAAGCCGACATTTTGGCCACGTTTTTTGGCAGATGAACTCCAGATTGCTACCCGTTTTGAGCAGATATTCCACGATAGTTTTCAGGCTGACACTCGCCGCACGTTAGCGGTAATTTGCTTTACCTTGGGAACCTGGGTAGGTGGGATGTACACGGCGAACTGTTGCCGTTACCTTGCTAGCAAAGGTTATCCAATTAGTGTCATCACGCCAGGTAATAACCAAGAAGAGATATTCCGGGTTGTGCAAGAATTGGGTTCAATGTATGAACAGGTAGTGCTGTTGGGTTACCCGCCTTTCCTCAAAACGGTAATTGATACTGGGATTGCACGGGGAGTGGAGTGGCAGCAGTATCAGATCAAAATGGTGTTTGCTGGAGAGGTTTTTAGTGAAGAATGGCGTAGTCTAGTAGGCGATCGCGTTGGTTCAACTAACCCGTGTTACGATTCCGCCTCACTTTATGGAACGGCAGACGCGGGTGTGTTGGGTAATGAAACGCCTTTGAGCATCTGCATTCGCCGTTTCCTTGCAGACAATCCCGACGCTGCTCGTACTTTATTCGGGGGATCACGCTTGCCGACATTGGTACAGTATGACCCTTTGAGCCGCTTCTTTGAAGTTCACGAGGGGACACTGCTGTTTTCGGGAGACAATGGCATCCCGTTGGTGCGCTATCACATCTCGGATAATGGGGGGCTGATTTCTTACAAGATGATGCTCAAATTCCTTGCAGAATGGGGATTTTATCCACTAGGAGAGTTACAGAAACAGGGTGGACAAGGAATACATTCTCTGCCGTTTGTCTATGTATTTGGACGATCTAACTTTACTGTCTCGTACTTTGGGGCGAATATTTACCCAGAGAATGTTGTTGTTGGATTAGAGCAATCAGAGATTCAAGAATGGGTGACGGGTAAGTTTGTCTTGCAGGTGAAGGAAGATGCAGACAAGAACCGATTTTTATCAATTGTTGTGGAGTTAGCGCCACTTGTGGAGAGTAGTGAGGAGAAACAAAAAGCGATCGCTTCTTCCATACTCTCTCAGTTGCTGCGACTCAATAGCGAGTTTGCTAACTATGTTCCACCACCGTACCAGATGCCACAGGTGACTTTAGCCCCAACAGGTGACTCGGAGTATTTTCCGATTGGTGTCAAACATCGCTATACTCGCCAGTAAATTGTTTGACTGGAAATGTGCGATCGCTTTCGTTTAGTTTTTTCAGTAGCGCTCAGTTGCTCGAAGCTCAGAAACAATTGAAACAGCAGAACAGCGCTTTTTGAGCGATTCTGCTAGGGAATCGTTCAATTTCTTAATGATTGTTCTGAACTTGTCAACTTCTTCCTGGGTTAATTCAAACTCAGCTAAATCAACTTTGGCTTCAGCTTCAACAACTTCTACCGCTGACCGATTTGACAATCTCACAGCAATGAGAAGATTTTCAACTACAGCCAATTTACTTGCAGGTTCCACGATCATGCCTTTTGTACGTGCATTCACTCCTCATCATCTTTCTCACTGAAGGCATTGTCACCTAACCAAAGGCTGACAGGGAAGCGACATGAGTTCTTCGGCATGGTGATTAAGGGACAGTTGATCAAGCTGTTGAACCTTTTTATCTTATTCACTAGGTCAGAAATCTCCTTTAACTTAGGAATCTATTTGCTACTCATTCGGAGGACAAACTATAGCTGAAACCTAAGGTTTGCTAACCGAATGCTTCGCCCTTATCCCAAATTTTGGATTTGGCAGAAACGCTCTAGTCAGAAAAGAACATTAGGGAACTTGTAAACATAACAAGCAATTTCCCGCACCCTTGCTAGAGGAACAGGAAACCCGATTGTACAGTAGCCTTGATTTTGTACCCTTTTCTTTTCGAGCATTGCCAGGTGTTCCAAAACTAACCACCTGAACTTGCCTGGTTCAATGACCAAAATCTCTTGCCCAGGAATGAAAAAAATCCAGAGGTCAGCTTGCGAAGTCAATCCCCAACCAACAATATTGCGATTGTCAACAGATACAATCTCAAAAAACAGGTTTCCAGTTTGCTTGGCTTTTACATCAGTTTTGTACTCAGCCTTTGTGATAGAACCGTCTGGACGAATTAATAAACGGTCAATACCTGCCTTCTGATACTCTGGCGACTCTGAGACATCATCAATTCGATAACCAAGAGCCTGTAGCCAATGGTCTATCACTAACTCTCCTGCTTTTCCGACTTTATATTGAGTGGAGAAGTCGTAATATCCCATTCGTGCAGATCCATTTTCTCTGACATTCCCCACTGAGTCAGGAAAGCTCAAGCTATCTGTACCGTTCAAAGTCATAGAACCTCATATTATTCAATGGTTGACACGGACGAGTGGCATTGCTGAATATGACCTCAATTCGTAAAATCTTGTCGCGAGTCTTACCCAGCTAACGCGAGAATGCGTTTCTGAGGATGACTGACTACTGCATGACTGACTTTTGAGTGATTGTTATTGTGACAACTCAACAAGAGGATGTCAAGGTTACTCTTGATATATTAAGAAACTATCTGCGACTCAATTCTCTAGCTTTAACGCCTGACTGGACGTTGTATGACTGACTGACTAGCTTTAGAGATTAAAATAGAAATTTATCAACTGCTGTGGTGGGAGTATGGCAAAGCGATCGCTTAAAGCATCTGAACAGGGACTTGAGCAACTCAATCAAGCTCTGGTGCGGAATGGGCAGAGCAAAATGGCATTAGCGGAAGAAGTTGGCGTAGCTCGCTCAACTGTTTCACTCCTATTTACAGGTAAATCTATTCAACGTGAGATATTTTCTAAGATTTGCGAAACACTAGGACTGGATTGGCGAGATATTGCACATATTGGTGAAGAGGAAGCCGAATCAGATATCGATGCCTTGGTGCAAGAGGTACGCGAAAAGGTAAAACCCCTTATTCAGGAACGCTGCGGCACGATGCGGGTGCTGGATATGTCCCAGCCAATCGGATTGAATGACATCTACACTGATGTCAACATTCTGGAGAAAATCACTGGACGCAGGCGGCTAGAAATTTCTGAGCTGCTGCAAGGTTTTGACCCAGAATCAGAAGACTTTGACCGCTTTGGATTGAGCAGGGTTACTGAAAAGCGAGTTCCAGGACTAAAGGCTGTAGAGCATTACTCTAAGTTGATGGTTTTGGGTAAGCCAGGGGCAGGAAAAACAACTTTTCTGAAATATCTGGCGATTCGCTGCATCAGTGGTGAGTTTCAAGCAGAGCGAGTGCCAATATTTATTACACTTAAAGATTTTGCTGAAACTCCCGCTCAGCCAGGTTTATTAGAATTCATCACCCAGATGTTTGCTAATTCCGGGGTAACGGATACTCAAATCACTGAAGTGTTAAAGAAAGGGAGAGCATTGCTTTTTCTCGATGGATTGGATGAGGTTAAAGATGAAGATAGCCAGCAGGTTTTGAGGGAGATTAGATATTTTTCTGAACAGTATTACACGAACAATTTTGTTATTACCTGTCGGATAGCAGCACAAGACTATAGATTTGAAAGATTCACTGATGTAGAACTAGCCGATGTAGAAGTTGCCGATTTCGATGATAAACAGATTCAGACGTTTGTAACTAAGTGGTTTAAGGCGAAACAGTTAGATTTAGCTGAACGATTTATGCAACAGCTAAATTTAAATCAGCCAATTAGGGAACTAACCACAAGTCCTCTGCTGCTGACATTGTTGTGTCTAGTATTTGAAGATTCAGGTAATTTCCCTACAAACCGTTCAGAGTTATATCAAGAGGGTATAGCTATTCTATTGAGGAAATGGGATGCTACACGCAGGATTGAGCGAGATCACGTATACAAAAAGTTATCAGTTCATCGCAAGGAGGATTTACTCGGACAAATTGCTTTAAATACTTTTGAGCATGCGGATTACTTCTTTAAGCAGAGAGATGTTGAGCGATATATTGCCGATTACATCCGCAATTTACCTGATGCTCAAACTGACCCAGAAGCCTTACAGCTCGATAGTGAAGTAGTTTTGAAATCTATTGAGGCGCAACATGGGTTACTGGTTGAACGAGCGAGAGGTATTTACTCTTTTTCCCATCTTACATTTCAGGAATATTTTACAGCTAGAGAGATTGTAAACACTTGTAATTTCCACTCATTAGATGATAAACTATTGCACAATTTGGTTAATCACATTACAGAAAAACGTTGGCGGGAAGTCTTTTTGCTAATCGTTGAGTCGTTGCCAAGTGCAGACTGCCTATTGTTGTTAATAAAACAGCAAATTGATGTACTTGTTGCTGATGATAAAAAGTTACAGCAGTTGCTGATGTGGGCAAATCAAAAATCTCTCTCTGTTGAGCTTCCCTACCAGGCAGCAGCCATTCGTGCTTTTTACTTCGCCTTCGCCTTTGACGGATACCCCCGCATCCTAACTACTGGCTATAATCTTACCCGCTTCCTCAACCCAATCCTCTCCCATGCTCTTGACCAAGCCTATGCTCATGACCCCATTTTTGATCTCAACCTCGCTCACGCTCTAGTTCTCGATCTAGCCTTCGCTTACACCTACTTCAAAGCCCTTCGCAGCAATGTTGAGGGCAACAACTTTCATGACTTCTTTTACATTCATACTATTAAGGGCACTCTTTCCAAGATTTGTACTCTCCCCCTCGATCCTAAACTTCAGCAAGTGCTACACCAACTTAAGGAACTAATACCTGACATAAATAGTGATAAGGAAATACTCAAGCAATGGTACGAAGATGAAAGTCAAGCTTGGACTGAGCAATTAAGAGCAATGATGGTTGAGCATCGCAATATTGGACAGGATTGGCAATTCAACGAACAGCACAAGAAATTGCTTCAGCAGTATTACAATGCCAATCTGTTGTTACTGCAATGCCTGAATAGCGATTGTTATGTGAGCCGTGAGGTACGATCGCACATCGAAGACACCTTACTCTTACCCATCGCTGAGATTGAGAAACGGACATACAGAGATTGAGTGCGATCGCATCCTTCCCGAAAAAGCGATCGCTCCGGCTAAAATCCCGTAAGCACACAGATACAATAATCATTGAATAGCTTCAAATAGGTTACATCGTGGCGAGAATCACCCTTGAAGTCCCTGATGAACTCTCCAAACAACTTGAACACATAGGCGATCGCCTTCCAGAATTACTTGCGCTTAGCCTCCAACAGCCAGCACTACCAGCTCACATCTACCGCTACATTCTCAACTTTCTGGCTAGTAAACCTACACCTGAAGAAATTGCTGCTTTCAGCCCTACACCAGAAATGCAAGAACGTTTGCGTATTCTGCTGGCACGAGAACAAGCAGGTGAACTATCCTCTACAGAACGCCTTGAACTGGACGAGTACGAGCAGATTGAGCATCTAGTGATTATGCTCAAAGCTGGTAATTTACCTTACCTATCGAGTACCCCGAACTCGTGAGCTATATTCCTGCTGCACTCCGCCGACTCGTTGAAGAACGAGCCAATTATCAATGTGAGTATTGCTTACATCCTGCAAGTGTTGCCTTTTTCCCCCACGAAGTTGATCATGTCATTGCTCAAAAGCACGGTGGGAAGACTGAGGCTGATAATCTAGCTTTCGCTTGTTGGCGTTGTAACCGCAACAAAGGTACTGATCTTGGTTCATTTGACCCCCAAACTGGAGAATTTAGTTTTCTCTTCAACCCACGAACGCAACAGTGGGCTGAACACTTTAAGCTTGAGGAAAAGACATTAACATTAATAGGCTTAACTATTCAAGGACGAACAACCGTCAACTTACTTAAGTTAAATAGCGATGTACGCATTGCTGAACGACAGCGTTTGCTTTGAACTTTGCTTAAATCATTGCCACTTGCAGATTCTAAAGCGTATTGGACAGATAACAATATCACCCTAAATACATAGTGAAAGAGAATCTACCAAATGCTAGCAACAAGGTGTACAGGATGATTGTACCTTCTTCAAAAAAGTGATCGCATTTCTATCTCATTTACATACTAAATTTCTTTCAATGACTTTGCTTATCTTTTTAAGAAAAAAGACCTACATTTAAACCTTTATTGAAATTCTCCAATTGTAGAGCTAGGTGAATCTAACTGACGTTGTAGTTCAGCTCATTTCCTGCAAGCTTTTTTCTCAACAAATAATCAAACTAAATGCCTATATCCCTCGGCTGACTGGAGGTTTGGCAATATCCCCCTTTAGCACAACGTCAAGCCTAACCTGTTGTTGTTAAGTTAGCAGTAGATAAGAAGACAATTTTAGCGTAAGGGAGTTAAGGATATTATGATGAATACCAACGGACAATTTTTTGACGAGTATAACAACAACGTGGAACCCATTCCACCAGTAGTTCACTCTGATGATTATGTGGAACCTGCTATTACGGTTCAAGCTGAAGACGCTTTAGATGAGGCAGAAGGCGAGGCAGGAGCGGGTAATATTGCGGCTGGAGTAGCCGGAGCAGCAATTGGTAGTGTAATTGGTGGCAGAATCGCTGGTAGAAAAGGTGCAGTTATTGGTGCTGTTGCGGGTGCAGTAGCAGGTGGTTTTGCAGCTAAAGCGACACCCGACGATGCAGGGGAAAAGCTTAAGAACGTTACTGAAAACGCAGCAGAAAAAGTGAAAGATGCGGCTGAACACGCCAAGCCATCACTCGAAAGTGCAGCAGATAAAGTAAAAGATGCCGCGCTCAACACCGCAGACAAGGTTAAAGAGGCTGCTGAAAAGGCTAAGCCTTCAATAGAGAACGCCGCAGACAAAGCAAAAGAAGCAGCTAGCAACACAGCAGATAAGGTTAAAGATACGGCTGAAAATGCTAAACCCTCAATAGAGAATGCTGCCAATAAAGCAAAAGAGGCAGCTAACAACACAGCAGATAAGGTTAAAGATACGGCTGAACAGGTCAAGCCATCGGACAACATTCAAGATGTTCACTCTGCTGATGTAAAAGAGCGAATCGTCATTGAACCAACGGCGGATGTTGTGACTGAACCAAGCTTCGTTGCTGGTACAGGGACTTATCTGGGAAGCGAAGTTGCTCCCATGGATCTTTACGAAGAGGAAGAGATAGTTACACCTGAAGTCGAAAGACAAAACATCTACACTCGTGAACCTGAGCAACGTTTCTAGTAGTTCATCCAGGCAAAAATGCAGGGTTATCTTTAACTTCCAGTAACCTCTGTAGGGGCGCACAGTTGGGCGCCCCTACCCTAATTTTTTGATAGCCCACCTAATCCCCAATCCCCTTCACAACGCGATCGCAGGACGATTGGTACTCCAAGGCTTAGCCGCTTCTATTTGTGCCGCTAGAGCAATGATTGTTGCCTCAGCCGCGGGACGTCCCACAAGTTGAACCCCTACAGGTAAACCATTCGTATCAAAACCAGTAGGAATTGCGATCGCAGGTAATCCCGATGCATTAAAGGGTGGACAGGGCGCAATCCAACTAATAATTTTCTGCAATGTCTCTTCGGGATTCAAATCAGCCCACTCGCCAACGCGAATCGTTGGAAACAGATACGTTGGCAACACCAAAACATCATAGGCTTCAAAGAACATCACAACCCGTCGTGCAACAATCTGCATTTGGGAAACAGCTTGCAGATATTCTCCAGCCGAACCCGATTGCTCAGCAATCCAGCGATTCATCGGGGAGAGTACCTCATTAGGAATCCCCGCCGTTGTCACACCCGCTTGCCAAATCTTGATAAACGGTTCAATTAAACCTGTGAAGTCTGGGCAACCCTGTTCTACGATATGCCCCATGCCTTCCAACTGTTGCACCGTCTCTTGCACGGCTTGCTGGCATACCGTTTGCGCCTCACCAATTGGGGGAAGTGACGTTGTAAAAGCAATCCGCAACTGTCCTGGCGGTTGACGTGCTGCATCGATAAAGGAGTTCTCTGGTGCAAGCACCCAGTAAGGGTCACCTGTAACATAACCCGACATCACATCCAGCAGTGCCGCAGCATCGGCAACAGTACGAGCAATTGGGCCATTCGTGGAAATGCCACTTTGATAATCACCCACAGGTGCCCAAGTCACCCGACCCCGTGAGGGCTTAATCCCTACCAATCCACAGCAGAACGCTGGCCCCCGAATCGAACCCCCAGCATCAGAACCTTGGGCAATGGGAGACAACCCAGCCGCTACCGCCGCTGCTGCACCACCACTCGACCCCCCAGCCGTATAGTCCAGATTCCAAGGATTGCGAGTTGGTGGAAACCCAGGTGCCTCACTGTAAGGCAATGAACCCAGTTCTGAGGTTGAAGTTTTACCGAGAATCGTAAACCCTGCCCGCTTAATTCGCATCACCACCCCATCATCGTAGGTAGCGATTTTATCCTTCAAAACGTTCACACCATAAGTGCAGCGAATCCCTTCAACGGCGTTGAGGTCTTTAATCGCAATTGGTACACCAAAAAATGGTGGCAAGTCTGAATTACTCTTGCTCAGTTGCTCAGTCTTAGCTTTTGCATCAGCGATCGCTTGCTCAGCTGCTACGGTGAAATAGCTACCTAGCTTGGAATCTAGGCGTTGAATGCGCTCCAGATAAAGCTCTACTAACTCCAATGGTGACACTTCGCCTTGACGGATGAGCTGTGCTTGTTCTAAGGCTGAAGCAAACGCTAAATCAATTTTATTCATGATTTTCTGAGTTGGAGAAAACAGCTACGGCTGACTAGGACTAGATAGAGATTTGCTATGTGCAAATGCTTAGAGGTCATATTCTAAACAAGGCACCCGCCAACTAGTCGAGTGCCTTCAACAGCGTTGCAGTTTCCAGTGATTGTGACACTTGTCAAGCGATCGCTCAACCTTCAAAAGTGCGAAATGATAGATTGGGAATCTCTAAAGCCCAGCAATAGTCTACTATCTCAAAAAATCTCCAGTAGCCGGAACCCTTGTTTTATCAATCGTAACCCTCGAACCATTTGGATAATAGTAAGTTGTGGAACCATCCCCATTTCTTATAGTCACGTTCGGGAAAACCACTTCACCTTGTGGCGTGGTAATCGAACCGGATGATCTAACACGCGAACCGTAGGGATAAGAACGGTTAGTGCCATACCGATTTTGCACACCTGGATTTATTCGCTCAATCGGGTCGTTTAAGAGAGTCCGATTCGGGTTTGGATTGGTTCTATTGAAGGGTTCATTCTGGGAATAAGCAGGCAAGGCGATTAAAGTACTAAAGCCCAGTATCCCTAGCCAACCTGTCAGGATTCTGATGTAAGCCAGCATATTGATTAAACAACTTATGTCTAGATCTCTAGCCTAATTTCGTCAGCATTAAGAAACACCACTCCATTGGGTGAGCTACCGGAAACTTTCCTATTTAGAGCCATAGTAGGGTGCGTCACGACGCACCCTACTACAACTAAGATTTGTTCTTTGTTGTTAGGTGTTTTTATTTTTTACAACGTATTAACAAAATCCAATAAATGATGAGCTAACTGTAACTTGCTACAAGGTGAAATCTCTACTTGGCGTCCTTGGTTATCGAGAAAGATCGCTTGATTGGTATCACTGCCAAAACCTGCATCTGGTTGGTCAATGGGATTAGCCGCGATCGCATCTAGCTTCTTCTGTTTCAACTTCTGCAATGCTGGCTTGACAATATCACCAGTTTGTGCAGCAAACCCAATCAAACGTTGATGGCGCTGCTTGCTTTGTCCCAACTCTGCCACAATATCCGGCACAGGTTCTAAGGGTAAGGACGTCGGGAGTAATTTCTTCGGTAACTTCTCGGTAGCGTATTCTGCTGGTTTTACATCTGCCACCGCTGCCGCCATTACAATCAAATCAGCCTCTGGAAAGCATCCAAGCATCGCCTGTTGCATTTGGGCAGCACTCACCACGGGAATGGCTCGAACCCCCTCTGGGACTTCCCAAGTAGCTGGTGCGTGAACTAGCGTTACATTGGCTCCCCGATGCATCGCTGCTTGTGCCAAAGCCAGCCCCATTTTGCCCGTAGAGGGATTACCAATAAAGCGTACAGGATCGAGATGTTCTCGCGTTCCTCCTGTACTGATTAGGACTCGCTTACCCACTAAATCTCGCTTACCGCCCGTGTGCAACAATGATTCAACCGCTGCCAGAATCTCGGCGGGTTCTGCCATGCGTCCCGAACCAACGCGATCGCACGCTAATAGTCCTGCTCCAGGCCCAACACTGTGATATCTTTGCTCACTCAACAATTGTTGCCAATTTCGCTGCACTGATAGCTGTTCCCACATTTGGGTATTCATCGCTGGTGCTAGCAGTATCGGGCATTCAGAAGCTAACACTGTATTCGTCAGCAAGTTATCCGCCAAACCGTGTGCTAGCTTTCCCAAGGTGTTAGCCGTTAGCGGTGCAATGACAAAGACTTCCGCCCATTCCCCCAACTCAATATGCACAGGGCGATCATGAATCGGTTGCCAAAATCCCTCATCGGTATACGCTGGATGACGTGAGAGCGTTGTTACCGTTAGGGGAGTAATAAACTCTTGAGAGGCTTCGGTAAGAATTGCCCTAACCTTTGCTCCTGCCTTAAACAAAGTAGAAACAACCTCACAAACTTTATAGGCGGCGATGCCGCCGCCTACACCAATTAAAACTCGTCTACCACGAAGTATCTGCATAGATATTAGTAGGAGTAAAGAGCTAAGCGATATTGGCTGCAAGAGGCAAGACTTCAATCGCTAATCTGTCATGAGGTTCTCAGCTCACAACTTATCACTCTTCAACTCATTACTTTACTTACGCTTCGTCGTAACCTTCCAAGTCGAGTAAATAGAGATATGGTTCGGCTAACTCTGGACGTTGAAACGCCAGCGCCCGGAGTAGATGCCAATCATCCAGCCCTTCAAAGGCACTAGCATAATCATCCCGCTCTAAACGTGCAGCGAGTTCTGCAACGTCATCTACTGTGAGAGCCGAAATTTCACGCCGGGAAATGGTTAAAGTTGCCATCGCTAACGCCTCCCTTAACTAGCATCTATGTGAAACGCTGTACAGATTTAACAGCCGTTTTTATATTATCGCCATTTCCTGGCAGGACTATGTTTAAATACTACAAAGTATTATGTAAAGTAATGATGAGGTTTTGGTTTTAGCGTTGAGTTATTCATTAATGAATGAAAAACGAAAAACTCATCCTTCTCAACTCTTAACCACTAGTCAGAGATTTACCAGGATAAACTCTCGGATTACTTCTAAAACATCTGGTAGTATCTCATGCCCCATCTCAAATTCTTTGTATTGCATGGGTGTTCCTAAACCCATTAAGTGATCCCTGACTCTTTGCGCTGCACTTAGGGGCACAACATTATCGTGTTTACCATGCACAATTAAGACTGACGGCAATGGTGGCTCAAGTTCTTGAGGTGTCCGATGGAGATAACCGCTCAGGCAGATTAATCCTGCTAGTGGTAAGGTTAAGCCGACATCTAGGGTCATGGCTCCACCTTGAGAAAAGCCACATAAAACTGTCGATGCCAGAGGAATGTCTGTTAGATTCTCCAAAGATTGAAGCCATTCTGTTAGCATTTCCTGACTTTGGGTTAATCCCTTGTAGTCTTCCCGTTCAAGGTCATACCACATCCTGCCCTCTGGAACTTGAGGGTGAAGAAATGGCGCATTAGGAAGTAAGAACTGATAATTGGGCAAGTTTAGGACTGACGCCAGAGATGCCACGTCTTGGGCATTGGCACCCCAACCGTGCAAAATCACGATTAACCCAGCAGGTACCTGACCTGTTTCTGGGGGAATTGAAATAAAGTCGAGAGACAGGGCCTTACTCCAGAAGAATGCAACTCACCGATCAATATATTTTTGAAGCTGTCATTCTAACAGGATAATGTGGTAATTGTGCAAGAAAATCACCAATCAGAGATATCCTTGAAACTGTCGTTGTTCAGAATCAAATGGCGATCGCGATCAAAAGTAATTGCTCCTTCACTGCGTAGCTTGCTCAACAGTCGTGTCACTGTCACTCGTGTGGTTCCAATCGCATTCGCTAGGTTCTGATGGGTTAGCCGCACTCCTAAACGAGTCCCTTCCTCCACAGGTTGACCAATTTCCCGCTTCATCAGCATCAGCAGATGTTGCAAACGGTCTTCTACTCGGCGTTGACCGGATATCGCTAGGAGTGCCTCTGTTTGACGCATCCGGCGAACCAACTGCGGTAATATTACTTGCGCTAGTCGTGGGGAAGCATTCACTTCAGCTAAAGAAAACCAAGTGAGATGGACATCAGACAGTGCTGTTGCCTGATAGCTTTGTAGCAGGGAAAACCAATGACCAAAGAACGTTGAAGGTTCTGCCCAACCTAACCATATTTCCTCTCCATTCTGGCAAAGTGTAGTTAGCCGCACTAAGCCCTGGCAGACTTGCCATATACCTTGAGATACCAGAGGGATTTCTTCCCCTTTGGCATAAAAATGCAAGCGGCGTCCTTCATTCGGTTCGCGTTGATCGATTTCGAGAATTGCTCTGGAAGCTTGGGGCATGAGGTGCAACGTTTTCCAGTTTTTCAACAACTGGCTTAGATAGCCAGCCTCAATGTAAGCTACTCAGGTAAAGACTCGGTAATCACGAGATTAAGTGATTAATATTACAAAAATCTTGTTGAGGTGAGTTGAAAGACTATTCGGAAGGGCTTCTAGGCAATAGGCTAGACGGATTGGGCTTTTCTTCCCATAGCCTCTAGCCCTTTTCCGATCAGGTAAAAATTATTGCTCAACACCGCCTGAAGTGTCACGGACTGTTGTTGAAACAGGTTGCAGCACTGCCAGATGAAAGTCTTTCCTCACTTGAGGATTGAGATAGCGCTGTTGTAAACGCTGCCACTCCTGCCATGCTTGGTAACGAGCTTCGGTTAGCTGAGCAGCAAGTGTTGGCAGTTGAACGGTAATCTCTGAGTTGAGGGTATCAGCAAGAAAACCTGCCAAGACGAAGCTGTCTTGAATCTCCCCTAAAATCCTTTGGATTTCTTTGATGTCGTTGAGATAGTCCTGATATGTAGAGCTGTAAAAGTCTGTAAATAGCTCCATCTGATAGCGTACTCGCTTGGCTTGCTTACGCAGACTATGAACCTGATCTCCGTGAGTGTTTAAAAGTTGCACCACGCTGTCTGAGTTAATAGCACTGGGAATTTCTATCTCTCCAGCTTCGAGTTTGACCCCAACTAGCCAAGCTGGACTGAGAAAGAATTTACTCACTGAGGGGAGTAGCAAATCTGGCAAGATTTCGTAGATTGAGATTTCAGACAACTCTCCGTAAGTCGGTTCCTCTAGCCAATCTTTGAAGGCTCGCTTCAGTTTCGGATAGGGTTGCTCTTTGAGGGTACTCTGAACTTGCTCAAGGGACTTTTGACGCTGCTTTTCTAGCGTCGATAAAACTTTCTTGAGAGTGCCTTGTTCTTGCGTTGGTAGTGCTGGAAGGTAATGATTTTTGAGAGCATCTTGCAGTACGTCGATGTCCCGTAGTTCGCCTAGCCGTCTGGCAACTTTGGCAATTTTTTTCTCTTGGGCAGCTTTTGGCAAGTCTAGGGCGGGTGCGAAACCTGTTACGGCTGTACGCAAACGCCGCATCCCCA
The DNA here is from genome assembly GCA_019358875.1 of Symplocastrum torsivum CPER-KK1. Classification (GTDB taxonomy): domain Bacteria; phylum Cyanobacteriota; class Cyanobacteriia; order Cyanobacteriales; family Coleofasciculaceae; genus Symplocastrum; species Symplocastrum torsivum. Next base: position 71,126 of record JAHHIF010000015.1, read on the forward strand.
CGCGCATCTGGTGTAAAGCTTCTGGGTCTTTATCTTTGAGAACGTCGCTTTCGTGTTTGTTCGTTTTCTGGAAGTGTTTTTGTAGTGCCAGATAAGCCCAATCACCGAAGGTTTTTGGGTCTGAGTTTTTAGTTTTTGTCATTTGAGCAGATGCTGGCTTTTAATGGTGAATTTGAATTAAAAGCCTATTTAATGAGGATGTATAGGCTAATCCTCTACTATACTATGTTTTTGACTCAATGCTTGTAGTAGAAATTACTTAATACCAAGGTGGTTGTGTGATGTCTAACGGACGAGAAACCCATAGGTCATAGCGGGTTGATGTTTCGCCCGTATGGAGATGCTTGACAAAAGGCTTACCTGTCCAGATTTGGCAGCTACAAACAGGTTTCGGCTCTTGCATTTCAAATCCACCGTTGGTAGTCGCTAGTTTGAAGAATTCAATATGCCAATGCGCGGGTTCAACGGCGATATGACCAAGATCTGTCTTGTCTTTCGCTGAATTGGAATGCCGATTATCGCGCTTGATGGCGGTGGGCAAAAAGTCGATATCAAGTAAATAAGACTCAAATCCCTGCTGACGGGCAAAGGCTAGGACTTCCTGCCAGCCATGAACAGGCAGACGATCGCCTTGGCGGTGGCAGTGTTGGCTAAAGCAGTATCCTCCAAATAGCCAGACGAGTTTTTCTAAGATGCTTTCGAGGCGATCGCGATCGCGTGTCATCAGTTCGACATCTTCGGGGAGGAGAAGGCGATCGGGTACGCACCACCAATACTCCCAAGACACCTCGTGATCTAAGGGTATAGTTCGCTTAACCACGCCAGGAATGCGATCGCGCCGTTGCACCTCCCGCACTTCCTCAGCATTTTGGGTATCAGGAATCGGCAATTCTAGATTTTGCTCTAGAGGATGTTTTGGTGCGATCGTGATTTCATCAGGAATAAAAGAGTCAAAGTCAATCATCAATCATCCTCTCAAGTCTTTGGTGCCGACAGCTTGCTCATTGCTTACCATAAAAGGTTGAAAATAGTAACTCTCGCTTGCCTAGTTTGCCACGCAACCATTATCTTTAAAGGATAAGTTTTTTAGACGCACTAACTACACCGAACACAATCCTTCTGTATGATGCCGAGCCAAGACTTGGGAGCAGCAGAGTCCATCGGGGCAATTAATACAAGAGACTTTTCCAGCCTAATGCCGAGACCTGGCTGGAATTGGAGCCGTCCTACAAAAGATAGATTTTTGTAGCGGTTGCTACAGCAGGAATGTAGTGAACTCAAGTAGCGAATAGCCATTATTTACTGCTTCCGTTTCACAAGAAATCGTGTAGTAGTGCAGTGTTAGGGGAGGTGACATAGGCTGAGCTGTCAAAAAAAGCTTTCTGCGTTTGACAAACATCATGGATATCATGAATCGCGGCTCCACTAAGAGTTGCCATTACTATCGCAGGCTTGGAACACTCAGTCTTAGTACAACTCGTAGGTTAATCAGGAAACGACCTTTAGTTAGCGAGGCTGTTCTAAAGGGAAGGCAAAGGTTTCAGATTGACGACTTGCTTCACAAAACGTCCCTTGTTTCCTTTTATTGACATCATTGTTTCCATCACTTTTCCCCTTTTAACTGTAGAGCCATCAGCCAAGCGTGATGATTCTTGGTTAAACCAATCAAGAATTTACCCTTGGCTCACTACCGCCTTCAATTAGAAGGGATTGAAATCGTACTCATTTCCAAAAAACTATTAGCTAACCCCTGCCACATGAACTTTCTTTTTATCCCAAGTTGCAGTCTAGTGCAGCATTTGACGCGGAGCTTTCCGCTTTTGGTTCCCCGTGTCTTGGCATCAAATATCACAACAGAATGCAACTGGGTATTAGAAAATCATGGCGAACCTGGGGCTGATTAACAGCCAATAAAATCAGGCAATTTTTATGAAAGCCAGTGAATTTTCAAGTGAAGATGTACTTTTGAGTCGGCATGAGACAGGAGAAAAAAATTTCTCCGGTGCCAATCTCATTGGAGCCGATTTAAGTGAAGTTAATCTCAATCGAGTCAATTTAACTTCAGCCCGTTTGAAGGGAGCAGATTTAACAAAGGCTAAACTCATTAGAGCAAATCTTAGCAATGCAGATTTGCGGTTTGCCAATCTTAAGGGCGCTCAATTGATTGAGACAACTCTTTCACGAGCTGACTTGACGAAAGCAATACTCAGTGAAGCAGATTTGAGTGGAGCGATTCTTTCTGGAGCTATTCTCTGTGGAGCAGATTTGAGGGCGGCTACCTTAATTGGCACTAGTCTAGTTTCCACTAGACTCAAAGGCGCAAAACTGACAAAAGCAAACTTGACTGGGGCAACACTCAGTCGAGCGATTCTTGTACAAGCCGACTTAAGAAAGGCAACGCTGAGTCGAGCGATTCTTAGTGAGGCTGACTTAAGTGGGGCAAATCTGAGTGGAGCGAGTTTGATGCGAACCTATTTGCATCGAGTGGACTTGCGGGGAGCCAATCTGGAAGATGCAGACTTGAGTGAAGCTGACCTTAAGGGCGCAAACCTAAGTGGGGCAAATCTGAGTGGGGTTGACCTACGAGGTGCAGACTTAAGGGAAACTAATTTGAGTGGTGCTGACCTCAGTGGGGCTGATTTGCAAGGCGCTAATCTCAGTCTGGCGAGTCTCAAGGGACTACTCCTAAAGAAAGCGAATCTCCGGGGGGCAGAACTGAGCAAGGCAAACTTGTACAAAGCAAACCTCTATAAAGCGAATCTCTCAGGGGCAAATTTGCTTGAAGCTAATTTACGGGATGCTAACCTGAGTCAGGCAAATCTGCTACGGGCGGGTTTGCTGCTAACTTATTTGACGGGAGCAAACCTTAGTGGCGCAAATCTCAGTGGTGCTAACTTAATCGGCGCAAATCTGAGTGAAGCCAATTTGAGTGATGCGGCTTTGGAAGGGGCAATTATGCCCAACGGTACAACCTATAGTTAAACGGCTTCGATTCCCGTTTTCTAGCCCCCAATCAACACTATATCGGTGTTTGTTGGGGGTTGATGTTTGCTACATATCTAAAGGAAAAATCTTCTATCAACTCAAATGCCTACACAGATGAGCCAATGTTTTAGGGAATTGGTACTACTCCTGATTTTCGGGCTGCACTCCAAGAATTAACAGCATCGCCTCCCTGTTCTTTTGCCTGATGCAGTGCTTGTTCAGCCGCAGTAATTAGCATCTTTGGAGAATACTCATAGCTAGGAATAATACTAGCTACTCCGAAACTCGTGGTGAGATATTGGCTAGCTGGAGGATTTGTTGGAATTTGTAATGCTTTCACTCCCTGACGAATTTCTTCTGCTATTCGGACAGCCCCTTCAGCTTTTGTCTGCGGCAGTATGATAATGAATTCCTCAAAACCATAACGTGCTACTAAGTCCGCAGGATGGCTTGCTGCCTTGAGAATCATTTGGGCAACTTTCTGTAAACATCTATCACTAGCTTGGTGACCGTAGGTATCGTTATAAACGTTAAAAAAGTCGAGGTCACAAAGAATGACAGATAAAGAAGCTTGCTCCTGCGCCATACGTTGCCACTCTTGCTCAAGATAGGCTTCAAAACAACGGCGCTTTGCAACCTGAGTCAGGCAATCCAAGAAAGTTAGGTGCTGTAACTCTCTACTCACTTTAAAGGAACAATCTAGTTCTTCACTTTGCTGCCATCCGCCTAAAGGTGGATGATATCCAGGAAGAAATTGACTACTCCAATGTTGTGAAGAAGCTTGAGTTTCTAAAATATTTTCTATGTCTGGCATCTCTTGGTGACATTGGCTACAAAACCAGTAGCTTCTCTTGTAGGAGACATGACGAAGTAAAGGATGGGAACAGCAAGGGCATAAATGTCTATTCATAGTAGTTTTTATCACTTTCTCTGAAAAGCTAGAATGGATGTGTCAGATTTGTTGACTTAGTAACCTTATTTATCTACTTATATTTTCCTTGTTTTTATAACAATAAAGATGTAGTTATTAGAATATTTATTGATAAGTATTAACTTGATACGGAATTAGGTCAATAGATGCAAAACCTCAAAGAAAGAGGCTGTTGCATTATTTAGCGATCGCTTTTCTGTCGGCAAGAATTTTTATCAACTCCAGAGGGGTGCCTACTCTCGCCATAGCTACGCTATGGCGGCTAGGGTTTTTAATCGAGGGTAAACTGAGTCCTGCGCTCAAAACTTCAATCAGACGAGTTTGCCCTGATTTAATCGACGATGCTCAACAACCCATGCCGAACGCCGTAAAACACCCGATCAATTAGTGTCCGCTCTTGTTCATTCAGTGTTTCATCCCTGAGTAAGGCAAATCTCAACAGTTGCTGATCGGTGTATGTAATTCTACGATGCATTAAAATTTGGGCAACGAGTTCCTCAATACTAACTTTGGTAGAACGCAATTTTTGTGGAAATACTTGAGCTGACATAGTATTTTCCAGAGTAAGTTTTTTCTACTCTTAATATGAGGTCTTCCTGAAGATGATTCTGTGATCCCAAAGTGGCAATAAAAGTGACACAAAGCCAACTTGATCTGTGATGTATGTCACTACAACAGACAGTATGTAAAGAAATTTGACCAAAAATCGAGGTGGGAAGAGTCGTAGTTATAATTAATTTCGCTTAACTACTTAAAATCATCACTCTGTGGCAAAAAAGAATGAGCGAAAATTGCTGCTTGAGTGCGATCGCGTAAATTCAACCGAGTCAAAATATTCGTTACGTGATTTTTGACCGTTCCTTCAGAAATATATAAAGACTGAGCAATTTCCCGATTACTCGCTCCCTTGGCAATCAACTGTAAAACATCCTGTTCTCTAGGTGTCAAGTCATCCCAACTTGGTGGTGGTGCTGGCGAGGCGGTTGGCACTTTTGCAATAATTTTCTCAACTAATCCCGGTGCTAGCTGAGTGTAACCCTTATGAATCGCTCGAATTGCAGCAGCTAACTCTTCGGAGGGCGTATCTTTGAGCAAATATCCCATCGCCCCATGACGTAACGCGGCGGCTACATATTCATCATCATCAAACGTTGTCAGCACTAAAATTTTTGTACCTGCAAACCGTTTGGTAATTTCTCGCGTTGCGGCTACCCCATCCATAAACTGCCTAAGTTTTTCATTAGCACTTACAAGTTTTTCTCGACTCTGACGCTCAGTCAGTAGAGCATTCATTAATAGCAGCACAAAGGCTAAACTTAAGCCAAATAAAAGTGCATAGCTCAAGAGGAAAAAACGCAATTTATTTTGCAGAACGGGGCGTGCAAGAAAGTTTTGAAACCAGCGTAACAGTGTTAGCAAAAATAAAGAAAATGATAAACTTGTAATGACTAAACGCCCTGGTAATTGAAAGATTAAACAACTGCGAATGACAAGCACAATGTAAGGGAAGGGAAAGAGCCGCATTCCTCCTGCAAATGTGGTTACTGAAATCAAGAGAATTTCCAGACAAGTGTATATTAGCTTGTGAATATGCTTCCCTGTCGGTAGTCTCAAACCAATTGCCCCATAGGCGGCAATACTTGAAAATGTTAACAGTGGCAACCGAGGAATTCTGCGAAACGGGTAAGGTGAAACTTCAGAGAGAGCAGCAACAGCCAGTAGTATCCACTCTCGATAGAGCAGAAACCGAAATGGATGGTTGTGGATTTGTATGGGTCGGCTCATCAGGAACTCTTCGGTTTTATTTAGGATAAAAATCCCAGCTAATAATTGTTTGATGGTTAATCATTTAACTCTATAAGGAGGTAAATCTAGGGTCGTGGACAACATTAGACTAATGGGTTGTCTTTTAACCCATGACTATAGTCATGATGTAGAACATGACTTTTTGGATATGTGATCTGACGGTTGAAATTTCTATGATGATGACATCGAACAAAGGCTCTTACAGGAGATTACAGATGAAACTCAAATTAATGCCTATGTTAGTTGGTGGAGCCGCTGCACTCGCCCTTGTTGCTACTCCCTTCGTTCTCAAAGCCGATGCCAACACTTCTGAGCAACCCTTACTAGCGCAAGCACAACGTCAAGGTCAAGGTCGGTATGCAGGACTAGACCTTACCCAGGAACAACAAGACAAAATTGCTCAAATTCGGCGGGAGACGCGATCGCAAATTGAAGCACTCCTCACACCAGAGCAACAGGAGCAACTAAAAGCCCTCAGACAGAACAACCGACAGCAGCAACGAGAAGCATTCCGAGCCGCTCGCGAGGCAGTGAATCTCTCTGACACTCAGATAGCTCAAATGCGAGAGATCAGAAAGTCTGCAAGAACCGAGATTCAAGCTATTCTAACTCCACAACAACAGGAACAGTTGCAACAAAACATCCAAGAGCGGCGTCAGCAGCGAAACAGTAACACTAATTAAGCTGTCATGCATTTAAGAAAGTGATACGCACTCATGGGACAAAGGTTAAAGGGAAACCAGCCTTTCCCTTTTCCCCTACTCTTGCTCTCTACTACATTTGAACGCAACTTGGTATTAGTCCTATTTACAGGCTCAGATCGCTTGTATAGCTGTCGCCATAAATGTTAGGACATTAGCAGGAGCTTGCGTTCCTGAGCTAGAGCCGATTTGACCAAAAGCTGACCGCTGAAAGCTGACTGCTGATTGCTATAGCATAGGTTGAAGTAGTAGATGAAAATGAGATTGAAAGTCTGTAATGAAAAAAGCATTGTGGTCGAGTCTGTTGCTTTTGTTGTTGCCACTGGTAGCTTGCTCACCGCAACCAATCAGAACTTCAACAACAGGTAAAACCGAAGCAAAACCCCTAGTTATGGGTGCGATTCCAGACCAAGACCCACAAAAGTTGCAGCGACAATACGAAAAGCTAGCAAGCTATCTGGAGAAAGAACTGGGTGTACCAGTGGAATATAAGCCAGTAACTGACTATGCCGCAGCCGTGACTGCCTTTAAAGTTGGCGATGTGCAGTTGGTTTGGTTTGGGGGATTAACGGGTGTTCAGGCACGGTTACAAGTGCCAGGTGCAGACGCGATCGCACAGCGGGATGTCGATGAGCAATTCCACAGCCTCTTCATTGCTAACAAGCAGAGTGGGCTAACCCCAATTAAAGATACTGCCGAACTCCAGCAGCTTAAAGATCGTACCTTTACCTTTGGCAGTGAGTCTTCCACTTCTGGGCGTCTAATGCCGCAATACTTCCTGGAACAAGCTGGTGTCAAACTGGAAAACTTCAAAGGTCAACCCGGTTTTTCTGGCGATCATGATAAGACAATCAAACTGGTTGAAGCTGGCACCTACGAAGTGGGGGCTGTGAATGAAAAAGTTTGGCAGAAGCGAGTTGCTACCAAAGAAGTAGACCTAAGTAAAGTTGATGTGATTTGGCGATCGCCTGCCTATTACGATTACCACTGGGTAATTAATCCAGATGTCACAGATTCATACGGAAAGTATTTTATCAAGAAAGTGCAGGATGCTTTTTTGAAACTAGACCCTAATGTGCCAGAACACAAGGAAATTCTCGATCTGTTTGAGGCGAAGAAGTTTATTACCACTCAAAATTCCAACTACACTCAAATTGAAGAGATTGGGCGGAAAATTGGCAAGATTAAGTAATTGTCAATGTGAGAGTGTTATGGCAGTCGCCAACGCAACTCTTGACTCTCACCAAATACTGAAACCAAGACCCGTCAATCTTTCCGCTTCTGCCTTCTGCCCTCTGCCTTTTGCTATAGATGGAGACAAGCTTCAAACGAGCCGAGATATCTGATATAGAAATCCTGATGGAGTTCATCCGGGAGTTCTGTGAGGTCGATCATCATCCATTTGATGACTCTAGTATTCGTGTTGCCTTAGCAAAAATTGTGAGCGATGAGTCTCTAGGGAGAGTGTGGTTAATCCAACACAATAACCAAGCGATCGGGTATATTGTCCTGACGTTTGGCTATAGTTTGGAATACCGAGGGCGTGAAGCCGTTATTGATGAAATTTACATCCGCGAGGGTCATCAGGGGCAAGGAATAGGCAAAAGAGCTATAGAGTTTGTAGAAGAAGTTTCTCCGTCTCTCGAAATAAAAGTCCTTCATTTAGAAGTTGAGCGGGAAAATACTGCCGCCCAAAACTTTTATCGGAAGGTGGGTTTTGAAGCTCAGGATAGCTATTTGATGACCAAATGGATAGCAACCTGAGTGGTGAAATGAACTCAAGTTTACCTATCTTTGAACTGAAAAACGTTACACAACAATTTGGGAGTTTTCAGTCGTTAGTTGATATAAATTTGCAAATTCAAGCAGGCGATCGCGTTGCACTGGTTGGTTCTAGTGGGGCAGGGAAAAGCACCCTGATTAGTTTGCTCAACGGTACACTATTACCAACACAGGGCGAAGTTTGGGTACTCGGTCGCAACCTTGCTCAGCTTCGCCCAAAGCTGCTGCGCCAAGTCCAACGGCAGATTGGGACAGTTTACCAGCAATTTCATTTAGTCGATAACTTGCGGGTGATTCACAATGTGAATGCTGGACACCTCGGTCGTTGGTCGTTTCTGAAAGCTGCTGCCTCACTCATGGTTCCAATGGATGTTGAAACGGCTTTCAAAGCGTTGGCACAGGTTGGAATTCCCGAAAAGCTGTATGAACGCACTGATAAGCTTTCTGGTGGTCAACAGCAACGAGTTGCGATCGCGCGTGTCCTTGTCCAAAATCCTACAGCTATCCTTGCTGATGAACCGATATCCAGCCTCGATCCAGAACGCAGCCGTGAGATTATGGACATATTGCGCCAACTAAGTCAGGACACAGGCAAGACATTGGTTACCAGCCTTCACGCGATCGAGTTTGCTCGTAGCCATTACCAACGCATTATCGGTCTGCGACAGGGACGCATTTTGTTTAATACACCTGCTGAAGCCCTGTCAGACTCGATGATTGAAGAGTTGTATCATCTTTCGAGATAAAACTAAACTCACCGTTACGGCTTTCCTGATGTGCTTTCTGAGTCCAACTATCATTGGACAACGGCTCATCAGAAATTTTGGGATAAAACGGATGGGGAGGTTCCTGGGCAAATAAGGCAGAACCTTGGTCATGGGATTTAACCAAGTTGACTAGCCAAGGCAAAAAGTCTAGAATCTCCTCCGGAAGAAGGGTTAACTCAAAGTGCCAATCCTGATTAAGTCCTTGATGGTCTCTTCTCCACTTTGTAGCTGTAGCCACACCGCCACCTTTATTAAGAGATAACCGAAGAATAAAAGGACGCTCAGGGATTAATTGATCAGGTGCAGTGTGAACATAAATACGCAAATAATTCAGTCGTTGCTGGTCATCTATCCAAGATGCCATTGGAGGATTACCAGTGGATGAACTACCGTTAGTAACGTTCACTGGTACTTCCATCGCTGCGGCAAATAGAGAGTAGAACTCACGCCTTAGCTGAGAGATAATGCGTATCGCTTCTGGAGTCATGGTTACTGGACCTTTTGGAAAAACATATGCTAAGTGACTCTTTTTATAACTACTGAAGAGCTTGAGCCAAATAGCCTTTCATCTCGTTTACCATTTAGAGCGGGAATGTCTCTTAGATTGCTTGTGCCTTGCAATTAGTTTGCGCTTGCGTTTTTCAAGAGGCGTTTCAAAGTGGCGATGCTTCCTCATGTCGGGAAAAATTCCTGCTCTAGAAACTTGTCGCTTAAATCGACGAAGAGCTGACTCAATTCCTTCGTTTTCGCCAAGAATTACTTGGGTCATCTGTTTTCCTCCATTGCCTTAGTTAGTAGCGTTTTTTGTACTGAGTAATCCAGTAAGCCGGTGTATAAAAAAGGACAGACTCGGAGCCTGCCCTTTAGACCTCAGAGCTAAATTTTTAGTCTCAAGACTCTTAGTTGTAGTTGCGCCGAGACGTTCTATTGTTGTTGCCCCAGTTACCACCGCCACCACCAGATGGTTTTCTATCTTCGCGAGGCTTAGCCTTATTTACCTTCAGATCACGCCCCATCCATTCAGCACCATCAAGTGCCTCAATTGCAGCCGCTTCTTCTGCCTCTGATGCCATTTCGACAAATGCAAAACCTCGGACTCTCCCCGTTTCGCGGTCTGTGGGTAGTTGAACCCGACTCACAGTTCCGTACTCTGCAAAGACCTGGCTGAGATCTTCTTGGCTGACCTCATAGGAGAGGTTCCCGACGTAAATTGACATAAATGTCTCCAAATCAGAGGGTGTAGAGAACTAGATTCGGAGAGAGGCTTGTCAATGCTAAAGAGCAAACTACGCAGCCGAATTTAAGCTTCCCTGGACATATTAACACACCAAGGAGAGGTAGGGTGGGAGAAAGAAGGCATAGGAGCTATAGGCTAGATCGATGGACATGAGCGAGTGTTTTTGGATGTGATATGAGACGAAATCTAAATCATCTATCATATCCTCTCCCTCATCGCCCCTCACTCCTCAACGTTAGAAGCTTGTGGGGCTTAGTATTAGTAGCCTCTCTTGTCTGGTCATTGCACACAGCAGGTTTATTTCAGGGGGATCTGATTAACCAAGGGGGCTGGACACTTGTCCTACGTTTTCTTGCTGCGGCTATTCATCCTGAACTGAGTGCAGAATTACTGAAGCTGACACTGGAGGCATCCCTCAAGACACTCGCTTACGCTGTGTGTGGTACAGCTTTGAGTGTACTTATCGGTTTGGTCGGTGGTGTTCTTTCGTCTGAGGTGTGGTGGCAGTCTGTCTTAGCTGTGAGTCGGGGCACGACATATCGCACTCCTACTTACTGGTTGGTGGTACGAGCCGTTTTAGCAATTCCTAGAGCAATTCATGAACTGATTTGGGCATTGTTTTTCGTCAACATCTTTGGACTTGACCCACTTGTCGCAATTTTAGCGATCGCAATTCCCTTTGGTGCCATCACTGCCAAAGTCTTCTCAGAGATTTTAGATGAAACACCTCGCCAAGCCTTACTCGCACTCCTCAACAGCGGCGTTCCACCGCTCAATGCCTTTATCTACAGCCTAATTCCGCAAGCCTTTCTCAATCTCCTCTCCTACAGTTTCTATCGGTTTGAGTGTTCGATTCGTTCAGCCGCCGTTCTTGGCATCATCGGTGCGGGTGGACTCGGTTATGAACTTCTCCTCAGCCTCCAGTCTCTACGCTATGAACAGATGTGGACGTTTTTGATTGCTCTAATTCTATTAAGTGGCATCACGGATTTCTGGAGTGCGATGCTGCGCCGTCGTTTAGGGGCACCTAGTCGCCTAGATTTGAATGTCCTCAATCTTCAAGAACGCAAAAACCCAGTTTCCCAAACTGATCCAGTCGTAAAGGGTTCATTTTTGGGTGGCATTGTTTTAGTTCTCTTCTCCTTCTGGTATGTCCAAGCTGACTATTCCAAGCTTTGGGCACCACGAACCGCCCAACTGTTAGCGGGAGTCGTTCAGGATGCGTTTCCACCGGATGGTAGCCAGCTAAGCCAACTGTTCACCTTGTCATTGCAGACGTTGGCAATGTCTATTCTGGCAATGGCAGTAGCAGGCTTAGGGGGCATCTTGCTTTCTTTTCCTGCCGCAAGTAACTTCCTTTTACCAGGAGGAATTTTTGACCGTGGCAAATCTGCCCAACCCTCCTTTTTCAGGGGAGATCTAAATCGCTGGTGGGGAACCAGTGTTTTGGTATGTACCCGATTCCTACTGCTTTTTGTTCGTGCGGTTCCTGAACCGATTTGGGCGTTAATCTTCCTATTTGTCTTATTTCCAGGAATTCTACCCGGAGCGATCGCACTCGGTTTGCACAATCTAGGCATTCTAGGGCGTCTGATGGCGGAAGTGACAGAAAATTTAGATGAACGCCCAATGCGATCTCTTAAAGCCTTAGGTGCAACAAGTCCTCAAGTCTTCCTGTACAGTGTCTTACCCCTCACCTTGCCTCGCTTTATTGCGTACATTCTCTATCGTTGGGAAGTCTGCATCCGCGCTACCGTAATTGTTGGCTTAGTGGGGGCTGGAGGATTAGGTCGTCTACTGACAGAGCAACTAAGTAGCTTTGACTACAAAGGACTGCTAACAACTTTAATCGTTTTTATTGCCCTTACCTTCCTCGTAGACCTAATCAGTGCCTCAGTGCGACGGACATTAAGGTAGTAGTAACAAGCCTGTCCTCACTTCGACAAAGCAGAAAATCTCGATTTTAATAGAGCAGTTGAGAGATTTTTGAGGATAATCCCTAGATGCGAGTACTAAAAAGTTTTTTTTATAGACTCCGAAGACGTAGAAAAGACTGGGTTATCTGGCTTGTTTTTACTGGCGCGATCGCTTTCTTGTTGGCGGTTATCCTCAACCCTCAAAAGCTTCCCATAAGCATTGCAACTAACGAAACAGCTACAAAAACTCGCGTTGTAGTGATGACAGATATTGGAGATGACGCTGATGATCAGCAATCAATGATTCGCTTTCTCAGCTATGCTAACGAATTTGACATTGAAGGGATTACAGTTACACCTCTCTACAGACCCGGAAGACCTAACAGTGTTGCCGCTAGTATGGCAATTATGGAAAGCTTGCTAAATGCTTATGGAACTGTTCATAGCAATTTAATTTTACATAGTTCAGACTTTCCTACAAAGGCTTATCTAGAAAGCGTGACCAAGACGGGAAATCACGGCTTGAAGTTTTATACCTATGGTTACGAATCAAATATTGGGGATTGGATTGGGGAAGGAAATACACCATCGGGACCGGAGTGGGTCGTACAACCTAAGGACTCAGAGGCTTCCAATCTAATTGTTTCAAGTTTGAAAAAAAATGACCCTCGCCCAATTTGGTTCCTAGCTTGGGGAGGAACTTATCCGCTTGCACAAGCCCTTTATCGAATTGAACATTCTGGGCATAGTAAAACGGAGATTGCGGCAATGAAAAGTAAGATAAGACTTTATGATATCGACAAACAAGATACAACGTTCCCTAATTATATTCAAACGAATCACAAGGATATTAAAATCATTGCCAGTGGTATAACTTTCAACCAAATTCATACCCCTAACGAACCCGATCACAACTACAAAGATAGTAATTGGGTAGAGACAAACATCCGTAATAATCACGGAGAATTAGGTGCTAAATACCCAAATTATACTGGCGATGTAGTCGGAGTAAAAGAGGGCGATAGTCCAACATTCTTGCACCTAATCCCCAATGGCTTGAATGACCCAGAAAAACCTGATTTTGGAGGTTGGGGAGGGCGATACCAGCTAAATACAGCAAATGGCTCTCAATGGTATGAAGATATTACAGACCCTTCAGGTCTTGATATGTGGGGTCGGCGGATAGAAAGCTCAATTCCTCAATGGCGCAAGCAATTCCAAAACGATTTTGCAGCTCGAATGGATTGGCAGACCAGGAGTTATGCTGAAGCCAATCATAATCCTACCGCTGCTTTTAATGGTGAGCTTTCTAAAAATGTTATTCTCCAAAATATCTCACCGGGTCAGACAGTAACCTTGAGTGCTACTGGTTCTAGCGACCCTGATGGAGATTCACTGTCTTACAATTGGTTTCAATACAAGAAACCAGGAACTTACAGCGGCAATCTTGAAGTTAGTAATTCAAACTCTAGTAAGGCAAGCTTTGTTGCGCCGAATGCTGTAGGGCAAACTATCCATATCCTTCTTGAAGTTCAAGATAATGGAAACCCATCGCTAGTAAGCTATCGAAGGATTGTCTATACCATCAGATGAGTCGGCTGCTTCATAATCATTTACAAACTGCCTTTAGGAAGTTGTTCTTAATAAAAAATGAGGCGTAGCTTGCTCTACTCAAGCAGATTGTAAAACTTTGGAGTTAATTTGATAAAGTTTTCAATAATTTTCTTCCGGAATCAGTAACAGCTAGTTTGTAGGTTGCAGTGTTCCTACAGGAAGTTTAACAACGCGGATAAATAAGTTTGTTTAAGCCAACATTCTCACTTAAATCGAGAGTTTGGTTACAAGAAGCTGTTTATCCAAAGTCTTTTTCTGTAGAAAACACTTAAACACTAACTTACAAAATAAGGCAATAAACATGGTTAGATTTCATGGTTTTAGCCCTCGTACAGGGGAGAATTGCCCTCCTGGTCAATTTGCTCAAACCGGAAAGTTTGGCAGGATGTTTCCAGAACTTCGTGCCTTGACTCCCTCCTTGGACGCTTTGGAGGACTTGGGAGACGCGATGAATGATGCAAACCCTGAGTCTCCAAAAGGCGACAATAAAGACGTGCCAGCCGGGTACACCTACCTCGGTCAATTCATCGATCATGACATCACCTTCGACACTACAGCTCTACAAGAAATCATTGTTGACCCGTTGGCGGTGAGAAACTTTCGCACGCCGATGCTCGACTTAGATAACCTCTATGGGAGTGGTCCGAGTGTACAACCCTATCTCTATCAACTCTCTGACCCTGAGCTATTTTTGATTGGGAAAACCAACGCACAGCCTGGTGGAGGAGACTCCAGCCTTCCCACTCAGCTACCCAACGACCTCCCTCGTGCCGAGAGTGGTCTAGCAATCATTGGTGACCCACGCAATGACGAAAACTTGATTGTTGCACAACTTCACTTAGCTTTTCTCAAGTTTCATAACAAGATAGTTGCAGGAATTCGGGATGGTAGCATCCAACAAGAATCTCCTATTCGCAAGTCAGCGTTTGAAGAAGCCAGAGATTTAGTAATTTGGCATTATCAGTGGATTGTACTTCACGACTTTTTGCGCCGCATTCTTGATAATGAGCAACTAGACCAAGTTCTGAATGGAGGTAGACGCTTTTACAAATTTGAGAAAGAGCCGTTTATTCCGATTGAGTTTTCGGTCGCAGCTTATCGTCTCGGTCATAGTATGATTCGTGCAATTTATGACTACAACCGAGTCTTTACACCTCGTCCTGGTGGAGTCGTACCTGCTTCGTTGGAACTACTATTTAACTTCACTGCCAAATCAGGCCCACAAGGCGAGTTTACCAGTGTTCCCATTCCTAGTGACTGGATTATTGATTGGAGAAGATTTTTTGAAATAGACCCTAAGGTGCCAGTTGGGTTCAGTCGTGAACTAGACCCGTTCCTGGTTGACCCACTGAAGAATTTGCCGAATGTTCCAAAACCAAATTCACTGGCTGTCAGGAACTTGCAACGTGGTCGCAGTGTCGGCTTGCCATCCGGTCAAAGTATAGCGAAGTTCATGGGATTCAAGCCGTTGGCTAAGTCAAAGATTGCTCAAGGTCCCGATGGAAAGGTTGCTAAGAAGCATAAGTTTGATATTGAATCACCGCTCTGGTACTACATCCTTAAGGAAGCACAAATTCAAGGTCAAGGAAAGCGTTTAGGTCAAGTGGGAAGTCGGATTGTAGCTGAGGTTTTTGTTGGTTTACTGCAAGCAGATAGCAGTTCATTCTTGGCGCGGAATCCAGATTGGAAGCCAACACTGCCTGCTGAGAAAGCCGGAACATTTACGATGGCAGATTTGCTGAGATTTGTGGATGACATTAATCCCATTGGCTAAGCCATTACCACTTTACTTGTGATGATTGGAAAAGGGTTACGAGCATCTACAGTAGGGAGGTACAACTGTACCCCCTACCATGAAATGTCGTGAACGCCAGTGAATCCTTAGCAAAGCGGTTCGGACAGGACTAGCGTAGAGCGTACTTGCTCGAATAGCTGAGCAACTTTATCTAAATCTTTATCTCCAGGCGATCGCTCTACACCACTTGATAAATCTACCCCATTCGGTTGCAACCCGCTCAGAGCCTCTAAAATATTATCCGGTGTTAAGCCGCCAGCTAGTAACCACGGGCAATCGGGACTAAATTGCCGCAGCGTTACCCAATCTAAGGTTTTACCCGTACCTCCCAACATTTGAGGATGATAAGCGTCTAGTAACAGCGTATCCACACAACTGACGTAAGTATTCGAGTGGCTTAAACACTCTGGTGTCTTAACTCTGAGCGCTTTAAGAATTTCCACTTCTGGGAGAGACTCTCGCAGCCTTTGACAAAATTCTGGGGATTCACTGCCGTGTAATTGCACAGCACTCAAACCCGCTTCAGCAACAATCTCAGTGATGTCTTCAATTGTGGCATCAGCAAACACGCCAATTCGATCAACCTCTACAAGCAATGCCTCTACGATTGCCCGAATTTGCCCCGGCGTTACATAACGGGGAGAGGCTTGCACACAGATGAATCCTAAGGCTGTTGCTCCTAGTTGTGCGATCGCCTGACCTTGATCTGGTTTGGTAATACCACAAATTTTGACCCGCATCGTCTACAGTTCTCAGTTTTTGTGAATTGTATAGCTTTGTATCAAAATAACTCGTAAAAGTGTTAATTCTTCAAACAAGTTGTCAATTTTTTCCTTAGAGCTTTTTATAATGCCCTTAAATGTAAGGAGTGTAAACCGCAATCATTCCCAAGGAAGAAGGGATAATTCACTTTTCTCGGTAGTCTTCAATTACTCTATTAATGTTCTTCGTGACAAAAGGAGAAGAAAACTTGATTGACTTAATTAATTCAATTTTATTGGCAGCAGTGCAGCCGACCGTCGCTGACACGAGTACGTGGAGCTGGAGCGGTTCGCTCGTCATGAATATTTGCGTCCTCCTTGGTATTATCATTGCCAAAATTGGTATCCGCAACAAAGGAAAAGGTCCTGCCCTGCCTTTGCTAGAGCCATTTCTGGGGAAGAACTTTGGTGCGCCTGAGCTAATAGCGGGCGCAAGCATCGGTCATCTATTAGGGGTTGGTGCTATTCTGGGGCTGACTAATATTGGTCTCATTACATAAAGACAATACCCAGAAAGGATAACGATCTCCAAGAGACGCTCGATTTGAGCCACTAGCGACTCAAACTGGGCGTCTAAATTTTTGGTAAGAAGCATCATCTGCTATAAGCTTTTCCCCAGGTTTATAGGTATGGCAGTGGATAAGAATATCTTGCTGCTTATCGCAAGTGCCACCTTCTAGGTAAAGATTTGTTCTTTTTTTGCCGTTTACGCTGGGGCTTGTACTCTAGCTGAATGCTGAATGCTGATAGCTTTTTTGGTCAAGCCTAGAAGAGAGGGAGAAGAATAGTCATGCAAGCAAGTTGGCGAATTGGCTCTTTATTTGGAATCCCACTATTTTTAGACCCATCCTGGTTTCTAATCTTAGTGTTAATCACAATTATCCATGCGTTGAACTTTTACCCTTCCTTCGGATTAGCTTTGGCTTCGAGTGCTGGGTTAGTCATGGCGCTGTTGTTGTTCGGTTCAGTTCTCTTGCATGAACTCGGTCATAGTTTAGCCGCGCGATCGCAAGGCATTAAAGTTAACTCAATTACTCTATTTCTCTTTGGTGGAGTAGCGTCCATCGACCGGGAATCCAAGACTCCAGAGGGAGCATTACAAGTTGCGATCGCAGGACCAGGTGTAAGTTTGCTGCTATTTGGGTTATTTACTGTGCTAGCGCAAGTGCTACCCAGTAATAGTGTGGCAGAGGTCTTAACGTCAAACCTCGCTAACATTAACCTGATTTTGGCGCTATTCAACTTAATTCCCGGTCTGCCTCTGGATGGGGGACAAGTTTTGAAAGCGGTAGTGTGGAAGCTGACGGGTAACCGCTTTAAGGGTGTCCACTGGGCAGCTTTGACAGGTAAAGTGTTGGGAGGTTTAGCGATCGCATTTGGTCTAGGACTTGCTCTTTGGACAAGGGAGTTAGGAGCAATTTGGATTGCTTTCATTAGTGGGTTTGTGTTCCGTAATGCCAACGCCTACGACCGCATCACAACGTTGCAAGAAGCCTTACTCCAACTTTCAGCCTCAGATGCCATGACCCGTGAGTTTCGGATTGTAGATGCCAATCAGACACTACGCTCCTTTGCTGACGAGTACATCCTGGCAGACCTCCAGACCCCGATGCCTTACTACGCCTCATCTGATGGGCGTTATCGTGGTCTAGTAGCAATTGAAGATTTACAGTTTGTAGAACGTAGCCTCTGGGAAACCCAGACTCTTGAAAGTATTGTTCGCCCTTTATCAGAGATCGTCTCAGTTGAGGAGAAAACTCCTCTGGTCGAGGTGATTAACCGCTTAGAGGCGCATCAGACCAATCGCCTGACTGTCCTTTCCCCCGCAGGAACCGTTGCTGGTGTGATTGACCGAGGCGACATTGTGCGTACCGTGGCGAAGAAACTGAACTTACCAATTCCAGAAGCTGAAATCAAGCGTGTTAAAGCTGAAGGAACCTATCCTCAGGGATTACAACTACCTGCGATAGCGCAAGCTACAGGTCAGTAAACAATATTAGATTCTCACTTGGGTGAACCAACCTCTAAACTCGGTTGTGCCAAGATAGCTTGCCACTCCTCATCCAATAACGGCTTGTTCACCAACTGAACGCCAAAACAAGCAGCGGCGGCGTTAGTCAGCGCGTCTACCACCGTTTGAATTAAACCATCTCCACGTTGAGCAATTGGTAGATGAATCGGTGGTAGCGCCTCTTCCCCAAATACTTGCTTAAATAACTGACTATCTAGCTCTAGGCGCATTGAGCCATGTTGTAAAATCGCGTTGCCACGTCGCAACTGAGCGCTACCAATAAGCTTATAATTCTCAGCCGATACTAAATCTGCACCTGTAGCTGTACCAAAACAGTTGGGATTGTGTATGTACCCTCGTCCTACTGAACCATAGTGCAACTCAATGCCAAGCGATCGCCAACCTTGAATCAAAAACTCGCAAATCGCCCGATAATCATCGAGACGCTTGCCAGTCAGCCCTGACATCACCACCATATAGGTCAAATCGCCTTGGTGCAGCACGGCCCTCCCCCCAGTTGAACGCCGCACCAACTGTATCGGCTTTTCTTGCCAAGTTAGTTGCTGCCAAGATTCTGACCAACGTCGTTGATGATATCCCAGTGAGATTGTGGGTGATTCCCAGGTGTAAAACCGCAACGCTGGCGGATGCTTCCCTGCCTGATGTTGCTCCAGTAGCCACTGGTCAATTGCCATCTGAAGCTGTCCAGATGCGCGTATTAGTGGAATCAAACGCCAAGATGAGTGGGGATTTTGGATTAAGTTATTTTGATTCATTTAATCTTCCCATCCCTAATCCCCAATCTCAAGCTAAGCTTTATGCTGCACCAAATTCAGCTTGCAAAGCATCATCATTATCATCGGCAATTGTTGCAACTACAGTAATTGCACGAGAAATTTCTCCAGCAGAAAGTTCGGCTACGGTTCGCGAACTCAACACAACAACTTGATTATCGACAATGCCGAAACTGGATTCAAACGTATCAGACCAGTTCATTTCTAGAAGCTTACGCATCAACTGTGGTTCATTCTTGGCAGGTAACGGAAGCACCGAAGACCAAACGGTGAATGTATCATCATCCGTAGAACCAGTGAGTTGCACAAACACTTCAACGCTACCGTACCTGAACTTCCATAGGTGCCCCTCTTCACTTTGGCTTACCATGGCGGTGTCTTCCTGGTCTAGGCTGGAGATAACGGTTTCAATAATCTCCACATGGTTCACAGTAGCGGAATCCTCGATTAGCTCATTGCTAACTATATCTGCTGTTGAAAAGCTTTCAGTAGAAACCGTTTCAGGATTTGGCTGTTGGGTAGTCATGGCGGTTTGTTTTTCCCTCCTCTTGGGGTTTGCTCAAGACTCAGTATCGCCTGTGGGTGTCCTTCTTGGTATGTATCTTGATGTGTAGTGGTTTCTCTAATCAAGTTTTAGAGGTTAAGAGGCGATCGCCTTTCCTAGACTTCCTCACTTAGTCTCACGTTAGGTGGTAGGTGATGAACTGGCTTTCTCTACCACCTACCACCTACCCTCTAAGCCGTAACCTTCTGTTTCTTGTTGTTTTTGTTGTTTTCCCCATTAAGGTTTGCCAAGAACATCGGCACAACCTTTTCCATAAACATTTGAGGATTTTTGAAGACGCGCCCAGCGAGATCAATCCTAGTCATTTGTAAGTCTGGAGCAAGTAAAGTCTGCGGCAATCGCTCCATCAGGTACTGTGGCCGTTGCCACAACGGCATTGTCTCGGCGATATCTAGGAGTTTGCCCACTCTCCGCAGTTCGGCACCCAACATGATATCCATGCCGGATTCAAAGGCTGCCTGTTCAATCGCGATATATTTGCGCTTTGCCTGTTCGACTTTCTGACGATTTTCCGGGCTTTTACGTGCCAGTTCTGCTAACCAGCGATTTCCCCAGCGTACATGACCCGCTTCCTCTGGAAAAATTCGTTCGATGGTTTCACGGATTTTGATGTTTTCTTCCGTTTGTGGTGCCTCTTTTAAAGCATGAATGTGAGCCGAGAAATACTCACAACCCCGTTTTTCAGTGACATTAATCGCGGCTAATGCAGCAATGATGCCATCTTCTAGGTTTCGCTGTGGGTCAAAAAATTCTCTGTCTACAAGACGATCAAATTCATCGATGTAAGAAGAACCAGGCGGCGTCCCTACGTCTGCTCCCAACTCTACCAACAGATCTGTCAACCACATCGCATGACGCGATTCGTCAGAGATGTGATGAGACAAATCACGTACTAATTCTGGCGGTTGTCCGTTTAGCTGTTCAATAACATCTGTCAGGTCTTTACAGCTACGTTGTTCGCTGTAGCGGTAGCGGTTGAGAGTCATCAGATGAATGCCGCGATCGCTCACCACTTGTTTGAGGATGTCACGCGCACCCATTGATTTATTCAGTTTGCGGGGATAAGCAACCGTCATATCTTTATATGTCGTTTTGTAAAGTTGTTCATCTAATCGTAACGTAGATTTTTTTGATGAAACAGCTCACGCCTCGACTGATATACGGTTGCTTTACCTTATTCACCCTACTAAGGCTTATGAGCAACCCAGTACTTACTCATAAAGTGGTTTTCCGTTGCAATATCCTGGAAGCCCGCTCGCTTCAGACGTTCTACCAAATCATCAGTGGTGTAATGCCTGTAGAAAGGTTCATGGAACATCGCAGGAAAGTTTTCCATCAGTGGCATCATTTCCGGAGAATCAATCGCCTGAATCGAGTCACAGATAACGAAGACTCCACCCGGTTGAGTCACCCGAAACGCTTGCTCAATCACATGCTGACGCGCCGCAGGCGGCAACTCATGAAATAGAAAAACGCTAGTAACTCCCTGGAAATAGTTATCACGATAAGGTAAATCCTCTGCATTCGCCTGAATCAGTTGCGGCAACTCGCCTGGATTCTCAGACAACAGTTGGTTGGCCTTACGCAGATAAGCTGGCGATAAGTCCATCCCAAATAATGAGACTTGAGGCAGCATTCCCCGGATGAACTTCAAAGTACGACCTGTACCACAAGCAATATCCAGTACCTTGATTTGCTTTTGTGGCAGTGAATTAAAAGCTTTCAGACCTTCCTTTAAAGGAGCGAGAACCCGCCGCCGCATCGCATCAGCGGAACCATTAAAGAGAATTTCCACCTGCAAATCATACAGATTGGCAGACATATCACTTAAGTAGCCATCAGTCTGATGATGGAAGTTTTGCAGGTAGTAGCTGGGATAGCCTTCCGTCTCAATCCCTGGCGAGAAATCTTGATATTTCTTTTGATTAGCTCGTTGCCAAATTGTTGGCGTATCGAGCCACAACGCTGGATAGTAGCGAAAGAAATCTTCCCAAGGATTATCAAACAGCAATGCGGCTGGGTAAACGCCCCGTTGTGCATCCTGCCAATCTGTTTCAATAATCCGATTGAGCCGCTGCTGAATTTCTAAGAGAAGCTTCGGGTCAATAGGATTCGTCTTCAGTTCATTAATAGGAGGAGAAATTAGATTCAGCAGTTGCGAACTAATGGTCTTGTGTGCCAGACCAAATACGCTTTTGCTCTGCTGAAACGACTGATAAGCAAGCTGAGTTAAGGTGTCAGACATGGGGATTGCTTGACTCGTTTTAATCCATTTCTATGTAGTATATGAATAATTGTAACGAATAGATGAGAAATAATTCCTGACCAAAAGGTAGAGTTGGTAAGAGATACAGAAGATATAGAGGCGCTCAAACACATAAAAAACCACCCTTGGGGGTGGCTGATGTTGTCTTTTGTTGCTAATTGCTCATTTGAGCAAGTGACGTGAAACCTTTTAGGGCAGTTGTTTAGCAATCGTAGTAGAGGGCGAACTCGTATGGGTGAGGACGCAGCCGCATTGGGTTGACCTCATTGTCGAGTTTGTACTCAATCCATGTGGTAATAAAGTCTTCCGTGAACACACCACTCTCAACCAAGAAGCCATGATCTTTCTCTAGGGCTTCTAGGGCTAAATCTAAAGAACCTGGGGTTGAAGGAATCTTGCTCAATTCTTCTGGAGTGAGGTCGTAGATATCGACATCCAAAGACTCACCAGGGTCAATTTCGTTCTTGATGCCGTCAATCCCAGCACAGAGCATAGCAGCAAAAGCTAAGTAGGGGTTTGCTGTTGCATCAGGACAACGGAACTCTAACCGCTTCGCCTTGGGATTGGTACCAGACAGAGGAATACGGATGGAGGCAGAACGGTTGCCTTGAGAGTAGGCGAGGTTCACTGGCGCTTCAAAACCAGGTACCAAACGCTTGTAAGAATTGGTGGTTGGGTTGGTCAAAGCCAAAAGTGCTGGAGCGTGTCTGAGGATACCACCGATGTAATTCAGTGCCATTTTACTCAAACCAGCATAGCCATCACCTGCAAATAGAGGCTGTCCATCCTTCCAAATAGACTGGTGAGTATGCATCCCAGATCCGTTGTCGTTAAACACGGGCTTTGGCATGAAGGTGACGGTTTTGCCATATTTCTTGGCAACGTTCTTGATGACATACTTATAGGTCATTAAATAGTCAGCGGCTTTTACCAAGGTGTCAAAGCGGAATCCGAGTTCGCACTGACCACCAGAGGCAACTTCATGGTGATGCTTTTCAATCGGAACGCCGCATTTCGCCATCGTCAGCAGCATTTCCGTCCGCATATCTTGCGAGGTATCCGTTGGGGCAACTGGGAAGTAACCTTCTTTATAACGTGGCTTGTAGCCGAGGTTGCCACCTTCTTCTTTTCTGCCAGAATTCCAACGACCTTCTATGGAGTCTACGTGGTAGTAGCCTTCATGTTGGTTTTGGTCAAAACGGACATCATCAAAGATGAAAAACTCCGCTTCAGGACCAAAGAAGGCGGTGTCACCAATGCCAGTGGAAATTAGGTAGTCTACTGCCTTCTGAGCAATGGTACGAGGACAACGACTGTAAGGTTCGCCTGTCCGGGGTTCTGTAATGCTACAGATGACACTCAATGTCGGTTCTGACATGAACGGGTCGATCCAAGCCGTTGTGGGATCGAGTACCATCGTCATGTCGGATTCATTGATCGTTTTCCAACCCCGAATACTAGAGCCGTCAAAAGGTACGCCGTCTGTAAAACTGCTTTCATCAATTTGGTTTTGGAACAGCGAGAGGTGCTGCCAGATACCTGGCGTGTCAATAAACTTTAGGTCAATAATTTGGATGTTGTTCTCTTGTACATAGGTTAGGAACTCTTGCGGGGTCTGGAACATGGAATAAACTCCTTAATCTCTCAACAATCTAGAGCTACTAGGGGACAGGCTAAACACAGGCTCAACAATTTAACGATATTCACTGCTAAGGAACGAATTGGTCAAACTTGGTACAAGTTAAGAGTTTAGTATTAGCAAATGGTAGGGCGGTTGGTTGTTGACAGCTTGGCTTTGCCTTACAAAGAGACCGGAGAAGGTTTCCCCAGAAGGCGGTAGTCTAGACAATCATCTGAATAATCCTAGGGAGAGCGAGTAGCAGCTTTTGTATCCAACGATACAGATTCTCGCTTCCTAATTTTGGGTATCTGGAGAAAATTACGAATTGTAGCAAAATTAGAAAAATCTTACCTTATGCATTTCCCAAAGTTTAATATTGTATCAGAAGCTACAGTTTATTGATTAGGGGGAAGTTATGAGTTCTAATTTCTGTGTTGATGATTTGGATCAACAAGAAGCGCTCAGATACCGACCCGGACAACGGGTAGAACTCAAAGCAAATCCTGGGGTTGTAGATGTTATTACTGAATATGACCCAATGATGGTACCCCCCATTTGGCTGGCGAATGATCCAAAGCCGCGATATCCCCATGAATTGAGTGTGCTTGTTAAGCCGATGATAGGCATGGGTTGGTTAAGATTATCCAAGCGTTCCTCCGCTAGACCTCCAGTGCAACAGTCTCGCGTTCACATAGCAATCGGTTCTAGGTAGGGCATCATCAGTGGTGTCTACAAAACGTTACCTTGTGATTGACACTTTTACAGGTCTCTTCCTATGTGATTATTAATAGATAAAGATATGCAGATTGTTGTTGGGAGAGCATTTTCATGCGAGATGCAGTCACAAATCTGATCAGGAACTACGATGGCGCCGGCCGTTACCTGGATCGTAATGCGATTGATTCACTCAAGTCTTACTTTGAAACTGGCACAGCACGAGTAGCAGCAGCGGCTGTAATTAACTCCAATGCTGCATCAATCGTCAAGCAGGCGGGTTCACAACTGTTTGACGAACTGCCAGAACTGATTCGTCCGGGCGGAAATGCCTATACGACTCGTCGCTATGCGGCTTGTTTGCGAGATATGGACTATTACCTACGTTATGCTAGCTACGCGCTGGTTGCAGGTGATACGAATGTACTCGATGAACGGGTGTTGCAAGGTCTGCGGGAAACCTACAACTCTTTGGGTGTACCAATTGCACCAACGGTTCGCGGTATCCAGTTGATGAAAGACATCGTTAAGGAACAAGTTGCAGCGGCTGGTGTGGAGAATACCGCATTTATCGATCAGCCCTTTGACCACATGAATCGGGAACTGAGCGAACAGGATATTTAAACACCAATTTAACAAAATTGAGCGATCGCACTTTTAACGGGTAACACTGTAGGGTGCGATCGCTATTTTTAGGGCTTGTTATTCCCAGTCCCAGCAAAACAGTTATCTTCTCTTGATGACAAGATTACCGTCTTGCACCTGAATATCGGTGATGTTTTTCAGCCAAGCTTGTACTCTTGGGTCAGAGTTAACCATTTGATTAAGATTCTGTGTCTTCAATGCTTGCAAAATAGCACCTTCAACTTCAGGAGGAATTTGTTGCCCGTCGGTGGTACTAATCGATGTAGGAGTAATGGCTAAGAGTCCATTCTCTACAGCAACCTTCAGAGAAAAATTTCCATTGAGGTAGCGCCCACTAAATCCCGGTACAGCATCCAGAGGAACAGCACTTTGTACCATGACTTGATCGTTCTCTATCTTGAAGTAAGCCTTCCCCGCTAACGTGGGGCTATTGGCAACTAAAGTGTTAATGTCATCAGCACTTAAAGCCAATTCGGCTGGTTCCGCTTCAACACCAGCACCAATACTAGGAGTAGAGAAGGCTTCAATTCGACGATTAATTTCAACTGACTTTTCTGCTGAGGGTTCAATAGGGATGTCTGCTTTTTGAGTTGAGGTAATTAACTGTCTGGCTGAGTAGGTTCTATGGATTAGGAAAGCCGCGCCGCCACCAATCAGAAAGAAGGCTATGACAAGCGTCAGACTAATAAGAGAAAAATAGCCATGTTTTTTCGGCTCAAGCATTGGTTGCATTCGAGTAAGTATCCTTTATTTTGATCAATAGCAGATTATGTTTTTTGCAATAGGCGATCGCTTTCCAGAATATCAGCCAAAGCGATCAGGGCTGTGGTTGCAGAAAGGGTGGAAACAGAGACACCGTTCCTACAACTCCTGATTTTCCTGTAAAGAGCGATCGCTTATGGAATCAGAAGCAATACCCTCGGACTCTTGTGAGGCTGTTGCCTACCACTAAGTTCAGTGTTGTCTTCGATGTTGATGCGCTAAATTAGACGCTAAGACAGTGACTATAACTGCATGATTAATCCACCGAATAAGGCGGCATGAGACTTATGACTTCAGAGGCATTGGGTGAATTGGAAGATGAGGAATTAGAACAAATGCCCAGCCTGGAACATGGTGCGATCGGAATTAGGCTGGGGCGCTATCTTGATGCTCATGTTGAAGAATATCAGCTAGGTCTAGTCTGCAATTCTCAAACGACTTACAAGTTCGTTGGTCAGAAGTCAAATCGCTTGCCTGACTTATCGTTTGTCAGTCGTGAGAGACTCCCTCAGCGCATTGACCAAAATGCTAACTTTGCACCTGATTTGGCGGTCGAAGTTCTATCCAGAGGAGACGATGTTGCGGAAATTGACAAAAAGGTTCTGCAATATCAGAAGTCTGGAGTTCGCTTGGTTTGGGTCATTCATCCTGTTATTCAAGCGGTTGATGTTTATCGTTTAAAAGATGGGATGAAGTTACAGCGCTTACTTATTGATGATGAAATGGATGGAGAAGATGTCATCAAGGGTTTTAAGTTGAAAGTCAAACGTCTTTTTGACTTGCCGAACATGGGTCAACCCGATGATTTTAATTAGTGGCTGAGGGAGGGTTCTGTTTGAAAATTGTTGATAGATTCACTAATTTAATCCCTAAACCTGTCCCTTCAAAAATATGAGTAAAGATAGGCACAGTAAAAGCCAAAATCCATAGGGCTATTGAGGGAACAATCAAGACTGTCACTATTAATTAGAGCAGAAGGTATCAGAATGCTACAGGTGGCTGGAACGTCGATCTCTGCTGACGGAGGGGAAGTAAGACCTTCATCTGGACGCAAGTCTGTCTTGAGGCATTCCCCCTTGATGTCAGAAACCGCCTGACGCGCTCTTCGACTGGCGGTAGTTCATTCCACTTCCTTAAGGGAGATTGGCATAGTAACTGATTGGCGGTACTATATTACACCTCAAGGACACAAAATACCTTATACAATAGCTTGATCATAACTTTGGGGCAGCCATAATCGGTAATTAGTGTTACTGTATGGCAGCATACTGTTTTATAAGAATAAGTTTGCTGAAATACTTTGCGAAATGCTTGTCCGGAAAGTTCCCCCCAACTGATGGAGCTTCTAGATCAACGGTATCTCCACAGCTGCCTTAAAACCTCTGAGGAGAGACTGGGTTTAACTCACTTATTAGCTCAGATTATTTCTCTGCTCAATTAATGCTCCCAACGCTGACGCTATGACAGCAAGGCCGATTCCACGCCAACCCTCAAGTTCAACTGACAGCAGCAGTAGTAGCACTGCCGCTGAAGGAACTCCCGTTTCTGCTCTCAAAGAACTCGTGGCACGTCTGCACAGGGAACAACACAAGATTCAAGATTTGTTGAGTTCACTGGGGTTTGCCTTACGCAGTTTCAACAATTTGAATCAGTTTTTGGAGTTAATTCCGCTAATGGCATCACGGGTAACCGATGCTGACGGTGGGGCACTGATTCTATTCAAATCAAATGGTCAGGTAAGACTAGAGCGATTACATTGCCAGGAAGGTCAAGCTTGCAATGATATTCGGAAAGCGATAGAAAAGGCAACTCGTAAAGTTACAGCAGCGAACAGTGAGGAAGGGGCTGCCTCGACGAACTCAGTTTCCGCCGATTTCATTCAATCCTCCCTTGATGAGCAAGTGACTCAGGCTCTAGGCGCAGACGTACAGCTATTTGGTACGCCAATTCTGATCAAGAATGCTGAACGAGGGCGTCTCTATGTCTTTAGCCATGATCCAAAATACACCTGGACAGCAACACGGCAGAAGTTAGTACGATTGGTCGCCGATCAAACCGCCGTTGCGATCGCAAATGATGAACTCACGGTTGAGCTACGCAAGAAAGAACGCTTAGATCGAGAGTTAGAAATTGGAGCAGATATCCAACTGCGCCTCCTACCACGGGAATGTCCTGAGATTGAGGGCATTGATCTGGCGGCGATGTGTAAAACGGCTAACCGAGTCGGAGGCGACTACTACGACTTCATTCCGACTAACTACGACCAGCTACGCCCCAAAAAGCAAGACAGCACGGAAGCCAGCGACCCTCAGAAGGTGTCTGTCCCCTGGAGTGTTGTGATCGGTGATGTGATGGGAAAAGGTGTCCCGGCTGGATTGATTATGACAATGACACGGGGAATGCTTAGAGCAGAAGTCCTTAACCGTCACTCGCCCGCACAGATTTTACAGCACTTAAACCGAGTCATGTATGCCGACTTGGAAAATTCCAATCGGTTTGTCACGCTGTTTTATTCCGAATACGATCCCCAGACACAGATACTCTCCTACAGCAATGCTGCCCACAATCCACCGTTGTTGTGGCAAGCGTCAACTCAGTCAATTGTGCGTCTCGATACAAACGGGATGCTGATTGGTTTAGAGGCAGATTCTCAATACGAAGACGCTCAAGTCAAACTCTCCGAGGGAGACACAATTATTTACTACACAGATGGGTTTACTGACGCGGCAAATCAAAATGGCGATCGCTTTGATGAGGAAAACTTGACGCAATCTTTCCAGTGGGCTTGTGAGCATTGCGACAGTTGTCAAGAAATTCTAGATTACTTATTTGAGCAAGTACAACTATTTATTGGCTCAAAAAACCGTAATGGAGATGATATGACCTTGGTCGTGATGCAGGTAAAATCTTCCGAGTGACCTAAATTTGTCAGAGGCAAGAATCGCATGGTCGTTGAAGGACTACAAGCCGTAACTGCTGGGTTGGATAGCATCAGCCACTTGAGTGAGGCTCTAGGAACGTTGAACCATTATTTATCAAACGATTGGCTTGTGCTAGCGCAATCAGTCCAAGACCCAGAAGTTCTAACACGGATTCAAGATGCATGGAACAATTTCATTAGCACGGGTCAAGTCTGGGCACTGATAATTGGGCTAATTATTGGTTACCTCTTCCGGGGCATAACCTCATAGTGAGATTGGTCAATCGAAAGTTCTTAGTTTTTAGTTGTTAGACAAGGCTGCCCTTCTAACAACTAATAACCAACAACTAACAACTGCGAACTAAAGACTAAGGACTACTGCTGTGACAAAACAAACAACCTGGAGCCAGCGGTTTGAATCGGCTTTGCATCCTGCGATCGCTCGTTTCAATGCTAGTATTGGCTTCGATATTGCACTGATTGAGTACGACCTAACAGGCTCTGTTGCTCATGCCAAGATGCTGGCGCGTACTGGCATTATTTCCCCTGAGGAAGGGGAGCAACTGGTTGCAGGCTTAGAACAAATCCGCTCAGAGTACCGCGAAGGCAAGTTTAATCCCGGCGTTGATGCTGAGGATGTCCACTTTGCCGTTGAGCGACGCCTGACGGAGATTGCGGGAGATGTGGGGAAAAAGCTGCACACAGCGCGATCGCGTAATGACCAAGTAGGAACGGATACACGACTCTACCTCCGAGATCAGATTTCCCATATTCGCACTCAAGTGCGGGAGTTCCAATCTGTTCTCCTCAACCTCGCCGAAGCCAACGTCGAAACCCTGATTCCAGGCTATACTCACCTCCAACGTGCCCAGCCCCTGAGCCTAGCGCATCACCTTTTGGCATACTTTGAAATGCTACAGCGCGACTGGACGCGACTAGGGGAGATTTACCAACGGGTGAATATCTCCCCTTTAGGAAGCGGTGCCCTTGCTGGAACCACATTTCCCATTGATCGGCATTACGTTGCCAAAGAGTTGCAATTTAGTGGAATTTATGGTAATAGCCTGGATGGTGTAAGTGATCGCGATTTTGCGATCGAGTTCTTATGTGCCGCTAGCCTGATCATGGTTCACCTGAGTCGGTTGTCAGAGGAAATCATTCTCTGGGCATCCCAAGAATTTAGCTTTGTTACCCTCAAAGACACCTGCTCAACGGGTTCCAGCATCATGCCCCAAAAGAAAAACCCTGATGTCCCAGAACTGGTACGCGGGAAGACGGGTCGTGTTTTCGGTCACCTGCAAGCAATGTTGGTGTTGATGAAGGGGCTACCTCTGGCATATAACAAAGACTTGCAAGAGGATAAAGAAGCATTGTTTGATAGCGTCAAGACGGTTCAAGGCTGCTTAGAAGCAACGACAATTCTCTTGCGGGAAGGTCTGGAATTTAAGCGTGAGCGTTTAGCCGAAGCCGTTGCCGAAGACTTTTCTAACGCCACCGATGTTGCCGATTATCTAGCGTCGAAAGGCGTTCCTTTCCGAGAAGCTTACAACTTGGTTGGGAAAGTCGTGAGAACTTGTCTTGCGGCAGGTAAATTGCTGAAGGATTTGAGCTTGGAGGAATGGAAGGAATTACACCCAGCCTTTGAGGACGATATTTACAATGCGATCGCACCGACTCAAGTGGTTGCCGCCCGAAACAGTTACGGTGGCACAGGCTTTGAGCAGGTGCGTCAAGCCCTAAAAAACGCTCACGAGCGCTTAGTTGCTGAGTAAATTAGAGCTAAGTTAAGGTGTTGGCGGGATACGCTAGGTAAACCGCCTAAAAATATGAACCAAGCTTCTTTTTTCGGAGTGTTAGTTGCCATTGCACTGCCCTTCACAGGAATTGGTCTTCAACCAAGCACCGCTCAAGAAGGGCAACAACTCATCGCTCAACGCATCAACTGTACTAATCCAAATAGCACTGTAGAAATTAACGAATGTAGCCGTCGAGATGCTGCCGAATCTGACCGAAAGCTCAATCAAGTCTACCAGCAGCTAAGACCAAGATTGGTAGGGCAACAACGCCAACGATTAACTGATGCCCAACTCGCCTGGATTAAGTTTCGAGATACAACTTGTGAATATGAAAGAGGTGAGTGGGGTAATGGAACAGGTGCGCCCTATGGCTACTCGATTTGCCTTGATCGAGTAACACGACAACGGACAGAAGATTTGGAGCGATATTTGGAGAGGCTTAATCAATGATGCTGCATTGAGAATCTACTGATAAGCTGACTAAAAATCAGGAGTTAAAAGGACATTGCCATGAGGAATGAGACACTGGCAGTACACGCAGGTCGTAGCATTGACCCAGCAACAGGTGCTGTAACACCTCCGATTCATCTGTCTACTACCTTTGAGCGAGAAGCTGACGGTAGCTATCCTCATGGCTATGACTACATTCGTACCAACAACCCGAATCGAGAAGCCCTAGAAAAATGCCTGTGTGAATTAGAGGGCGGAGTTGCCGCTGCTGCTTTTTCTTCAGGTTCAGCCGCAACGGTGAGTGTATTTCAAGCCCTTGCACCAGGCGACCATGTTATTGCACCCAATGATGCATATACGGGAACGACGGCTCTTTTGAGAAATGTTCTTGCTCCTTGGGGTTTGCAGGTAACGTTCGTGGACATGACCAATCCCACTGACGTTAGCCAAGCAATTCAACCGAATACACGGCTGATTTGGATAGAAACACCATCCAATCCCCTACTTAAAATTACCGATATCGGGAAAATTTCTGCGATCGCTCATCAAGCTAATGCACTGTGTGTGTGTGATAACACTTGGGCTACTCCAATCGGTCAAAAACCCTTCAGCTGGGATGCTGACTTGATTGTGCATTCGATGACAAAGTATCTCGGTGGACACAGTGATGTCTTGGGAGGTGTGGTTATTTCCAGAGTTGAAGATGACTTCTTTAGGCGAATCAAGACCATTCAAACCAGTGGAGGTGCTGTTGCTTCACCCTTCGATTGTTGGCTAATCCTCCGGGGTATTCAAACCTTGCCCTATCGGATGCGGGCACATTCAGAAAATGCCTCAAAAGTAGCAACGGTCTTAAGTGACCACCCAAAGGTCGAACTTGTCCATTACCCCGGTCTCAAAGAGCATCCAGGACATGAAATTGCCGCGCTTCAAATGCCGCTTTTCGGTGGAATGCTTTCTTTCCAGGTAACAGGAGGACGTGAGGAAGCGTTTGCGTTAGTGGCAAAAGTACAACTGTTCACACGAGCAACTAGCCTTGGTGGTGTTGAAAGCTTGATTGAACACCGAGCTTCAATTGAAGGGCTAGGAACAAGCACTCCTGATAACCTGCTGCGAGTTTCTGTTGGTCTTGAACACCCAGATGATCTAATTGCGGATTTGGCGCAAGCTTTGGGTTAGTAGTTCGTTGTTTGTTATTGGTTGTTTGTTGTTATAGCAGTAGCTAATTAGGTTAGGACATCGACTAGAAGCGAGTCCTCGCCCCTTTTGCTATTTGGCTGAAAGCTGATTGCTGAAAGCTGACGGCTGATTGCGATGAAAGCAAAAACTGGGCATCAATCCGATCATAAATGGTTGATGCCCAGCTAAGTTAGAGCAAGTTTTTGCGTTGTAGATCATCTCTTGCTCACTCCTACGCAGGGATTGAGCTAATTCTCGTTTCCTATGTGCGGGAAGCTTCGCTTTTATTGACCGTAAGCGCGTGCTTTAGGGCTGTTTTGACTGCCCACAAGGTGACGCTATCAGCGAGGAGCATACTTCTAGAAATTCTCTTAAAGAGCAGAAGTATCTCGCTCGCCTCCTTGATCGCTATCTTCCTCTTCTTGGTTTTCATCCCTCGAAGTTCTGCTGTACCGCCGATTTTTAGAGAAACGACCCGTATTTTTGCGTTTACGAAACTTACGGGCGTAAGCTTGATTCCGCTGCGCCTTTTCTTTTTTTAGATTGCGGCGCTTTGCCATGTTTACCTCATGAATAACAAAAAATGTGCCTCGCTTGCCTCTTGCTTTGAGATTAAGCTTGGCTTGTCTATCTTACCAGTGTTAGACCTCCTGCTTGAGAAGCTGCCTCAAAACAGGTGATGTCTAGACTACTATGTAAGGCTTGCCAATGCTAGTATCTCTTGCGATCGCCACTTGGTTTCCAATGGTTTGTTTTGGGTCAAGCGTTGATAACACAGCAAAGCACGTTCAATCCATTCTGCACTATCTAGAGCAGAAATTGCAGAGTCTTCTTGGTGGAGTTGTTGAGGCGCGTGAAGAGTAAAATTCTTAAACGTTCAACGTTGAATTGCGTCAAAAAGTAGCTTTTTAACCGCTAACATGACCGAACTTGCATCAGGAGCGTCTATGATAACAGTCTGTAAGCAACCGATTACATAGGTAAAGAGAGCTTTCTCATCAATGTATCGAAAATGGCAATTTGTACAAACAGTGCTTGGAGTTATATTTCGCCATCCTGTCCCTGGCACCAGCATCATTCCAATTTTGCCGGATGGGCAAATTGTGCTGGTTCGGCGTCGTGATAATGGTAAGTGGTCACTGCCAGGAGGTATGGTGGACTGGCGCGAAGATATTGCTACATCCGTGCAGCGAGAGTTGGCTGAAGAAACAGGGCTAGAGGTGTTGGAAATTGCTCGATTAGTTGGAGTTTATTCAGCACCCGATCGCGACCCTAGGCTCCATTCTATTTGTGTCCTGGTAGAAGCAAAGGTTCAAGGAACAATACAGATACAAGACACATCAGAAATTTTGGAAGCTCAAGCCTTTCAACCCTCAGATATTCCATTAGGCACCCTCAGCCATGATAATGACCAGCAGTTGCAGGATTATTTTGATGGCAAAACAACTCTTGCTTAGAGGCTGAGGATGTAGAACAGTGAGAAGGTTGTCTTGTCTCCTCTTGTACTCTCTTGCCTAACAGCACATGTCTCACCAGAAAATGGGCAACCGTCTTGCCAATCTCCAATCCTTGAGAGTTAATCCCTTTTACCCGTCGGACTTAAAAGAAAAAGACCTTGCGATCAGGATGAATCTACCCTTACGAAATTCTCGAATTAAGCTACAGTCGGGGCAATTGTTCTGGCGTGAAGTGGGTCAGGGGCCAGTTCTCGTCTTTCTACATGGCTCTTGGAATGATGGTAGTCAATGGCTACCCGTTATTCAACAATTAAGCCAGGATTACCATTGCTTAGCCCCTGACTTACTGGGGTTTGGCGACTCACTCAAACCCAAACTCCACTACTCAATCCAACTAGAAGTTGAGTGCCTAGCGGAATACCTAGAATTGCTACACCTACCCCAGGTATATTTAATTGGTCATTCCTTGGGCGGTTGGATTGCTGCTAGCTATGCCTCGAAATATCCGGAGAAAGTCCGTGGTCTTGTATTACTCGCACCAGAGGGGGTTCAGGTAGAAGGACAGCGAGGACGTTGGCGGGGTTCACGATGGTTAGTCGGGCGTTCCTCTATTGGTTATAGTATTCTGCGATCGCTTTTGCCCCTAGCACGGCTATTTGGTCGTCATAAAGGCATTGAACAAGCCCTACAGCAACGGCAACTGCTCAACAGTTCACCCACCGCTTGCCAACTTTTGTTCCAGCGACGCCGCGCCGAAATTCAAGCCGAACTCTTGCAAGAACAACTTGACTGGCTCAAAGTACCAACGTTGATTCTACAAGGCAGCAGGGATACAACGGATGCGATCGCACGTAGCCAAACCTATGGCGATAAACTGCCACAAGCCTATCTAGAGATGATTGAACAGGCCGGTCATGACTTACCGGAAGCCTTCTCAGAACTGGTAGCTCAGTACATTAATGACTTTGTTGTAACGCAGGAGGAAAGTGTTCAAACAGATAACGTAGTAGGACTGTGAAAGCTGTTTTGCTCTCTTGGTAATCTCTTCCCCCACTCCCTACTTCCCTTGTTCAATCAATAAGCGCATTCCCCAAAAGATTAAGTAGGGGTCAGCTACAAGATGATATATGTCGTGAGGAAACTGGGCTTGAAGGTGAGTTAGCAGCAAGCGAGAGTCGCCGCCCGTTAGAGCAATCTGAGTATCTGGAAACTGACACCGCCAATCATTGATAAAGTCCTGGATACCTGCCAAGACGGTATAGACTACACCACTTTCAATTGCCGCTGATGTCTGCTTAGCCCAGCGAGGTGGTAGCTGTGGTGCGAGTTGGATGGCTGGTAAGGCCGCTGTGCTTCCTGCCAAAGACTTTAGCTGTAACCCTAGTCCTGGTAAAATCGCTCCCCCAATTAGCTGCTTGTCGGCATCAGCACCTGTAAAGGTTAAGGCGGTGCCAGCATCAATGACTAGCACTGGGTAACCATAAGTTTCCCCTGCACCCAACAAGGCTAAGGCACGGTCAATCCCCAAAGAAGGATAAAGTCCCAAAAGTGGCACTCGCTCTAGGGTAATGACATCACTATCAGAGTAGGTTTGCCAGAGTTTTGTCTGTTCTGGTACGACTGAAGCGAGATAAAGAGGTAGCGGGTTGGGATCATCCAATTGTTGAGATACTAACAAGGACGGAAAAATTTTCTCTGACATTACCCCAACTGCCCATTGCTGAATTAGTTCCTCAACGGTGGCTGTTGATAAATGGTCAGTATCCCAAGCCTCTCGAAGAATTCCCTCGACAAACCAAGCCCAGTGTAATCTGGAATTTCCAATTATTAAGGCGAGGCAGTTTCCTTTCACAGGGGTATAGGGCAGGGAATGAGTTGTTTAAGTATTTTTACTTAGCTACTATAGAAGAGTGAACCTGCTGAGTTTAGGGTTGATGCATCTTCTGCTCAAAAAAGCAAGATATCAATCTATAGCAAGATCTATGAAGAACCTATAAAAAAACAATAACTAAATGCAGAAAAGAAATGCATTGAGATTTCAATCTTCTTACGCTTCATATTAGGTTGCTTGATAAAGCCTCTAAAAATAGTTGTGTAAAAATAAAGAAAACATAAAA
The DNA here is from genome assembly GCA_019358875.1 of Symplocastrum torsivum CPER-KK1. Taxonomy (GTDB): domain Bacteria; phylum Cyanobacteriota; class Cyanobacteriia; order Cyanobacteriales; family Coleofasciculaceae; genus Symplocastrum; species Symplocastrum torsivum. The sequence continues at coordinate 106,718 of JAHHIF010000015.1, forward strand.
AATTAAAAGTAGCTGATTAAGGAGTTAAGAAATGGTATTACTCACTGACAGAAGCCAAAAGCGATTAACGATTCAGACGGGCGAAATAGCGGCAGATACAACAACGATTCGCTCATTGGACTGGGATCGCGATCGCTTTGATATTGAGTTTGGACTACAAAATGGTACAACCTACAACTCATTTCTGATTCGGGGCGAGAAAATCGCTTTAGTTGATACCTCTCATGAAAAGTTTCGTCAGCTATATTTAGACACCCTCAAAGGATTAATTGACCCTCCTAAAATTGATTACCTAATTATTAGCCATACGGAGCCAGATCATAGCGGTTTGGTCAAAGATGTCCTTCAACTCGCGCCTGATGTGACAGTGGTAGGAGCAAAGGTGGCAATTCAGTTTCTTGAAGATTTCGTGCATCAGCCCTTTAAGCGGCAAATTGTCAAAAATGGCGACAAATTGGATTTGGGCAATGGGCACGTTCTAGAGTTTGTCAATGCCCCTAATCTACACTGGCCTGACACAATCTTCAGCTACGACGCAGGAACTCAGGTAATCTTCACTTGCGATGCGTTTGGGATGCACTACTGCTCAGAGAGTACCTTTGATGAAGATTTAAGCAGGATTGAACCGGATTATCGATTTTACTACGACTGCCTAATGGCTCCAAATGCCCGTTCTGTGCTGTCTGCCCTCAAGCGGATGGGCGAGTTGGGTGAAGTAAAGATGGTTGCTAATGGTCATGGGCCATTGCTACGCCACAATGTTGAAGAATTAGTGAGTCGCTACCGCCGTTGGAGTCAAGCGCAGACAAAAGCAGAGACATCGGTTGTTGTGTTTTATGCTTCAGACTACGGCTATAGCGATCGCCTTTCCCAAGCCCTCGCTAGAGGTATCACCAAAACTGGTGTTGGTGTAGAGATGATGGACTTAAAATCCGCCGACCCTCAAGAAGTGCAGGAATTGGTCAGTCGTGCGGGTGGAATCGCGATCGCAATGCCTCCAGTATCCAGTAAGACGGCGGCGGCGGCTGTGGGCACAGTACTTGCTGCGGCTAAGTCTAAGCAAGCGATCGGTATTTTCGAGTCTTACGGTGGGGATGACGAACCGATTGACCCTCTATTAAGACAATTCCGGGATTTGGGCTTGAAAGAAGGCTTTCCTGCGATTCGGGTTAAGGATACCCCGACAGAAGCGACGTATCAACTTTTTGAAGAAGCGGGTACGGATATGGGGCAGTTGCTGACACGCGATCGCGGTATCAAGCAAAGAAAATCTCTTGATACTGAACTCGATAAAGCGCTAGGACGGATTAGTGGCGGATTGTATATTATCACCGCGAAAAAAGGTGATATTAAGGGCGCGATGCTAGCCTCCTGGGTATCTCAAGCCAGCTTCCAACCCTTGGGCTTGACGATTGCGGTGGCGAAAGACCGGGCGATTGAGTCGTTGATGCAAGTAGGTGATCGCTTTATCCTCAATATCTTAGAAGAAGGTAACTACCAAGCACTAATGAAGCACTTCCTCAAGCGCTTCCCACCTGGTGCCGACCGTTTTGCTGGGGTGAAAACTCAACCTGCTGAAAATGGTTCCCCAATCCTGACTGATGCCCTAGCTTATATAGAGTGCAAGGTTTCTAGCCGGATGGAACTTAGTGACCATTGGGTTGTTTATGCGACAGTTGATGCGGGTCGTGTTTCCAAGTCTGATGCTCTCACCGCCGTTCACCATCGCAAAGTCGGGAACTATTATTAAAGGGATTCAGGGTGGGCATTTCCCACCCTACAACTATCCATAGGGAAAGGTTGGAAGATGCTAGAAAAACCAGAAGAATTGGCTATAACTTTATCGGCTTCACCCAACCTTCCTACTAAGAACTCTCGAAATCTCAACAGAACTATTGCATTAGTTGAGGAGCTATTAGCCAAATCAAAGTCACCCAATGAGGCATTAGATTGGGCTAGAGTACGCGAGGTGATTCTTCGCCAGAATGAAGAAGTTAAACGAGAAAACCACCTGCGTTTTCTGGAAAAAAGCCAAATTATCTATAAGATTTCATTCTCCGGGGTTGCTTTCGTAGTCGGGATAGTGCTTTTTATCTGTGGCTATAAAGATGCTCTTTATCTAATCGGTGTAGGATTTGTGCCGCTAATTTCACGAAAAAAACCTACTTAGGCATTTTAGAGTAACACTCATGTTAGAAACGAAGCAAAGAGATGTCCAAGTTCTCCCAATCGGTGCAGAAACAACAGTCTTGCGATCGCGTACTTGGGATAGACTCAAGTTTGAAATCGAATACGCCCTACAACGAGGCACCACGGCTAATTCTTATTTAATTCAAGCCGATAAAATTGCTCTTTTTGACCCACCCGGTGAATCATTTACTGAAATATTCTTGGCGGCATTGCAACGTCGCATAGACCCAACCTCGTTGGATTATGTGATTCTCGGTCATGTCAATCCGAACCGGGGCGTTACGCTGAAAGCCTTGCTAGAGAAAGCTCCTCAGATTACCTTTGTTTGCTCAAATCCAGCCGCGATCGCTTTACGCGCTATTTTGCCAGACCACGACCTCAACATCAAGGTCGTGCGGGGAGAACAAACCCTAGATTTAGGCAGAGGTCATCACCTGCAATTTATCCCAACTCCTAGCCCCCGTTGGCCAGACGCCGTCTGTACCCACGACCCACAAACGGAAATTCTCTTTACCGATAAGTTATTTGGGGCGCACGTCTGCGGTGACCAGGTACTTGACGAAGGATGGGCGACGATTAGCGAAGACCGACGCTATTACTTCGATTGCCTAATGGCACCCCACGCACGGTATGTAGAAACAGCGTTAGATAAACTTACTGACTTCCAAGCCAGGATTTATGCAACAGGTCATGGCCCCTTAGTACGCTATAGCCTCATCCTACTAACTCAGTATTATCGCCAGTGGTGTGAGCAGCAAAAGTCTCAGGATACGACTGTTGCCTTGATTTATGCTTCGGCTTATGGTAATACAGCGACATTGGCACAAGCGATCGCACGGGGCATTACAAAAGCAGGGGTTGGAGTTGAATCGATTAACAGCGAAGTTGCTCAACCTTCGGAAATCCGGGAAGCGATAGAGAAATCTGACGGGTTTATTATGGGTTCCCCAACCCTTGGCGGTCATGCACCAACGCCCATCCAAACCGCATTGGGTTTGGTACTATCTACGGCTACTAAAACTAAACTTGCTGGTGTCTTTGGTTCCTACGGTTGGAGTGGTGAAGCCATTGACTTGATTGAGGATAAATTCCGCGATGCAGGTTATCGCTTTGGCTTCGAGACAATTCGGGTTAAATTCAAACCCACCGATGTCACCTTAAAGTTCTGTGAAGAAGCAGGCACGGACTTTGCCCAATCGCTAAAGAAAGCCAAAAAATCCCGAACCCCCAAGCAACCCGTCGGTGACTCCCAAGCTGCCCGTACCGAACAAGCGGTGGGGCGTTTGATTGGTTCTCTATGTATTGTCACCGCTAAACAAGGAGAAGTTAATGGTGCGATGCTTGCGGATTGGGTGTCTCAAGCCACGTTTACGCCTCCAGGTCTGACTATTGCTGTTGCCAAAGACCGGGCGATTGAATCACTGATGCACTCTGGAGATAAATTTGTCTTAAATATTCTCGAAGAGGGGAAGCATTTGGGTTTGATGAAGCATTTCCTCAAGCCATTTAGTCCCGGTGAAGACCGATTCGCTGGGGTTGCGACTCAAGAGGCTGAGAATGGCTGCCCGATTCTGACTGACTCCCTCGCTTATCTAGAATGCACGGTTGAAAATCGCATGGAATGCGGCGATCACTGGCTCGTCTATGGGGTTGTCAAGAATGGCAAAGTACTACAACCCGAAGGCGTTACGGCTGTGCATCATCGTAAATCAGGCACTCATTACTAAGCCGTCAACATTTCGTTTTCACAAGGATACTTGTGGCGATAAGTCGTAGAGACGTACCCTTTGGGAACGGCTAGGCTAGCGCCTCGCTAGTGCTGACGCACCGCTACGCTAACGCTAACGCCGAACCGCCGGAATGTCTCTACAAAGTTTTATGGGTTGCCGAAAAAGGGGATAGCTGACCCGGATTCGTATCACTTAAGATTCAGGAGTTACGCAGCTAATCGCTGAAAGCCTGATTTTGTCATAGGAACTTGGCAATGCCAAGCCTGTACAGCGTGTTGAAGTGGTAACCCTAAATCATATAGTTTCGTTTCGTGAAAACTCTTCCATCGGAGGGATGGTCTTAGGTTAAGATTTGGTTAATCATAGATTAAAGAAAACCTGTTGAGCAAGACTCTATTTCTAAAATCATGAAAAATCTTGACCCAATGAACAAAAACGGCTTTCTCTATCCGCGAAGCCGCTACTATGGAGCGTTTTCGCCGGAAACTCTAGCGTTTAATGCCAATTTACAAGAATTTGCTCAGAAAATTTCTTATATTTCTGCTTTAGAGACAGGAGGTAAATTATCTCCTGAGGAAGCTTACACTCAGGTAAAGCGTTTGTGGAAGCAGTTGAAGCAGAGTAAGAAGGAACTGAGAATTGGCTCAAATCCATCACCAGAGACGAAGTAGTTATTTTAGCCAATACATCTTCATTGAAAAATTGAAACAATCTATTCAAGCCAGGGAGTTGGCAAGTGCTGCTTTTGTCGTCGTACCGTAGTCCAATTCTCAAATAGCGATCGATGGCAAAGGTATTGGTGATTGAAGATGACGAACTGCTGCGTGAGAGTATCCTACACATATTAAACACAAGAGAGTTTAATGCGATCGGCGCTGGAGATGGTCGCTGCGGATTGCAGTTAGCCAAAGAATTTGTTCCAGATTTAATTTTGTGTGATGTAAGGATGCCAGAAATGAATGGCTATGAGGTTTTGAGGTCGTTACGTCAAGACCCAGTTACGGCAAGCCTTCCTTTTATCTTCCTCACTGCTGAGTCTAGCGAAGATGTCCTTCGCCAAGGGGAATTATTGGGAGCAAACGGCTATCTGACCAAGCCCTTTGCCACAGCTGAACTTCTGGAAGTCCTCGAAACCCATCTCAGGAAATAAAACTTTTTTCTCAGGTGAAGTTTCTAGGAAGTAGAAAAAATAATTAAACGCATATCCCGTCTCGATCCCTCCCCGATTCGGAGAGGGGTATCTGGTGCCCTTGCCTCATAGAGACAGAGCAAGGAAAACAAAAAAGCTGATAGCTGGCGGCTTTCTGCTATATCTGTGACTTCCATCAATACTCTCACTGGAGTAAGCGAATGTTTAACTCTGAAGTCTGGAGACTTCTGCAGTCTTTCTTGAGCTTTCTCAAGCGTCTACTGACTAAGCATTGGCGATCGCTCCTACTGCTATTGATTGGAGTTTTTTTGCCGTTACAGGTTTTTGGGGAGCTTGCTGAGGAGGTTTGGGAGAACGAAGGGGGTTTCCCTTGGGATGTGCCGCTTCTGTTAGCCATTCGCACAACAGCGCGACCTCAACTAGATGTTTTTGCAGTAACGCTGACTAAGTTTGGCGTGTTTTGGGGGGTATTTCCGGTCGCTGCTGTCGTTGTGCTAATTTTGTTCAGACAACGACGGTGGCGAGCGCTTGCTTATTTAACCACCACTTTGTTAGGAAGCATCGTCATCAATCGTACTGCCAAAGTTCTGCTGCATCGAGTACGTCCCCATTTGTGGGAGTCACCAGCGCCAGAGTTTGATTATGGATTTCCGAGTGGTCATGCGATGTCGAGTATGACGTTGGTGGCGGCTTTGCTGATTTTGACTTGGCATAGCCGTTGGCGCTTGCCAGTTCTGGTTGTTGGGGGCTTGTTTGTCTTAACGATTGGCTGGACAAGGCTCTATTTGGGGGTTCACTACCCTAGTGATATTTTGGCAGGCTGGATGGCTTCAGTTGCTTGGGCAGTGGGGGTTAGTGTACTTCTGAGACTACATCCCACGAACAGGCGCTCAAAGAATCAATAGAAATAGCAGGGGAGGGAAATTTTCATGCCATCGTTGTGAGTATTGGCTCATGATGCCTTCCCTTCTTGTGACGCTCCTACACCTCCCTAACGGATGAGACGTGAGGCTCCTGCGGGGTTAGCTGAATCTAGACGATCGCAAATTTTATTCAGTTTCATCTGTTAAAAGGAAGAGAAAACTGGGAACTATAGATGTGGAACGATATTTCCACACTATTAAATTTTCCATCCCAGTGGAGAGATAGAGATGCCTGAACTACCAAACTTCCGCAATGCTTCACTCCTCAGCCTTGCGCTTACCCATTGCTCCTACCGTGATGAACATGGGGGACTCGAAGACAATGAACGACTGAAGTATCTCGGTAACTCTGCCCTAGTTTTTTTGAGCAGTGCGTTTCTCTATAAGCTTTACCCAGAGATGGGGGAAGGAGAACTGACCTATCGGCGTTCTTCATTAATCAATCAAAATCAACTAGCAAAGTTCGCAATCGTCCTGGGCATCGATAAACAAATGCTAGTTGGCACAGAGGTAGTCAAAGAAGAGGGCGACCTAAGTACAACGTTACTTAGTAACATATTTCAAGCGATTATCGGTGCCTACTTTCTAGACTCCGGCATTGATGCTGTCCGTGCTTTTGTTAAACCTCTGTTCACCTCAGTACTAAGAAAAACAACTCGTTCTCGCTCTAGCCTGGATTACAAGGCTTTGTTTCAGCAATGGTCGCTCTTAAACGTTGGTCAAGTGCCTGATTATTTCATCCTTGAAGAGTCTCAACCAAATTGCCCTACAAGATTCACCGCCGCCGCCTGCGTAAGTGGCGAAGTGTATGGTGTGGCAACAGAGAGTAATCAACAATCTGCCGAGAAGCTTGCGGCTGAAGCGGCACTGAAAAAACTTGGACTAATGTTTTAGATCAAGGGAAAGGCGATCGCTATCTCTTAACGGATGCTTTGATTTCCTCCCACGTCAGCACATGATCTGGAACACAATCTTTATCAGCAATTCGACGAGCAAGCTCTTGCTTCTGTGCATTGGTTAGATCAGGGTAAACTTGCTCGGCTGCAATACCACTATCCCAAATTGCTTACACAAGTAGGTTGTTGCTCCTATGGCAGCCGACTGCGCCATTTCTTTGGATCTTGAGAACAATGAAAAACTGAGTAGACAATAATTGTATTGTCTGAATACTCATAGAAAAGAACGTAAGGGAATCGCCGAACTACAGCCCTTCGATAGCTTTCATAAACTACCCGGTAAAGCTCTGGATTCCGCCGGATGAACTGAATACAAGCATCGACACAACGAAGAAACTCTTCACCTAAACCAGATTCCTGTTCTTCGTACCAAAAATAAGCTTGAGCCGCATCTTGTTCTGCCTCTGGCAGAATAATCAGACTTCTAAGCACCATGCTGTCTGCTACGAATTCGTTCCTTAACGGCTTCCCATGAACTGCCTGAGTCAGAATTTTGCAAATAGATTGCTTTCCTCCTAGCAAGTTCTTCTTTTTGCCAATCAAGCACAGGGATTTGATCGGGAACCAAGGCAATACTGTCCCATAAGTCTTCGAGAAGTTGCAATTTTTCTGAGAGGGTTAACTCAAAAACCTGAGCAAATTCTGCGTTCATACTAACCTCGCTCAGTAACTAGCCATTATTTTGTTCTCAGTCTATCACTACCAACACTGATGTCCTCAGAATGACGTTTTGAGAAGCTATTCAACCGCTTGAAGAACAAACGAACTTCTGATGCACCTTGACGATTTCAGGACAGGTAGTCTAAATTAGGTATACCTATTCAGGAGTACCTAATTATGTCCTATTATTTGTTTGAGGTTCCTTCTGTAAGCGGTCATCATACGGATCTGGTTCTTGCAGACCCGGATAACCCAAATGCACCTGCTTACTCTCACTACGCTTTTACCATCGGAACTCCCGCGAACCCAAACGAATTAACACAGCGTCGAGGAATTCCATTTAGCAGCTTTCGTGATTGGGAAAAATTGTCTAGCAACTTTAATATCGAAGAGATGCTGATCCCAAAGAAGGCATACCTTCCTGGAGGGAGTGTGCTTGGGGAAAAAGATTTAAATCCAGCATTTCAAGCTAACACGGCTATGCGGCTTGGTGCGTTAGAACTACTTGCCAACATCTCTTCGGGTCGAATTACTGCCAGTGACAAAGATCCTTTTCCTCATCAATTGGCGCTGCAACAGTATATGAAGGCTCATCAGACACAAGTTCAACGCCTCCTTATTGCTGACGAGGTTGGACTTGGAAAAACAATTGAAGTGGGTTTGATACTACGAGATTTGCTTGTTGCACAGGTTGATTCTAAGCTGCTTCGCTGTCTTTACCTAACAAAGGGTGGACTCCTAGATGATGTCAGGCTGAAACTCCAGTCAGTTATCCCTGGTGTAGATGGTGAGAGTATTGTTCAAGTTGAGAAATCTTTTGTTGAATATGGCAATCGTACTGACGGAATTCATATCGCCAGTATGGATGCTGCGAGACGTTATGTAAAAAAGGCACAGAAAAAAAAGTTGCCTACAGGGGTTAGCCCCGAAATTTTAATTATTGACGAAGCACATCATTGTGCAAGCGAAGATGAACTAACTAGCCCACAGCGTATTGGTCTAAAAGCAACAACAAGAGCTTATGAAGCTGCTTACCAAATGATCACTGGAGAATTTTGGCATGATTCCGCTCCTCCAAAGCTAGTAATCTTCATGAGTGCTACTCCCTTTCGCTCCAGACCCCAATTTATCAACCTATTACGTCTTCTCACAAATAAGACTTCAGAGATTGAAAATGCATATTCACCTAAGTTAACTGACAGAGAACTCGTTCAAGTTTTAGGTTCTGATAACTCATCTACGGCAGTCATTTGGCGGCAGCATTATAATGTCCGTAGCTGGTCTGATAAACGCTTATTCCCGAACTTGGCGATCGAACGTCCGCCTCTCCAAGCAAGCGAAGCCTACTTGAAATTGATTGAAGATATTCGGGAAAAAATAAAAGAGATTTATAGTAATTACGGTGAGAGTTTTGGTGGATTTGCAATTCGTCAACTTGAAACGCGATTAACTAGCACTACTATTACTGGCGCAATGTGGCTGTTCCGTTGGTGCGTCAGACATCAAGAGTGGAAAACTCAAGATGAATACAGACAAGATATTTCCGAAAGTACAGCGAATCTTCGCAAGCTTATTAAAGGAATTTCTCAAAAGCTTGCCGCTTACGACGAACGCAATAAATCTGGGCACGTTACAGTCTCTTTTCCCAGCGATGATTTTTCGTTTGATGCAAAAAGCTTAGGACAACCATTACCGGGTAATAAAATAGTCGATATTTACAGACTTAATGAAAAGCTTCGTAGAGGTGATGATGAAGATAATACTTTTGTTGCTACTCATGAAGAGATTACAGAACTAACAGAATTTGCGCTAGAACTGCTGAACTTTGCAGATTTTCATAGTGAAGATGAAACTGGAGCGGAGAATGCCAAGCTAACTTGGCTCAAAGATATCTTGGCAAAGCATCCTGAGTCAAAATTTCTAGTTTTTACTGAGAGTTTACAAACCTGCGAGATTATCATTAAAGCTCTTCCCAGAGAGAGTGAAAAACTGACTGGAGATATGAGCCTTGCTCAGAGAGAGGAAGCTGTTGCCAAATTGCGTGATGTGAATAGTCCCGTAAGAGTCCTAGTTGCAACTTCAGCCGCAGACGAAGGGTTTGATTTTCAAGTTGCAAACCGCGTTATTCATTGGGATTTGAGTCCAAATCCAGCAGTGCTGATGCAACGAAACGGTCGCGTCGCTCGACTGGGGCAAATCTTAGATGTTATTGCTTATTACTTGATTATTGCTGGAACGCATGAGCAAAGACGGGAGCAAGCATTAGTTGATCGCTTTACTCAACTTGGAATCACAGATGAAAGAATGCGTCTTAAAATTCTGGGTTCTCTCAGTATTGAACAGGAGGAGAAAATCTTTCAGGATATCGAAGAAGAAAAGTTTTCACTAATTGACGATATCCTCAAGCAGGCTGAAGCCGACCAGAAGGATATGGAAGAGAAATTAGGGGAACTTCAAACACAACTTACTCAGCAATGGGTCATCAGTCGAGAAGAACTAGCGAAGCGGCTTGACAGATGGATGGAATTAGGATTACCTGGTGTTGATCAGAAATATGAACTTACATTTAGTACCAAGGAGTGGAGCCGTCCTGTATTCCGTGACGAAGGTACAGCTATGGAAACTGCTCAGGCTAAGATTGCTACCATTCAAGGCAGGAAATTCACGTTTGACCCAGAATTCAAGGTCTTTGGCAGGGAGAAAGAAAATATCTTGCTAGCAGGTCTTTATCCTTGGTTTAAGAATGAACGGGAGGGAGTAATCGAGCATCGTCCGCTTCCCCGCAACGCCGATCCAATTGGTTATCTTGCGTGTTCTCTAGCTCGACAGCGTAAGGCAGACTTTACTACAATCTCAGCGAACCAGTTGTATGAACAATTTCCTAATCTGCGAGATGCTCATTATCTCTTATTTGCCACTCACCCGCTTCGTGAAGTAGAAAATCATGCGCTAGCCAGCACCGATTCTTACTTAACGTTTTACGCTTTCAGTAGTGACTTATCCAAGTCTATAGAAGCTCAAGGCGCATCAGCCAAAGAAGTTTACCAAATGATTTCCCTGTTGGAGAAAGATGCACTTAAAACGGGTTCAACATTAATAGAAACTGGTGTGCTTGAGGCTGCAAAAAGCGCAAGCCAAGAACTTGCAAAATGGTTGGAGCAATCAAGAAAACTTGGGGGACTTACTAAGAAGTCATATTTTCTCCCAATTCCAGTGGCACTTGTTGCAGTGCTTCAGTAGGAGAGAACAGACTTGAATAGTGGCGATCGCTTCTTAATCTTGTCAAGCAATGAGTGCCCCACCACCAACCTCAAAACCATATCCTTGCGAATAGTCTCACGGTAACTTACCCCTGAATACCAAGAGATCACTTTCGGGATACACCCCACCTACAACTCAAGTAGCAAAACTTTTTATTCAACCGCAGAAGTGCGAAATAGAAAGCAAGGGCAGGGGGAGATTGGCTTCTCGCTTCCCCTGCCTACTTCCTACACATTGGAGTTAATTACACACTCACTAGAGAGACAACAACCCTAAGGCAACTGACTCAACCAGTGGCTGACATCTACAGCCAGTTTTTCACCAAGCTGGAGCAACTGGCGTAGTTGAGTAGTATCCCAATCAGTTTTTGAAGGCAGTTTCGTCAACTCACCCACGTCGTTCTTTTCAGAAATCAACTGGGCTTGAATTGCCAGTTTGCACTGAGGGACGAGGCGCGTTTGTAGGCTGCTGAAGTACAGTTCCTGGCAACGATCCAGGCATAACCCAAGGTGAAGCTGATTGCCTAACTCAATTAGACGCTCAATGCGGTAGATATCAAATTTTAAGGTGTCTGGATTAGCGTCGTGCAAGACTTGCCAGAGCGATCGCAAAATCATCTGTTCTAGCGTTTGCCTTGCTTCTGGGATTTTGAGCTGGCAACGTAGATGCTGGGCTTCTGTTGCGATCGCTTCCAACTCGGCTAAGTGACTGAATACCATCTGGGGATCGCTTGTTTCCTGCTCTAGCGATCGCAAGGAACATAAGCACCGATTTGAAAGCGCAATCTCCGCAGCCACTTGCAATTCCTGCGGAACTGACAACTCATCTCGATGGAATGCCATCAATACGCCATAATTATCCCGGTAAACCTGAGTATAAAGCTGATCTAATCGTGTCAAGGTTTCCTGACTTAATAGTCCCATAATCCGGTGACGCTCCTCAGCAAACAGGTTCTGCAAGCTAAACGATTGATCACCAAACATCTGGTTCATTGCCAGAATTGCATGGGCAGCACTCGCCTGTTTTAAAGCCTCGAACACCTTTTCTTTAAGTTTGCTGTAGGCACGGCGTCCCGCAAACGGTTGAATGCAGCAGTGGAAGTCCCAACCCCCTAAGTGCAGCACAGCAAATACAAGATGAGAACTTTCCCAGGTAATTTCTGAAACCAGGCGTAACTGTCCCACAGCTAGCGTCAGCGATCCCATCCGTTGTAGCTGGTAGTCGAGTTGATGAGCCTCGTAGCAGTAGAGTCGTTGCTGTTGGGGATAGCTGGTGAACAGTGAACTAATTGCATAGTGGGCAGCTACTTGCTTAAAGCTGATTTGTGCCGACACCACCAGTTGCCGATAAACCTCTAAACCAGTTTTGAAGAAATCAACATTACTAGGTGCAAGGGCAAGGCGTCTAAGGAAGCCTTTTTCCAATTGCACCCCAGCGACATCACCCGCTAATTCCAACGCATGAGAGGCATAACGGAGAATCTGTACCCCTTCTGGACGAGAGAGTTCTTCAAAGAACCAGCCGCAACTGGTATACATCAGCAGCGCGTGACGCTGCATTTCCAAAAGGCGTAAGGCATCAATCTGTTCGGCAGGTGAGAGTTTATGATTGCGATGACGATCCAAAAAGCTTTCGACATTCGCTGGGGAGCGATCGCGCATCACTTTGATATACTCATCCCGTGCTGCCCAAGGATCACGGAATAACTGCCGCCCTGTCTCTTCATAAACCTTAGCTAATCGATCCCGCAGCCAATCAAGAGCATCCCGCAACGGACGCCGCCACTTCTGGTTCCATGCCCCACCACCACCGCAACCACAGTCCTCCTGCCAACGCTCAACTCCATGGGCGCAACTCCAAGCAGTTACAGGCTTCAGTACGACTTCCCAAGTCGGTGGATTGATGCTGAGGTAGTGAGCAAAGTTCGTGACAGTCCAGCCTCGATTGGGAATTTCTTGGGTAAAAGCGTAAGCAAGACATTTCTCTGTCCCGCCTTTATGGTGCCCAAAGGTTTCCCCATCTGTTGCGACAGAAATAAGCTGTGCTGGTCGATGATCCCCACGCACGGCTTGACCCAAACGCCCCAAAAAGTGAGGGGAGTAACTTAAAACATCGTTAAAACCCATATCTCTAGAGATTGGGCCGTCGTAGAAAAAGATATCAATATACTTGCCATCAGCAAGGAAACACCGATAAGGGCGAGTGGGATCAATTTGGCTACCACCCACTTCCAGCCATTGAGTAACAGGTTGATCGTCATTGGGGAGGGGGCGACACCGTTCTGCTTGGGAGGGAGCGAGAATGATAAATTTAATTTCCTCTGCAACGAGTGCCTCTAATGTGGCATAGTCCACAGCCGTTTCCGCTAGCCACATGCCTTCGGGATCGCGACCAAATCGGGAGCGGAAGTCTTCTTTGCCCCAACGGATTTGGGTGTATTTGTCCCGTTCGTTTGCCAGAGGCATGATGATGTGGTTGTAAACCTGCGCGATCGCATTACCATGACCATTTAGACGCTCAGCACTTTTGCGATCGGCTTCTAGAATCCGCTGATAAACCTCAACATCGTAGCGTTCCAGCCATGACATCAGCGTTGGCCCGATGTTAAAGCTCAAATACTCATAGTTGTTCACGATCCCCACAACTTCACCCCGCTCATTCAACACCCTGGCAAAGGCATTGGGGCGATAACATTCATGGTGAATTCGCTCATTCCAGTCGTGGAACGGTGTTGCACTGGGCTGGCGCTCAATCGTGTCAAGATAAGGATTTTCACGCGGCGGCTGATAAAAATGACCGTGAACCGTCACGTACACACCTGTAGCCGTCTGTAGGGAATCGGGAGCGATCCCCGTATCGTCTGTAAACTTTATAAGCGCATCCATTGCAACAGCTTGTGAAGCTGGAAGATCAGCAGCAGAAGTCATGGGATTACCAAATACTAAAAAACTAGTTAGACTACTTTCCTCGCCCTACACGGAAATCATCACTTGGGTAGGGAACTATGCTCCGTCAAGCCAGTATCTACTTCAAAGGCAACAATCTTGAATCAGGAACACGTAAATAAACTTTGGCGAGGATTAAGAAAGGACTGGTTAAGCTTGCTTTGGGGTGGAAGCTTAAAAACCTTTGACACTGTTCTTATTCAACCGCAATGCCTAAGTAGAGCTGACAGTCGGTTCATGGAACTTGCCTTAAGTTCATAGAACTTAATTGCAAGATAACAGTTCTTCAACGCAACGACACCCTATCGAACGACATAATCCTGCTCACCTCTAAGTAAGAAGCGAGTATTCTAGAGTCGAATGAAAGCACGCCTTTTGAGGTGCAGAAAATCTAGATGCTGACCAAAAATACAATTTTGTTTGCTTTGCTGGTGTTTGTTCCCATTTCCATTGCGGCTCATTTTCTGGAGTGGGGAGCATCCGTTGTCTTCATTACGTCTGGTTTGGCGATTGTTCCCCTGGCTGCCTTTATGGGTACGGCGACGGAAGAAATCGCTGTGGTGGTTGGGCCATCGCTAGGTGGTTTATTAAATGCGACCTTTGGCAACGCTACCGAATTAATCATTGCCCTGATTGCCTTGAATGCAGGGTTGGTGAATGTGGTCAAAGCCACAATTACGGGATCGATTATCAGCAACTTACTTCTGGTGATGGGCTTTGCCATGCTGTTGGGCGGCTTGCGCTATAAAGAACAGGATTTTCAGCCCGTTATCGCACGAGTGAATGCTTCCTCTATGAACCTTGCCGTGATTGCGATTCTAGTACCAACGGCTGTAGATGCCACCTCAACAGGTATTGGTGAAGCTACGTTGCAGAAACTTTCGGTTGCCGTTGCGATCGTGTTAATTCTGGTCTATGGGTTGACGCTGCTATTTTCTATGAAAACGCACAGCTATCTATTTGACGTTGGTGTCGCAGAAATGGATGGAGAGGAGTCAAACCTGGCGAAAGAAGATACTGAAGAGAAGCCTAACTTGACGCTTTGGATTAGCGTGCTGCTAGGGGTGACTCTTCTGGTAGCGGGGGAGTCAGAATTGCTTGTGGAAACCTTGGAAGAAGCAACCTCGCAATTGGGCTTGAGTACCTTGTTTACTGGTGTCATTCTTCTCCCAGTGATTGGCAATGCCGCAGAACACGCCACAGCCGTGACAGTAGCGATGAAAAACAAGATGGATCTTTCTGTTTCTGTGGCAGTAGGGTCTAGTTTGCAAATTGCTCTATTTGTTGCGCCCGTGTTGGTTCTTGCTGGGTGGTTCATGGGACAGCCGATGGATTTGGACTTCAATCCCTTTGAACTCGTGGCGGTTGCTGTGTCAGTTTTAATTGCCAATTCGATCAGTTCTGATGGTAATTCAAACTGGTTAGAGGGAACGTTGCTTCTTGCTACTTATGTGGTTTTGGGACTAGCGTTTTTCTTCCATCCGATTATTGAAGGCTTAGGCTAGTAGACGTAGAAAAATTATTTCTTTGTGTCATCAGTAGCCGCAACTTCCCTTGAAACTGGAAACCACGCTTCTATTTTTAAGAAATGAAGCGTGGTAGTTCACAGCCTTTTTAAAACCTCGCTGAATCCTTGTGAGTGCTTACTGCTACTCATTGCAGTTAGCCAACTCGTCAAGGTATGTGGCATAGCACAGACACTTCCCAAATGAACACGCCATTTACTCCAAGAACGTACTGCACGGGAGAAGGGATAAACGTGCCAGAAACGATTGACAGAGCAAACTATTTCATTACCTAATGCAGTTACTTCATGAGACCATCCCGCAGGAATGAAGAGTATATCTCCCCGGTTGAGGATGACTTCGTGACGGTGCTGAAGTGCTAGTTTGAACTTGGGAAATGATTGAAAGTCTGGTTTCTCAGGATAAACCTGGCTATATCCAGCACGCTTCCTTAATCCGTGCCGTAAATGAACAGCAACTGGAAACGGATAAAGATTGTACAACTGTGAGGGTGGGAAGAGTACAATTCTCTTTGCACCATGCAACTGCATTAAAGTGCCATCCATCGTGTCATAGTGAAGACAGGTTGTATGCCCTCCCAGACCCAGCCAGAGATTTAGGTCAGTGGCAGGCAGCCGCAATCCCATGCTTGCTTCCGTAGACTTGATTAAAGTAGCATCTGCCAATGGGGTATTGGTCAGGGTCGCTTTAGCTAGGTAGAGAGCGTTCTCCTTGGCTTCACCGTTCCGCAGTAGTTCGGCATACTGAAGAAAGGACATGGTTTTGGTTTCTACACCACTGCCAATGTTTGCCCATTTTCGTTTGTCTTGCTCATACCTTTGCTGCCCGTTATAACGTATTGGAAACTCTGTAGTTCCTAACTTCTCACAGAGATAGTCAAGCGTCCAATCCGCCTCGGCATCCAGCAATCCAGTAATAACAACAGGGATACCATGGTTCTGGTACTCCTCAAAGAAGATTTGGGGAGTTAGCTTTGCTGCCTGTATACGAGAGACAGGAAAATCTCGGTTGTTTAGCTTGGGTAAATTATCTTCTTCTGGCTTTGTTTGCATGACTCTATCTAGAGAGCGTTAAATTACACGTCATGGCTGTTTTTAAAAGCTCAAAATCCGCGTTGAGGAGGGCATTACTTGAAGATAGTCGAAGCCATAGCCAAAAATACTCTGAGCTTTGCGCCTATGCCTCTTAATCTTGAGAGGGTTCTGTTGCTTCAACCGAACTATTACCACATCCATCAGTAAATGGCAAGGGCTAATCTAGCAATCAGCTTGCTCAATCACTCCACTGCGGTCGGGTAAGATGCATCTAAAATCTAAGGATGACAACTTTTCAAGGGATCTATAGAAATGCCTTCCCACAAATCTACCCGTGGGATTTTCTCTGATCGTCGCCGATTTTACCTTAGTCTTTTAGGAGCGATCGCCTTTATCGGTGTTGGGATTGCTGTTTATTGGAGTTACTTTAAGCGCAATCCCTCGTCAATTAGTCCTTCTGTGTCTAGCACGGCTTCGGAGACTCGTTCCTCAGGCGATCGCACTACAATCAGTGCATCAGGCTCAACGAGTCAACCTAAGGCGAAGTTGGCTTACATCTTAAAGGGAGATTCATCTTCTGTTCACTCCCTCGCGATTAGCCAAGACGGGCAGACGCTTGTTAGCAGTAGCGATTACTCAAGTGTGATGGTCTGGAATCTGGGTGCAGGCTGTACGGGTACGGTGTGTAATCCTCCAACGCGCACTTTGCCAATGTACTCAATCTCGGTCTACTCTGTCGCCCTCAGCCCAAATCGTCAAATTGTCGCCAGTGGTAGCTGGAAGGACATTAAAATCTGGAATCTGAATGAGGGCGAACTACTACGAAACATTTCGGGACATTTAGGGGCTGTCTATACGGTGGGAATCAGCCCCAATGGACGAACTCTCGCTAGTGGCAGTGGTGACGATGAAGTGAAACTTTGGAATCTGGACACGGGGAAGCTGTTGCACACTCTCTCTGGTCATTCCGAGGCTGTGTATACCCTAGCCTTCAGCCCCGATGGAAAGACTCTCGTCACTGGCAGTTCGGATAAAACAATTAAGATTTGGAATTTAGATAGCGGCTGTACGAGTGAAACCTGCATTAGTTCCACGCACACGCTTTCTGGACACACAGAAGATATATCCTCTCTTGCGATTAGCCCGGATGGGCAAACATTAGTCAGTGCTAGTGCAGATCAAACAATTAAGATTTGGGATCTTCCGAAAGCAACACTGGTTCGTACTCTCTCTGGGCACAAGGGGAAGGTTTTATCGGTTGCGATTAGCCCGGATGGCACGATGGTAGCGAGTGGTGGTGCGGATCAAACGATTAAGCTATGGCAGTTGAATAACGGCGAGTTATTGGACACGATTGCTGGGCATTCTGATGTGGTTAATGCTGTCGCCTTTAAGCCTGATGGTCGTACTCTCTTGAGTGGGAGTGCTGATAAAACGATAAAGATTTGGCGGTTGCAGTAGTTGTTTGTTGTTGGGTTGAGGGTGCGATCGCGTTCTCATTCACAATCAAAAAAATCGCACCTCCCATTGAGGGAAATGCGACTAACTTTACAAAGTTGTGGCTTCTAGTTCTTCCGATTAGAAGAACCTGATTTTTGTAATAACATTACCGGACGCAAGACCCAAAGCAGAATTGCGATCGCAAGAATAATCGCTGTTGGGCTGTTGCTTTCCAATAATGGAGTTGGGTCAATCGGTAAAGTTGTTGTGCTTGGTTGGCTAGCGGAAATCGTGGATTGTGCTTGAGACATTGAGTTATTTGTCCTTGAAAACTCTACAGTCTCATCCTCTGATCAGGCTCACTGAGGTCGAATCTGAGCAATACCTGAGTTAATAGCTGATTTCGTGACTGACTTCCGTTCAGAAGCGAGATTGCTAGAATCTGGGTAAATTTTAGGAATAAGCTATGCCACGATCCGTTAAGATTCACCCAGATCGCAAGCAAGAGGTCATATCAGCTCTTGAGCGTAATAGCTTTCTAACTCAGGGTGACTTAGCAGCGCATCTAGGGATAGCTCTATCCACAATCAATAACTTCGTCAACAGCAAACCTGTTTACATCTCGAAGTTTGAAGAAATTTGTGAGGCATTGGGGCTAGATAAGCGAGAAATCACTAAGCCAGTTGAGCAAGGTAGCAATAGTGCCTCTGAGCAGCCTGCTCCTCCAGTCAGCTTTTTTGCTTA
The DNA here is from genome assembly GCA_019358875.1 of Symplocastrum torsivum CPER-KK1. GTDB lineage: Bacteria > Cyanobacteriota > Cyanobacteriia > Cyanobacteriales > Coleofasciculaceae > Symplocastrum > Symplocastrum torsivum. Next base: position 125,277 of record JAHHIF010000015.1, read on the forward strand.
TGATTCTTCCTGGGTAGGTCGAGAGCAGCTAGTTGCTGATCTGAGTGAAAAGCTTCGAGAGAGATGTCGGCTATTAATCCTCGTTGGCATCACGGGAATTGGTAAAACGGCTTTGGCTGAAAGATTGGCAGTAAAGTTACAAGACTGGTTTCTTGGAGATTGGAAGAACAAGTTCAAGAGAGCGAATTTTGACTACGAGGACAAAGCTACAGATTTTGCCAGTATCGCTGGTAGATGGCTAGAGGAGTGGGGAGAGAGACTCCCACTAGAGGAGAAAAAGCCAGAGCTACTGTTATATAGGTTAGTAAAATACCTACGCGAGAATCAGGTTCTAGTGCTGATTGATTCTCTAGAAAGACTGCTGACAGGAAATGAAGAAGACGGCTGGGGTGATTTTGCCGATGAGTGGTGGCAGAAATTCTTTTTGAGCTTATTGTCAGCAGAATCTTGCCAAAGTCGATTAATTGTCACCTCACAGGATTTGCCAGTTAAGTTAGTAGACTCCCGTTATAAAAATTTCTGGCATCACCAAGTTTTATATGGACTAGAGGAATCGGAACAGGTTGCCTTGTTCGAGACAACGGGGTTAGATGTTAGCGAGGATTCACTCGATAAACCTCTGCTGTTGACAATTGGAAAAGCTTACGAGGGTCATCCTTTAGTTTTGCGGGTGATTGTAGGAGAAATTACGGAATCTTTTAGCGCGAATGTCCGAGCTTACTGGAAAAAATACGGCGATGAGATTGAAGAGGTAAAAGAGGCTTTGGACTTAGCTCGTAATGAAGGAATAGTTGAAGGAAAAACGGATCGGTGGGCGCTAGATCGATATACCCATGAATTGAAAAAGCAAGTGAAAGTACGTCTCGATAGGACTTTTGCTCGGCTGGAAACGGATGTTAAGGATGCCTATTTTTTGCTTTGCACTGCGTCAGTTTATCGCTGCGAAGTACCTGAGAATTTTTGGCTTAGCCATTTGGAATATCGAGGTTACGATAAGCCGCGATGCGAAGATGCGTTGCAGACATTGCGCGATCGCTATCTGGTTGAGGACAGAGGAATTGACCATGAAGACGAGCGTCTTGTAGGGCAACATAATCTGATTCGTAGCGTTGCGCTCACTCGTCGAGCAAACCTCTTTCCAGAGAACTGAACAACTACTATCCACTCTAGCCCTCTCAGTATGACAAATAGCCTGACACCCTCAGGGGAGATTATTCTTGCAGAGCTTAACATCAATCCAAACAGTCTGGTGGCTCATGTCCCAGCTAGTAAGCTCGATGATTACATAGCCGTTGTAAACTGGCTCAAGAAGTACAAACCCAAATCGGATGCTACCAATCTACAGAAAGTGCGTGGATATCTGGAAGCATTCCACCATCTGTGTGAAGTAGAAGCATGGGAAGAAGCTTTCAAAATACTTTCTACTCACCTTAATACTCCGACCAATGAAGAGTTACACAATCAACTCAACACTTGGGGGTACTATCGCGAACAAACTGAACTTTACAACAGAATTTTAGGCAAATTAGATCCGATATTGAACGCTGTTTGTTTGAATGGTTTGGGAAATTTGTACCAGGTTTTGGCAGAGTATGACAAAGCAATTGAATGCCATCAGCAGTATTTGGCAATGTTTGCTGATTGCGCGGCAAATCAAAGACGGTAGGGGAGAAATGGCAGCCATTGCACAACAGGGAAGGAGTTATGCTGCACTAGAAGACAATGCCAAAGCAATTGAGTCATATCACCAGTTGCTGCCAATTGCGAGGAAAATCGGAAACCGTGAAGGAGAGATAATTGCACTGGCTGGTTTGAGTTCTGCTTATGCGGCACAAAAAGACCATGCCAAAGCGATTGAGTCCTACCACCAGATGTTGCCAATAGTGCGGGAAATTGGAAACCGCGAAATGGAGATAGTTGCACTGGCTGGTTTGGGTTCTGCTTACGCCGCACTGAAAGACCATACCAAGGTGATTGAGTTTGAGCAACAGATTTTGCCAATCTTGCGGGAAATCGGAGACCGCAAATTAGAGATAGCGACGCTAGGACGTCTGGTACTGGCTTATGCCGCACGAGGAAACTATGCCAAGATGCTCGCAAATATCCTAAGGCTACTCCTCATCCTCAACTAACTCGCCTAAATACAGTTCAACAAACTTCTTTGCCGCCGCTGGCTCGATTCCCTTCAAAGCCGTGACTATCTCTACAATTGCCTCGCCAGAAGGGTCTGTCTGTTCGTGAAACCAACGAAAAACAATAGAACGATCTACGCCTAAAGCGACTGCCAACTTGTTTTGGCTAATGCGATAGGTTTCCAATGCCTGTTTGAGGGCTTTGCCTGCTCTTCCCATGCCTCTAATCGTGTCAGAGGAGCATGATCTCGTAAATGTTGATATATTATCCTACTTGAGTTGATATATTTGCCTACAAACCATGAACTCAAAGTCGTTAGCAAATATATCAACAAAAAGGTGAACTCTAATGTCCGAAGAATTTATTCCAGATACCAGCGAAACCCCCACTCCACCTGCATTCTCCAATCCTCCCAGTGAATCCTCTCCACGTCGAGAACCCATCAAAGTACTTGTCATTGGTTCTCCCCAAGGTGTCAACAATACAATTCACACCCTGTACAAGCGGGGTTTTGCCGAAGTTACTGAGTGGAGTCCTCTGCAACCGACTTCCAATCCTGGTGAAGTTATGAGCGTTTTGAGGCGGCAGCTTCGGATTCACTGAATTGAGGAATCGTCAGGCGATCGCATTTCTAAATTGGTCTCAAGATGCGATCGCTTATCATAAATACCAAGACGCGATCGCAAATTATGGAGAAAGGATGGAGATTGCTAAGTTGTTGATGGATGGCGATAAGCAAGCTGTTATCTTACCCAAAGAATTTCAGTTTCAGGGCAGCGAAGTTTATATAAAAAAAATAGGAAATGTTATTGTCCTGATTTCCAAAGAAAACCCATGGAAGACTTTGTTCGACAGTTTAAGCCTATTCTCTGAAGACTTTATGGAAAGTCGGGAACAGCCTGTAATAGAAAGCAGAGAGGCTTTTGAATGAGGTTTTTGCTAGATACAAATATTTGCATCTACATCATCAAACAGAAACCTGCCAAAGTTTTCGAGAAGTTCCAAATGCTTAATCCATCAGAGGTAGGGGTGTCATCAATTACTGTTGCCGAACTGGAATATGGAGCTTATAAAAGCCAGTGGGTAGAGTGAATGTCTCTGTGAGGATAGGTTTGCGATCGCATTTCTAAATCAGAATAGCGCGTCTAAATCATTTGTACAACCAACTGGCTTCATTACCTAATACTTGATGTTTGTGAAAAATTTTTGGCTTGTAACTCTTAAGTTCTGACCTTTGCTTTTTCTGCTTTACCTGAGTTGTACGACTCAATTAGACGCGCTATATCAAGATGCGATCGCCTATCATCAATACCAAGACGCGCAGCTAAGTATTGCTTTGTTACTGATTGTTATTGGTCACTCCCGCCCTAGAAGCCTACCCAGACAGTGAGAAGTTCGCCCCAGATGAATTTTTGGTAAGCTTGATGGGATAGGATTCTTGTGAGTCTGATGTTTTTCAAATAGTTTGTTGGATTCATGAGTGAGTAAAAAGGGATAAAGGTACGGATAAGTTTTGTAGTAATTCAGTAAAACTTTCCATCCACAACTCCTTTTTAAGACACTCCAGCACCAGGAGATTCGATGAGTACATCAGGGGAGTAACCCGTTGGTTTCAAGCCAACTGGCTTACCGCCATGAATCATCCCTTGATGATTTGGCTCAAAGAACGTGTAAGGAAACTGAGGTTCAGGACGACTAATTGCCTCAAGGCGTGAGTTCAGTTCGCCTGGAATCTGAAAATCCAAGGCTTTAAGATTGTCTTCTAGCTGGGATAGCTTTGTAGCTCCAACAATCACACTTGCAACACCAGGCTGGTTCGCCGTCCAGTTGACTGCAACCTGAGCCATGCTGTGACCCAGTTCCTTAGCCACATTTTCCAGTTCTGCTACTATTTTCCAGTTTCGCTCGGTGAACTTCTGGAATGCTGAATTCTTACTGTCTCGGAGTGCTTCAAGTCGTCCCTCGCCGCTGATGCTACCCTCACTCGGCTTATATTTTCCACTGAGAAGACCGCTTGCTAAAGGACTCCACACCGTGATGCCCATGCCAAGTTCCAGACCCAAGGAAATGAACTCACGTTCAATGTTCCGCTCAACCAGCGAGTATTCAAGTTGTAAACTACACAGCGGTTCATAGCCGCGCCACTCGGCAATTGTCTGTGCCCGTGCTGCGTACCAAGCGGGTGTATCACTCAGCCCCACATGACGAACCTTTCCTGATCGCACTAAATCGTCAAGCGTCCGCATCACCTCTTCGGCAGGCGTAATCCGATCCCAGGTGTGGAGAATGTAGAGATCGATATAGTCTGTTCCCAGACGTTGCAATGAACCCTCCACGGCTCGAAGGATATTCTTGCGTCCGTTCCCGCCAGCGTTTGGGTTTCCGGGTTGGGCGTTGTAGCTGAACTTGGTGGCAATGACAACGCGATCGCGCAATCCACGCTCTGCAACGAACTTACCAATCCAAGCTTCCGAAGTGCCGTTGGTATATAAATCTGCCGTGTCGATGAAATTTCCACCCGCATCAACGTAGGTATTGAATAGTTGACGCGCCGTATCTTCATCAGCACCCCAACCCCATTCCGTGCCGAATGTCATGGTACCCAGTGACAGACGACTGACTCGTAAACCTGAACGTCCCAGTGTGTAATAAGTATCGAGAGACATGAAGTTACTCCTTTGATTTCAATTCAGTAGAACCAGCATTTATGGTTCATGGTTCACAGCGATTTACGAAAGCTTTTATATCGTTTTCAATCCACCTACTAACCCCAACCACCACCATTTACAGATCTTCTGTTCCATCCCGCTGAATCCAGATTTTGCCATCAATGATGTCAATATGCAGCAAACAGCCATGCACCCGGCGATCGCCATCCCAGCCTACATCCATCCACAAATAGCGATCGCGGATGCGGTCAAACACGACTTCCGGTTGAATATCTGCATAGGAATAAGGCAACGAAGCGTATTCGCTCAGAATCGCTTCAATAACTTGGCGGTAGTGTTCTAATTGGGCGTGATCCATTGTTTTACAACCTCCTGGCTTGGCTCAAAGGTTATCAGCTTCAAACGGCGATTTTTCAGCAATAGCTTCCCGATCGGTTCTTCAAACAAATCCTCAAAGACACTGCTAGGAATTGCTAGATACAGCAACCGTTCTGGCTCTAATTCAGCCAAAATATCTTGATTTTATACCTTGAACGAGTTGCCTATGTATCCTGAAAAGACATAGTTGTAGAGTAATCAAGCAGTTATCTAGGATTGGTGCAGCGATCGCTACTTTTCGTAGATTATCACAGGAACACTATTTTCACTTTCGTACTCTTTACTAAGCTCTCTTCATGTCTCGACCAGCTTTATACTTTGCAATCACCAGCCACGGTTTTGGTCATACAGTGCGGGCGGCTTCTGTGGCGGCAGCTATCCAGCAACTTTGTCCAGAGATTCTGCTAATTCTCGTAACAACAGCACCGCGCTGGTTATTGGAGTCTTACATTTCAGGAGATTTTATTCATCGCCCTCGCTCTTATGATGTCGGTGTCATTCAGTCTGACAGTTTGACGATGGATAAAGAGGCAACACTAGAAAAACTCCAGCAACTTCGCTCTGAACAACGCTCGATTATCGCAGGTGAGGTGAACTTTATCCGGACTAATCGAGTGGGACTTGTTCTGGGAGATATTCCTCCTTTGGCACCGCTGATTGCTTCTTCTGCGGGGATTCCCTGTTGGATGATGAGCAATTTTGGCTGGGACTATATCTATCGAGATTGGGGAGGAGGGTTTGTTGAGATTGCGGATTGGATTAGTGAATGTTACGGAAAGAGCGATCGCTTATTTCGTTTTCCCTTACATGAACCGATGAGTGCCTTTCCCAACATCACTGATGTCGGCTTACCTGGAGGTTCGCCTCGCTACAATTTAGACGAGTTGCGAGAAAAACTAGGTCTTACTGCCCCTCCTGAGAAAATAGTTTTACTCACCTTTGGCGGATTGGGGTTGGAGCAAATCCCTTATGAGGGTCTAAATCAGTTTCCGGACTGGCAATTCGTCACTTTTGACAATAAAGCTCCAGATATGCCCAACTTACTAAAAGCATCTGGTCATGACTACCGACCTGTAGACTTGATGCCATTATGTGGGCGAGTTATGTCCAAACCGGGACACAGTACCTTTTCTGAAGCCTTGCGCCTCGGTACGCCAATCGTTTCACTCACCCGCGAAGGCTTCGTGGAATCGTTCATCCTGCTGGATGGCATCCGAGATTACGCTTATCATCAAATCTTGACACCCGAAGAATTTTCCCAAGGCGACTGGGAGTTTCTGCGCCATCCTCTAGAACCGCCCAGGCTAGCCCAAACGGTAGCCAAAGATGGAACAGAAGCGATCGCACAAATGGTGGTCAACTACTTTCAAGCTCAGTAACTAGGAATTAAAGATGAGAAGGCAAGATGTTTAAGCGATCGCGCTATTTTACCATCCCTTCATCACCCTCATTAACCGATATGGCACATTATCAACAGTTAATTAAAATTCAGACCACTGGTAAATCGTTATCTAAAATTACCTCAAAAGTCCAATCAATAGTTGCCGAATCCGGCATTAATACCGGACTTTGTACCATTTTCTTACGGCATACTTCAGCAAGCTTGCTGATTCAAGAAAATGCAGACCCAGATGTTCTCAAAGATTTATCTAACTTTTTTGCCAAATTAGTACCAGAGGATGGCAAAAGTTATATTCACGATGCAGAAGGTCCTGATGATATGCCAGCTCATATTCGCACCGCCCTGACAAAAACCTCGGAACAAATTCCAATCGCTTATGGAAAATTACTTTTAGGAACCTGGCAAGGAATTTATATCTGGGAACATCGTCACCATAGTCATTATCGTGAAATTGTTGTTCATATCACAGGTGACTAGTGCGGCTTTGCTCTATTTGGCACTCTCCCCCTCCGTCCTATAAAAATGGAGATTCTTTCGGGGATTTCGCGGGATTGCCGAAACACTCTGCAATCACGCTGTTAACGGATAACCGTCGCCCAATGCCCTCGATCTCAACCTGTTGGATCAAGTTCAGGCTTGCTTGCTGAGCACCATGACCTAACTCATTCACAGGTGGGCAATCGTGGACTAATTGCTTCTGTGTATGTTGGGCTGCCCGTGCCAGTTGCTTACGCTTGGCGTCGAGCTTGCCAGAGGATTCCAAATTAGGCGATCGCATATTATCATCGTTCCCGGCAACCATGATCTCAATTGGGAACTGGGCGACAAAGCGTTTTCCTACGACGAAAACGGTCTACCAAAACGCGATCTGACGCAACACCAACGGCCGACCTACTTATTTGAACTCTAAATGAGAGTATCTTTCGATCACATTTAGGAGTGGCACCAGTAGAATTAGCAGGCAAGCTGAATAAACATCACCACCCCAGCCGTCATGGAGCCACTTGAAGGCGCTATCTTGTCCAGTACCATGAAAGAACGTCAAGACTGTATTGCGGATGATATTACCACTGACACTAATTATCACTGCCCCTAGTAAGAACACAGTTGTTGCCTTGCGGGAAACCCAAGTTCCTCGGCTGTAGAGTAGCATCATGCCGACATAAAGAACGGTGAATAACATTTTCAATCCGGCACAATAGGGTGCAACTTCGACTAAGCGTCCACCTACCGATAAGTAAATCTGGTTGACGCTGACATCAATGCCACACTGAATCAAAATAAATCCAGCGGTTCCGGCAATAAATTCTTGTAGAGGCAGAGTAAAGGGCGCGATTAGGTAAGGAACGGCTGTTGGAGTTGCCAAGAATACTAATAAGAGGGGAAAACTCTGAAGCTTAAAACCAGGAACACCTTTAAGCCAAAGACTGATGCCTGCTAATACAGCAGGGAACGATAAGTTTACCAATTCGGATTGACCGCTGAGATAGAAGAATCCTCCAATAATTAAGCAGACAAAACCAAGCGGATGCGTTGTATTCGGTAGCTGATGCCATTGCTGTCGATGTGTCCAGACAATATAGGCGGCAAACGGCAATCCGATTAAACCATGACTGAAGTATTCATGTTCAAGGCTGATGGTTTTGTTGAGCCAGCCATCGTACCAGTGAATGAGTAAGGGTGCATAAATGGCTACTAATAAAGCGATGATCGCACCATCGAGGAGGTAACGCTCGATCGCGATTGGAATCTTGGGACGATATAGCATGGTACTACCCTGAAATTAAAGCAATAGAACGAGTCTTCAGCAGATTTTTAAGAGAGTCAACGACTTGATTGATTTGAACTTCACTCAAGCCAGGATACATCGGTAAAGACAAAATCTCTTGGCAGAGCAGTTCCGTATGAGGGAAGTCACCAACTTTATAGCTTAAATCTTCGTAGGCGGGTTGGAGATGACACCCAATCGGATAATGAATGCCTGTTTGAATTCCTTGCTCTGCTAGTTCCTCTTGAATAACTTGTCGAGTAACAGGACACTCTGCACTGATGCGAATCACATAGATATGATAAATGTGACCTGTACTGCTGTGATTCTGTAAGGGAAAAATTCCTTGAGTTTTTAGTGGTGCTAGGAGAGCATCATACTGTTGAGCAATTAAATTACGAGACTGATTCCAGCCAGCTAAATGAGGCAGCTTAACATTGAGGACAGCAGCTTGGAGAGTGTCTAAACGGCTGTTTTTGCCCTCGTCAGGGTGGAAGTACTTACGCGGTGAGCCATAGTTACGAAGCGATCGCACTTTTGTAGCCAAACCCGCATCCTTTGTGATCAGCATCCCGCCATCCCCAAAAGCACCCAAATTTTTACTTGGATAAAAGCTAAATGCAGCCGCAATTCCTACAGAACCAGCATGATAGCCTTCTCGTTGAGCGAGGTGAGCTTGAGCGGCATCTTCAAAAATTAGTAAATTGTAAGTATTGGCTAGCTCCAATAGCTGAGTTGGTGACACCATCTGACCGTAGAGATGGACAGGAATAATTGCCTTGGTTCTGCTGGTAATTGCCTTGGGAACAGCACTCAAGTCAATCAGAGCGGTGTCCGGGTCACAATCCACCAAAACGGGTGTTGCTCCTGTATCACGAACACCGATCAGTGTGGCAATAAACGTATTCGCTGGCAAAATCACTTCGTCACCTGCACCAATGCCACAGGCTTGTAATCCCAGCGCGATCGCATCTGTTCCCGACGCTACGCCAACACCATATTCAACACCCGATGCTTGGGCAAATGCTGCCTCAAAGTCCGCTAAGGCTTGACCCAAGACAAAATCGCCGCGTTGGATTACAGTCTGGATTGCCTGCTCCAACTGGGCTTGAATCGGCTGGTGCTGGAGGGTGAGATCAACGAAGGGAATGTTTACCGAGACTGGGTGGCTCATATAGGCTGAGGTTTTATTCTAATTATTGATTTTTTTGCGGGCAGCTTCTAAGAGTAGGCGTTGTTCGGCACGAGCGATCGCGTTGTAGATGCGCTCTACATCATTCACATCGACAGAAATGGATGTAATACCCCATTCCACCAAAGCATCAATGAGTTCAGGATATTGAGCGGGTGCTTGACCGCAGATCGAGCAGGGAATACCCGCCTGTCTCGCCATTTGGATCAGTTGCTGAAGCGCTCGCTGCACTGCCGGATGCCGCCCATCTAGCGTAGAGCCTAACCGTTCTTGGTCGCGGTCAACAGCAAGCAACAGTTGTGTTAAGTCATTTGTACCGATTGAAATCCCCTGAACACCCGCTCTGACATAATCCGGTAACAAAAACAAAACAGAGGGTACTTCCGCCATAATCCACAGTTGGAAGTGGGGGTTTTCCGTTAGCCCTGCCTGTTCAACACGGCGACGGCAAAAAGTGAACTCCTCAACCGCACGAATAAACGGCAACATGAGCTGGACATTGCTGTAGCCATAAGCCTGAACCTGCTTTAAAGCAGCAAGCTCTAAATCAAACAAGGTTGGGTCAATCAAATAGCGCAGCGTACCACGTAGACCAACAATCGGATTAACTTCCGGTTCTGAAGGAGGAGTGACTCCGGAGAGGAAGGGAACTTCATGTGAGGCGCGAGGTGCTAACTCCGCTTCACGCCAATCTATAGAGCGATACAACACAGGACGTGGTGCAAAGGCAGCAGCAAACTGAATAATGATTTCGGCAAAGCGTGTGACTAACTCACTCTTGTTTCCCTGTCGGAGCCATTCATTAGGGTGTAGATTTTCTAGAGCGTCCAGCATAATTAGTTCTGAACGCAATAAACCGACTCCATCTACTGGCAAATCAATGATTTTTTCCAGGGAGTTGACTTGGCTGAGGTTGACTAATAGTTGGGTAGCAATTGGCGGGAGGGGAGAGTAAGACATCACTGGTCGAGAGCGCTCAACTTCGCGGTTAGGGTCTTTGACACGATGAATTTCTCCCTGGTCACCATCCACCAGTAGAGACTCGCCAGTTTCAAACAATTGGGTAACACCGATAGCGCCAACAACGGCTGGGATACCGAGTTCTCTGGCAATTATTGCCGCATGACTGGTCATCCCCCCCTGTTCAGTCACAACAGCCGCCGCTTGCTTGAGTAAAGGTAGCCAACTGGGAGTGATGCTTTGGACAATTAAAATCCGTCCGGGAATGATGCCTGTGAGGTTTTGGCTATTACTTGGGATCACTTGCGCCGTTGCAATCACTCGTCCGGCAGCAGCGGGTAGACCTCTAACAAGCTGTGGAGTGGGGCTTGGAGAGGAAGGTTGGCTAGAGGGGGAAAGCAAAGATCCTACAGGTGAGAGTTGAGGGGTCAACTGCATGATTTGTAGCTGCGGTTCCGGGCTTCCTGGGATTTGACACAGTGCCCACTCTAGTGAAAAAGCCGGAGAGATTTCAGTAGCGAGGCGCTGGGACAGATCAATTAGCTGGTTGAGGGATTTTTCGTCTAGGGCGTACTGTTTTTGTTGCTCTTCACTCAGGAGATAGGGTTGTACACCGCTTGCTATAGGTGCTTCGGAGTCTTCGAGATTGTACAGATGATAGGCACGAGTTTTACTGCCTAAGCGTTGCGTTCGAGTTTGGACAGTGCCAGATGCCAGTGTTAACTGGTACTGATCGGGAAGTACTTCTCCTTTGGCGATCGCAATTCCTAGTCCCCAAGTTGCTTGAATCGTCCACTCAACTGGGCTAGCGAGTAGTGTACCAGAAGCGATCGCGTCCCAAAGGGGTTGCACTAAGACGGCAACTGAAAGCTGCTGTAGTCCAATGCCGTTCCGCTGCCAGTAGAACAGACTTCTCGCCCGAAACAGTTCTGCCCAAACTTGTTTTAAACCCTTTTGAAGTGCATCCGCTTGATTTGGGCAGATGTAGGATTCCCAAATTCCCGGTGGTACGTCAGGATACTCTTGCCCGTTAGCTCTCGAATGCCCAATATCGAAGGTCTGATTGAGTGATCTTATTGATAGGGAGGGATGCAAAATCAGCGTTGGGGCTGACATTGCCTCGGCAGCGGCGAGGAATGCCGATTCCCACATGGCTGGTAAACTCGCGGCTGTAAGCTCTTGCCGAAGTTGTTGGGCGACTAGTTGTAATTGACGTGGATTGTCTACATCCACATAAAAAGAAGAATGGGGCAAGTCAGCTAAAAGGGGTTCCGACTTGCCCAGCGTTTCCATACATTCCCAAAAGGCGATCGCTGGCACGACAAAACCCGGCACAACTGGGTAGCCACGCTGTAAAAGCTGGCTCAAGTTAAATGCTTGATTGCCCACTAATGGGCGTTCGGAGCGTTGAATCTGATCAAGCCAGTAGAGGTTGTCCAATGTTAGGTGTTGGTTGTTGGTTGTTAGTGGAAGAGTTTAAGAGGATTCGGTTGCTTAAACAATTGCTGGACTAGACCGATAGGGATAAAAATCCTTTATTCCTTCTTTCCTCTGTCCTCTGCCTTATTTTCAAGACAGGTCTACTGAAGTTCTGAAGATTTCAGCCAACTTTCCACTAACAACCAACTACAACTCAACCTGTGTTCCTCATCCCAGCCGCAATTCCGTTGATGGTCAACAGTGCGCCACGAAGTAACTCGCCTTTACTATAGCGGGAGTGAACAATTGCCGATGTCGGTTGGTTGCTGTGTTGACGCAGACGTTTCAGCAGTGAAACCTGCAAGAACCCAAGCGGAACAATCGTACCGTTACGGAGCTGCACTGAACGCTGTAATTCTGGGTCACCATCTAGAAGGCGCTTGTGTCCGGTGATCGAGAGAACTATGTCGCACGTTAGGTTGAATTCATTGGCAATCTGTTCAAACAGTTGCTCAAAGCGTTCTTTGTCTTCCTGTCTTGACAATTCACGCACATAGTGATGAGCAATTTGGATGTCTACTTTCGCCAACGTCATCTCTACCTTAGAAATTGCCATTTTGAAGAACGGCCACTTGAAGTAGAAGTAACGCAGCAGCTTGAGATTTTCCTCCGTCTCCTCATCCAAAAATCCTTGGAGTGCTGTTCCGACACCATACCAGGACGGTAGGAGGAAACGGCTTTGAGTCCAGCTAAAGACCCAGGGAATCGCCCGCAGACTGGCTAAATCTTTCTTGCCACCGCGACGGGCTGGGCGAGAACTAATCTGGAGTTGGCTAATTTCTTGGATAGGCGTAACTTGGTGGAAGAACTCAACTAAGTCAGGCTGATCGTAAATGAGCGCCCGGTAGTGGGTACGCGCTCGTGTTGCCAACTCCTCCATAATTTCGTTCCAAGGCTCAATATCATCAAAGCCAGTTCGTAACAAGCTCGCTTGAATGACTGCTGTCGTGACGGTTTCCAAGTGATAAAGCGCCAGTTCTGGGAGAGAGTACTTCGAGGCTAAGACTTCCCCCTGTTCGGTAATCTTGATTCGCCCATTAATACTGCGTCCAGGTTGCGCCAAAATAGCTTCGTAGGCTGGGCCACCACCCCGACCAACTGAGCCACCCCGACCATGGAAGATGCGTAAAGCAAGGCTGTAGTCCTCAGCAATTTTCTGGAGTGCTTTTTGCGCTTTGTGGATTTCCCAGTTGCTACTCAGGAAGCCAGAATCTTTATTGCTGTCGGAGTAGCCCAGCATCACCTCTTGTAGGTCTTTTGTCAGTAGTCCATCATCAGGTGCTAGTTGTTTTTTTGTTTCTCCTGATGACTGAGCGTTAGTCTCTGACAAATTCTCATAACCACCTGCAAGACAAGCGCGATAGAGTGGCAGATCGAACAACGAACTCATCACGCCGGGGGCACGTTTCAAGTCGTCTACTGTTTCAAACAGTGGCACTACCTGAATAGTACTTGCGCCCGTTGCTGGGTCATACAGACCTGCTTCCTTAGCTAGCAAGAGTACTTCCAAAATGTCACTACCATCGTGACACATGCTGATGATGTAGGTTTGACAGACAGGGCGACCAAACTCCTGTTGCAGTTGGCGCAGCATCCGGAATGTTTCAACCGTTTCGCACGTTTTCTCGGAAAAGGGCAACTCAGCAGGGATTAATGGGCGTCGAGTTTGTAACTCAGTGGTTAGCCAAAGCGATCGCTGATTTTCTGAGAGTTCGTTGTAGGACTTGGGTAAAATTTGCAGGTACTCAGAAATCTCGTTCAGGGCATCTGAGTGGCGAGAGCTTTCCTGACGAATATCCAGATGCGCCAGGTTAAAGCCATAAATCTCTACCTGACAAATTAGATTCTCCAAATCCCGGCAGCTCAATCCTGTTTCTGATAGGTTCCGCTCAATCAGCCGCAACTCTGCCAAGAATTCGCTTCCAGAGCGGTAAATGTAGGGGCTTGTCAGGGCGGCGAGGTCTTCTTCTAAGGGCTTGCCATGACGCAGGTGCTGATTGCGATCGCGTGTATTTTCCAGCCGTTTCTGCACGTAGGCAAGTTTCAGTCGATATGGCTCTTGACGGTAGCGAATTGCTAGCTGCTCATAAACCTCTGGCATTTGGGAGCGCTCCTGTTCCAGAGAGTCCAATAGCTCCGGTAAGACATCACTCCAGTGCAACGACAGGCTGAGTAAAGTCGTTAAACGTCCGACTGAATTGATATATTTTTCTAGCACCAAATCGCGTTGGTAACAGGCAGTTGCCCAAGTGACTTGAGGAGTCACTGAAGGATTGCCATCTCGATCTGACCCAACCCAAGAGCCAAATTTACAGAAGTTATTACTGGGAGGCTTTAGCCAAGGATATGAGGCTTTTAAAGCTTGTCCGAGACGTTGATACAGTTCGGGAATTGCCTCGAAAAGGACTTCTTGGAAGTAGTGGAGTGTGTAATCGACCTCATCGAGTACAGTTGGCTTAAATTGATGCAATTCATCAGTACGCCACCAGAGGCGAATTTCTTCCATTAGTTGTTCGGTATAGTTCTCTACCTCCCAGGAAGACGTTAACCCCAAGGCTCTCAAGGCTTCTTCTGCTTGGTCTAACTGTTGCAGAATCTTCGCAATGCGCCGCTGTTTTGCTCGAATCGTGTGCCGAACGATTTCCGTCGGATGTGCCGTGAAAACTAAGCGAATATCGAGATTGTCAATCAGCCGCTGAATTTGCTGGGGTGGCATATTCAGTTGTTGTAGGTAGGGAAATAACCAGTGAAACGTCCCAACTTCTTTGTTGGACGCTCCGTTTTCCTGCCAGCTTTTCTCTAGTAGATCGGCAACGGGATCAACACTTTGAGCCTCTGACTCAACAGAGTTTACAGAAACCATTGCTGACTTTCTGTCTTCCGCATTACTGGCTTGCTTCGCCGAAGACTTTGTCATCGTGGAAGCGTTATAAGTCGCGCGTCGTGCAAGCTGTTGATCGCGCTGTTCGTAATGCTGCTCAACAATGTTGATGAGCTGAAAGTAAAGGGCAAAGGCGCGTGAAGCACGGATTGCCGCATTCAGGTCAAGTTTTTCGATGACCTTGGGAACGGACGATTCCGGTAAGTCCGTTGCTTGTCCCTCCGGAGAACACAAATCACGCAGTTGTTTGAGTAGATCGACAAGTTCCTGCCCACATTCGGAGCAAAGAACAGACTCCCACAAGTCTTCTACAACTTTGAGGCGATGGCGTAGAAATAGTTCGGAGGTTGAAGGAACGGCGAATTCTTGGTCAGACGGATGGAGGAGCGAACTCATAATGTCTGTTCACAGCAAGACAAAGATAATCCATTGTAGGGGGATAGTGTTCCGCAGAGTCGTTTCGCAGTTAACCAACTGAAGTTTTGATTTGAGTTATGGTTCCTGCTTAAACTTTGTGCCTTACCCCTCCTCTTGGCATCCTGTATCGGGGAAATGGAGTACAGGTAAGCGATCGCCTCGAAATACTTCCTCACTAGCCACTCCTGCCGCTTGCAGCCAAGAGCCAACTGCCTGAATCGAGACGATACCCAGTAGCACTGGAGCCGCCGCAAGACTTAATAAAAATTCTGTAGGAATTCCTGATGTCGCTGGGTTGCCAGCAGCCGTTTGGGGTGTGTTTTTGTTAGGAGACATTTTAAGCCAGTGAGTCAGTAACTGTATTCAGCTAGTACAAATATCCTAACGCTACCGGAAAAGTATGCAACACAGTTTTAGAGTTTAGAGTGAGTGTTATGTCAAACTATTTAGATGTATTTTGATGAAGTAAGCCGATGTAAACAACAAGTTATGTTTTATTGTGCTTACTTGCTTAATGGACTCGTAGGGGAGGAACCGATACCCGCTGTTGACTGTTCATACTTGACTATTGACTGTTTTCCAGTCAACGGTCAACCGTTTATAGTCAACGCTATCCCCCAACTAAAACTACGGGGAAGAGTCAATCGTCCGTTATCAGTCCAGGTGACAGATTTGTGATGTTGGATGTCGATCAGCTGGCCCAAAACGATCGTCCGTCCTCTCTAGCTCGGTGGGCATACCATGCCATCGGGCAGCCAGGGGTGTGCTTAAGAGTCCGATTGCGAGGGAATGACCTGCATATTTTATGTGAGAGCCGCCAAGGTTTAGAAGCCAAAACGGTTGTAAGTAGCTTCATCAAGGCACTCAAAAGGCAGGAGGAGGGTGATTCTCTTCCAGTTACTCCAGGAAACCCGATTTACCAAATCATCCTGTATGGGCGCACGATTGGACAGCAGCGTCCAGACTGGATTAAGCAAATCCGGATTAAGTCGCCTCAACAGGTTAGTAAAGCGGCGAGAGTATCTACAACAGCAGGAAGTGATACGGCGACGGATGCTGCATTACTCGTTTCTAATGAAATTCTTGCTCGTTCTGGCTCTCCAGAAGCGATCGCTCGTTATCTGAGCGAAACCCTCAGCCCATTGGGAGTCAGCGTTAAGGTGCTGATCCAAAACCTTCCCGATGCATCTGCTCAACCGGAAGAGGAGGAAAAAGCCGCTAGTTTATCTCCTAACCGCCGTCTTTGGGTCGTTTGTAATTCCAACTACAGCCCAGATGCGTCGTTGATTGCGGAACCTGTTGTTGAACAGTTGCGGCACTTACAGCTCAAAGGCTTCCGTGATGCGGCGATTTGCTCTCAAGTGAGTGGGGAAGCGACACCAGAATGGATGTTGCGGGTGGATTTGACCCCCCCAGAAGAAATGCTCAAGGAGTGGGCACACTGGGGCGATGTCCAAGCGATCGCTCGAACCTTGAACCAGAGGCTCTCAAGCGTAGGGATGGAAGTTCGAGCCGTTCTCAAAGACGCTACAGTTCATTTGTTTTGCAGCCTCTTAAAGCCTAAGGGCGCTGTTGCTCCAGACAAACAACGGGCAATGAAAGCGATCGTCCCTGTACTGGAGCGAATTGCCCCCCAAGGCATCCAATCGGCTATGGTTTATGGCGTAGAGACGTGTCATGATAAGGCTTTCCAGCAGCGATTACTCGCTCCAGAGCCAGAGGCACCCAATTGGATTGAGTGGCTCAACTTACCAGCAGCCTTCAAACCCCATTTAGCAGAATCGGCGTATTCACTAGCACAAAAAGGCAGCCAAGAAGCAATTACCTTTTTGCTCCATCGCTTACTCAATCCTGACCTGGATCGGCGCTTAGCAACGGGTGGAATTCATCTCAAAATTCGCCGTAAACAAGACCTGTTGCACATCATGAGCGAGGCACCAATCTGTCCGCCACAAGCTCAGGTTGGACCACCCATTGCCAAATTTCTGCGCCAGTTAGCCATCCCAGAGATTGTTGGAGTACGGGTTTATGGTCGTCGCGCTGGTTCAACTGCCCCGGCTTGGAATTATGGGGATGATTTTGTCCATCGTCGGCGGTTAGTACCAGAAGCAACTCCAGAGTTTGCCGCATCGGATGCTTATGTGAGTGAGCTGGTGGCTCCGACAGAGGAATCCGCTCTGCGCCCAGACTTAACCAAAGAAGACCTCAAAGATGGTTTAAGGCAGACACTTCAGGCAACAGTCCGTACACTTCGCCGTGGCTTGTGCTACTCGCAGCTATTTGTCCCCGCCGTCGAGAACCAAGACCTAGCAGCCGTTCCCCAACGTTCAACCCCTAGCAGTTTTTCAGCATCTCTAGGGTTTAAAGTGGCAATGGTTTGGGGAACGTTGGGATTGTTGCTCACAATCCAAACGGATTGGCTAGTTGGTCAGCTACTACGCTCACCAAAAGCATCTCCAAGTGTGACAATAACGGACGGGTCACCCACAGCTGTACCTTTGCCTCGAATATCTTTGCAGAAAGGTGGTAAGCCAGGTACAGGCGACTTCAATGCGTCTGGGTTTACGCGAACAGGCGAGACGAGTGTCATTATTAACGAACGAACCGAGACACCGGAGAAAGCGAGTGCCGCAACAGCAGCAAGTTTAGCGGCGGCGCGATCGCCGAATCCCTCGTTCAACAACCCACTGTTAGATGAGAAGATGGTAATCTACCAACAGCGCCTTCTCCAGAGTGGGCCCCCTGATGTTTTAATTGTCGGAAGTTCCAGAGCCTTGCGAGGAATCGATCCAGTTGCCCTCCAAGACGCTTTAGCGGCTCAGGGCTACCCTGATATTGAGGTGTTTAACTTTGGTATCAACGGCGCCACTGCTCAGGTTGTAGACTTCCTAATCCGTGAGGTGTTAGCGCCAGAGCAACTACCTAAATTGATTATCTGGGCAGATGGGGCACGGGCGTTTAATAGTGGTCGGGAAGATGCTACCTATAAAGCGATCGCGACTTCTGAGGGCTACCAGCATCTCAAGGCTGGAACCTTCCCTACTTTAGTGCAAGTCGGTAGCGATCGCACAAATCGTAGTTCTGAGGGAATTAATGCTGAAGCCGCAAACCCGATAGCGTCTTGGAAAGCAAGTTATCAGTCAATCAATGATTGGCTCAATCAGTCTCTAGGAAAACTTTCCTCAACCTATCCTCAGCGAGACGAACTAAAATCGGTCTTGCGAGAGCAGTATGTCTCCCTTGTGAAACGTACCAATGTTTCTTCAGACCAAACCTTGTCTGCTACCCAAAAAGAAGTATCCAACACCGAGTCCATTGACTTTGATGGCTTCCTTCCTCTTTCTGTTCGCTTCAATCCCGCTACCTACTACCAGAACCATGCCAGAGTAGCTGGGGATTATGACAGCGATTATCAATCATTCCAACTAGCTGGTGAGCAAGACGCGGCTCTTGAAGCACTCTTGCAATTTTCCAAAGCTCATGAGATTGGTGTTGTTTTTGTCAACTTACCCCTTACTAAGGATTACTTAGACCCCACACGTACAGCCTACGAGGAACAATTTCAGAAGTACATGCGTACCTCAGCCTTGCAAAGGGGACTGATTTTCCGAGACTTGACTGAGTTATTACCAACTAAGCATGATTACTTTTCTGATCCTAGCCACCTCAATCGCTATGGCGCATACCAAGTTGCCAAGCAACTAGCTCAAGACCCATTAATTCCTTGGGCAGTTAAGCCAACTAAGGACTAGGTATGGCGTTTCTCACTTAGGTGAAATACATGCTCTCTCTCATTGTTTGTTCATAGTTCATGGTTCATAGCGATGAACTATAAACGGGCACTTCACAGCGATAAGAATTTTAGGAATTTTTTAGATAGATGACCATGAACTCCGCCCACAACGAAAGAGGAAAATTTCCTCTGCCCTACCACCTACCATCTACCACCTAACACCTATTCCCAGAACAATGACATTTATTTCAATTCCCTATGCTCTATTTCTCTTGGTTGTCCTGGGAATTTACTGGTCGGTACGAAAGCAATCTTTACGCCTACGTGTATTACTCATTGCCAGTCTAGTCTTTTATGGCTCCCTGCAAATTGCGTATATCCCTTTGCTACTCATAATTACTTTAATTAACTTTGGCTTGGGAAAAGCAATTGGCTCGAATACAGCACCAGGTTCTCACGCGACTAATCAGCGTCTTTCCAATGAAGAATGGCTATTTGCTCAAGGAGTGTGGAATCGCCGACGATTGAGGATTCTGTGGTTAGGGATTATTTTGAATGTCATCGGCTTACTAGGCTTTAAATATCTTCCTTTTTTCTTAACTAACCTTGCCGTATCGCTAAATTTGCCAGTTGTCCAAGCGGGTGCTGACTGGCTCAGTACTCATTTAATTGCTCCTTTAGGACTTTCATTTTTTATTTTTGAGTGTATTGCTTATTTAATTGATGTCTATCGGGGGGCACCAGCAACACAGAATTTAATGCAGTTTGCTACCTACAAATTGTTTTTTCCAAAAGTGATTTCTGGCCCAATTACTCGCTTCCATCCCTTTGCAACTGGGCTAAAGTCATTACATTTTCCTAGTTCTGATCAATTAACAGAAGGACTGTGGTTAATTGCCTGTGGTGCTATTAAAAAGGCACTCCTCGCTGATCAATTAGGTATTTTTGTTGATTTATGTTTTGGTAACTTAGAACGAGCGGGTAGTGGTGATTTATGGCTAGCAATCATTGCCTACGGTCTGCAACTGTATCTCGATTTCAGCGGCTATGTAGATATTGCGCGTGGTAGTGCAATTCTCCTGGGATTTAACCTTCCAGAAAACTTTGATTTTCCCTATTTCAGCACGAGCATTGCCGACTTCTGGCGTCGCTGGCATATCACTCTAGGGGACTGGATACGCAACTATCTTTACTTCCCTTTAGGTGGTTCCCGTAAAGGTTTGGGTCGAACCTGCTTGAACCTGCTGATTGTGATGCTCATTACTGGTATTTGGCATGGTGCCGCTTGGGGTTTTGTCGTTTGGGGTGGATTGCATGGTCTTGCCTTGGCGGCGCACCGCTTGACACAAGCGGTATCGGAACGTCAGGAATGGGCAAAACATTGGTGGCAAAGCTGGTCAGGTGTACTGGTTGCCTGGTTGTTAACCCAGTCAATGGTTTTTACATCCTGGATTTTTTTCCGGTTACCCAGCCTCAAGCAAGCAGGCTTAGTAATTCAGCGTCTTTGGGGGCACCCAGCGGATATTCAATTTGCTCAAAAAGTTTACGTGGAGGTGGTTGGTATCAGACCCCTCCCGATTGCTCTACTACTCGCTGCCTTGATGGTGCTAATGGCTGTAGCTTACGGTATCCAACGAGGCTTAAAGCTACAGATCAATTGGCCATTAAAACTGCTATTAGTACCGCTATGTCTATATATAGTCTGGGTATTAGCTCCTACGGGTGGGTTGCCTTATATCTATTTTGATTTTTAGCGGGCACAAATGCGATCGCCTAATCGCCTTACCAAAGCTTTGGTACAACTGTCCACGTAGTAGTGGCAATGATTCTTGTTGCGATCGCAACTTCACATCGCTTAGGACGAGTTAGCACTGCTGAATCTCTACTCCTCTGGAAAGACTTTACCAAGAGAGCCAGTCTGCTAGCAAAGCGAGGCGAATCCTGAAACAACAGCACACAAAGTGCTTCGGGAAAACCTATTCAACTAAATATATAAGGAAATCTGATTACAGATAGTTAAGTAATTAAACAAAAACTGTTGAATTTATAAATAACCCTAAATAATATCAAAGAAAGGGTAAGAATTACTTGCCTTGATTCAAATCAAATTGATAGTAATCATTTAAACTATGACGACCACATTACAAAGAGAGCGTAGCGGCAATTTGTGGGAGCGCTTCTGCGCCTGGATCACAAGCACTGAGAACCGCCTGTATATAGGTTGGTTCGGCGTATTGATGATTCCAACACTACTCGCTGCCACCACCTGCTTCATCATCGCCTTCATCGCCGCTCCCCCAGTAGACATTGACGGCATCCGTGAGCCTGTTGCTGGTTCCTTACTCTACGGAAATAACATCATCTCTGGTGCTGTTGTTCCTTCTAGCAACGCTATTGGCTTACACTTCTACCCAATTTGGGAAGCCGCATCTCTTGACGAGTGGCTCTACAATGGTGGACCTTACCAGCTAGTGATTTTCCACTTCCTCATCGGCGTATTCTGCTACATGGGACGTGAGTGGGAATTATCGTACCGCTTAGGAATGCGTCCTTGGATTGCCGTAGCTTACTCAGCACCTGTAGCAGCAGCTACCGCAGTATTCCTCATCTACCCAATCGGACAAGGTTCTTTCTCTGACGGAATGCCCTTGGGAATCTCTGGAACCTTCAACTTCATGTTTGTGTTCCAGGCAGAGCACAACATCCTGATGCACCCCTTCCACCAGTTAGGTGTTGCAGGTGTCTTCGGTGGCGCTCTGTTTAGCGCGATGCACGGTTCTCTGGTGACCTCATCACTGGTACGTGAAACAAGCGAAACCGAATCACAAAACTACGGTTACAAGTTCGGGCAAGAAGAAGAGACCTACAACATCGTCGCTGCACACGGTTACTTTGGTCGTCTCATCTTCCAATACGCTTCCTTCAACAACAGCCGGAGTCTGCACTTCTTCCTCGCCGCTTGGCCAGTCATCGGCATCTGGTTCACGTCGTTGGGCATCAGCACGATGGCATTCAACCTAAACGGTTTCAACTTCAACCAGTCTGTGATTGACTCTCAAGGTCGTGTGATTGGAACTTGGGCAGACGTACTCAACCGCGCCAACCTAGGTATGGAAGTCATGCACGAGCGTAATGCTCACAACTTCCCTCTAGATTTGGCATCGGGTGAAGCAACTCCGGTTGCTCTAACCGCTCCTGCTATCAATGGATAATTCTTAGGAATCTAGCTGAAAAAGAAGCGCTCTCCTTCAGGGGGGCGCTTTTATTAATATGAATAAACTCTACATAGGGCTTGCTGCACAAAGCCGAAACCCTTAGCCATCAATAGTTTAAGCGGGATTGATAGTTGCTCAGCTCCCAGGAAATCTGGTAAAATTCGTCAAAACCCTTGCACCCCCGCTCAGGTAGATGT
>JAHHIF010000016.1 GCA_019358875.1 Symplocastrum torsivum CPER-KK1
GAGGCAGTAATGGCTCGATTAGTTTCCACTCTTGATCGGTTAAGCTGCTGGAGTACGGCATTGCTTAGGGTAGTGCATTTCTCTGTGATCTTAGCTTGTCCTCAAAGATCTCAAATGGGTTCTATAGAGGTGCAATACTCGTTTGATGGGGAACAGTACACGATGCTACGTCTTGGCTATCTCACCCCAGTTGAGACAGTAAGTGTGGGAGTAATGTGCGCTTGTCCAGAGGGAAATGGCTTCCCGATGACGTTTGAGGGATTCAAAATTCGCAGCTTGTGAGGAGCATCTATGAGTTACAGAATGGATCGTCGTGCTTATGCGGAAACCTTTGGTCCAACAGTAGGCGATCGCGTTCGTCTTGCGGATACAGAATTATTCATTGAAGTTGAACGCGATTACACCACGTATGGTGATGAGGTGAAGTTTGGTGGCGGGAAGGTAATTCGTGATGGTATGGGACAATCTCCCATCTCCAACGCTGATGGTGCAGTTGACATGGTGATTACCAACGCCTTAATCCTCGACTGGTGGGGCATCGTCAAAGCTGATATTGGGATACAAGACGGCAAAATTCGCAAAATTGGCAAAGCGGGAAATCCTTATATTCAGGACAACGTAGACATTATCATTGGACCTGGTACAGAAATTGTGGCTGGGGAAGGACATATTCTCACAGCAGGGGGGATCGATTGCCACATTCACTTTATCTGTCCCCAACAAATCGAAGTTGCGATCGCCTCTGGTATAACCACAATGATTGGTGGTGGAACAGGTCCCGCAACAGGAACAAATGCAACCACTTGCACACCTGGTCCTTGGAACATTTACCGGATGCTGCAAGCCGCTGAAGCCTTCCCAATCAATCTCGGCTTTTTAGGTAAAGGGAATAGTAGTCAGCCTCAAGCACTGGTAGAACAACTTGCGGCTGGGGCAATGGGCTTAAAGTTACACGAAGACTGGGGAACGACACCAGCAACGATTGATACCTGTTTGAGTGTTGCAGATAACTATGACGTTCAGGTAGCAATTCACACCGACACCCTGAACGAAGCCGGATTTGTGGAATCGACCATTGCTGCTTTCAAAAATCGCACGATCCACACCTACCACACCGAAGGGGCAGGTGGTGGACACGCCCCAGACATTATTAAAGTGTGCGCTGAAGCGAATGTGCTGCCTTCTTCCACTAACCCAACACGTCCCTACACTCTTAACACCCTGGAAGAACACCTAGATATGTTGATGGTGTGTCACCACTTGGATCGAGGGATTCCTGAAGATGTGGCGTTTGCGGAGTCCAGGATTCGGAGAGAAACGATTGCAGCAGAAGACATTCTGCACGATTTAGGTGCATTCAGTATGATTGCCTCGGACTCCCAAGCGATGGGACGAGTGGGAGAGGTGATTATTCGCACCTGGCAGACAGCCCACAAAATGAAAGTGCAGCGTGGTTTTCTCTCTTCTCCTGACTTAGGAGAAGGACAGGGAGTGCAGGCGGACAATTTCCGGGCAAAGCGCTACATTGCCAAGTACACGATTAATCCTGCGATCGCACATGGGATTGCTGAGTATGTTGGTTCTGTGGAAGAAGGCAAGCTAGCCGATTTGTGTCTTTGGAAACCTGCATTTTTTGGCGTGAAACCAGAGATGGTGATTAAAGGGGGTGCGATCGCCTGGGCGCAAATGGGTGATGCAAATGCTAGTATTCCCACACCCCAACCTGTTCATATGCGTCCGATGTTTGGCAGTTTTGGAAATGCGATCGCTGCAACATCCCTTACCTTTGTTTCCCAAGCTGCATTAGAAAACGAAATTCCCACTCAAATCGGCTTACAAAAACCTGCTATTGCTGTCTCAAACACTCGGCAACTCAGCAAGCGGGACATGAAGCTAAACGAAGCCCTACCCCACATGGAAGTAGACCCAGAAACCTACGAAGTCAGGGCTGACGGAGAATTATTAACCTGTGAACCCGCAACGGTTTTACCAATGGCACAGCGTTACTTTTTGTTTTAGTCATGTCAGAGGTTCAGATTCCCGACTTCTTAAAGAAGTCGGGAATCTCGCCTTCACGAATTATTTAGGACGGCTATATGTTAATAAATGTCTAAATTATCCGGATTTTAAAATAACCCAATCGGGTGAATCTCTTAAATAATATTTACCCAGTAAATCCAAACTTAACTAGAAATAAATTTAGCTGGAACAATTTTTTTTCCTATCTGTCGATTAAGTATCCGCATAGGTATTTACTAAGTAGAGAGGGTTTTCAATGTTTAACTTCCATTCATTTAAATCAGGAACTGCTGCGCTACTAGCACTAGCAATTAGTAGCAGTACTGTTGTCCCCCTCATCACATCAGCACCCGCTTTAGCTCAACGTCGTCCTGCCCAAAGGGAACAAATTAACATCGTTGTTCCTTCTGGTACGTCTATTCCTGTGCGATACGACAAAGACAAAGTTGTTGTCATGCCTGATGAAACAGTGCCTTTGACCTTAACCGTGGCAAGAGATGTCAAAGCAAGTGATGGCAAAGTTCTAATTCGCGAAGGTAGCGAAATCACAGGTGAGCTCAAACCTGTATCTGGAGGAACTCAGTTTGTTGCAAAGCAGCTAACTTTGTATCGTCCTCGCCTTGAAAGGCAGACAAGACCATTCACGATTAGTGGCACCTCTAATGTAGTGAGAAGAACAGAAGAAATTACTCAAGGAGCGAGTACAGGTTCAATTCTACAAGGTGCTGCAATTGGGGGTGCGGCGGCAGCAGCGATCGCAGCCCTTATTGGCGATCGCGCAATTGCGACTGAAGAAATTCTTGGTGGTGCTGGATTAGGTGCGATCGGTGGGTTCTTTTTGAACCGGAAAAAAGCGAATGTTCTTGTTGTCTATCCTGACCAGGACTTGGCTGTGAAATTATCGTCTCAATTTGCCTTCGTCTCATCATCTTATTAAAGAGAAAGATGAAGGTAGCTGGTAGGGGCAAAAACCTTACGCCCCTACCATTTTTACAATGGATTTATTGGCACTTACCTAACTGTTTAGGTAAATCGAACACCACTTTGAATTGGATGTTCGGAATACGCTGACGACACAACTGAAGATGCCCGTCCGCATCTGAGCGACTATGGTAGCGACCAATAATCACCCATTGCAGATTAGGCAGTAGACGAGCAACAGCCCAAGGCTTGAGGCAGTCTCTGTAAGTCATAATAAACTTGTCTCCTTTGTAATTTGGGAGCCAGAGCCAGCGCGGAAACTTGGTAGGTAGAGGCGCTGGCTTCTGACTTGCTATAAAAATAGCACATAAATTAACTTATTAACAAGTGCATTAACTTTCAGAGATTAACGGATTACTGTCAGAATGGACTAAAGTACCTTATCGTTAGTGAAACTGTGGCTGAAGACTCAATTAGGGTCTACCTATCAAAAGAAAAGAAAGTGCGCTTTAAGGCTGCCTGTGTCTTGCAAGACAGGGACATGAGCGATGTGGTTAATGAACTGATAGACCAGTGGCTAGAGCAAAATGAAACACCCCCACAGCAGCAAAAAAACAGGTGAGTAGGTAGTGAGGGCGTTTTGCCAGAAGAGAGCAAAGCTGAATGTGGAACCATCACTCGTTCTTTCCCTAGCTTGGGTGGTCGCCTAGTTAACCCATTGCCATCAGTACAAATTTTGTGGTTGAGGGTGATGGCGCTTTCTCTCCATAATGCGATCGCACCCTTACTTTGCCTTGGCAACTTGGTACTTGTGACTACATAAGCAAGTATTTAGGAAATTGGTATTACCTGTAGAGAAGTGACTTGTTAAGGAATTTCTACAGACGGCACAATGACTGAAAAAAACACCCTCTGGACATCTGCTTTCCAGAGGGCACCGGATGAAATTCGTATTTAAAGCTTACTGAGCAAGTGTGAATAATTTGTGAATAGAGCATTTGCTCATAATGCGATGCTCGTATCGGATATTTGCAAATCGCCCACAAACTAGAAGTCTGGCACTATACAAACTAAGTCCGCCTATACGGATTCAATTCAGCCTGTGGAGGCAGGCTTTGAATGCAATAGCTGCGATTTCCGTTTCTCCTGGTATTTTTGCAAAATTGAGATGCACCCTGATGTGATCGCTTTCTTAAAAAGCATTGCTTTAGTCGAGAGTTCAGAAGAATCTATTTTTTAGGCTCTCCCTTTACCTAAATTAATTCTCCTGTTCCTGAAAACGCAAAGTTTTCCGAAAATAAATTACTCACAGCTTAGCAAGCTTACTTATTAACTTTCTTAAGTATGATGAGCGCTCTCATCAGTCCTTTTTCTCTTTTTGTTGACGCTCTTTTACAGCCTGAGTCAACAGGTATGTTGCCAGACTACTCAATGAGCGACTTTCTTCTTCAGCCCATTTTTCTAAGGCTGTTTGAATTTCTTCTGGTAGATATGCCGTTACTCGCCCTTTTAGTTTCATCAGCTCTACAGTTTGATGATTTAAGATACTTCATTATATATCTGTTTAGAGCTGACTATCCATTACTTTTGTTAAACAGACTATTATATCACAATACAGGGTGTACAGTCTTATCCTCAAGCTGAATAAATGCACTCCTTATGAAGTCAAACCAAAACATCAATCAAACATTAACTTGCTCCACCTGTCTTGGCACCGCTTCAGGAGCATCTAGAATTGTGCGATCGCTTCAATTAGAAGAGATTAAATCTTCAATATTTTGCAGAAGTGTAGAACAAATCTCATCTAAAGGAAGGTCATTTTAATCCTGAGCAAATAAGTTTTCTATCTCAATCCGATCTCTTCGAGTCCTAACAACATCAGGACTTACGCAAAATCATTCATCAAACTCTAGATGTAGGGTGCGTCACGACGCACCCTACTAGTAAAGTTACTGCGTAAGTCCTAAAGGTAGAAACTTGCTAAAGCAACAGTTGGGGCTGTCCAACAATGCAAATCCATTGGACAGGTAGAAAATTGGCAGTGAGGAGATAAGGAAAATGTGGGAGACAAGGAGCATTTTTAGAAAGTTCCTCGATTTTCCATTCCCAATTCCCAATCCCCAATTCCCAATTCCCCCTTACAGATCCCGATGAGTGAAAGGTCTTGCATTCTCACCCACGTAGTTGGCAACAATGTGACCATTCCCTGCGACTTGGTACTTGTAAGTCACCAATCCTTCTAACCCCACTGGCCCACGAGGTGGCATTTTCTGCGTACTGATTCCTACTTCTGCCCCTAAACCATAACGGAAGCCATCAGCAAAGCGCGTGGAACAGTTGTGGAAGACACTAGCGGAATCGACTTGAGCAAGGAAGGTGTCAGCAACAGCTTGGTCTTCGGTGACAATTGCATCCGTATGCTGGGAACCGTAGGTATTAATGTGGTCAATAGCAGCGTCTAGGGAATCTACTACTTTGATTGAGAGAATTAAATCGCTGTATTCAGTAGACCAATCCTCCTCGGTTGCTGGGACAACGCTGTAACTAGTATTAAGAATGTTTTGGGTTGCCTCATCGCCTCGCAGTTCTACGTTGCGTTTATGCAAAGCGGCTGCGGCTAGAGGTAGGAACGTCGGTGCGATCGCAGAATTGACAAGTAGCGTTTCCATCGCACAGCAAGCGGCTGGATATTGAGTTTTTGCATCAACCGTGATGTCTACCGCCTTTTGCAAGTCAGCGACTTGATCGATATAGACATGACAAATGCCATCGGCATGACCTAGTACCGGAATGCGAGTATTCTCCTGCACAAACCGAACAAAGGAGTTGGAACCTCTCGGAATAATCAAATCAATGTACTCATCCAACTGCAACAGTGCGATCGTTTCCTCTCTCGTGGTTAACAGTTGGATAGCGGCTGGATCAACCGCCGTTGCTGATAAGGCTTGGTGAATGACCCTTACAAGGGTTTCACAAGAGCGAATCGCTTCCTTGCCGCCTTTGAGAATAACGCCGTTACCCGATTTGATGGCTAGTGTAGTGATTTGAATCAACGCATCGGGACGTGCTTCAAAGATGATGCCCAAAACGCCGACGGGACAAGTAACTTGCTTCAGAATTAAGCCTTCGTCCAGTTCGCGATGGATTGGCACGGCACCGACTGGATCACTCAGCTTACCAACATCTCTAACGCCATCAATCGCGGCTTTTAGCTTGGTTTCGTCTAATTTCAAGCGATTGTACAAGGGCTTAGGAATTCCATCGGTCTGTGCAGCGACGCAATCAGCCGCGTTTGCTGCCAGGATTTCAGGAGTTGCTGCTTCTAAGGCGATCGCGATCGCTTCGATTGCCTGATTCTTTGCTTCTGTTGGCAACACCGCCAGTTGTCGTGCCGCTTGACGACAAGCTTTGGCGATCGCACTCAAGGGTAGGGACGCAACTGGAGAAGCAGTCATGGATTTTGGGCAGGTACTGAAGACGTAATCTCCAATTTTAGCAAACGATGCCCAGATACAGTCTGCCTATCTCTAAAGTCTTCAATGATTGACGTTTCAAGCAACTTTTGCGAATTTTCTGCGATCACTGGTGTATCTAAGAGTCTTACTTGACCGAGTACCAATATTGCTTTTTAAGGGAGATGCCTTATGTCACTCCAAGCTGGATTAGAAGCCCTTAAACAAGGCAATCACCGAGAGGCAGTTCAACTCCTGAAAGAATTTTGCCAGTACTATACCCAGGAAGGTTCTAAAGATTATATTCAGGCTCAGATTGGGTTGGTCAGGGGATATCACCGATTGGGTGAAACAGAACAAGCGATCGCACTTTGCCAAAAGTTGGCGACGAACAGAAATTCCCAGGTAAGCCGTTGGGCAACTCAAGCTCTCCGGACTTTTACGAAGACCCAAACTCCCCCAATCCCCCAAATTACCCAAATCCCTCAAGCACTCGCAACAGTATCACCAACAGTTGATCAACCCAATCCCATACAAAAAGCGGGTCGTGCGGCTAAAGCGGGGGTCAAGTTAGCTCTAGCAGGTAAGGTCGGTAATCTGGCTTTGGCTTCTGGTGTCACCATCTCCTTGTTATTCGGCATGGTGTTGGCGTTGAGTTTAGGGGTTGTGTTTCTTCTTGATAGCGATAAGCCAACCTTGAGTTTTGCGATCGCAATTGGTTTTACCTTAGTTTTCAACATCGCTGCCTTTTTCCTCTCTCCCTTGCTCATGGACTTAACCCAAAAGTGGCTCTACCAAACGCGCTGGGTGAGTCTTGCCGAGGTTGAGCGTCATAGTCCTGAGGCAGCAAAGGTAATTCAGCGTGTCTGTCAAGCGAACAAACTGAAAACACCCCGACTGGGAATCATTGACGACAAAAATCCAACCGCTTTCACCTATGGTTCTCTCCCAAACAGCGCACGTCTGGTGGTTAGTGAGGGATTGTTTACCTATTTGGATGAGGAGGAAATTGCTACCGTCTATGCTCACGAACTCGGTCACATCGTGCATTGGGACTTTGCCGTGATGACCTTGGCATCGACGTTGGTACATATCACCTACCTGATTTACCTCTTTGCCAGACGCTTGGGACGTGGTAGTAACAGTAAACTCAAAGATGCGGCTGGGACGGCTGCGATCGCGGCTTATGTGTTTTACATCATTGGTACCTATTTGCTGCTGTACCTATCCCGGACACGGGAATACTTTGCTGACCACTTTGCCGCAGAGACAACTGGCAACCCTAACGCCCTCTCGCGGGCTTTGGTGAAAATTGCTTACGGCATTTTAGAAGAGAGCAAGCAAGCTTCAGAACCCAGCCGCTTAATCGAAGGCACTCGTGCCTTGGGTATCTATGACCACAAAGCCGCCGCGAGTACTGGCACTGCCTACCGCATTGTCCAAAAACCTCGACAGATGGGTCGAGTATTTTTGTGGGATTTGTTTAACCCTTGGGCAGGATTGATGGAATTAAATTCCACTCACCCTTTAACGGGTAAACGTATCCGCGCCCTCAGCAGTTATGCAGAACAACTGGGTTTGCCAACCGAGTTTGACATGGGTCAAGTTGTAGGTGAGAGCAGAAACCTCAGCAAAAAAAAGCTCTATCGCACCTTTGCCTTAGACCTCTTGCTCTTTTGTGCCATGCCAATCGGGTTGGTTATTGGCTTGCTGATAGGAGTTGCGGTTATGGGTAGCTTCTCAACTGCACCCTTCTCCTTCGCCTTCCTTGGCTTTGGATTAGGAACCCTCATCCGAACCTTTGTGATGTTCCCCAGCATCAAGCAAGCACCGGAATCAGATGTACTCAAGTTAATGTCCAATCCTTATGCCAGTCCGTTGCGTGGTCAACCCGTGAAACTTCAAGGTGAGTTAATTGGTCGTGGCGATGCTGGTTATCAGTTTGGGTCAGATCTGAAACTCCAAGACAGCACTGGCATGATTTATTTACGCTACGCTTCCCGCTTTGGTGCGATCGGGAATTTCCTATTCGGAATGAATCGTGTCAAGAATCTGCTTGGGGCACAGGTTAGCACGACTGGGTGGTTCAGACGCAGTGTTGTCGCTTGGGTTGACCTAACTCACCTAACTAGCGAAAGTGGTACCACGGTTAAGAGTTTTCACCGCCTCTGGGCTTTCATTTGGGGAGGAGTGGCAATTTTAGTTGGTTTGTTTTTACTAAACTTCGTTTAGGACTTTGAAGGGGCACAGTACGCTGTGTCCTTTCAGTAGCGATCTTAGTTAGGTTACCAAACTTTTGATTTGAAACGTATAAAGGTTTTCGTTATAGCTAGCGAGATAAACCCTTCTCTCTTTCAAGCATTTTGGAGGTGCATTTTGCTATAATTAAGAAGTGATAAGCGTTACTGAATAGCCGCTATTGGCACTTTTGATAAACCAAGCAAATCGCAAGTTTGCTTGTTGGCTTTGTTCACTATTCTTTGCTAAGACTAAATGATTCTCTCTACCTACAATAGCTCAGAAACTACAGTAAATGCAAGCCAATTGCCTGATACCTGTCAGGTCAATGAATCAGACTTATTTGCCAATTCCAAAACTGAGCAGCTAGTGTTTCAGCATCAACTCAATCATCAACTCATTGAGATTGAGCATTGTTGCCTTACTGAAAGGGCTGCTAGTCTTTTGGATGTCTCTTCTGAAACTCTCAACCGCACGAAGAGAGAGGGGAGAGACTTTTACGAAAGGGCAAATTGGATTGCCTATCCAATCCAAGACGTTGATGATACGCTTCAACAGCCAATCAGAAGAAAGCAAAACTTTTGGCGAGTTTTCTTTCGGGTTTTACCTAACGAGCAAAACTAGGGAGTCCTAAATAATTCGTGGAGTCAAGATTCCCGACTTCTCAAAGAAGTCGGGAATCTAAACCTCTTGCGATCACCTAAAAGCAAAAGAGTCTTTAGAGTTGGTAGAAGCATAATAATATTGTGTTCTACAAAATGGCTAAGTTGTGCTTAAAGGAAAGTTTAATCCTCCACTCAGCAGGTAGGTGTACATAATAAAAGAATGCTCGAACTTCACTGTCACACCACCTGCTCCGATGGCACCCTTACCCCAAGCGAACTTGTCCATGCGGCAGTTCAAGCGGGAGTATTGGCACTAGCGATTACCGACCACGATACGCTCTCTGGTTGGCAAGAAGCGATTACGACGGCTCAACCTCATAACCTGGAAATCGTCCCGGGTGTTGAATTGAGTACGGTACACAACGACCGTTCCCTACACATTTTGGGTTTTTACCCCAATGCCCAACAGCTAAGTGCCCCTTTATCGGAACGCTTGGAAGGACGTAAACGCCGTTCTCAGAAAATGATCGCCAAGTTGGAAGCACTAGGCTATCCAATCTCGCTACCGGAACTGGGAGAAGGAATGGCACCAGGGCGTCCTCATCTTGCTAAAGCACTTGTAGACGCGGGTCATGTCAAGTCGATGCGCGAAGCGTTTGACCGACTGTTGGGTGATGATAAACCCGCTTACGTGCATTACGAGAAATTCTCAATTTCTGAAGGCATTACGTTGTTACGCAACTGTGGTGCTGTGCCAGTTTGGGCCCATCCTTACTTGTTTAGAGGTGGTGAAGTTGAAGACGTGTTAAAGGAACTGGTTGATGCGGGGTTGATGGGAATTGAAGTTTACCATCCCAGCCACACGCCAAAAGAGAGAAAACATCTTGAGGCGCTGTGTTCTCAATACAGCTTACTGATGACAGGTGGCAGTGATTACCACGGACCCAGTCCTGATGGTAAAAGCCCCAGTAGTAGCACACTCAATATGATGCGTTTGTCATTAGCCTTACTTGACCCGCTTAAAGAGGCGGCGCACACTTTAAATTAATCATTGTTCTTGCCTATAGCAAGTTGCTTGATATGGGGAATGCATCAAGAAGTCCTGTCCTTGAGAACTTGCTTTCGGAGTTGTACGACAAGTACAAGTCACTCATGGATGGAAGATTGGCAAACTACATCCCGGAACTTGCGAAAGCCGACCCTAACTGGTTTGGTATTTGCGTAGTTACAGTGGATGGTCAAGTTTATGAAGTGGGTGATTACGAGCAATTATTCACAATTCAGTCAATTTCCAAAGCGTTTGTCTATGGACTCGCCCTTGAAGAACATGGGCGGGATTACGTCTTAACCAAAGTTGGGGTTGAGCCAACAGGAGATGCTTTTAACTCGATTATTCAGTTGGAAGAGTCCTCGAAGCGACCGTATAACCCGATGGTCAATGCAGGCGCGATCGCAACTACTAGTTTAATCAAAGGTTCAAGTCCAAGTGAGCGACTCAACTGTCTACTCAGTATGTTTGAGCGCTACGTCGGTCATAACCTGTTCATTGATATGCCTGTATTCTTGTCAGAGCGAACGACGGGGCATCGCAACCGAGCAATGGCACACTTGATGCTCAACTTTGGCATGATCGATGAAAAAATTGATGAAGCGCTCGACCTTTACTTCCAGCAATGTTCGGTGATGGTCAACTGCCGAGATTTGGCGACAATGGCAGCTACCCTTGCAAATTGTGGTATTAACCCCATCACTCAACAACGGGCTGTTGAAGCACGCTACATCCGAGATATTCTGACTGTGATGTACACCTGCGGGATGTATAACGTTGCCGGACAGTGGGCTTACAAAGTTGGCTTGCCGGCAAAGAGTGGCGTATCGGGTGGAATTATTGTCGTTGTTCCTCAGAAAATGGGTATAGCCGTTTTCTCGCCACTCCTTGACTCTCACGGTAGCAGTGTTAGGGGAATGAGAGTTTGTGAAGACCTCTCCGAACGAATTGGACTACACATGTTTGACTTACAGATGGATAACGCCCAGTTCCTTAACTCTTTGTATCATCAGACGTTGCCTGACACTACTCCTGAAACCGAAGACACATCCAAGATAAACTAAGTAGAACAACTCAGTTAAACACAACGTAATCTTACAAATCCATCCAACTAGTAGCCATTGAGAAAGTAAGAGAAGTATAGAATAGTCCCTACAGAAGATGTATGTTGAAGGTAGCTGTTGGTCACAGCAACGATCCGGATTCCCAGTCAGCAATCGATGAGGTTCTAGAGCAATGCATTCGCTCTTTAGCAGGAGTAACCCCACAGGCTGGTATCCTTTTTGCTGCGATCGACTTTGAGCATTCCTTAATTCTGAAACAAATTCATCAGGCTTTCCCTGGCATTGAGCTAATTGGTGGAACAACCGATGGAGAACTTTCTTCCGTTCTTGAGTTTCAGCAAGACTCCCTGACTTTAATAGTGTTCTGCTCAGAAGAAATTGAAATCAAAGCAGGAGTTGGACGCGAGGTTTCAAAAAACCCAGTTGAAGTAGTCAGGCAAGCCGTTGAGCAAGCACAAGGCAACAGCACGACCACACCTCAATTGTGTCTAACTGTTCCAGAAGGCTTTACAGCCAGTGGAGTCTCAATTTTGGATGGTTTGAAGCGAGTTCTTGGGCAGAATGTGCCTATCTTGGGTGGATTAGCCGCTGATCACTGGAGATTTCAAAAGACTTATCAATTCTTTCGCACAGAAGTTTTGAGTGATGCTGTGCCAATCCTGCTCTTTTCAGGAGCATTACTTTTCTCCCATAGCTTAGCCAGTGGTTGGCATCCCATCGGAAAAAAAAGCAGAGTCACTAAGGTCAATAAAAACATCATCTATGAAATTGATGACAAACCTGCGATAGAGTTCTATCGTCATTATTTTGGCGACCTTCCTCCTTCCGCTGAATATCCCCTAGCTGTCTTTGATCGAGAAGAGAAGCATTTTTTTCTAAGAGCTGCTAACGTTTTCGACGAGGAGTCAGGGAGCATCACCCTTTTTGCAGATATTCCTGAACAGGCAGTTGTTCAAATCGCAGAAGCAACTCGTGAAGATATCCTGGCTGCTTCCCAAACATCAATTAGAAATGCGATCGCAA
The DNA here is from genome assembly GCA_019358875.1 of Symplocastrum torsivum CPER-KK1. GTDB lineage: Bacteria > Cyanobacteriota > Cyanobacteriia > Cyanobacteriales > Coleofasciculaceae > Symplocastrum > Symplocastrum torsivum. The sequence continues at coordinate 12,371 of JAHHIF010000016.1, forward strand.
GCTATCCAGGCAGTGAGCCAGAGGCGGCTCTATTTTTTTCCTGTGCCAGTCGCCGGAAAATTCTTGGTACACGAACCAAGGAAGAGTATGAGCTTGCGAAAAGCTGTCTTACCAAGGCTTTACCAATTTGTGGTTTCTATAGTAGTGGTGAGATTGCTCCCCTAGAGCAAAAAGGTCAGACTGAATTTCATAACAAAACTTTCGTGACGTTGCTTCTAGGGACGAAATGAGAGCTGATGGAACTTGCAGACTACGAAAAAAGACTCCAGGAACTCGAAAAAGCGAATCGAATTCTTCAAAAAAAACTAGAACGCTCTGAAGCCGATCGCGTTGACTTAGAGAAGACTAATGACAAAAACCAGGCTTTGCTCAAAAGTGTGATCCGTGAGTTGGAGGAATCAAAAACAACACTTGAGGAAAAAAGCTGGGATTTAGAGCAAGCCCTCAAAAATCTCCAAGCGATGCAAGCCAAACTGGTTGCCTCGGAAAAAATGTCGGCTTTGGGTGTTTTGGTGGCAGGTGTTGCTCATGAAATTAACAACCCCGTCAACTTTATTTATGGCAATCTGATTCACGCCCAGAAATATACCCACGACTTACTGGAATTGGTGCAACTGTATCAGCAGTATTACCCCAATCCCACTAGCGAAATCCAGGAGATGATCGAAGCAATTGAGCTTGATTTCTTGTGTGAAGATTTACCTAAACTCCTGAAGTCCATGAACGTAGGGACTGAGCGAATTCGTGAGATTGTCAAATCTCTACGCAACTTCTCTCGCCTGAATGAAGCTGAATTCAAGGTAGTAGATATCCACGAAGGTCTTGATAGTGCCTTAATGATTCTGCATAACCGATTGAAACCTAAAGCAGATCATCCCGGCATTGAGGTTATCAAAGAGTATGGACAACTACCCCCAGTTGAGTGCTGCCCTGGTCAGTTGAATCAGGTATTTATGAATCTCTTAACCAATGCTGTTGATGCATTAGATGAAGGGATTAGGGACTGGGAACTGGAGACTGGGCAAAAAGTTGAAGAGATGCAGGGAATGCAAGGGAAGAGTTTCTCCTCTATCTCTAATTCCCAATCCCAAGTTCCAATTATTCAGATTCGCACAGAGATTATTCAGGATAACTGGGTCACAATTCGGATTGGTGACAATGGGTTAGGGATGAGTGAGGACGTTCACTCGAAGCTTTTTGACCCCTTCTTCACCACCAAACCTGTAGGCAAAGGGACTGGGTTGGGTTTATCAATCAGTTACCAAATTGTGGTGGAAAAGCATGGTGGCAAAATGCAATGCTATTCAGCACCAGGGCAAGGTGCAGAGTTTGTGGTTCAGATTCCCCTACGGCAGTCAATTGGCGATCGCAATCCTTGCTAAACACAATTCAAGCGATGCTTTCGGTCTCACCTAAAATAGGTCAAGGCAAGATTGTCCTTTTCACGAAATGAAGGACAGTAGTATCTCTGCCTTATCCAAGTCTCAAGAACAGATTTGAAATATAGCAGTAGCCACTAAGGTTAGGACATCGGCGGAAGCCGAGTTCATTAACCGGAGGCTTTTTGACTGGAAGCTGACCGCTGAAAGCTGACTGCTGATTGCTATATGAGAGGCGATCACTTTCTTATGCAATAATTTCGTGACACTTGCAAAAGGGTGACCGAATGTCGGATATCTTCGTCATGATTCGTAACCAGGATAACAGTGCCCTGACTTCAATTGATGGTACTGCCTTTATTACGTTACTTCGACAAGATGGGCAAGTGCTGGCAGAAGAACTTGTTGAATTGATCTATGCGGATGCAGGCTTTGATGACCTTCGTACTGGTCAATACACTGTAGTTGTGAGGCATGAACAGGTTCAACCAATAGAAGCAACTTATGATGTAATCATCAATGCTGAGGATAAGGTAATCTTACTAACGTTTGTTTACCTGGAACCGGAACGAATCTTACTGCAAATTCAAGCTTCTGTAGAAAGCAGGTTGTAACTATGACAGTCAAGGTCATTCCATCACAGTCAATCAAGGCATACCGTTATCGGGTGTATTGCTTGGGGCAAGATCTCTGGAAGGAGAAAGACCCGACTAGTCGAGCAAATCTGGCTCTACAGTTAGCCGATGCCGCTACAACGCTGGCTAGGTTGGAAGCCCAAGAAGCGCAAAACATTTCACAACTGAGTTTGTAACAAGTTTTTCAACAAAAAGCGATCGCACTTTCATTCATGTAACCGCTTAAAGGCACAAAGCTGATCACAGACCAACTGGAGAACTTCTCACAATTCCTTCCTAGGGGGATGTATTTGTGTCCAGTTTTAGAGTTCATTTTGCCTTCAATTAGGGAACTATAAGGTCAACGGTATCTTTTGTCTAAACTCTAGGCACTTCAAAAAGCGTTGAGCAGGCATCAGTTAGCAAAGCGCTTTTAGGGTTGTCGCTCTTGAATGGGAGTATGTCTGGCTGTAGCCATAAAGGTTAGGACAGATTTAAGGGCTGAAACAACCACGTACTCGTGATAAACCTTCTGCCTTCTGCTATACCAGGATGATGACTAACAGCTTCAATATTAAGCTGATTCTATGTGGATTGTAAAAAGATAGTCTTATTAATAAAGTGACATTGACCAAACGAGATATTACTAAAAGTAAGGGATTTAAAGAAGCCCTGCAAATAAACAAGAGCAACTTTGTGAAATGACAGAACAGATTCAGGAAGCTTTCTGGTTGACATCAGCGGATTATCAACAGTTGCTCTACGTCAGTCCAGCTTTTGAGACAATTTGGGGTCGTCTGCGTGAGAGCTTGTACACCTATCCTGGTGGTCATCTAAACTTGATTGTGGATTCCATCCATCCAAGTGATCGAGAGCGAGTCGTTGCTGCTTTTGGCAATCTCCTTGAGGGGGAATACAGAGCGGAGTATCGGCTTGTGCGACCGGATGGCTCAATTCGCTGGGTGCGATCGCGTTCTTTTCCCGTTCAAAATCCATTTGGGGAAACGTGGGGGATTGCTGGACTCTCAGAAGACATTACTGAGCGCAAACAAAGTGAGGAGCGCTTCCGGACAATGTTTGAGTCTGCTCCGATTGGGATAGTACTTGTTGATTCAAACGGCAGGTTTCTTCAAACCAATCCGACTTTTCAGGAGCTATTCGGCTACACAGATACAGAACTCCAAAACCTATCTTGTATCGACTTGACGCATCCCGAACATCAGGTAGAGAACGCGAATTTGTTTCAGGAGCTATTTTTGGGCAAACGTACTCGCTTCAGCTTGGAAAAGCGCTGCTTCCGCAAAGACGGGTGTATTATCTGGGTCAATGTATCCGTTTCAGTTGTTTGTGATGCCAACGGCTTACCGCAGTATGCGATCGGCATGATCCAAGATATTAGCGATCGCAAACACGCAGAATTAGAACTTTTCCAAGCTCGTGATCAACTAGAACAACGAGTCGCTGAACGTACTGCCGAACTCGAACAAGCTAATATACGACTCCAGCAAGAGATTGCCGAGCGTTCTGCCGTACAGGAAGCCCTTAAAAGTCAACAAGAATTTCTCCGAGCTGTCCTTGATATTAATCCCAACCTCATTTTTGTCAAAAATCGGCAGGGAAAATATACACTTGCCAATCAAGCTTATGCTGATTTTTATGGTATAAGTCTTGAAAATGTGTTGGGCAAGACAGACGCTGAGGTGAATCCAAATCCAGAAGACGTAGAGCAGTGCGTAGCTCAAGATCGGGAAGTATTTACCACATTACAGCAGAAGTTTATCCCCGAACAATCTTGCTACACAGTAACTGGAGAAAGGCGTTGGTACCAAACAATCAAAAAGCCCTTATTTTCCAGTCATGGTCAAGTTAGTCAAATTCTTGGCATTGCCACTGACATTACTCGACGGAAGCAAGCCGAATTAGAACTACAGCAGGCAAAAGAGCAACTACGGGCAGTTTTGGATGCTGTGCCTGGGTATGTTTCTTGGATTAGTGCCCAAGGGCGATATCTTGGCGTTAACCGACAACTATCTGACAGCTTCAATTTATCTCCAGATGCCTTTGTCGGTAAAGAACTGGGCTTTCTAAAAAACAGTCCTGAATTCACTCAATTTATGACTCAGTTTCTCGCTAGTTCTGCTCAAACAGACCGCCAAGTTATTGAGGTACAAGTCAACGGCTCAACTCGAAGCTATCTGATTGCTGCTCAGAAGTACCAGCAAAGCACCATGGCTGTATTAGTGGGAATTGACATCACTGAACGCAAACAGGCAGAGGAAGCACTCAATGCTCAGAAGGAGTTTCTCCAAACTATTATTGATAGTAATCCGAATGCAATTTTTGTCATTAATACAGAGGGGAAGTATGTACTTGCCAATCAAGTCTATGCTGATTGCCACGGAACAACTGTTGAAGACGTAATCGGCAAGACGGCGGCGGATTTGCATCCCAATCAAGCCTCTGTAGAGGACTACATTGATCAAGACCAGGAAGTGATTGCTACGTTACGGCAAAAGTTCATGCCAGAAGAACTCCACACCTTAAGTGGGGAAGGACGCTGGTATCAAACTACTAAAAAGCCACTCTTTTCAAGTGATGGTCAAGTCTGTCAAATCTTGGGCGTTGCTACTGATATCACTGAACGCAAGCTAGCGCAGGAGGCACTCAAAGCCCAAAAAGAGTTTCTCCAAATAATTATTGATACCAATCCTAATAGAATTTTCGTTAAAGATCGGGAAGGTAAGTATATCCTTGCCAACAAAGCCTGTGCAGATTTTCATGGCATAGCCGTAGAAGATTTGTTAGGGCATACAGACGCTGAGGTGATGCTCGACCCAGCCGATGTAAAGCTGTTCGTTAAGGAAGACTTGGAAGTATTAACAACATTACAGACTAAATGTAGTCCAGAAGTGCCTTGCCACACGCCAACAGGGGCAGTGCGCTGGTGGAGTGTGATTAAAAAGCCACTGCTTTCAAAAGATGGTCAAGCCTTTCACGTTTTTGGTGTTTGCACTGATATCACAGAGCGTAAGCTTGCTGAGGAGCAAGTCCGGGAATCAGAAGCACAATTGCGCCTTGCCTTGGAGGCAGCGCGGATGGACAGTTGGAATTGGAATTTTCAAACTGGAAAAATCATTCGGTCAAATAATTTCCAGCAACTGTATGGCTTTACTCCCAATCCCTCTGGTGTTACCTACGAAGAATTTCTAGAACTTGTTCATCCAGAAGACCGCGATCACATCCGGCAAACCGACGAACGTGCGCTTGAGACAGGTGACGGCTATGATAGTGAATTCCGCATTATTCTACCTGATGGAAGCCTTCGTTGGGTTCAAAGCAAAGGTCAAGTTTTTTACGATGAGACGGGCAAGGCAGTACGGATGGCTGGGGTCAACTTAGATATTAGCGATCGCAAGTTTGCCGAAGAACAGCTACGCCAATCAGAAGAGCAACTGCGCCTTGCATTGGATGCTGCCAACATGGGCTTCTGGGATTGGAATCTTCAAACCGGAAAAGTTACCCGCTCAAGCAATCTGGAACGTCTGTATGGCTGGGTTCCTAATACGGCTGATGAGATTAAAGATCGGTTTTTTAAAACCCTTCACCCGGACGACTACAAGTTGCTCAAGGAAGCGGATCGACATGCCATTGAGACAGGTGAAGGTTACGACATCGAATTCCGTATCATCATGCCCGATGGGAGCATCCGTTGGCTTGCCAGCAAAGGCCAAGTTTTTTACGATGAATCTGGTTTACCAGTGCGGATGGCTGGAATCAATCTCGACATTAGCGATCGCAAGTTTGCCGAGGAGCAACTGCGCCAATCACAAGCCTTACTACACCTGGCATTAGATGCTGCCAACATGGGCTTTTGGGAGTGGAATCTTCAAACCGGAAAAGTCATTCGTTCACAAAGCCTTCAACGAATGTTGGGTTGGGTTCCCAACACAGCTGATGATACCAATGATGCCTTTCTCAAAATTCTTCACCCGGACGACCACGAGTTATTTAACAAAGCCGAACAACATGCCATTGAGACGGGAGAAGGTTACGACATAGAATTCCGCATTTTATTACCGGATGGGAGCATTCGTTGGCTAGAAGCTAAAGGGCGAGTCATTTACGACGAAACTGGTAATCCAGCCCGGATAGCTGGAATTGATGTAGATATTAGTGAGCGCAAACTTGCAGAGATAAAAATTAAAGAATCGCTACAGGAAAAAGAAGTCTTACTTCAGGAAATTCACCATCGAGTCAAAAATAATTTACAGGTAATCTCCAGCCTGCTTGATTTGCAATCTCAGCATATTCAAAATCAACCGATGTTGGAGATCTTCCGCGAAAGTCAAAGCCGTATTCGATCTATGGCACTTGTCCATGAGAAATTGTATCAATCTAAAGATTGTGCCAAAATTATTTTTGTTGATTATGTTGAAACCTTGACAAGCTACTTATTTCAAGTCTATGGAGTGAAGGCTGAAAATATTACTTTAAATCTAAATATAGACGATATATCCTTAAATATTGACACAGCAATACCTTGCGGATTAATTATTAATGAACTTATCTCAAACTCTCTTAAATATGCCTTTCCAAATCGCAAAGAAGGAGTCATTACTGTTATTTTTCAATCCAGCCTTAATGGTCAGAGAAAACTAATAGTAAAGGATAATGGAATCGGGCTATCCGCTAATTTCAACTTAGATCATGTGAAATCCTTAGGACTTAAATTAGTCAATGTTCTCACTAAACAACTTGAGGGAACAATTGCCGTGAACCGTAACGCCGGAACCGAATTTAGGATTAGCTTTTTAGAAATAAATCATTAGGAGATTTAAAGAAAAATGGGAAGAGCAAGAATTTTAATTGTTGAAGACGAAAGTATTGTAGCCCTTAATATTCAAAATCGGTTAGAAGGCATTGGGTATACAGTCGTGGCAAATCTTACCTCCGGAGAAGCCGCGATTCAATCGGTTGAAGAAACACACCCTGACTTAGTGCTGATGGATATTAAACTCAAGGGAAAAGTTGATGGTATTGAGGCAGCAGGACAAATCCGCAGTCGCTTCCACATTCCAGTTGTATATCTCACAGCTTACACGGATGAGGAAACTATCAATCGAGCGAAAGTCAGCCAATCATATGGTTATATTCTCAAGCCTTTTGAGGCAAGAGATTTATGCACAACTATTGAAGTCGCTCTCTACAATCACCAGATGGAGCAACAGCGTTATGAGAGAGAGAAGTGGCTAGCAACGACACTGAGAAGTATTGGTGATGCTGTGATTACCACCGACTCTCAAGGGCTAATCACCTTTATGAATCCGGTTGCCGAAGCGCTCACCTGTTGGAAACAAGAAGAGGTTTTAGGTAATGATTTAACCCAGGTTTTCCAAGCAATCAACGAAAGAACAAGAGAAACTATTAATAATCCAGTCACGTTAGCTCTCCAGAAGGGCGTTAGTGTAGACTTGGAAAACCACACTCTCCTGATTACAAAAGATGGTAGAGAAATCCCAATTGATGATAGTGCTGCACCGATTAAAAATGATGAAGGTAAAATTACTGGAGCTGTCTTAGTTTTCCATGATATTACTGAGCAACAGCAAGCTCATGCCACTCTACAACAAACCAATGAAGAACTAGGAAATCGAGTTGAGGAGAGTAATGCTCAATTGCGGCAGATAAATGAACAACTACGAGCAGAAATTGAGCGCCGTCAGCATTTAGAAAATGAACTAATCTTTGCTCTTGAGAAAGAACGAGAACTCAATGAATTAAAGTCACGAATTGTTGCTACCGTTTCACATGAATACCGTACCCCACTTACTACAATCCTGACCTCTACTGAGTTGCTTGAACACTATAGTTTAAAATGGACTGAGGAAAGAAAGAAGAAGCATTTCGAGCGAATTAAAATAGCTGTTCAATACTTAACAAAGCTAGTCAATGATGTGCTACTTGTTAACCAAGCTGAAGCTAGGACAATACAGTTCACTCCAGCACCAGTAGATGTAGAGTCCATTGTTCGTGAACTCGTTACAGAATTTCGGTCAAATACAGAGCATCAACACACAATTAATGTGGAGTACCAAGGCGCTGTTACTAACGTACTTCTAGACGAAAAACTTGTACGATCAATGCTAAGGAACTTGCTCTCCAATGCTATCAATTATTCTCCTGAGGGTAGCGAGATTCAGTTAGAGTTGATTTTTCAACACGATGAGCTGGTGTTTCGCATATCTGACCAAGGTATTGGTATTTCTCCTACTGACCAAGCTCATATATTTAATGCATTCTTTCGGGGTAATAATGTTGGTACGGCTCCGGGCGTTGGATTGGGATTAGTAATTATTAAAGAATGTGCGAACTTGCATAATGGTAGGGTTGTTGTAGATAGTGAATTAGGTCGAGGAACGACATTTACTATTAGCCTTCCCTTACATTCACAAGTCAACTCTAAAAGAGAGTAAATATTAGCTATCTTAGACACAAAATACTAATCAAAATTTTATTAGAAAATTCTAACTTTCATATATCTCCAAGGGTAAGCCGTCTGGGTCTTGGAAAAAGGTAAAACGCTTTCCTGTAATCTCGTCAGTTCTAATCTCTTCTACCTTCACATCTTTGGCTTGGAGATAGGCAACTGATTCAGCGATATCATCAACCTCAAAGGCTAAATGTCTTAGACCACAAGATTCGGGTCGGCTAACACGCTGGGGAGGGTTGGGAAAGGAAAAAAGCTCGATGCAATCACCGCTATTTAGTTGTAAATCTAATTTGTAAGAATTTCTGGATTCTCTAAAGGTTTCATTAATTACTGAAAACCCTAAAACATTTACATAAAAATGCTTCGATGTCTGATAATCAGAGCAAATAATAGCAACGTGATGAATTCTTTTTGTTTTCATAACTCAATAATCTACAATTAAGATGCACAACAGCTTATCAATACTCCTCCGTTCTGAACTTCTTTCAACCTCTAAATTTCTCTAGCCAAAACAGGAAGTTACTCGTACACCATAGTACCCTCAAGGGAATGGTACTAAATCATTAAGTGGGATGCCTACTCAAACTATTGAAATTCTCTCAGCCGAAGACCTACGCCGTACAATTACCCGTTTGGCTTCTCAAGTTATTGAAAAATCTGGAGAGTTGTCCAAACTTGTACTAGTGGGTATTTATACTAGAGGCGTTCCTTTAGCAAAGCTTTTGGGGCGTCAGATCGAAATACTAGAACAGGTACAGGTGCCTGTGGGGGCGCTAGATATTACGTTTTATCGGGATGACCTGGATCAGATTAGCGTTCGGACACCAGCGAAAAGTGAGATTCCTTTTGATCTTTCAGGCAAGACAATCGTGTTGGTGGATGATGTCATTTATAAAGGGCGCACGATTCGCGCTGCCCTGAATGCGGTAACGGAATATGGTAGACCGCAAGCGATTCGCTTATTGGTTCTAGTAGACCGAGGACATCGTGAGGTGCCGATTCGCCCAGACTTTACGGGCAAGCAGCTACCAACATCTGCCGAAGAACAGGTAAAAGTTTATCTCCAAGATGTAGATGGACGAGATGGTGTGGAGTTAATCAGAACCCTCTCTTGATGAGTGTTATGCGATCGCATATCTGCAAATCTAGAAAATAGGTATTAGGGGTTAGGTGGTAAGGGAGAGGGATTTTCATCGCAATGTTAGTTCGCTCTACTTGCATGGGTGGCTATCTTGAAAGTACGGACAAAGACCAGCAGGAAGTAACAGCGCTACTGGATGACATGGTTTTCTAAAGGAGCTTTCGCCATGATTCAAGCCATACCCAAGACTTTAACCTTTGATGAATTCATTGCCTGGTATCCAGATAACTCATCAACACGCTACGAACTGCACGACGGAGTAATTTTTGAGGTGCCTAAACCAACGGGCTCGCACTCGGAGGTAGCCGGGTTTACATCCGGCGAACTGTTCCTAGAAATTCGGCGCTCTCGACTGCCTTACTTCATTCCCAAGGAATGTGTCGTCAAACCTGCACGAGAGTCGAGTTATGAACCAGATGTCATCGTCCTAGATAAGATTGGCGTTACTGACAACGAACCTCACTGGGAAAGGGAATCCATTATCATGCTGGGAACTTCCGTTCGTTTGGTTATAGAAGTCGTTTCAACAAATTGGAGCGATGATTATGCCCTAAAACTAGAGGACTACGAAGCGATGGGCATTCCTGAGTATTGGATTGTAGACTATCTATGATTAGGCGGTAGGCGCTACATCGGCAACCCAAAACGACCTACGCTTAGTGTCTACCAATTAGTCAAGGGTGAATACCAACTTAAGCAGTTTACGGAAGGTTCGCGCATCGAATCCCCAATATTCCCAGAACTGAACTTGACGGCACAACAAATCTTTAACGCTGGGCAGTAACCCAATGTATTGCCTTGCGCCTTCAGCTTTTATGTAACCCTTCTGCCTTTTCGCCTTCTACCTTGTTCGCCTTCTGCCTTCGTCAACATTTTGAGATGGGGAAGTAGGGATATAGAGAGGTAGACAAGTGTTGAGTTTTGAGAGGTGAGGGCGAGTGAGGCACAATCTCGATGGGACAATCAAAATTGTCAATCAACCGGCATAGAGTAAAGTTTGAAGATATGAGAGAGACCCAGACCCGGAAAGCAGACCATATACGGATTTGTCTGGATGAAGATGTGCAATTTCATGGCGTAACCAATGGACTGGAGGGCTACCGCTTCACCCATTGTTGTCTGCCAGAACTAAACCGCAGTGAGATTGATATAAGAACGAAGTTTTTGGGGAAATGGCTGGGAGTCCCGTTGCTGATTTCTTCGATGACAGGTGGAACAGAACAGGCAAAAACGATTAATTTTCGTTTAGCTGAAGTTGCCCAACATTACAAGCTAGCAATGGGTGTCGGTTCCCAGCGAGTAGCGGTGGAGAATCCGCAGGTGGCTGATACATTTGCTGTGCGATCGCACGCCCCAGATATTCTCTTATTTGCCAATCTTGGCGCGGTTCAGCTGAACTACAGTTATGGGCTGGCTGAGTGTCTACGTGTGATAGACCTTTTAGAAGCTGACGCTTTAATTTTGCACCTCAATCCCTTGCAAGAGTGCATTCAACCGAAAGGGGATACTAACTTTAAGGGATTAATTGACAAAATCAATATTCTGTGCAACAAAATCCCTGTACCAGTGATTGTTAAAGAAGTGGGAAATGGCATCTCTGCTGCCATGGCACAGAAGCTACTCGATGCGGGTGTCACAGCGATTGATGTCGCAGGTGCGGGTGGAACCTCTTGGGCAAAGGTGGAAAGTGAACGAGCCTTAAATATCCAGCAGCGGCGGTTGGGATTGACATTTGCTAACTGGGGCTTGCCAACAGCGGAGTGTATTACGAGTATCCGAGCGATCGCACCAGAAATTCCCTTAATTGCATCTGGAGGACTGCGTGATGGCTTAGATGTTGCCAAAGCGATCGCACTGGGAGCGGACATTGCGGGTTTAGCCTTGCCCTTCCTTCAAGCCGCCGCCGAATCAACCGATGCCGTTGAGTCCCTAGTACAGCTATTGAGTGCAGAAATTACCACCGTTCTCTTCTGCACGGGTAATGCTAATCTATCTCAACTCAAACACTCGAACGCCTTGCAAAAGTTAGCATAAAGATATTGAAAATGAGTGATTAATAATTCAGAAGTATGGTAAAGGAATGCATGAATTACAAATTTTGAATCTATAATGCCTATCCAGCCCTCTCACATTGAGTTTAGGCTACGCTAACACTCGCTCACCTCCTCACCCTCTCATCCCCTCACACCAAATGCGTCAATTCCTTAAGCAAACCTTTGCCAGCATGGTTGGCAGCCTTGCAGGTCTCATTTTGTTCTTTAGTTTAGGAACTGGTGGACTGATCTTTTTATTAATCGCCGCTGCCTCTAGAGACACAGGCCCACAAGTTAAGGATAAGTCAGTGCTGGTTTTTGATCAGTCGCTAAGCATTACTGATACTGATCCAACCTCAAGCACCAGCGAGGCGATTGGAGAGGCGCTATCGGGCGATAGTACAACATCTATTACCCTACGCACAGTTCTGGATACCTTAGAAAAGGCGCGTAAAGACGAGCGAATTGTTGCCGTCTACTTGGATGGGAGTAAAACCTCAACAGGTAGCGGCACTGGCTTGGCAACACTCAAGGAAGTCCGTGAAGCCTTGGAACGTTTTCGCAAATCTGGGAAAAAAATAATTGCCTACGATGTCGATCTAGGAGAAAAGGAATACTATCTGAGTTCTGTGGCAGATACAGTTATTCTCAATCCGATGGGGGTTATGGAAATCAATGGCTTTAGCTCTCAGCCACTCTTCTACACCGGGGCACTACAAAAATACGGTGTTGGTGTTCAGGTGATTCGGGTAGGAAAGTATAAGTCAGCCGTTGAACCGTTCGTTCTCAAAAAATTAAGTCTGGAAAATCGACAGCAGACTCAAAGCTTGTTGAACGATCTTTGGAGTGAATTTATCACGACAGTTAGCAAGAGTCGTAAAACCACGCCTCAACAGTTACAAGCAATTGCTGATACTCAAGGGGAGTTGATGGCAACACAGGCACGTCAACGAGGTTTGGTGGATCAGGTTGCCTACCTTGACCAAGTTGTGGCTGACCTCAAGAAGCTAACTGGCAGTGACGAGGACGATAAATCGTTTGAGCAGATTAACTTGGCGACCTACAGCAACGTTGAAAGTAATGACTCCAAGAAGAGCAGCGACAATAAAGTGGCATTAGTGTATGCCGACGGTGAAATTGTTGATGGTCAAGGGGGTGCCCAGCAAGTCGGTGGTGATAGCTTTGCTCGACAGTTGCGCCAGTTGCGTTTGGATGAGGATGTCAAGGCAGTGGTGCTGCGGATTAATAGCCCTGGTGGTAGCGCTACAGCCTCTGAGGTGATTCAGCGGGAAGTCCGTCTCACTCGCGAGAAGAAGCCAGTGATTGTCTCAATGGGCGATTATGCGGCTTCTGGAGGCTATTGGATTGCCACAGGAGCCAATCATATTTTTGCAGAACCGAGTACGATTACGGGTTCCATCGGCGTGTTTGGACTACAGTTTAATGTTCAAAAGCTAGCAAACGACAACGGCATCACTTGGGATGTTGTGAAAACGGGTCGTTATGCGGATAGTTCTACGGTTTCTCGTCCCAAGACACCTCAAGAATTAGCGATCGCACAACGTTCAGTTAACCAAATTTACTACCAGTTCCTCAACAAAGTCGCTGAATCTCGAAAACTTCCGGCACAAAGAGTGGCACAAATTGCTCAGGGGCGGGTTTGGTCAGGTCAAGATGCTAAGCAACTGGGGTTAGTCGATGACCTGGGCGGGATCGAGGATGCGATCAACTATGCGGCTAAACAAGCCAAACTGGGAAATAACTGGGAACTGCAAGAGTATCCAGAAGTTCGCAGCTTAGAAGAACGGATTTTGAAGACATTTACCGATGAGGCAAGCACCCAAAAGGCAGAACAAGCGAATCCCTTGACTGCCGAGTTTATGAAGCTACAAGCCGATTTAGCACTTCTCAAAATGATGAATGACCCTAGAGGTGTCTATGCCCGTCTGCCGTTCAATTGGCGAATTGAATAAGCGAAGCCGCAAGGCGAAATTTTGGCTAATCTTAAAACAACGATAAAGTTGGGTAGAAATACGGTTACATTTTGCCCAGAGATAGGTAAAGTAGATGAGAAGACACAGCCATTATTAGCTTTTTTGCATCCATCCATGGGTAGAAAAAATAACCGCTTCTTAATTCTGATCGCAACCTGTAGTATCACTGGCGTCATTCTTGGCGGTACTACAAGCTGGGCATCGACTAATCAATGCTTGGAAGCCAATAATTTAACGAGTGAGTGCTTGACCCAAGACCCCATTCACAAAACAGTCCACGGAATGAGCGTTGGCTTGCTAGCAGGAGCGGGTGCAGCAGTTGGTGCTGCCTTTCAGTTGAAGCGTCAAGGGGATTAGGGGGATTCCAGGCTAGTACCGCTACACGGAATTGACAAAAATCTTGTGGGATGGGCATCTTGCCCGTCCCGACGGGAGCAAGTTAAATGTGGAATAGCTTATCCAGTTAAAAAAGGTTAAAAAGCTTACTGTGCAAGCAATATTCCTTCTGCCCTGGAGCCTCCTAGCTTCTGCCTTCTTGGACTAAGGACTGGGCGAAGTTCCCTAATCCCCAGCCCCCAATCCCTAATCCCCAATTCCTTCAACGTCTGCCACCATCAAGAGTGTCTTTAGGACAGAATCAGGATTAAGGCTCATGGAGTCGATTCCCTGTTCTACTAAGAATTTCGCAAACTCAGGATAGTCACTTGGGCCTTGACCACAGATACCGATTTTACGACCTTTTTCCTTTGCAGTTGCGATCGCCATTTTCACCATCCGCTTCACACCTTCATTGCGCTCATCAAAAATATGAGCCACTAAAGCCGAATCACGGTCTAAACCTAAAGTTAGTTGTGTCAAATCATTAGAGCCAATCGAGAACCCGTCAAACACTTCAGCGAATTCATCAGCCAGGATGACATTACTCGGTAACTCACACATCACATAGACTTGTAAGCCGTTGACACCCCGCTTTAAACCATTTTTAGCCATTTCAGCCAGCACTTGACGCCCCTCATCCGGAGTCCGACAGAAGGGAATCATCGGGATGATATTAGTCAAGCCCATCTCTTCCCGCACCCGCTTGAGTGCAAGACATTCCAAGGCAAAGGCATCACGGTACTCTTCATCGTAGTAACGCGATGCTCCACGCCAGCCCAGCATGGGATTTTCTTCCTTCGGCTCAAACTGCTTGCCGCCTAGGAGGTTGGCGTATTCATTGGTCTTGAAGTCGGACATCCGGACAATCACTGGCTTAGGATAAAAAGCAGCAGCAATCATGCCAACGCCACGAGCCAGTTTATCGACAAAGAACTGAGGCTTGTCTTCATAAAGCACTGTCAGCTTACCAATCTTCGCCTTAACCTGTTCATCCTCCAGTTGGTGATAGTGAATCAATGCCAATGGGTGTACCTGGATGTAATTGGCGATGATAAACTCCAATCGCGCTAATCCTACACCATCACAGGGAATCGCTGACAACCCGAAGGCTTGTACGGGGTTGCCTACATTCATCAAAATTTGGGTACGAGTGCGAGGTAGGTTGTCTAAGGGAATTTCTTTCACCTCAAAGGGTAGTAGCCCAGAGTAAACTTTTCCTTCTTCCCCATCAGCGCAGGAAATCGTCACTGCTTGACCTGTATTCAACACATCTGTCGCATCACCACAGCCGACAATTGCAGGAATCCCCATCTCCCGTGCAATAATCGCGGCATGGCAAGTGCGTCCACCTTGGTTAGTAATAATCGCACTTGCTTTTTTCATAATCGGTTCCCAATCTGGGTCAGTTCTGTTGGTGACTAATACTTCCCCAGGCTGGAACAAATTGATTTGACTAACATCCAGAATGACACGGGCTTTCCCTTGACCAATTGCAGCCCCAACTGCTCGACCTGTAACTAAGACATCACTATATTGTTTAATTTCGTAGCTACGCAGGACGTTCTTCGTCTTCTGAGACTGCACAGTTTCTGGACGCGCCTGCACAACAAATAGTTCTCCGGTTAGCCCGTCTTTTGCCCACTCAATATCCATCGGAGTATAAGTGTTACGGACAGCAGAATAATGCTCCTCAATCAGCACCGTCCAGCGAGCGAGTTGCAGGATTTCATCATCCGTTAAACAATATTTCTCCTGTTCAGACTGCTGAACAGGAACATTTTTTGTTAGCTTTGAACCACTAAGGTCGTAGACCATTCGCAGTTCTTTTGTGCCCAATGATTTTTTCAAAATTGGGCGATAGCCGTCTTTCAAGGTTGGTTTGAAAACAAAGTATTCGTCAGGATTAACTGACCCTTGGACAACGTTTTCTCCTAAACCATAGGCGGCTGTAATTAGTGCAGCATTCTTAAAGCCACTTTCGGTATCAATTGAGAACATGACTCCGGAGGAAGCTAAATCAGAACGCACCATCTTCTGAACGCCGACGGAAATTGCGATACTAAAGTGGTCGAAGCCTCTTGCTTGCCGATAGGAAATTGCGCGAGCAGTAAATAAGGAAGCGTAGCATTTCTGGCAGGATTCTAGAACACTCTTAATTCCGTGAATATTTAAATAAGTTTCCTGTTGACCTGCAAAGCTTGCATCTGGCAAGTCTTCTGCGGTTGCTGAAGAACGAACAGCACAGTCTGTATCTTCACTATAGCGAGAACACATCCTTTGATAAGCTTCTATAATTGCGGCTTGAAGTTCAGTGGGAAAGGGTGTGCTGAGGATTAATAAACGAGCTTGTTTACCGCGTTTTTGGAGATTGCTAACATTATCAACATCCAAATCAGCAAATAGTTCGCGTAGCTTTTCTTCTAAGCCTGCTGCCTTAATGAAGTAACGATAGGCATAAGCTGTAGTTGCAAACCCTGTGGGAACTTTTACGCCCTTGGATGTTAGTTCTTGGATCATTTCACCAAGGGAGGCATTCTTACCACCTACCAGGGAAATATCGGAAATTCCTACTTCTTCAAACCAGAGAACCAGAGATTCCTCTTTGGTGACTTGGGAAGATTGCACCTGAATTGCTAGTACCATGAGTATTTCCTCTTACTCTTAATTTCAGTCTAGCCTTGCAAAATTTTTGAGAGTAGGAAAATGACTTATTTCTTCACGCACCCCTATTTTTAGGAAATAAATGGAAACAAAGCGCTCAATCTAGCGGCGTTCTTTCGCCAGTTGATTCATGTTGATACAATTCCTGTGTTTTTTCTCCTAATAAGAAAGCCCAGCGGGTGACGGCTGGGCTTCTTTCGTATGCTTCTTTCACAGGAACTGTTATGCAATCCTCACACTTTAAATTACTCGTCTCCAGAAGGACGGAGGTTTCCCTCTCTTCTTAGACATTCTTCTTTTAAGATAACGCAAATAGTTTTTTGCGTCTGTAATGATTCATTGGTCAGTGTTGCTCTTAGTAGACTTGTCCGAAAATTAACCTGAAACCCTTGTTCCTAGGCTAGATTTTAATTTCCGGACAGGTCTAGTGCAAATCCGCTTCCCAAACAGCAACGTAGATGCGATCGCTTTTATTACGTTCAATTACACCTTTTAAGCGATTGGTTCCACCCGTCTCAAACCGATAGCGATTGGATTGGCGTTCATAAACAGATTCGAGTCCTTGCTCAATGTCTCCTGTGACATTGCCACTAAGCATCTGATCCAGCGTTCCTGATATTGTCTGAAGCTGAACCTCTGGAGAAAAAGATGCCTCTGTTTGGCGAAGACGCCTGGAATCACGGTCAAACAAATATCCCAAGCTGACCTGACCAGGCACATACTCCTCATAAAGTACGGCACGGGTATTCGGCCACACACCTTTGGAGTTTTTGGTTGGACTACCTAACTCTTCTATCACAGCCCTCGATTGCGTGCCTGGGGCAAAACCAGGAACGTTCTTGGGTGGAGTTGAATTTGAGTTGTTGTTCTCTGTTTCGGGTGGAGGAACAGGAATAACTTGTGTCGGGAAGGATGCAGTAGGTGTCTGTGTTGGTGAAGGTGCTTGCGCTGATGGTTCAGAGGAGGATTCAGGCGGAATTGGCGACGGTGTGTTTTCAGGTGGTGGCGGGGGCGGTGTTGGGGATGGAGGTTGCTGTGCGGTGGGTTGTTCGGTTGTTGGATCAGAGGATGATGAGACTGGACTGGAGTTATTTGGCGATCGCGTTAATCCTACAGCTAATGCGATCGCACCCGCCAGCACTGCCCCAGCAATGGCCGCACCAAAAATTACACGCTTTTGCCCCCTGTTTTGTTGTATGACCGGACTTGTCCCTACAGGCAGCGTTTGTTGAGGGGCAGGATTTGTGATTGGTGGGGTTGAACGTGGCGCTTGGGGTAAACCTCCTGGTGCAACGGCTACTGTTGCCATCTCTGACGCGGCACCGTCTGAGTGTAAGGCATTGAGCATTTCTCTTGCTGTGGAAAAGCGATCGCGTGGCGTGAATCGAATCGCTCGATCAATTACCGTTGCCAGGTTAGAGTGGAGATTTGGAGCTAACGGGCGCCACAACAACTCACCTGTGCGATCGTCCGTCTGTAACTCTTGAGGCAATTTGCCCGTGAGCAAATAAACTGCCGTTAACCCTAAACTATATAAATCACTCGCATAAGTTGGGCGTCCTGCGGCTTGCTCACCAGACATAAATCCAGGCGTTCCAATCACCATTGATTCAGCCGAGTTAGCCGGATTATTCACCACTGTATTCATCGCTTCTTTGACTGCGCCAAAATCAATCAGCACTGGCAATCCGTCACGTTTGCGAATAATAATGTTATCCGGCTTGATATCGCGGTGAACCATCCGGCGGCTGTGAACAAAATCCAGCACGGGCAATAAACTCGCTAGTATCGCCTTCACCTCATTCTCATTCAGCCTTCCTGCCTGTTCTACCTTCTTCGTTAGGGTGTCGCCTTCGATCCATTCCTGCACTAAGTAGAACTGACCCGCTTCTGAGAAATACGCAAATAAGCGAGGAATCTGAGGATGTCCTTCTCCGAGTTCCTCCAAAACTGCCGCTTCCCGCTGAAATCGCTCTTTTACTACCTCGTAAGTTTTGGGATCATGCGTCACTGGCTTAAGCTGTTTAATCACACACCTCCGTCCCGAAGGCATATGAGTATCTTCGGCAAGAAAGGTGTTGCCAAACCCACCAGCCCCCAGTGTCTGGAGTACCCGATAGCGATTATTTAGTATATTTAATGGCGTTGGTGTCATAAGAGATAAAAGAAACGCTTTTTCTATAAATAAAAAGGGTGTTGCTGAACACCCAGTTATTGCCTGAATTTTACTCGTGTTGAAGGACTCTCAAATCTCCTAAAGGAAATAGGCTTCTACTTTAAGTCAAGCAATCCATTCTCCTTAAGCTTTGGGTTGAAGCGAATTTCGGTTTGCACGCCACGAGATTTCAAGGCTTCTAAAATTTGGGCTTCAACTCGTCGTGAAACTTGTTTTAGCAGCTTGATTTGCATCAATTCATCGCTTTTTTCATAGCCTACCTGCTCTTCATCGGTCATCGATAGCTTGGCATCAATAGGCTGATTCCACGCCGCTTCATCTGAGCTATTCCCCGGTGGTATTACTCGATTTTCTGTAATCCACGCCTCTCTAATAGTTTCTAATTGAGTGCGGTTAGGTTTATCAATCGTTTGGGCTTTTACCCAGTAGCAGGATTTTGGCTGACGTACTAGGTGTTGTTTGAGACTAAGGTAAATGTCACGCGAGTAGTTGACAAGTTGTAGTGTTTTATCTTGGTCAAAAATGGCATATATCCCAATTTTTCCTTGCAGCTCTTCAGGTAAATTTCCTGTATCATCAATATAGGAAATATAGTCAAGTTCGTTGAGAGAAAGAATTTGTGTTTCAGAAGTCATTGGTAATAAAGACAAACTTTATATAACTTTTCGGTAAATCGCACAGAGGCGACTTGGATTAAAGATTTTGGCTTTAAACATAAAGTTAGGAGGCACGTTAATGATGACGTAGTCCTCAGATTCGTGATATTGCTCAAATTCAGCGGGCATTCCCTTTGGCGTTGTTGTTGTGTAGGGAACTGGCTGAAACAGCAAATCGGTAAATTCAACCTTTTCGCACTGGGCTTGCTCGGCAACTTGAGTCAAAAAGGTTTCATTACTCAACAAACTCAATACATTATCTCTAGCTTCTGGATCAAGGACAAAACTACTATCAAAGTTATTAACAATTTTTAATCGAGCCATTTTTAGGGTAAGTGCTTAACAATATTGGCAACTTCGGAGATTATACCTGAGGCACTTACCGAGTTAAACGTAGAACCTATAATTAGTAACAGTTTGTATCCTAAATCGGGTTGGTAAGTAGTGAGCTAGCAAGTTCATTTGGTGACTGCCCTAAATGCAAACCTTCGTAGGGGCACACAGCTAGCTATGCACCCCTATCCAAAATTTAAGGCAGTATCAATGTCGGCAGCAGCTATTTATTTAGTGCCATCTCGAATTGCATCCCGCTCTGCGTCGCAATTGCGATTGGTATTGTTGATGCTAGTTTCGGCAACACACTGCTCGTAGGTAATTTGTGCTGTATAACGCCTTGGTAATTGAGCTTGTTTTTCCAGTGCTTTTTTGAAAAATTCTATAGCTTCTGGTTTCTTACCCTGCTTTACCAAAATTTGCGCCTTCAGGTACGACAACTCTGGGTTGTTTGGTGTCAACGCGATCGCACGATCTACATATTCCATTGCCTTGGGATACTGTTTCAAATCCCGATAGCCAATCGCAATCCCACGATAAGCCAAGTACGAAGGAGAACCATGCTTTTCTAACCGCTCAATTGCCTCAGCCGGGTCAGAAAATGGTAAATTCACAGCTAGCATCAAATCCATGTAGCCTGTAAGCAAGTTTAGCTCTGGGTCATTAGGGTCAATTTTTTTTGCTTCATCCAGATACTGAAAGACTTTTTGCAACTTGCCCAATGCTCCCACAGGACCATCCTTGTGGAAATTGTAAGCCCCTTCTAAAAAATGACCTGCTGCTGTGTAAAGGTTACCGCGCAGGGGGTCAGTCCCAATCAATTTCTCGCCAGTTTGTAGCGTTTTGGTTGCGTAGCGATTCAAGGTTTCCCAATCTTGACTGGTATAAGCCAGAGAGGCAAGCATGGCATAAGCCAGCGGTTCATTCGATTCAGTGGATTCCGCTTGACTCAGGTAACGCTGAGCTTGTGAGTAGTTTCCGTCCTTAAAGATGGCGTTAAAAGCGGCTTCTGTGTTATCACCGATATCACGACCATCATTGGGGCGAAAGGGGTCTCCGGCAAATGTGGGTGTGACCCACAAACCGAGTACCACAACCGCTGCACCAGCAAGGGCTTTGATTGTCCTGTTTGGGTTGGGAAACCAAGTCGTCATCGTTATCCTCACTAAAAATGATGCTTAATTAAAGGGTGACGTTGTGGTTGATTCGAGGTTCCAATTGACAAGAGTTTGAAGAATTCACGTTAAGTTTGTCAAAATTGAGAAGACCTAAGCAAGCTATGTTGACAGCCATCGAGTGAAATTGACCTTGGTCTGACAAGCGTGTTAAGCAACCTTGACATCAATAATTCTAGCGATGAGTCTTACAGCATTCTCTAACTTGCCGTTGTCGCCCTTTAGCGCGTTTCGTAACCGCTCTCCTGAAGGTTTGCGGCACAAGCTCTCAGCCGTGAGAACTCTCTGTGAGCCTGAACAAGCAAGGGCAACGCACGATGTGCCGCTCTACGCTAAATCCGCTTTGATTCCCAAAAATCCTTTCTTGTACCAATCTTGATGCTGTATCTCAAAGACCTAACTTACCATCCTCCTGCTAGCCCGATCGCAATTTTAAAATCTCTCAATCTAGAACTCGCACCGCAACAACTAGGACTAGTGATTGGTCCTAGCGGCTCTGGCAAAAGCACGTTATTAGAAATTTTGGCAGGATTAGCGGAGCAAACTAAAGGTGCTGTCTATTGGCGAGATCAGGAACTGACACCGGAACACCTGCAACAGTTAGGAGGATTGGTATTTCAATTCCCAGAGCGACATTTCTGTGGCAGCACGATTTTGGAAGAATTGCGGATGGGTCATCCGGAGTTGGGTTCCGAGAAGGTTCATGAAGCCTTGAGCGAAGTTGGACTTGCTGATATCTCACTATCCACTGCCCCCCATGCTTTAAGTGGTGGTCAACAACGCCGTCTTGCTCTGGCCGTCCAGTTGATTCGGCAACCGAATATGCTGATGTTGGATGAACCCACGGCTGGCTTAGATTGGTCAATGCGACGACAGCTAGTTAATCTGCTGGCGAAGCTCAAAACTCACTGGACACTCTTTGTCGTTACCCACGATGCTGGTGATCTCTTAAAAATTGCTGACCGTTGCTGGATGCTGAACCACGGAGAATTGCAAGCTGTTGACCCAGCGACGCTTGCGGCTAAAGAAGTTGTTAGTTGTTAGTTGTTAGTAGGGCGACTTTAAAAAGCTGACGGCTGATTGCTGACAGCTTGTATCTAGTGCGTCTGGGCTAGTTCACAATTTCAGATATGGACTTGCCAATCATTTACCATCCCGATTATGTTGCACCTCTCCCAGAGGGGCATCGCTTTCCCATGCCTAAATTTGGGAAACTCTACGAAATGCTTCTAAGCGATCGCGTTGCTACTCCAGAGCAATTCCATACGCCTAATCCTCCCCCTCAAGACTGGATTGAGCTGGTTCACACCCCAGACTATATCCAAGCCTACTGTGAAGGCACCCTGGACTCCAAAGCCCAACGACGCATCGGTTTACCCTGGAGTCCTGCTCTTGTCAATCGCACCTGTACTGCTGTAGGTGGTACTGTCCTCACTGCCCAACTCGCGCTGAAACACGGCTTAGCCTGCAATACAGCAGGTGGTACCCATCATGCTTTTCCTAGTTATGGGTCGGGTTTTTGTGTCTTTAATGATTTAGCGATCGCATCGCGTGTCCTCCAACACCTAGGGCTTGCTCAGAAAATCTTGATTCTTGACCTCGATGTTCATCAAGGAGACGGTACGGCTTTTATCTTCCAAGATGACAACAGTGTTTTTACTTTCTCAATGCACTGCGAAGTCAACTTCCCTAGTACTAAACAAAAAAGTGACTTAGATGTTCCCCTACCAATGGGAATGGATGATGAGGCATACCTGCAAACCCTGGCAAAGTATCTCCCTGATTTACTCTCTGACTTCCAGCCTGATTTAGTATTCTACGATGCTGGCGTTGACCCTCACGTTGGCGATCGCTTAGGTAAGCTAGCCCTCACAGATACAGGCATTTACTGCCGTGAGATGCAGGTATTGAGTACTTGTGTCGCCGCAGGCTATCCTGTAGCGGCTGTAATTGGTGGCGGCTATGCAGACGACCTTGATGGCTTGGTCTATCGGCACTCCATACTGCACCGCGCTGCCAGTGAGGTCTATCGCCAATACCATCTTTAGTGCCAAACTATTGAAAGAAGAATTAATTCGTCTTCCTTGATACATTAAATATCGAGAAGGTCGCTCTACCAAGCTCTAGGAGACACCGTGCTGCTATCCAAAGGTTTTGAAATTGAAATGTACACTGGCACCCCTCAAGGGGATGTTGTCGGTCTCTCCGATCAGATTGTCGCGTCCCTAGATGGTTTTGTGCGCGAACCTGATAACCGCAATGTGGAATATACCACAGCCCCGTTGTATGGCTATGACCGCTTATTGTGTGCCTTAGTACGCCCTCGGCAGCAACTGCGAGAGTATTTAAAACGCCTGGGAGACTATACCCTGATTCCTGGTAGCACGTTGTCATTAGGTGGAAGCGATCGCTTCCAACGTTCTGACCCCAACAATCCTTACCACACTTACATCGAGCAAACCTACGGCACCAAAGTCGTCACCGCTAGCGTCCACATCAATGTTGGAATTAGTGACCCAGAAATGTTGATGCGGGCTTGCCGTTTGGTCAGAGTAGAAGCACCTCTCTACCTTGCCCTAAGTGCGTCTTCCCCATTTCTAGATGGACAGCCGACAGGCTATCACTCCACCCGTTGGGGACTCTTTCCCAAAACACCAACCAATGTTCCCTTGTTTGAAAGCCACACGCACTTTATCAAGTGGACTGAGGAGCAACTTGCTGCCGGGACTATGCGAAATGTCCGTCACCTCTGGTCATCAGTTCGACCAAATGGCAATCACCGACCTTACGACCTCAATCGAGTGGAATTGAGAATTTGTGATTTAGTCGTAGACCCGATCGCGCTGTTGTCGATTATGGCGCTGCTAGAAGCCCGTCTTACTCAACTGCTTGATGATCCAAGCATTGATCCCTTGGAGTCTAGCACCTTACCTGCCTCCCAACGTGCGGCTGACTTGGTTGCTCTCACGGATGCTAATGAGTCTGCTGTTGCTCAACTGAGCCTAGATGCTGAACTACGTCATTGGCAAGATGGACGGAAAATCTTGGCGCGGGATTGGATTGAGGAAATTTATCCGGAGGCTTGGGCGGCTGCCAAGAAACACGGCTTCAGTTGCTTCCTCTCTCCTGTCAAAAAAATTCTTCGGCAAGGTAACACGGCTCAGCAGTGGCTAAAACTCTACGAGGAAGACCTTAGCGGTCGGAGTGTGATCGTACAAGCGATACAAGCTATGGCAGAGCAAGAACGGGAATTAGAAGATAAGTTGTGCCAACAGTTAGCGGCTTAGTTTTTAGCACAGCACCGTAAGTTCACAAATCAAAATATCTAATCAATTTTTTCTGACACCCTCATATTAATAAAATCTATATATCACCTCTGTATTTAGGTAGATATTCACATCGGCGGAGTGGAAGCTCAGGGAAGAGGGGAAGGCTTAAAGGGGAAAGGAGCGATTTACTTCTTGTCCCTTCTCGTTTCCCTTGGCGCTGCTGCCATTGCTCTGGTACAACAGAATGCAACTGAGTATTAACTATCTTAAGTCTGTCATGTTGAGGGTTGTCCTAGTTCATCCACAAATTCCGCCAAATACCGGGAATATTGCCCGAACCTGCGCGGCAACGGGTACTGAGTTGCATTTGGTGGGACCGCTGGGCTTTGAAATTAGCGATCGCTACCTAAAGCGAGCGGGGTTGGATTATTGGCCCTTTGTTAACCTTCACTCCCATGACTCACTGGATACGTTTAAAGCAGTTCACCAGCAGCAGGGCGGACGCTGGATTGCTTTCAGCACTGCGGGAGCATCTAGTTATGTTAAGTTCCAGTTCCAAACAAATGACTGGTTATTATTTGGCAGTGAAACCACGGGTTTAGCACCGAATGTCATAGAAGCTTGTGATGCTAGTGTTTACATCCCCATGTCTCAGCCAGGGGTTCGTAGTCTAAATCTGTCTGTAAGTGTTGCGGCTGGCTTATTTGAAGCACGGCGTCAGCTTGGCTATTTGGAATAATCTGGGTTCAAGAATGTGAGGAGGCAAATACTATAACGGTTTCCTGGAGAGATGAGGGGCAGCGGGAGGTGTGTGAAACAAAAGACAGAGCAAGGAAAACAAGACAGCTGATAGCTAATCGCTGACGGCTTTGGAGCTATATATCTCCACGTCCTAAAGTCTTCTTTTGCAGACGATGAATAATCAGTGTTTAATTCCTTAGCGATCACTTTCTCCTCATTCATTTGATGGAGTCTCGATCATCACTTTCAAGTGTTGTTCCGTAACGTTTGATGTTGCTTTACCTGCTGTTGATTCAACCCAGTTCATCCAACAGGATTCCTCACCTACATGACTTAATACTGTATCTACCTATACATACTAAGTGTATTTACTCTCAGCGTAGTTTATTGCAACTAATTAACTTTCAACATTTTGCTTTACCGCTTTGGTGCATTTACCTCTATGTGCAGAATTTTATGACACCTAATTCGGCTATGTACAATACGAAAATTATCAGGTAGTTATAAGAAATTTCTATAAAAAAGTCGAGAGGTTGCTGGGAGCTGATTGATAGATTTTTATCATCCCAACTCGGCAAGAGAAAATTGGGCGAAATAGGCTCCCCACAAGGAAAATCAGGATTTCAATAGTTTTCTGAGATTCGGACTAGCGGGCACTACGGGGGTTATATTGGTAAGCTTCTACGGTTGTTGTCTGGCATGGAAGTAGCGTAAAGTTCCGTCTGTGTTCACTTCTATTGCTAAACTAATCGGTTGCAGGATGTTTTGGATGGATTACGATTTGGCAAAGCGGTTGAGTTTTGTTTTGATCTCTAGTTGTCTTCCGGAGAAAAGCCTGCTCAGTCAGTATGTTCTATGCAGTAAGCCTTGGCAACAGCCGTGCCAATATCTACGGTGTCTCTTGTCAAAATATCTTTTTCCTGAGGTGCTTATAGATTGCTTCTTTAAGGGTGAATCGAGCGGTTGCGGTCAAGTACAGAATTTTATTGGTTCATGTCAACTTGATTTATTTCAAAAAGCAACTTGTCTAAATCAAAAAAGCAGGGTACTCTTGCCTAAGTATGCTTGTTGTCTGTGATTCAAATCACAACTTGAGGTGAGTTACCTCATTGACTGTAAAAAAAATCAGGAACTGTTAAGCGCTCGTCACACACCAGGAGGTCGTTTTTGAAACGAACATTTACGCAGAAGGTTAAACAAGTTCCTTCGTGTGCAGCAGACTCCTTTGATGCATTATTAAAGTTCTATTTAGGGAAGCAGACGGTTGGTGGAGCAATTCCAACCGATGCCAACCGTAGAACTCGCACATCTGCTGCCATGATCGGATTGGCAATTTCTATGAGTGCGACTGGCTTACTCTTGCCTCAGCAAGGCGATGAAGCCATGGCAGTTGAGCCAGTTGCTGGAGAACCCAATTTATCAACCAGTCCCGTTGAGCCAAGTACGAGTATTTCGGCTGCACCAGTAGAGAAGGCAGAAGTCGTCGCTACCTCGATGACAACGCCTGTAGAAACCAAAGTGGTAAATGAGGGTAAGGCAACCCCATCACCAGTGGTTAAACATGCGGTGCAGGAAGGACAAACCCTATGGGGACTGGCACAAACTTATGATGTACAGCCAGAGGCAATCGCGGC
This sequence comes from Symplocastrum torsivum CPER-KK1, assembly GCA_019358875.1. Classification (GTDB taxonomy): domain Bacteria; phylum Cyanobacteriota; class Cyanobacteriia; order Cyanobacteriales; family Coleofasciculaceae; genus Symplocastrum; species Symplocastrum torsivum. The sequence continues at coordinate 39,045 of JAHHIF010000016.1, forward strand.
TTCCAATGCCATCAAACCTAGTGCCGTTCTCCCAGTCGGACAGGAGCTAAAGATTCCAACCGTGAACGGCATCGTTCATGAAGTGAAAGCAGGCGAGACTGCCGAAACATTATCTAAGTCTTATGGTGTGAAACCGACACAGTTGCACGCATCTGTGCCCGTGTCGGAGGTGAATCAACTAAAAGCGGGTGAATCTGTCACGGTTCCTGGCAATGTCAATGACTTGTTAAAGGCAAGACAAGACGTTGCTCTAAACAACTTGAAAGAGCGAGGGAACCGCTTAAATGACAGTCTGGCGGAGTTGAGGTCTGAGGAGTCTACCAAGTTATCGGAATCGGCAGAAGCATCACAGTCAGCCATAGCGGCTGAACCCATGACATCTGTGACTCTGCCACAAGAGGTTCTCAATCGTAAGGAGTCAGTTGCTGTCGCACCACAGCCTGTGGCAACGGCAGCAGCAAGTCCCATCGTTATCCCGGTGCCAACGCCAGAAATGGCAGCTACACCAAGCATTGAACTGAAGACGCTCAAGTCTTCCACTGCTCCCATCGTTATCCCGGTGCCGACACCAGAAATCGCGGCGACTCCGGTGATTGAACCGACGAAAGCCAGCAGCCGTACCAACGCGCCTCTGGTTCTGCCGGTGCCGACACCAGAAATTGCGGCAACTCCGGTAATTGAACCAACGAAAGCTAGCAGCCGCACCAATGCCCCTCTGGTTCTCCCTGTGCCGACACCAGAAATCGCGGCGACTCCGGTAATTGAACCAACGAAAGCTAGCAGTCGCACCAATGCCCCTGTGGTCATACCCGTACCGACCCCAGAAATTGCGGCAACTCCGGTGATTGAACCGAAAGCAGCACCTGTCCCTAACCTAGCTGTTGAGCCGCTCAGAACCCCAGAAATTCTGGCAAGGCCCCAAGCGCCACAACCAGTGGTTATGGAAACCTTGGTGGCAACCAATACCTCCAATGTCTATCAGGTTAAGCCCGGAGATACCCTAGATTCAATCGCCCGACGCAGTGGTATATCTCGCACAGAACTAATCCAAGCCAATCGGCTAAATAACCCAAACCTGATTCGCATCAACCAAGAGCTAAGAATTCCACAAACTAAGCCAACTGGTTCTGCTAATCAGCCTGTTACACTTCTCCCTGGTATCAACCCCAGAACCGATAGTTCTGCCCCTAGACAAGTGCAGCAAGGGGTCACCGTACCGACTCTTGCTGTTACAGCACGGCGCAACCAGGTTACACCTGTAGTACCCAGCGAACAGCTATCACAACCTCAATCCGCGCCCCGCACAATTTTGGCGCAATCTACCACTGATGAGGCACAAGCCCAAACTTCAGTAGTCGTCAACACTCAGGCAAGTCAAGCTGCTGACTCTCAATCCAATCCCTACATTGAGAAACTCAGAGCTGATGTTCTCAAGCTTCGGGAAGAACTGCGGCAACAAAGAGAAGGTACTCAAGCCGCAACACCGAGAGATATCCCAGTTCCTACTGTCACAGTGCCAGCGGCTTCAAGCCCAAACACCGCCTCTACACCTGTCCGGGTTAATCCAGAGTTTAATCCTGAGCGGTACAATGAAACCGCAGAGGCAAATCTTCAAAGACAGCAACAATGGCTCGCTAGCAAAGGACCGATTCAAATCGAAGTTCCTCCACCAGAGGTGGCTGACTCAGCCTCTGGTCGGGATCTGTTGGCAACAGCGCCACCGCCAGCAGGTGACTACAATCCGATGCTTCGACCACGGGTAGGGGAAACAGTTTCGCCTGAACTGCCTTCCCTCTCGGAACCGGGTAACTATCTGCCAGAAGACCCAACCCAGTTTAATGGCTTCATTTGGCCGGCAAAAGGGGTCTTAACCTCAGGGTATGGTCGGCGCTGGGGACGGATGCACAAGGGAATTGATATTGCTGCTTCTGTGGGTACACCTATTTTTGCGGCAGGCCCTGGTGTCATTGTCTCTGCGGGTTGGAACTCTGGCGGTTACGGCAACTTGGTAGAAATCCAGCATCCCGATGGCAGTCTGACCCTTTATGCCCACAACAACCGAATTTTGGTTCGTCGTGGTCAAGAGGTTGCACAGGGTCAACAAATCTCAGAAATGGGCAGCACGGGTCGCAGCACGGGACCTCACCTTCACTTTGAGCTACATCCCAATGGACGTGGAGCGGTGAACCCGATGGCTTTTCTGCCAGGACGGTAGTTGATGATTCGATCTCTGTAAAAGGTGTGTTGTGGGGAGTCGATTGGCTCCCTACTTTATTACCTTGAGGGATAGAATTTTTCGGGGCAATGTGTTAAATTAATAGAGTTGTCAAAAAGCTTGGCTCAGTAGCTCAGTGGTTAGAGCAGGGGACTCATAAGCCCAAGGTCGCAGGTTCAAATCCCGCTTGAGCCATTTCTCACAACCTTTACATATTAAGATTTTTAGGGGAATGACCACTCTCGAAGTGTCGTTGCCAATTGATCTAATTCCCTTGTTGGAGAGCAACAGCCCAACAGCGATTCTTCTTGCGATCGCAATTCTGCATTGGGTCTTGCGTCCGGTAATGTTATTACAACAATCCGGTTCTTCTAATTGGAAGAAGTAGGAGTTATAAGTTTGTAAAGTTATCCGCATTTCCCTTATTGGGAGGTGCGATTTTTTGAGCCGGAATAAAAACACGCTCACAACTCAATCCCAACAATAAGCTGACTTATCACCGATTTGGGCACAATACCTTCTACGTTACATTGATGCAAAACAGAACACCTTGACAAGGAAGCAAGGTGTTAGGGAAGGGTGTACTAAATTGCAATGTTCGCCCTATTCAGTAGTTATCTGGCAGTGGCTCTGTAAGGGCAAGTGCGATCGCGTTGAACTTGTCAGGTCTTACCAAACTGCACACTTGTTTTTTTTGAATAGGTAAAGATGAGTTGCGCCTTCCACCTTTTTTGTCGTGTGGTAAAGATTTAAAAAGTCAATGGCACAATGAAGTGGATACGCTACTCCTCGCCTAGAGCTATTTATCTGGAGGACTCACGCCACTTTCCTCATTCCCAGAACCTACGACTTGGGTGAGTGCAGACAGGATTTCTAGAGCGTTATTTTCTAAGAAACTACAAGAATGAGGTATTGATAGTGATTCAAGCAGCGGCTCTTGGTGGTGTTTTTTGGTTTTTTACTTGGTGTGTAATGCTTTGCTACATCCTTGAGTTGAATAAGAAGCCTGCACAAAATCAGAAGACTGAGCCATTAACAAGAGTAAAATTGATTAACAATGTAACGAAAATAGTAGTCGCACTTTTTGCCCTTTTACCTATGCCGATTTTTGCCCAAATCTTTGATTTGTGGGTAAAGACCTATGGGAATATAGAGCAATCCCTAGACCTGCTTAGAACGGTTTCAAACATAGCTGTGACGTTAGCCATAGGTGGGACAACCACTTATATTACCTATCGGCAATATCAAGCAAACAGAGCTTTATGGCAAATACAACTTCGCAAAGACACAGAAGAAATGATAGAAAAACATATGTAAGGGAGATGGCGTTAATAATTAAACCATTCTCTTGAATTAACTGAGGTTTGGCTCAAGGTTAGCAAGTTTCTATCCTTTCTGCTTTATGGTTGCTGCCTATACTCAGGCAATTGTCTAAGGTCATCCAAAGGCGATTCTGGTTCAGTAGGTTCATCAGGACAGAACTCAATACAAATATCAACTTTATTTGACTCATGTTTATGGTTTAAAAGGATTTTTGTATCTATTTGAATTCTAAGTTTTCCTTTTTGCCATCCTTGGGAACCAACCTTAAGAAGCTGGCAATCTATGGGTGAGTTATACCATTGAAGGTTATTGAATAGTATTTGTACTTCACCAGCAATAGGTAAAGTGCAGAAACTAGTAGTAAATAGATTTGCACGACCATCATTAATTTTGAAATTAAGCTTGCTATGAATTGCTATCCACAGTAATTCTTTAAATCTGCTTACAGTGAATGTATCTTTATTGAGTAATAAAACATCGTTGCCTGTTTCTAATGGGCTAAATGTGTTGTTCATGTTGCTTTAAGCTCCTCTATTAGGTGCATCTCGTACTTGTTACTTTGGCTAATCAACTCATCAGATCATCCGCACCAGAAAGAAACGCAGTCTTATTTTGTCTGAAGCAGTCGAACACTCACTGTGTAGATGACGTTACCAGAGTAAAGCCCTCAGCCGTACCAAGCACTACAGGATTTGGTAACGACATCGCTGACAACGTTGGCTGATCTAATAACAGATAAGGTTTAGTTGACCACAACTGTTGCAAAGTGGCCGTGTCTATGGGAATCACTCTGCGATCGCTATAAAAATCTAAACTAGGACGCCCATAACCAAAAGAGATATAAACAACCGCCCCAGCTTTCGTATGTTCTTGAATCAAAGCCGCCACTGGCTTCACTGAAAACGTTTCATTTAACTCCCATACCCAGGATTGAGAAGTCATCAATAGCCCTAGCGCCAAGTACATTCCGACAAATAAAATCAGGATAAAAGTCGGGTTATTCTGCTTGACGCGCCAAGCGGCAAAGCCCATAGTCAGCACTACAACCACGCCCATCACGATTAAAACAGGTTGCGGATCTGCCAAAACAAAGTAAACACAGCCTCCCACCCCCGCAACAGCCAGAAAGCTCAGGATACCAACAAGAATTCGAGGATAGCATTTGCGATTTTGCCACAACTGAGCCAGTTGAGCCGCAACAGCCAGAGAAAAGAAGGGGTAGACAGGCATGATGTACCAAGGAAGCTTTGTATTCATTACAGAAACTACTCCCAGATAGCCAACGGTGCCAATCAGAACAAGACAACCCCAACTGGTAGTGCGTTTTTGCCAAGCGAGATACAATCCTCCAGGCCAGAACAACAGCCAAGGAAAAGTGTATTTCAGTAACTCCAGTAAGTAATACCAAGGGGGGCCACCGTGTCCCTCAACAGCTTGTGAGACGCGCTGTAAACCTTGAGACTGAAAATGAACCTGTAAAAAGCTGGCTCCATAATGCTGCCACTGGGCGGCATACCAAGCAAAGGCAGGCAGATTGCCCAAGAGGATACCAAGCCAAAAATAAGGACTACTCAGTAATACCAGTTGTCGTTCTGCCAAGAGAAATGCAAATGCGATCGCACCCAAAGGCACCACCAATATCCCCTTTGTAAAGCTGATCAGTCCCAGACACAAGCCCGCACCCAGCGCCCAACGTCGTTCCTGACGACACCTGAGTAAGCACAGCAGCAACAGCAGGAAAAAAGAAACAGCCATGCCATCCAACATCGCCAAACGCCCATGACGCACAACAGGTAAAAGCGTCAAGTAAACACCAGCAGCAAAAACGGCTGGTAGACGTTGGAGAAAGACTTCTCGCGCCACAAGATAAAGCAAAGGCACTCCGCAAGCGCTAAAGAACGCACCTGGCAACCGTGTGGTGAATTCTTTCACGCCCCCAAAGCGGTAACTCAGGGCAATTAGCCAATCCATTAAAGGTGGTTTCAGAAGATACGGTTCCCCCTGAAGCGTAGGATGTAGCCAGTTACCAGTACGGTAAATTTCTCTGGCTACTAAAGCACGAGTTCCTTCATCCCAGTCTCGTAAAGGTACGTTACCTAAACCAATGCTCCAAAGGGTAAGGGCTGCCACAAAAAAGCCGAATAGCCACTGCGCCTCTGTGAACGTGTGATCTGAGGTGACAGCAAATTTCCTCATATACGTTAAAATTACAACTTTCCTGTTTGTACCTGATCAAGCTACCTACTAAGCGAAAGTATCAGGCTTTTTCCAGTCCTCTTTAATTAACTAGCAATCAAGTCAATACCTATTAACAATCTTATCTCCTGCTAAAGGTATATCTAGAGGGATTGGCTCAAGGAAAATCTCAAGTCACGGGTGCATAGCTACTAATTTTAAGGAAATTAATCTACTCAGGAGATTGATAGCAGTGTTAGTAACTAGAGCAAAACCTATAAATATTATTGCCTTTGCCGTAATCATTAGCATCGGTTTAATCCTTACTCTGCCAGCGATTGCTTATGGCATCTTTGGGGCACACGACATTCTAGTTCATTTAAATTGGTATAAATATTTTTCAGAGCAGCTTTGGGACGGTGAGCTTTATCCTCGCTGGTTACTCGGAATGAATTCTGGCTTAGGTAGCCCAACTTTTTTTTACTATGCTCCGATTCCCTATTACTTTACAAGTTTATTTTATTTCTTTAAGTTTGGTGAAGTTTCGATTTGGTCACAGCTAGTTTTTTCAGTTGCGTTAGCTCTGATTGCTTCTGGCTTTACAGCTTATCTATGGCTAAAAGATCTGACTAACCACAAAACTGCCTTAATTAGCGCTGTTATCTATATGACATTGCCTTACCATTGGGCGATTGATATTTATTATCGTTTTGCCTTCACTGAGTATTGGACATTTGTCTGGATGCCTTTAATTTTATATTTCAGCAGAAAGATAATTAAGGGTAGTCGATTGGCAGTACCGGGATTTGCTGTTAGTTATGCTCTCCTAGTGATGACGCATCTGCCAACTACACTAATGTTTTCGGCTTTCCCAATTTTCTATATAGCCTTTATGACATCGAAACGGCAGCGGCTCATTGTATTTACAAAAATGATTATTGCCGTCTTGCTAGGAGTTGGGTTAGCAGCAATCTATCTATTACCAGCAATGACGATGCAGGAGTATGCATCTCTTAAGGAAATTGCAACGCGACCTTTCTTTTATTATGAGAACAATTTTCTCTTAGAGTTTAATCGACTACTTGATAGAAGTAGAAACTTTGTTGTCTTTAGAGTCTATTTAAGTATTCTACTTGTACTTATGGCAGGAGTTTTTTATTGCGCTTTCCAAATTGCTCGTAAAAGTATAAAAAAAGCAGTTAGGCGCGAGAGTACTTACTGGCTGATCGTTGCGATCGCTTCCAGTTTTATGACAATCCCCTTGAGTACTCCAGCCTGGAAACTATTACCGCTACTTCAAAAAGTACAATTTGCTTGGCGTTTTCATGTTGTGTTAACTGTGGCAACAACGGCTTTAATCGCAACAGCAATTTACTCAGTTAACCAGATAGGGAGAAGGTTTCCTAAAAAAACATCAACAATGGGTGGATTACTACTCATCACGACCTTATTCAGCGGCTTTATTATTACTTATATAAATATTGGTATACCGAATTTTCAAGTTGAACAAGAGTTTTTGCTGAGGGTAGATGCCCCAGAATATCGACCAGCATGGGTGTCAAAAGAGGTATTTGAGCAGTATGTTATTAGTCAAGTTTGGAAAGATTCTCCAAAGGCAGAAGTGACTACCGGACAAGGCAGCTTATCCATTCAGCAATGGCTGCCAAGAAAGATTCTTTTACAAACTAATGCCACAACAGATGTAGAACTAACGCTTAAGCAGTTTTACTATCCAGGTTGGACAGCGAGAATTGATGGAACCAATCAGCTACCACTCACACCTTCCCAGCCAGAAGGGTTAGTGCGCCTCAAGGTGCCTCGTGGTCAACATCAGGTAAGGGTAACACTAGAGGCAGGTGTGGAGGAACGTCTTGGTCAAGTAATTAGTGCAGTTTGTGTAGTGCTTGTGCTGCTGCTGATTTCTGGATTTTGTCAGGTTAATCGGTCTGTTGGCAGCTAAACTCAACTTGAGGCTTTTATAGCAGAAAGCTGTCAGCTATCAGGCATCAGCTTTTTTTCTGACTCCAATGTTGTTTCACAGCTTTTAGCTGTACCTCATTTAACCGAGAACTACTATAAGTGTAAAGCTTCAGAAACTCAGCCAACTCCTGTGTTCTAACGGATGAAGCAACTCCTCTAAAATCCGCCTCCCTATCCCAATCCTTCGTTAAATTAAATGCATAATCATTCAAAACAAAGTTGGCAGTTAACCTCTGCCATCTACATCTTTGTAGTAGTTGCTTCTCTACTTGCCTATGGCTATCAGTTTCCCTCAGAAAATAATTATGTTGAATTTCCTCCTATCCTCTCTCTCTTGAATCCTGAATTATATAAAAATGACTTTTATGTTCAAGAGATGATTAAGTTTAATCCTAGGTACTACTATAATCACCTAATATATTTCAGCATAAAATTAGGTTTAAATACGCCTACCAGTTATTTCTTATATTATAGTTTAGCTTTTTCTTCTGTTGTTCTCGGTTTATATACTCTTGGTAAACGTTTTGGTCAGTCCAAGTTAGCATCTGCTGTACTGGCTTTCTTAGGTTTATGTGCTGCTAATGGAACAATCGGCTTCGTCGATCTTTTTAGACCCGAACCTATCCCTGCTATTTTTGCAATGGGTTTTTCGATTTGGGGGATTTACTTTTGCATTTGTCAAAGATGGATTTTCGGATATTTATTTTTCGGGTTTGCTTGTCTGCTTCAGTTTTTGGTAGGTGTTCTGCCAGGGGGACTGATGGCTTCCTTGCTGATTCTTGATGCTAAAAAAAAGAATAATTTATCGATTCTTGTGTTACCGTTTCTCCTTTTAGGAATCCTGGCAAGTCTAGTCTACGTGCCAATGATGCTTACTGGTGATTCTAGTACTGGAACAATTACTAATGCTGAGTTTGTCTACATTTATGGAGAAATCCGCCATCCTCATCACATTATTTTCTCTACATTTGGTTTAAGGTCTTGGCTAAATTTCATTCTGTTCATGGTTGGTGGCTTACTGTGTATCCAAAATGCAGAGTCGCTACGATCAGAGGACAAAACTAGGCTTTCCCTTGTCATTGCTACATCAGCTTTTGCCCTCTTGTTGGGTTACATTTTTGTAGAAGTATATCCTTTGGCATTCATTGCAAAATTACAGCTAGCGAGAACAACTCCCTTTGCTCAATTGATGGTTCTCATTGCTATTAGTGTTCTGGTAGATGAACAGTACAGACGTGGAAATATTGCTTTAAGTTTACTATTACTAATCACACCGCTTACAAAAGATGGAGGTATAGTTTTATTTATCTTAGCTGGCAGTTTATGCGCTTTCAAAGCTACTCATAATTTACAGATATTGCGCTCTCGATTTGTAACCTTGGCTACAGTAGTAGTCTTACCATTATTATTGATAAACCACTCAGTTTCAGAGTCAGGGGTAGCTATAGCTGATGATGTAAACGAACAGTTTCTTCTCTTTTTGATTCTGGCTTTTCCTTTTTTTGTAGAAAAGATTTCCCAAGCTGCTCCTAAAAGTAAGGTAATCATCATCCATACACTGGCTTTCTGCTCTTGCCTAATCTTGTCTTTAGGATTGTTGAATGTTCTGCCAGAAAAGCTCTCAAATGTGTTTAACAAAAGATTAGCTACCTACCAGATTTCAACAGATGAGGTGACAACATTAGCTTTACGATTCAAACAGTTAAGTAGTAAAGATGCCCTGATCTTAGTTCCGCCATCAAGCGATCAGTTTAGGTTTTATTCTGAAAGAGCCGTTGTCTTTGACTTTAGGAGCTTTCCCTATACAGTGCAGGGAATTCAAGAGTGGACAAACCGTTTGCAAGCTATCTTAGGTTCAGTCAATGCTTCTGTAAGTAACTCAGATTTACTATTTCGCCAACGTAGTAGTTCAGAATTAGTAGATGTCGCTCACCGATTTGAGGCAAACTATATTCTCACTCAAATTGACTGGCACCCAGATATTAAAGGGTTAGTAATAGATAAAGAGGGCAAGTGGTTCCTTTACAAGCTCAGCAAGGATAAGGGCTAAAATGCTTTGTTTTTATGTACGCTTCAGCCTCTAGATTTTAAATGAATACGTTTTTGTTAATCTTTCCAACCTACGGCTTCAGAAATTTTAGTCAATCCCTTCTCTTCCAGCTTATGCACTAACCCTTCTAAGATTCGCCTTACCATCCACGGCCCCTCGTAAATCCAACCCGTGTAAACCTGAATCAGACTTGCCCCGGACGTAATCTTCTCCCAGGCATCCTCAGCGGTGAAGATACCTCCTACCCCGATAATCGGTAGTTGACCTTGAGTTTGTTGGTGGATGAAGCGAATCACTTCTGTAGAACGTTGACGTAGTGGTGCGCCACTAATGCCGCCAGCTTCTTCCGTTACGGATTTACCTGTTGCCTCGATTCGCTGAGTTTTGAGCATATCGCGGCGGATTGTTGTGTTAGTCGCAATAATTCCTGAGAGTTGGTAGTTTTTAGCGAGGTTAAGGACATCCGCGATCGCATCCTCTTCTAAATCTGGGGCAATCTTTACCAGAATTGGCTTGAGTCCTTGATTTTCCTGTTGCAGAGCATCGACAATCTGACTTAGTTGAGTAGCATCCTGAAGCGATCGCAATCCCGGTGTATTCGGAGAACTCACATTAACCACAAAGTAATCGCCTAAATCCTTCAACAAGCGAAAACTTCCCAGATAGTCAGCCGCCGCATCTTCGAGTGGTGTTACTTTAGATTTACCAAGATTGATGCCAAGCGGCACCGATCGCGGATATCCTAAGCGTTGCCCTAACCGGGTTGCCAGAGCCTCAGCACCTTGATTATTAAATCCCATCCGGTTCAATGCCGCGTTGTCGGCACTCAAGCGAAAGAGACGGGGACGGGGATTTCCTAGCTGCGCCTGAAACGTTACTGTACCAAGTTCCGCAAAGCCAAAGCCGAAAGCGCCCCAAACCCCAGCCGCTACCCCATCCTTATCAAATCCAGCCGCTAAGCCGAGAGGATTGGGAAATTTTAGCCCCCAAAGCGTTTGCTCCATTTCTGGAGAACGAAGGGAATAATTATGCTGTAACTGAGCTTGAACCCACTGAGTTAGAGGACGCTCACTCGTGCGTTCTAGCCAACCTAACGCCTGTAAAGTCCGTTGATGCAACCACTCTGGATCAGCTTTTAGGGCAGAAAATAAAATCGGACGAATACCAGCTTGATAAATATCCATGTAAACAAAGTTATGAGTATAAGTAGGGAGCAGCGTTTAAACAGACTTGCTATCCCACTCATAACTCATAATTCTCCCGCGTGAAGGGTTTTGATAATCATGGGGCAGCAACACCTACAACCGGACAACGAAAATCAACTCGTTGCCCTTGGACGAATCCTTCAAACATTAAGGGAAGAGGAGAATGCTGAAGTTCTCATTGAAACCACCCTCGATTACCTCACCAACGAGTTCGACTACCGCTTGATTTGGATTGGTCTTTATGACCGCTTGGATCATCGATTAGTTGGTAAAGGGGGCATCACCCCAACAGGTGACATAACGTTTCTCAAGCAACGGTTTAACCTCAGTTCCGGCGACTTATTAGAGCAGGTAGTGATCGAGCAACGAGCTGTGGGGGTTCCAGATTTGCAGCAAGAACTCCGTGCTGGAGACTGGCGGCGGGCAGCTCAAGAATTTGGGATTCAAGGCACAATAGTCTTCCCATTGCGCTACAAAGACCGCTGTTTTGGTGTAGTGTTGTTGGGTTCTGATCAGTGGGGTTTCTCGCCTCGTCCTGCTGAAAAAGCCCAGCTATCGCTGGTACTGGGAGGATTAGCTGCTGCTCTATACCAGATCGAAGCCGATTGGCAGCGTACCGCCACTAAGCGTCCTGACCAGCACCTCTTCCAGGTACTCGACGAACTCCTGGAACTTCCCTCACTAACACTGCGCCTAGAGGCAGTGGTGAGGATGACCCAGGAATTTGTTGCACCGACACGCACCAATCTTTACTGGTATTCTCCAGAACGGCGGTACTTCTGGCACCGGATGGGTAATCGGCAGTCACTCGCTCGTTTGGCAGAATCCAGAACAACAACGGCAGGTTTAAAGGTAGCCGAAGCGAACGACTTCTATCAAGCGCTGGCTGCGGGTCAAATGGTTGCTATTGGCGCAGGGAGAAGCCTGCTAAAACCTGAAAGTATAGAACGTTTATTGGCACGGCTGCGAACTCGCTCCCTGCTAGCGGCACCCATTCAAGCGAATGGAGAATTACTAGGCTTTCTCGCCGTGGAAGATAGTGAACCCCGCATCTGGGAGCAGGGGGAAACAAGCTATGTTCGTGCTACGGCTCAGTTAATCGCACTAGTACAAGGAAATGAGGAACTCGAAGCCACACTTGAGCAAGCTCAAAAGGATACTCACTTTACAGCAGAGATTGCTCAAGCGATCGCTAGTAGCCACGATACCCCAACAGCGCTCAAAGAGTATGCTGATTTACTTTGCGATCGCCTTGATGCCGAACGTTTTTTAGTGCTACAAGAAAACGCCTTGGGCGAGTTTACCCTCGTTTTCGGCACACAACCCCCGAACCGCCGTTCCCTTACTACTTCCCTCGCACCTCTCTCAGCAGAAGACCGTCAGCTTTTCAAAGGTAGTGACGCGATCGCACTTGAAGACCTAGATTTAGAGTGGCGGCTAACTCCCTGGCGTAAAGTCTTAATCCAATTAGGTGTACGCTCAGCCTTGTTGATCTCTTTTGGACAATCAAACCTGAGTTCTCAACCCTTAAAAATAGACAACTCTAACCAAGAAGGACAAACAGAAGGTTTACTTCTACTTCTCCTCGGTCATAGTACCCCCCGTACCTGGAACCACACCCAACGGGAATTGTTAAGCATTGCCGTGCAACAAATGAGTTTACTGTTCACGGTAGATCAGCTACAGGAAAACGCCAGATTGTCGCTGCTTGCTCACCAAACCCTACAAGCTGGACTTTCTACTCTCCAAGAAGCGCCCCTAGACCTACCTCTCTTTGACCACACTTGGGTACAGTCTTTGGCGACACTGATGGAATGTCCTCTGGCAGTGCTACTCTCTTGGACACCTGAAAGTACTTCAGCAAGTGTTGCTGCTGTTGTTGCTGAGCCACGCTTTGCCTTCCCACCCGATTTAGCTATCCCGGTTGCCAGCAACAGCTTGATTCAAGAAGTCTTAGCAACTAATGGCTTCCTCTGCCGTCCACTCACTGCCTTGGATGCTTCTACTCGTAAGTGGTTGAGTAGTCCTGGTATTGGTCAGGTACTAGCGATCGCGCTCCATACAGGAGTAAAACCAACTACAGGAATTTTGCTCCTTGCCGATCACGAGAAACGTCAGTGGCCCTGGCATCTGCTGCCGCCTCTCGAAACTCTGACGACTCAGTTTACCTGGTTGCGCCGCTACCGACACCGCCTCAGCCTCCATGCTCAAGATAGCGGAAACCTGCAAATCCTCAATTGGTATAAACATCGTTGCTTAGAAGCGCTTTATCACTCAGTCGTACAAAGTGTTAGAACCCTATTGGTGGAACCAGGGACATCACTACCTAATACGCAAGATTTTAATCAAGACACTTTGGGAGATTTCGGTGAAATAAATGCCACACCTACCCTAGATAGTGGTCAACCACTGCGATCAATCAGCCGCCAGCCTCTACTGCATCAGTTGGAACAGACGCTTACCCTACTGACACCAGTACTGAAGAAGGAACAGTGGCAACTACAAGTAAATCTACGTCCAGTGCCTCTAAGCCATTTGTTGAAGCGATCGCTTCGTTGTGTTGAACCCCTATATCATCAACGCCAGATTATGCGAAAAATCCATAACCTGGGCAACCAGAGCATTTATTGCGACCCTCTAAAACTTGAATGTATCCTTTTTGAACTTCTAATCACAGCCTGCTTCCATGCCCCACCTGGTAGTTGGATTAACCTCTGGTGCAACCCAACACCTCCCAACTCATCTCCAGCTTTACTGGAATTGTTGATTACCGAAAGCGGCTTGCTTGAGGACTGTTTAAAGACTCTCGCGGCTTCACCTTTAGCGCCATCGACGCTGAACCTGAAGATTTGCCGCGATATCCTTAGTGCTTGGGGAGGCGACCTTCAGTTCTATCCACTAAAAGGCGATCGCTTTTCTAGCCGCTTGCTTCTACCTCTCCCAAAGTAAGAATTCTACCAACGTTACTCCTTTACCTGTAATCGAATGGCACTCTCGTTAAGGGAGATGAGGGAGTAATTTCTGCTCTACCTTCCCCACCTTCCAGCCTTTATGAAAATAGTGTAAACTTCTGTTAAGACAGTAAAGGAGTACGCAACAGTGGCAACCCAAATCGGATTTGGTAAGGTTCAACCGCAGAAGCAGACAGCCAAGAAAAATAAGGCAAAACGAACAGCGGCAGCCTCACAGTACAACGAGATGAAAAAGTCGGGGTTGCCAGAATTCAATATTTATGTACGCATCAAGGGACAAAAAAACTGGTTTCCTGCCGGTTCAATGACCGTGAATCGTAGCAGTCAAATTGACCAAGCTGTGTTTCAGCAAGAGGAAGAGTTACTCAAAGGTATTTTCCGCCTCTTCCCCAAGCTGCGTAAGCACCAAGCTGAATTGGAGTATGGTCATCGCCTCAAGGACTTCAACGATGAGCCAATTGTCGTAGCCACTCGTCCGCAAGCGACAGTTGGGAACTTGATTCAAACCACAGTGGCTAGTGTAAAAGACCGCTTTTCTTCTGTATTCAAGCGTGCTTAGAGCGTCAAACCGAATACTTCAATGGGGTTAGCGTAACTGCATAGTTACGGTTAACCCCTTAGCAACTTATAGAAAACTTCCCGATAATAAATAGCAGTGGTCTACTTGTATTGCCAGTAACGCTAATGCAAAGGAAGCTGTGCAAGCCTAAAGCTTTACTAACGCGATTGGTTACACAACTTAAGTGTTCCTAACGATGATTCCGAAGTACAGGGATCACTGCCAAGTGGCAAAATAGACCATTTAATTAAAGAAAAGCCTTTAATCTGAGCCTCGGCAACAAACGACTGATTATGATTGCAAACGCGACTGCTACTGATAACCCTTTGTTAATCAGCAAGGGGCTACCTCCATTTGAAGCCATTAAGCCAGAGCACGTAGTGCCTGCGATGACGCAACTACTGGCTGAACTGGATGAAGAACTTGCCAAATTAGAAGCGAAAGTAACGCCGACTTGGGACGGTTTAGTTGAACCTCTCGATCGCTTAGGAGAGCGTCTAACTTGGACTTGGGGAGTGATAAGCCATTTAATGGGTGTAAAAAATAGCCCAGAACTCCGCGAGGCTTACGAAACGGTGCAGCCCAAAGTCGTACAGTTTTCTAACAAACTCAACCAAAGCCAACCTCTTTACAAAGCGTTCAAAGCCTTGCGTGAAGGCGATGACTGGAGCAGTTTGGAGCCAGCGCAAAAGCGAATTGTCGAAGCGGCAATTCGAGATGCTGAGCTTTCCGGTGTTGGGTTAGAGGGGGAGAAACGCGATAGCGAAGCGATTTCGGAGAAAGATCGCTTTAATGCGATTCAACTCGAACTTGCAGAGCTTTCTACCAAATTCTCCAACAATGTGCTTGATGCCACTAAAGCATTTAGCATGACCCTAACTAGCAAAGATGAGGTGGATGGTTTACCACCTAGCTTAACGAGTCTGGCAGCTCAAGCCGCTCGTGAGGCTGGCGAGGAAAATGCGACGGCGGAAAATGGGCCTTGGCGGATTACCCTGGACTACCCCAGCTATGTTCCCTTCATGCAGCACAGCACTCGTCGTGACTTGCGAGAAAAGCTCTACAAAGCCTTTGTCAGCCGTGCTTCTACAGGTGAATTAGATAACACTTCACTAATTGAGCGGATTTTAGAACTGCGTAAAGAAAAAGCAGCGCTATTGGGTTATGAGAGTTTTGCCGAATTGAGCCTAGCCAGTAAAATGGCTCCTAACGTTGAGGCAGTGGAGGGACTGCTGGAGGAACTGCGTCGTGCGAGTTATGAGGCTGCTGTTAAAGATTTAGAAGAGTTAAAAGCTTTTGCGGCTGCTAAAGGGGCTGAGGAAGCCAACGACTTAAAACACTGGGATATCAGCTTTTGGGCAGAACGCCAACAGGAAGAAAAGTTTGCCTTTAGTGCAGAGGAATTGCGTCCCTACTTCCCCTTGCCTCAGGTGCTGGATGGGTTATTTAGCCTGGTGAAGCGGCTCTTTGGTGTTACCGTTACAGCAGCAGATGGTACTGCCCCTGTGTGGCACGAAGATGTCCGTTATTTTCAAATTGCCGATGAGACAGGCACCCCAATTGCTAACTTCTACTTAGATCCCTATAGCCGTCCTGCTGAAAAGCGCGGTGGTGCTTGGATGGATGATTGTATTGGTCGTGCCAAAATTTATGAAAATGGCACATCCACTACACGCTTACCTGTAGCGTACTTGGTGTGCAACCAAACTCCTCCCGTTGATGATAAGCCTAGCCTGATGACCTTTAATGAAGTGGAGACGCTGTTCCACGAATTTGGTCATGGCTTACAGCACATGCTGACGAAGGTGGATTATGCAGGGGCATCCGGCATCAACAATGTGGAGTGGGATGCGGTGGAACTGCCTAGCCAGTTTATGGAAAACTGGTGCTATGACCGTCCTACACTTATGGGGATGGCGAAGCATTATGAAACAGGTGAGCCTTTGCCAGAGCATTATTACCAAAAGCTGTTGGCAGCACGTCATTACATGAGTGGTAGCGCAATGTTGCGGCAGTTGCACTTTAGCCGTATTGATTTGGAATTGCACCATCGTTATCTGCCAGGTGGCAATGAAACGGCGGTTGATGTGCGTAAGCGCATTGCTAAAACTACAACGATTTTGCCACCCCTGCCAGAAGACAACTTCCTGTGCGCGTTTGGGCATATCTTTGCAGGAGGCTATGCAGCGGGTTATTACAGCTATAAATGGGCGGAAGTCCTCAGCGCTGATGCCTTTGCTGCCTTTGAAGA
This sequence comes from Symplocastrum torsivum CPER-KK1, assembly GCA_019358875.1. Taxonomy (GTDB): domain Bacteria; phylum Cyanobacteriota; class Cyanobacteriia; order Cyanobacteriales; family Coleofasciculaceae; genus Symplocastrum; species Symplocastrum torsivum. The sequence goes on from JAHHIF010000016.1 coordinate 55,775, forward strand.
TGCTGGCTTAGACAACGAAGAAGCGATCGCCACTACAGGCAAGCGCTATCGTGATACAGTCCTTGCTCTTGGTGGAAGCTTGCCTCCAATGGAAGTCTTCAAGGCATTCCGGGGACGGGAACCGAGTACTGAGCCTTTACTCAAACACAGTGGACTTGTCACTGCGTCTTAGCATCTCACCTCGCCTATTTAACTAATCGGTTTTAGGAGAAGGGGAAGGGTGAAAGGTAAAAAGGAAAAACCTTTCCCCTTTCCCTAAAACCTTTTTCTCATCAGGGTATATTGCTTTCTTCCCGAATTATCTAGCTGCTGTTTTGCCATTAGTGGCTACACCCACCAGTTCTGGGCTTTCTGCACTTGTTGCTGTTGAAGAGTTCTGACGCCGATCTTCGAGTGCATTGCCAATTAACTTCAAGAGTATCCAAGAAACTGAGCGTTCTTCTTCCTCCGCCCACTCTTCAAGCTCTTTTTTCCACTCTGGGGGAATGTAGGTTGTCACACCAGCCAGTGAAGTTTTACCGCCCATGCGAGTTTCTATAGTGTATTTCCTTCACATATAGTAACGCCTTGCCTTATGGTTTTGCACGAGATGCTAAGCCATGCTACCTTAGCATAACCTAGCAATGGTAAAATCAATGAATCTTCTCAGCGAACTCCTTTCCCAGTCCCCTCAACCTGCCCCTGCCAAAAAGCAACGCCGTGGCATCGAAATCAAGTCAGAACGAGAAATTGCAATTATGCGTCAGGCAGGACAGATTGTTGCAACAGTCCTGAAAGAAATTTCCGAGCAAGTCTTGCCAGGGATGACGACAGGTGAGTTGGATGCTTATGCCGAGAAGCGTATTCGGGAGATGGGTGGAGTTCCTAGCCTCAAGGGATATCAAGGATTTCCTGCTACTCTCTGTACCAGTATTAATAACGAGGCTGTACATGGCATTCCCAGTCCCACGCGAGTCATTGAGTCGGGTGATGTTCTGAAGGTGGATACCTGTGCTTACTATCAAGGGTTTCACGGTGACTCTTGCATTGCGATCGCAGTTGGTGAGGTTTCTCCGGAAGCCGCAAAATTAATTCGTGTAACTGAGGAAGCGCTTTATATTGGTATCGAGCAAGTCAAAGCCGGAAATTATCTCATGGATATTGCTGGTGCAGTGCAAGACCATGTAGAAGCGAATGGCTTTAGCATCATAGAAGATTTAACAGGTCACGGTGTGGGACGGAACATACACGAAGACCCTTCTGTATTCTTTTTCCGTACCCGCCAGATGCCAAATGTGAAGCTTCGAGCGGGAATGACAATAACAATTGAACCGATTGTGAGTGCAGGTTCCAAGCACACGGAATTGTTACCCGATGGCTGGACGATAGTAACTGTCGATAATTCCCTAGCGGCTCAGTTTGAGCATACGGTACTCGTGACTCAAGAGGGTTGCGAAATTTTGAGCGATCGCATGAAGGTCTAGTTTAGTGCATCCCATTTTTTTGCTCCAGCAAGGGTGATTGTAATACCGGAGTTAGGGGTTCTCCTGGGGAGTACGAGACACTACTCGCGTTCGCGCAGTGCCGGAGGTGATTGAAGAGAAAGCCTATAGAATCTGTTAGTTACTCCCATTCCGGCATAAGACTCTGTAATTAAAACCTAGCACTGATAGGCATTTCAGCTATTATCGATACCTAATCTTATAGTGGGAAGGGAGTAATAGGGTAGGCATCATTCACCCAAACCCTATTGTGTAAGAGGTAAGAGGTCAATATGGTAAAGACACCCGCCAGTCCAGAAACCGACACCCTATCGATTGAGTTGCCTAAGACAATTGGGCTGTACGTTACCCAGGAACAGTTTGCCGCTTTGGCAGCAGCAAACCGAGACTTAGAACTGGAAAGAACCGCACAAGGAGAGTTAATAGTGAACCCACCAACAGGCTGGGAAACTGGAGAGCGCAATTGCAGTGTTACTGGAGAGTTGTATTTGTGGTGGCGTAATGCGGGTGAACCGGGTAAAGTCTTTGACTCCTCGACGGGCTTCATTTTACCCAATGGTGCGACTCGCGCCCCTGATGCCTCTTGGGTGAGTGGAGAACGTTGGCAGGCGCTTACTCCAGAACAAAAAGGAACGTTTGCTAATATCTGCCCGGATTTTGTGGTTGAGTTACGCTCTAGCTCAGATAGCCTTAAGTCCCTGCAAGATAAAATGAGGGAGTATATCGACAATGGCGCGAAACTTGGCTGGTTAATCGCTCCGCAGCAGCGACGGGTGGAAATTTATCGACCGGGTAAGGATGTGAACGTGTTGGAGAATCCTGCTGAATTGTCCGCAGAGGAGGTGTTACCGGGTTTTGTGTTAAATTTGCGTCGGGTGTGGAATTGAAAATGGGGTTGTGTCGTGATGAGAACCCTACTCCTGGCTTCAGCCAAATGGAAATGGTACGTTACACTTTTTTGCAGTTGAGGGATGTTGATGTTAAGTGGAATGTCACTGACTTAATGAATGAATTCAACCTCTGCTACCTCTCGATCAACCCTTGTGCAGGGGGTTTGGGGGAGGCACTCCGTCCCCCAATGGGGGGTTTGGGGGGAAGCCCCCCAAGCAGGGTTTTTCTACGAACGATTACTTTTCGCTTAAGTCAGTGACATTCATGTTAAGTGCGATCGCTTTTGACATCAAGCTCTTGTTGTATCTTCGACTTGGTTTCCACTTGCAACAACTTCTCAAGTTTTTGTTTAACCATGCCAACCGAATCCTTGAGTTCCTCTTTAAGCCTTTGACTAAAGCTCTTAAACGTTCTTCCTGAGTCTCTAATTTCTTGTTGAACGGTTACGCTCAAGATTTCTATTTCTTTTTGAATGACTTCAACAGAAGAACTCACTCGCTGCTGAAGCAACTCAGCCGCACTTTTACGGTCAGTGTTGGTAAGTAATTCCTGACGAATTGCTTGCGTGATGTTGTTAAATTCTTGCTGAACGGCTTGGATAGAAACATCAAACTGTTGTCGAATCGCTAGACTAGACTTGTTTGTACTGGCTTCATAGTCCTCATCATCTTGTTGAGCGATTTGATTTAACTCTTCCACTTCCTTTTGCACCGTTCTTCGGTAACTTCTGATAGATTGGTAAAGTTCCCGTACCCAATAAAATGATTCAATTTTGACTTGTTTAATCACAGTATCAGGTTTCTCTAAGACTAAATTGTTATGCTGACCTAAGAAGTCCGGGGTTTTAATCGTTGGATTGTAAACTTGAAAAATAGTGCCTGGTAAAAACTTATCTCCCAGTACATAAGGAACAAAGTCAACTGGATTTATATAGTGAAAAATTGCTACTTCTCCCTGATACTTTTCAAATTCTTGGGATGAGATACCTATAGAATTGAAAGTAATGAGCGAATCAACATACTCTGGAACTTCTACAGCCAGTTGTTGTGCGACTTTTCCACCTAAACTCTGACCTACTACATCAGGCTTTGTTCCTTTACTTACCTGATTCCGCAACCATTCGATTACTCCAATTTTTATAGCCGATTGGAAATGACTGTCCGACTGAGTCATTACCACATCTGAAATATCCTGATAGGGAAAAAATTCTCTAGGAAAGTCTTCCAGCCTTCCCCAGTTACCAAATCCTCGAATTACCAAAACGGGAGGACTTTTTCCGCTTGCTGATACTAAACCAAGCGCATAAAAGCCTGAATCCTTATCCTGAAAAATCTCTTCAACTTGGTACTCTCCTAAGAGAATTTCACCTGGATAATGTTTATTACTGTAGACGGAATAATTCTTGCCAGGTTTGGCGAGCTTTTCATAAAGCTTATCACGCTGATATCTGGCTGTTTGCTGATTTAGACTAGACAGTGACATCCTCCCAGACCAATAAAGAATTAGGACTCGCTAGAAGGCGTACCCCCATTGGGATGCACCCAAAGGTCTTGCATTATAGCAAGTGGGGTACAAGCCTCACTTGAGAAAGTCTCAATCCTCAGTTCCTAGTTCTCAATTGACTTAAGGACTTTATTGTCTACTTAAGGCAATTTCCACCTAAGAACTTTATTGTTGGTGTACACCCCAACTGCTATACCCCTCACCGTAAACGCCCCGATCGCAAAATACTAACAATCAACCAAAGGCCCAAAAAACTAGCGGCGGCGAATAGAACATTACTAATAAGAGACAGTTGACTTGTCTGCGCGTTCGTGGAAATAATTGCCGCTCCAATAATCAACGAGCCAACTACAACACTAAAGGAGAGTCGGTTAGCCGAATCATCCATACTGCGTCGTAAGGGATCGAGGTCTGGTATTGTTAGATTCCACCTTAACGTTTCTGAAGTCACCCGGTCTAACAGCAACTCTAACTGACGTGGAGTTTGCAAAGAGAGGCTCTTGATGTCAAGGGCGGTTCTTAGAGCAGTTTGCAAAGGATTATCTCCCAGTAGCTGACGCCGAAACAAATCGGTCATCAGCGGCTTAATTTGGTCTAAGAGGTTAATCTCTGGGTCAAAACTCCGGGCGACACCTTCCAAGTTGGCTAGCGTTTTTGCATATAAACCCATGTTGCTGGGCAAGCGGATTTTATTGTTACGGGCGATTTGTAGCACCTCATAAAATACCTGGCTAAAGTTGATTTGCGACAGGCTGATGTTGTAATACTTTCGTAACATGCGATCGTAGTCATTTGTCAGCCCTGACAAACTTACAGGCTGACCCGACTCTGCCAACTCTACAGTTAGCTGAGCGCATCGCTGGGCATCTAAATCTACAATCGCCAGTAACATCTCCGTCAAAATCTGCTGCGTGCGCGGGTCCAAGCGACCGACCATCCCACAGTCTAAAAGTGCAAGACGACCATCACTCAGATAAAACAAATTGCCCGGATGGGGGTCAGCATGGAAAAAGCCGTCGATGTACAACTGCTGCAAGAAAGCACGAAATAAAAGCTTAGTGATTTCTTTGCGCTGAGTATCAGCATCCTTCCCATCCCGCATCGCAGGTAAACTCGCCAAGAGGAGTGGCACACCGTCTAGCCACTCCATCACCATGAGCTTTTTGGTGGTCAAATCCCAATAAATCTCTGGCACCACCAACTGCTTTGGGTCAAACCAACGGCTGGTTGATAAGTTGCGGCGTAGCTGGTCGGTGAAGCTAGCTTCTTGATTGAAATCTAGTTCTGCTTGTAGGGCAGTGACAAACTCCTCCGCTAGCCCCACGGTGTCATAATCTTGCCCAAAAGTAGTGCGAGAGACCAACTCCGCCAGACTCCGAATCAGAGCAATATCCTGAGCAACTATCGCCTCAATGCCGGGACGCTGCACCTTTAGAGCGACTTCCTGACCACTCTTTAAGGTTGCCCGGTGAGTTTGGGCAATCGAACCCGCAGCAACCGCTTGAGGATTGATGGCGGCAAACGCTTCTTCCAAGGGCTGTTTTAGCTGTTGCCGAATCAGGATTTCTACTTGACTCCACGGCACTGGTGGCACATTGGCTTGCAAGTCGGTTAGGGCTTCAACATATTCCCCTGGTAATAAGTCAGGACGGGTACTGAGCAACTGTCCTAGTTTGACGTAGACTGGCCCTAGATCGACCAGGATGTTACGGAGGACAGCAGGAGGTGGCAGATTTGGTTCGTCAGTCTTGCTCCCCGTCAGAAGTCCTCGCATATAATCCCAGCCGTTGCGGAAGACGACTTCAAGAATTTCGCGTTGCCGGGAACTGGTTTGAGTTAAAGCAAACATACTTCGGAGATAAGAAGGTAAAACGTAAGACGTAAAAAGTAAAGGCAAAAAGCAGAAATATTTTCGCCTTTAGACCGTTGCGAGGAGCCAGCTAATTGGCGCTGTCACTGAATGTTCTAACGCTAAACCGTAGTACCTGCCAATGTACCTGGGGTAGAAGATTATGCGGCTGAGTTTCTCTTTAATAGGCGGCTAAGCAAGTCCAAAGTGAAAAAGAGAAAAGAAAAAACAAGAGTGCAGCGTTTCTACATACCACACTCTTTAGCAACCTGATATTGTTGGGTTGACCTTCTACAACAAGTCTTTTAGCGTTGAGTCTTCTTGGAGCATTTTGACGACTTGTTTAATCTCTTGGGTTCGGTCTTTTTTCACAATCAAGGTGACGTTGCGATCGCGTACCACCACAACATCCTCTAACCCAATCGTGACAATCACCTCATCCTCACCTGTGGCGTAAAGAATCGCGCCTTGAGTATCTAGCCCGACATGACGAGCTAGTTCCACATTTTTTGCATCCCCTTTGAGTAAACGTTCAATCGCATTCCAGTCACCCAAATCATCCCAACCAAATGACGCAGGAAGAACATAAGCAAGTTGCGTCTTCTCCATCAAGGCGTAGTCGATACTCTTTTTCGCGAGTTCAGGATAAGCCGCTACACCCTTTTCTTCTAAAGCACCCATGATTTCTGGTGCGTGAGTGCGGAGTTCGTCTAAAACCACCCCAGCCCGGAAAATGAACATCCCACTATTCCAACTGAATCGCCCTGTTGCCAAAAATGATTCAGCCGTCTCACGGTCAGGCTTTTCGGTAAATCGACTGACTTTGTAAACTGGCAACCCACCAAATGTCCCTGTCTGTTCGCCTTGTTCAATGTAGCCGTAACCTGTGGAAGGATAGCCTGGAGTAATCCCCAACGTTACAATCGCTGCCTCAGAGGACGCTAGTTGAGCCGCCGCATTGATCGTTTGTTGAAAAGCGACTTGGTCTTCAATCCAGTGGTCAGCCGGAAAAAAGCCCACCACAGCATCTTCGCCATACGTCCGGGCAATCTCAAGCGTTGCCCAGGCAACGGCTGGTGCTGTATCACGTCCCTCCGGTTCCGCCAGTAAATTTTGCGACTTTAGCTGAGGTAGCTGTTCTTGCACCCCTTGAGCGAGTAGAGCAGACGTTACGACCCACAACTTCTCTGGACTTCCAGCCAATTCACTCAATCGATCAGCCGTTGCCTGTAACAGGCTCTTGCCACTTCCATCCAAACTTAAGAATTGCTTCGGTCTGTGTTTACGGCTCAACGGCCAAAAACGCTCCCCTTTTCCACCAGCAAGAATCACGGGTATGAGGGATTTGTCCATAGCTTGCTTCTGCCTACTTATTTTTCTGCTATATCCTAGCTTTTGGTTGTTGGTTGATTGTTGGTTGTTGTTTGTAATCCACTATGGACATATTGCAAGACATCAAACTGTCCTTCAAGTGACTAATAACCAACAATCTTTTTTCCAGCCACCTTACACTTTTTCCTTCGGTGGTGGCGTGATCCGGAGCTTGCTCAGACCTTGATCGATTTCTCTTAGAAGTTCAAAATCCTCCTCAGGTAGGGAGTTACTTTTACTCTCATCTGCAATAGGTTTCTTCTCAAGAAAGGCAAACGCTTGCCGAAACTGATGTGGGTTTGCCTCAATCGGTGAGTCAAAGTGGCAGGGAACAATTCGTTGAAAATCCCAACTTGCTACCTTGTCAGCCCAGTTGATGGTTTCCTTCGGCGCTCGGTTGAGAATGAGTGTTTGCAGAATTGGTGCAACGAACAGACGCCCACCGCCTCGCAGTGCGTCAAACGATCGCTTCCAATCTTCCTTCCATTTGAAGGGAAACCAGCCGAAATACGCTTTCCTTGTCCGATTTGGAGCTTTGAGGGCATCACGAATCGACTGACCTAGTTCGATCGCCCCGATCGCACTCGGTTGGAAGTAAAACGCAAATAGTGAGATACGCTGCCATCCCTTACGGCGGCTTGCCTCACTATCCTCTACGACATCGAATGCATTGTCCTTTGCGTGGAACAGTAAGGGGTATGGGTCAAGTTGAACAATTGCGGGTGGCTCCTCTGGCACACAAAGCACAGAGTCTGTGACGAGTAGTGTACGCGATCGCTTGTGGAAGAATGCCACTTCCTCAAACCGTCCTGGCCCAAGTTCGATGGGGCCAAGTATCGCATAGTCAAATTCATTAGCAAAAGGGGCTTTTGTACTGTCTTCCGGAAGTACGTGAGTGCGTTTCTTCGGGAAGCCAAGCCAGCTCAAGGGAAGGTTTAGTGGGAAACTCCACTGGTTCGGGGCTACAAAAACCTGTGCATTCGGAAATCGTCTTGCAAAAGGGCCAACGAAGACTTTGTGTTCTATTCCAGAGATTGTTGGCAGGATGATGTACTTGACATCACCGTGCTGTGCTACTAACTCATTGACAAGCCGTATGCACTCTTGCGTTGGTGCAACAGGCGCATAGATGAGAAGCCCCCCCGATTCGAGCTTAATAACCGTCATGCGAATTGGCACGACGACGTAGAGGATGCCCTGAATTTGGTCAAACGTCCAGACTGTATCCTTAACCACTTCTTTGCGAAGTGTCCGCCGGATACCGTAGGGATAGAGCGGTACAGCAAGCCAGAAAGACCATGATAAGTCCCTTGGATGGATGCTCTGTTGTCCCTGTATTTCCTGCGTATTTATCGTGGTTTTCTCCACGCCACGATGCCCTCCCTAATTCCCAACGCTCACACTATTTTGCTCTAATTTCCAAAAGTTGGGGTTTATTTAATAGTTGAAATTTACCTCGTGGAAAGAGGAAACCCAAGGAGTGATCTTTGGAATCCCCGCACCTTTAGGTCGGGGAGGATGTCAAAGACAGCCGCTTCGCAACATATAGAAAAATACCATAGAGTGTAATACTCTCACCCAGCAGTTCTGAAAACTCCTCAACAGCTACCCTCAACTTCTCCACCAAGACAGGAATTAACTCATCCTGCCGAGAAATTTGACTAACTACTGTCTGGACTAACTCATGCTTTAAAAGCTCTGCGCCGAATCCACCCAAAATAAATATTCCCATACCGAGAGCGATAAATGCGATCGCCTTTTGGTGAAAGCGCCAGATTGCAATAAAATCGCGGTAAAACATCACGATTGTTGTTACACCGATGCCGAAATAAAACGGTAGCCAATCTCGATTAGTGGGTGTGTGAAACAGACGATGAAGCTGAAGATGGATTTTAAATACTTCATCAATCGCCCCGTAGATAAATAAGACAGCGACAGTCAACAAAAATAATCGAGACAGACGTGGAGATGAGGGAGGCTGAATTATTAGTAAGCTCAATGCAATCAAGCCAACTAGAAGTAGTTGAAAGGCTTGCAACAAGGATGGAATGGTCATTAATCCATCCATATCAAATAGCGGATAGGCTTTCCCTGTGAAGAATACCCCAGCAAGATAAACCAGTGTGAGTAATACTTCTAGCAAAACCAAAACCAAGAGCAGTGAAGTACCAACCGTTTGAACCGCTCTTGGTTTGAATTTCATGGGTGGAAATAATCGTAAATTTCTTGAGCTAAACGCGAACCGATTCCTGCAACTTCAGCCAACTGTTTTGGAGAGGCTTCTCGAATATAGTCAATCGAGCGAAAATGTGCCAACAGTTGTTTTTGTCGGTGGAAACCTAAGCCAGCAATTTCATCTAAACGAGAACGACGTAGTTTGTCACTTCGTTGTTGACGGTGGAACGTCACGGCAAAACGGTGTGCCTCATCCCGTAGACGCCTTAACAACTGCACTCCCGGTTGCTCGGCTTCAGTTGGTAATGGTAGGGATTCCCCAGGAAGGAAGATTTCCTCACGCTGCTTGGCTAAACTCACAACGCGCAAGTCTTCCATCAAGTTCATATCTTGCAAGACTTCCACAACTGATGATAACTGACCTTTCCCACCGTCAATCATCACTAAATCAGGCCAATCAGAATTTCCGACTCGCTGCAATTGTGGGTCTTCTGCGTACTTACGGAAGCGGCGGCGGATGACTTCGGCAAGACTGGCAAAGTCATCGGAGTGACCCGATCGCACCTCTGGGTTTTTAATCTTGTAGTGGCGATAGTGCTGTTTTGCGGGTGTGCCGTCAACGAAGACGACTTGAGAGGCAACAGCATTAGACCCTTGGATATGAGAAATATCGTAGCCTTCAATCCGGTGCGGTAAGTCGGGTAAGTCCACAATATCGGCTAAATCTTGCATTGCCTGGGTATTGCGATCGGCAAAGCGTTGGGTGCGTTCTAGTTCATAGTTAGCATTGCGCTCGACCATTTCAATGAGTTCGGCTTTGGTTTGCCGTTGGGGAGCAAGTAGGGTAACTTTACGACCTTTGCGATCGCTTAAATATTCCGCCAACATATCCATTTCTGGCAACTCATGCTGTACCAACACCTCAGCCGGAATTTCCACTGAGTCAGCCGCTTGGTAATGCTCCTCTAATACCCGTTGTAAAATTGCGCCGGGAGTCCCTGATTGAGCATCGGCGAAAAATCCCAAACGTCCAACCAAACGACCTGCACGAATCTGGAATAGCTGAATGCAAGCATGTTGGTTATCAGCCGCAAGCGCGATCGCATCTCGCGAGACGGTATCATCGGGTAAAGAAACTTTTTGATCAGCCCCTAAAGACTTAATCCCGGCAATTTGGTCACGAATTCGTGCCGCCGCTTCAAAGTTCAAGGATTCAGCCGCCTGATTCATGTTCTCTGTCAGAACATCAATCAATTCTCCGGTTCGACCTTGGAAGACCATGGCAATCTTTTGGATGGTCTTACGGTATTCTTCTGTTGAAACCAGCTTTTGACACACACCAGGGCAACGTCCCATATCATAGTTCAGGCAAGGACGGTCTTTAAATAACGGTTGTGGACGCTGGCGCATCGGGAAGAGGCGTTTGGCGAGGCGCAGGGTTGTTCGGAGTAAACCTGCATCAACAAAGGGGCCGTAGTATTTGTCTTTCTCCTTTGCGATACGCCGATTGCGGGTGATGAATATTCTGGGATATTCTTCTGACCAGGTAACGAGGACGTAGGGATACTTTTTATCATCCTTGAGCAAGACGTTGAAGTAAGGCTGATGCTGTTTGACCAGATTTGCTTCTAGTGCCAAGGCTTCGGCTTCGGTGTCGGTGACGATGAATTCGATCTCAACGACTTGTCGCACCATCATCGCAATGCGATCGCTTAATTTCTGCGACTCTCGGAAATAGGAACGAACCCTTGAGCGAAGTTTCTTGGACTTGCCGATATAGAGAATGCGATCGCTTGAATCCCGCATTAGATAAACCCCCGGTTCTTGGGGAATCTCTTTGAGGCGTTTTTCTAAGCGGTCTGAATTTTTGACGAGCGTCAGTGTCTTTGCAGAGGTCGTCACGAGGTACTACTTAGATTTTTGGGTCTATCTCTAATGATAGAAAAGGCAGCCTTATTTTGTGGTTGAGCTTCCCAACCGTTCAAGAGGCGGTAAACCGTCACAAGGAGACAGCAGTTGACGCTCTACTACAACTGATTACAAACTCCAAGCTCACAGTAATACATGCTCGTAGTTCAGCATACTATTTGCCTGAAACCGGTCAGTGAAAATATAGCAATCTTAAATGAGATGCAAATCCCTCTCCCTTGTCAGTCTTGTTTAGAAATCAAATAGGACTGCTATACTTGTTATTCCTTAATGAAATAATTCTGCTGTTTTACAGGAAGCTAGGAAGGATTGCGGCTGGATTTGGTGAGGCAATATCTTAATATTTACTTTACAAATCATCTATCAGGACAGGGTAAAGAAATGGAAAAAGCTGAGGAAAGTCATGATCCCTAAATGTTAATGAAGTTTAACTCTGCCTAAGAGCTTAATCCATTTGAATAAGCTAGAAGAATTTATTCTTCCTTCAGATGGTTCTGAAAGTGACAAAATCAGTTAAAAATAAATAGTGAGGAAAGAATTTTCTAACTTCGATAAGGACTTTTCTCTAATTGTCGTTGAATAGGAGTGAGAAGAGTAGCCTCCAGTTTGGGTTTATTCAGTCTTTGCAAAAAGGGTAAACCCTTTGTTACTCCTTCAAATCGAGTTAGTGGATTAAGAGCCACTAGTCAGGGTGTGTTCGTACTACTGCGCTTCTAAGCGCTGGGTCAGCATTTACAATTCTTCTACACAAAAAAGGAGCGGTGCCTTGACTCAATTATCCGTTCGTACCAGACTAGATGTTCCTCAGGAATGGAACCTTTCAGACCTCTACAGAGGCTTTGACGACCCACAACTCAAGCAGGATTTACAAACACTTCAGCAGAAAACCGCAGAATTTCGCCAAAATTACCGAGGTAAAGTCAGCCAACTGGCACCAGAAGCCTTTGCTCGGTGCCTACAACAGCTAGAGGCGATATCCACGAAAGCAGACCATCTCATTGCCTTCCCTAGCCTTGTCTTCTGTAAAGATAGCCGTAACAGTGAGGCGAAGCAATTCCTCAACGACATGAAGGTAGCGCTTACCCGCATTGATAACCAACTGCTGTTCTTTGAGTTGGAATTGCAGAACTTAGGCAGTGTTGAGTTTGACAAATTACTCGCGTCACCGAGTTTAAGCAAATACAATCGCTACCTCAACCGCATTGCTCAGTCTCGCCCTCACATGCTTTCTGAAGAGGTAGAGCAAACCCGGAAGCGTGACAACCTGACAGGACGGCAGGCGTTGATTCAACTGCATTCAGTTCATCTGTGTGAACAGGACTATGAACCTGTCAAAACATCTGATGGCAAGATTGTGAAGACTGAGGCTGAACTGGATGCGCTGCTTTATCACCCAGAAGCCGATGTTCGTTACAACGCTTATCGCTCAGTGCGGCAGGTAATGCAGCAGCACAACACCCTGTATGGCTTTATTCTCAATACAATTGCCCAAGACCACCATTTTGAGAACCAGATGCGGGGTTACCCCTCAACGTTGCAGAAGTATCTCGTGGTGGATGAAGTATCAGAGGGACTATTCCGTGCCATCATGCAAGGCACAAGCGATCGCTTTGGCTTATTCCAACGCTATTACCAGTTGAAGGGAGAAGCAATTGGACAAAACGTTCGGACTTGTGATCTCTACGCACCTTGGACAACGAGTAATGAGCGACTACCGTCGATAGACTATAGAACTGCTGTCGAGACACTACTAGAAACACTCAGACAGTTCGATGTCTTCTATGCCAACCGTGCAGAGGAATTTTTTGCCCACGGTTGGGTTGATGCCAAGGTGCGTGCTGGGAAGCGCCGTGGTGAGTCTGAGTTTCCTACCTACGGGAAGCACAATTACCTATCGCTTTCTTATACAGAAGATTACAAGTCGATGTTTGCTCTGGCGCATGGTGTTGGGCATGGATTACACTTTGCCTTAACAAGCGATCGCCAAACGTATTTCAACAGCAAACCACCAGCGATGTTGGCAGAAGTTGCCTCAAGCTTCAATGAACTGTTGTTGCTGGACTATCTTCTCAAAAAAGCTGGTGATGACAAGCACCTCCGCCAAGTCTTGCTGACACAACAACTAGAACAACAACTCAACCGACTGTTTTGTCAAAGTACGATTAGTCGCTTGGAACTTGCCATCCACGAACACGCCTCCCAAGGCAGTTTTGACCACAACTTTGTTAATGAACAGTGGATGGAGTTTTATCGAGAACTCTGTGGTGGTGTTGTAGAAGTGCTACCAGAACACCAATACGACTGGGCACGGATTAATTCTATTTTCTTCAAGCCGTTCTCTAGCTATCAGCACACAGCTTCCAATATTGTCAGTCTGGCTTGTTACCAAAAATACCAACAAACTGGCAAAGACTTCATTCGCGGCTATCTGGATTTACTTTCATCTGGGGGAAGCCTGGATCAGGTGGATGCGCTGTCTCAGTATGTTGGTGTAGACATTGACGATTACTCCATTATTCATAGTGCGCTGGATTATGTTGAAGGTCTGATCGAGCAGTTACAGGAAACGCTTTAAGGGTGAGAAACAAGGGAGTCACTGGCTCCCTTGCTGCAATTATCTAGCTGAGTTTGACGGTATTGAGACTCCGCGTTGAGCGAAGGGGCTTGGTACGCTCACGAGTCGTAATGTTTTACAATCGCGTACTCACTGATTGAGTTCATCAGACGAAATCATGCCTGTATTCGGCAATACTACTGAAAGGTATTGTTTGAGCGATCGCTTTAGCTCTCAGGGTCAATAGGCAGAACTCGCGCACAGGCGCCACATTTTGGACATACAACTAGAAACTCGTTTGTGAGTGAGTAAATCGTATCGCCAGGGTCATTAAATCTAGTATTAAAATCTATTAGTGCAGTCACATAAAGAATTATATCAAGTTTAATCTTTGCGCCTACTTACCCTGGTTTCCTGTCCATGTTGATGTTAGTTTTCTATATCGGTGATGACCGCTATGCCCTTGCTGCTAGACAGGTTGTAGAAGTCATTTCTTTAGTAGAGTTAAAAAAATTAGCACGATCGCCTAAATATCTTGCTGGCTTACTGAACTATCGGGGCAAAATTATACCAGTAATTGATTTATGTCAATTACTTTCAGGAAGTTCATATCAACCTTATTTAAGTACCCGAATCATCATAGTTAACTACGCATTTCATGAAGAGAAATTATTCCTGTTAGGAGTGATTGCTGAACGGGTGACGGAAACCTTAGATCTGCAAGAAACGGATTTAATTGAGCCAGATATTAAAACTAGTACAGGCGCTTATCTTGCAGGAATTCTCACAGATGAGCAAGGAATGATTCAATGTATTCAAGTCGAATCGCTGCTATCAGAATCCCAACAAAGATATTTACTGCCACAATTAGAGTAGTTATAGCAGAAAGCCGTCAGCCGTCAGCTATCAGCTTTTTTGTTTTCCTTGTTTTGTCTAGGTAACCAACAACCAACAACCAACTACTAACAACTCAGTGTCACAGGCAGCGATTGAAGCGTTACTCAAACAGAAAATCGGCTTGGAGGCTGGAGCAATTGGCTCTAACACAATCTCTAGAGCCGTGAATCAACGCATGGTAGATTGTGGTTTGTCTAATCCAACAACTTATCTAGCTCGATTGCAGACCTCAACCCAGGAATTAGAGGCTCTCATTGAAAGCATCGTCGTACCGGAAACCTGGTTTTTCCGCGATCGCGAAAGCTTTGCATTTTTGCGTCAATATGTCAAGACCCAGTGGCAACCAACCCACCCAAACAGCATACTACGGGTATTGAGTGTCCCTTGCTCAACGGGAGAGGAACCTTATTCAATTGCGATCGCCCTTTTAGAAGCTGGGTTATCTTCAAAACATTTCAGCATCGATGCTGTTGACATTAGTCAAAAATCATTACGCCGTGCCAAACGTGGCATTTACACCCAGAATTCTTTCCGAGGCGACACCCTTTCCCTACGCAAGAGCTATTTTACTCAAACTGGAAATAGCTATGAACTATCTGAGGCAATTCGCTGTGCCGTTCACTTCTTTCACGGCAACCTACTAGAACCTCAGTTTTTTTTTGAAAGAGCACCGTATCAAATCATTTTTTGCCGTAATGTTCTGATTTACTTAGCTCAACCAGCAAGGGAACGAACAATTCAGGTTTTGTACCAGCTATTAACTGAAAACGGGTTATTGTTTGTTGGGCATTCAGAAACCCAACAAGTCTCACTATCCCACTTTATTCGAGTTCGTCATCCCTTAGCCTTTGCCTTCCGGAAAGCTGTCACACCATTACCTCAGTCCTCGACAAAAGATTCCTCTAATACGTCCTCTCGATTAACCTCTTCCCCAACCCCTCTCGCGAATAAAAGGCTTCGTCCTCTGTCCTCTCCCCTCTTAGGGGAGAATGAGAGGGATGGAGAGGAAAGTCCAGTTCCCCTGTTTCCTGGTAGGGAATGCCGCTTAGATCTACCCCATCCCAATAGGATTAAGGTTGGGGGTAATCAAGATGTCGCACTTGAACCGAAAAACCCTACGAATTCTCAGACATCTGTAACCACAGGTAACCAACAACCAACACTAGAAAGAGCAAAGATTTTAGCCGATCAAGGGCAGTTGAATGAAGCTGCCGCGCTATGCGAAACTTACCTGAGTCAAAACCGTACCAGTGCCGAGGCTTATCTACTCTTAGGACAGGTACGTCAGGCAGCAGGTAATCAGACGCAAGCGCTTGAGTGTTTGCAAAAAGCGATTTACCTAAAACCTAATTGCTATGAAGCACTCATCCTTCTAGCCTTACTCAAAGAACACCAAGGAGATACCAAAGGTGCTGCAATCCTACGACAAAGAATTCGACGACTGAAATAATTGGATGATTATTAAAGTTAATCATTAGCGTCAAAGAAGATAACAGGCAGTAGACAAAATGTTTCAAGGAATGACCTTACAAAGGCAAATGTTCAGTGCCTTCCTATTTATGGGTCTGATTGTATTAATTGTTGCTTTAATCGGTTGGAGTGGGACTTCTCGGCTGACTAGGCACATCCAGGCAATTGGAGACAATGCAATGCCAAGCGCGATCACCTTATTGCGTATTGATAGCGGACAAACAGAAATCCAATCAGCTGAACGAGGATTGCTCAATACTCGCTTAGAGCGAGAGCAAAGAGACGCTTTAACTGCTGCAATTGAGAAAGCTCAACAGGAAGTTAACACAAATTTTGAATCCTACGAAGTGCTTCCCCGCAGTTCCGAAGAAGATCGACTCTACAAAAGCTTTCTGCGAAATTGGGAGCGTTGGCAGCAAACCTCGGAAGAGTTTCGGCAACTAAATACTGAATTTGAGCGCTCTAGAACCGTTAACCCTTTTAAAACACAAATTGATTTGCTAACTCAAGAGCAAGAAAATTCTCCAGAATTTGCAGCGGCAGCAGCAGCAAGCCAACTTGCTGAACGGATGGTCGATCAAACCATTATTCAGAAAGAGCCGGCATATAACGCTGTCAAAGCCTCACTTGATGAATTAATTAACCTTAATCAAAACCTAGGAATAAGAGCAAGGAAATTAGCGTTTCAAGATGTTAGTCAAATTACATTCTGGGTAATCCTTGGTATATTGATTGGTCCTCTGACAGCTATACTTTTTGGAATTTACTTTAGCAATACCATTGCTAGACCATTAGGTAAAAAAATTACAGGAGTAGTGGAAGTTGCTGAAAGAATCTCAGAAGGTGACCTGACAAGCCAAGTCGAGTTGGCTAGCGAACGAGATGAGATCGGAAAATTGCTAGCTGCCTTTCATGTCATGACGCAAAACTTGAATTCATTAATTCGCCAAGTGCAGCAGTCTGGTATTCAAATCACCACGTCTACTACCCAAATTGCAGCTAGTGGTAAGGAACTAGAAGCAGCAATCACGGAACAGCTTGCTTCAACCAATGAAGTTGTTGCCACAGCGCGTGAGATTGCAATAAATTCCGATGAACTTGTGAAAACGATGGATGAGGTAACTGACCTCTCACAATCTACTGCTAATGCAGCTAGTCAAGGACAAAAAGACTTAATCCGGATGCAATCAACAATGCGTAGACTTGCAGAAGCGACTACATCTATCTCTGCAAGATTGGGTGTAATTAGTGAGAAAGCCAATAATATCAACAGCATTGTTATAACTATCACCAAAGTAGCCGATCAAACCAACTTGCTCTCACTGAATGCAGCGATTGAAGCGGAAAAAGCTAGAGAATATGGCTTAGGATTTGCTGTTGTTGCTAGAGAAATTCGCCGACTTGCTGACCAGACAGCAGTGGCTACTCTAGATATCGAGAGCATGGTTAAGGAAATGCAATCAGCCGTTTCCACAGGGGTGATGGAAATGGATAAATTCACGAAAGAAGTTCAACGAGGCGTTGAGGATGTAGGAAATATTGGTTCACAGCTTGGACAGATTATCGAGCAAGTACAGTCCTTAACTCCACGTTTTGAACTCGTTGGTCAGGGTATGAATACACAGTCTCAAAGCGCACAACAAATAAGTGAAGCAATGATTCAACTAAGAGAAGCTTCATTACAAACAGCTGATGCCTTACGTGAGACAAATAACGCCCTTGAGCAACTCGATGATGCTGCCCAAAACTTACGCCAAGAAACATCAAGCTTTAAAGTTAGTAATCAGATAATAGATAGTCGTTTTTAGCGGCTAAGTAGGTAGACTTTCATTCAACAAAAAATAACTAACAACTAACAACTAACAACCAACAACCAACAACCAATGAACCCTGATTGCTGGAATCAAATTGGGGTTTGGGGCGATCGCAATTGTCCAGAACTCCTAGCCCATTCTCATTGTCACAACTGTCCAGTCTATGCCACTGCCGGACGTGGACTACTTGAACGTGAAGCGCCAGCAGGCTATCGGGATGAGTTAACTCACTCACTCGCCCAGGAAAAGGACGAACAGGCAGTGAATACAATCTCTATAGGCATCTTTCGCCTAAAAGGAGAATGGTTAGCTCTCCCCACCTATACGATCACAGAAATCACAGAACCCTCACCGATCCATACCCTACCGCACCGTAGCAACAACGTTCTTCTCGGTGTTGTCAGCATCCGGGGCGAAATTCATATTTGCATTTCCCTAACTGAATTTCTGGGACTAGAAGCGACTGCCTCTAGTCAGACGATTAGCCCCATTATCTATCAACGGATGGTTGTAGTCGAAAAAGAAGGCGATCGCTGGGTGTTTCCAGTTGATGAGATGTATGGAGTTCACCGCATTCACTTAGATGAATTACAAAATGTCCCTGCAACTGTTTCTAAAACCACAGGTACTTACACCACTGCCATCATCAACTGGCAGAACACAAGTGTGAGTTACCTAGACGATGAGTTATTGTTTTACACTCTCAACAAGAAACTCTTGTGAGCATGACAAATCAGGATTTAAGCAATTTCTCCATGCTGGATTTATTCCGCATGGAGGTGGAAACACAAGCGGCGACACTAAATGACAACCTTTTGGCACTAGAAACCCAGCCCGATCCGACGGAAGCCCTTAGCGCTCTGATGCGTGCGGCTCATTCAATCAAGGGTGCAGCTCGAATTGTTCAAGTTGAACCAGCGGTGAAAGTCGCTCATGTCATGGAAGACTGCTTTGTCGCCGCTCAACAAGGAAGCATTGCTCTTTCATCAGATCAAATTGATAGTTTGTTGCAAGGGGTTGATTTACTTCTTCGCATCGCTCAAGTTCCCGATACCGATTCGGAGAATTGGTTATCCGCACAGCAAGCCGAAGTTGAAATTGTAGTCGCTGTGATTCAGGCGATGCTTGTCCAGGCAAGCAAAGTTGTAGAGACGGATGAAAATCAGCGTTCAGGACAAGGGATAACTGTTCAACAAAAGCCAGCTTCGATAGAAGAGAAGTCCTCCGCACTCAGTACTCAACACTCAGCACCAGAGGAACAATCCCCAGTCCAACGTCCTGGACGTTACTTAAGGTTGGAGGAAACTGCCGATCCTCACGTCCCAAACTCTAAATCCTCTCATAGCACAGATCGAGGAGTACGAGTCAGTGGAGAAAACTTAAACCGCCTCATGGGTTTGGCGGGTGAATCTTTAGTCGAGGCCAACTGGTTGCTACCTTTTAGAGATTCCTTGCAGAAACTCAGGCGGCATCAAAACTCACTATCGAAGGACGTGGAAAAGCTTCAGGTGATGTTGGCAGATTTACCACTTAATCAACGCCTTGATTCACAGCTTAATGCAACTCACCAAAAGGCTAATGAATGCTATCAGCTTCTGACAGAACGCCTGAATGAATTAGAACTTTTTGCACGTCGTTCTGCCAATCTTTCAGATCGACTGTATCGTGAAGTCATCGCTACCCAAATGCGGCCGTTTGCCGATGGGGTTGAGGGATTTCCTCGGATGGTTCGGGATTTAGCGAGACAACTCGGCAAGCAAATTAATTTTGAAATCTTGGGTAAATCGACGCAGATAGACCGGGATATTTTAGAAAAATTAGAGGCTCCACTGACTCATATCTTGCGTAATGCGATCGATCATGGTGTTGAGTCACCTGAAGAGCGATCGCGTCTAGGAAAACCTGAAACGGGAACCATCCGCCTTGAAGCAAGGCATCAAGCTGGGATGTTATTAATCACAGCTTCTGATGATGGTCGAGGGGCGAACTTAGAACAGCTACGCCAAAAAGTTGTAAGTAAGGGAATGGTGAGTGCCAAGATAGCTGAACAGCTCACAGAAGCCGAACTCATAGATTTTTTGTTTCTACCAGGATTCTCAACAGCTAACACAATCACAGAAATTTCTGGGCGTGGTGTGGGTTTAGATATCGTTCAAAGTATGGTGCAACAGGTAGGTGGTGTCCTGCGAGCGACATCGGGTGCCTCAATGGGCATGAGCTTTTACTTACAATTACCACTGACGTTATCTGTTATCCGTACCTTAGTTGTGGAAATATCAGGAGAAGCTTATGCTTTCCCACTGACACGAATTGATCGCCTTTTAATGGTTCCTCAAACGGATATCTTTACGGTTGAGAATTGTCAGTTTACAAGAATTGATGAGCAAAATATTGGCTTAATTACTGCTCATCAGGTTTTAGATTTAACTATAAATTCAGAGCAAGCAAAACTAGAGGTTTTTCCGGTTGTTGTAATTAGCGATAGTGTACAACCTTACTCAGTGGCAACCTCTGCCGGAAACAACCACGATAGTGACAACGAAGTGCTAGCCATATCGCGATCGCCTCGGTCAAACCGTTATGGTGTAGTTGTCGATCGATTTTTAGGTGCCCAAGATTTAGTTGTTAGACCTTTAGACTCCCGTCTAGGAAAAGTACAGGATATTAATGCAGCAGCTTTAATGGAAGACGGTTCTATTGTCTTAATTGTGGATATTGATGATTTAGTACGTTCCATTGATAAACTGCTAGCAGCTAAAGAGCTTAGTAAGATTGCACAAACTTCTACGACTCAACCCAAACAACCCCTTCGTATTCTAGTTGTTGATGACTCAATTACGGTACGAGAGGTTGAACGCAAGCTCTTAGAAAATCAAGGATATAAAGTTGAAGTAGCCGTTAACGGCATGGATGCCTGGAATGCCATTCGCATAAATCATTATGACTTAGTAATTACGGATATTGATATGCCACGGATGAATGGCATTGAACTAGTCAGTCAGATTAAACAAAATTCTAGTCTTAATTCATTACCTGTAATTATTGTTTCCTATAAAGACCGTGAAGAAGACTTTATTAGAGGACTAGATGTCGGAGCAAATTATTATTTGGCAAAGAGCAGTTTTCACGATGATACACTGTTGGAAGCTGTAATTGATTTAATTGGTAAGGTTAGTGATTAGTTGTTTGTTGTTTGTTGTTAGCAAGGGTTATTGATATAGCGGTTATCCTAAAGGATGATGTACAAGATTCTGGGTTTTCGGGAATTGGGAATTGGGAATTGGGAATAAGCAAGAAAGTAAGATGTACCTCACTGATACGAGAATCGCTACTAATGAACAAGTAAACACACCCAAACAAACTATTGATAATCTGTCACCCAAACTAAACGCTTATCTAGAATCTCTTGACAAAGCTTCCAACCAACAACAAACAACCAATAACAAAGAACCAACAACTAATAATGCGAATTGCTATTGTTAACGATACATTAATCGCCACAGAAGCCCTGCGGCGCATCATAAGGACTGTTCCAAACTATGTAATTGCTTGGAGTGCCCGTGATGGGGCGCAAGCTGTCATGAAATGCGCCAAAGATACCCCAGACTT
This sequence comes from Symplocastrum torsivum CPER-KK1, assembly GCA_019358875.1. Classification (GTDB taxonomy): domain Bacteria; phylum Cyanobacteriota; class Cyanobacteriia; order Cyanobacteriales; family Coleofasciculaceae; genus Symplocastrum; species Symplocastrum torsivum. The sequence goes on from JAHHIF010000016.1 coordinate 77,318, forward strand.
AATTTTGATGGATTTGATTATGCCAGTGATGGATGGGGTTGAGGCGACACGCCGGATTATGAGTCATTCTCCCTGCGCGATTTTAATTGTGACTTCTACAGTGATGGGTCATTCGTCTAAAGTGTTTGAAGCGATGGGGTATGGGGCGCTAGATGTAGTCAATACTCCTATTTTGGGGACTAGCGGCTACCCTGAAGGTGGGGCGAGTTTGCTAGCGAAAATTGCCACAATCAGCAAATTGATTGGCAAATCACCAGCAAGGTCGTCTCAAAGGCGATCGATGTTGGAATACAGTTCTCAACCCAAACGAAGCCCTCCTCTAGTAGTGATTGGCGCTTCTACAGGTGGCCCCCAAGCGATCGCAGCTATCCTTACTCGCCTTAGCAAAGATTTTCCTGCGGCTGTTGTCATTATTCAGCACGTTGATGAGCAATTTGCGCCGGGATTAGCGGAATGGTTAAATGCTCAATCTGCCTTACCTGTTCAAGTGGCTATGGCGCTTTGTCAGCCGGAGGTCGGTAAAGTGTTGGTAGCTAGAACCAACGACCACCTAGTTTTGCAGCCCGATCTAACGCTCAACTACATTAAAGAACCCCGTAATTATGCTTACCGTCCCTCAGTGGATGTCTTTTTCAAAAGCGCGGCTAAGCACTGGCGAGGAAAGGGAGTCGGGGTACTGCTGACGGGTATGGGACGAGATGGTGCTATGGGTTTAGGCTTGTTGCGCTCTGCGGGTTGGCATACGATTGCCCAAAATCAGAGTAGTTGTGTCGTTTATGGAATGCCAAAAGCAGCGGTGGAGTTGGGGGCAGTCACGGAGGTTTTGCCAGTTGAGGCGATCGCTTCTGCTCTTGTCAAAAAAACTTCAGATATTAAAGTCTAAATCCTGGATGGAAGAAAATTGATCAAAATTAATAGACTAATTAATAGTATCATCCAGCTATTTATTTTCAACGTTTAATCCTTAATATTTGTGTTGATATGGCGACCCTACCCCATTCATTTTTAAAGGAACACCCAATTACGGTCTTACTCATTGATGATCAGCCTCTAATTGGGGAGGCGGTGCGCCGGATGTTAGCCACTGAAGAGGATATTATTTTCCACTACTGTAGTGATCCAATTCAAGCTGTTCAACAGGCAACAGAGATTGCACCAACAGTAATCCTACAAGATTTAGTCATGCCTGAAATTGATGGATTACTATTACTGCGTTTCTTTCGAGCGAATGCAGCAACCCGCGAGATTCCAATGATTGTCCTATCAGCCAAGGAAGAGGCAAATTTAAAAGCCGAAGCCTTTGCTGCGGGGGCTAATGATTACTTAGTGAAATTGCCTGAGCAAGTTGAACTTGTTGCCCGTATTCGCTACCATTCCAAAGCTTATATTAACCAGTTGCAAAGAGATGAAGCCTCTAATGTTATCCAAGAAAGTGAACAACGTCTCCGCACCGTACTAGAGAATATGCCAGTGATGATGGCAGCGTTTGACACAAACGGCAACATCATCGTCTGGAATCGTGAATGTGAAAGAGTTACAGGATATACCAAAGAGGAAATTACTGCACTTCCCCAAGCTAGAGAATTGTTTTATGGAGGGGTGGGGGAGAAAGGACGAAGGGGATATCGTTTAGAGAGTCGTGATCCAACAGGAGAAAGTAGTGCCGCAATTGTAGAAGTAGAATCTCAAGAAAATAACTACCGCGATCGCGAATGGGAAATCCCTTGTAAAGACGGTAGCCTCAAAACAGTAGTCTGGTCAAATATTAGCGATCACTTTCCAATTCCAGGTTGGGCAGGATGGGGTATGGGGGTAGACATTACCGAACGTAAGCAAGCCGAACTTACTGTAGAACGAGAACGCGAACAACTGCGACAAGTGATTAAAAATGCACCGATAGCCATAGCGATGTTTGATACGCACATGTGCTATCTCGCCTACAGTCACAAGTGGCTAACTGATTTAGGAGTAGAAAATCAATCCGTCTTAGGGCAGTGTCATTATGATATTTTCCCAGACCTAAAAGAAGAGTGGAAAGTTGCCCATCGCCAAGGTTTACAAGGACAATTTGTATCTCGTTCTGAAGATAAATGGGAACGAAAAGATGGCTCAGTTTTCTACTCTCGTTGGGCTGTTCAACCTTGGTATACCTCGGATAATCAAATTGGTGGCATTATTATCGTTGATGACCGCATAGATGACTTGGTAAAAGCAAGAGAAGCTGCCCTAGAAGCAGCGCAGATCAAGTCGCAATTTTTGGCAAATATGAGCCATGAAATTCGTACTCCCATGAATGGGGTACTAGGGATGGCTGGCTTACTCCTGCAAACAGACCTCAGCACCCAACAACTCGAATACGCCCAAACCATCCGCACAAGTGCTAAGCATTTGCTCAGTATCATTAATGACATTCTCGACTTCTCGAAACTTGAAGCCGGAGAAATGCACTTAGAAATACTAGAGTTTGACCTTTATAAATGTATTGAAGAAGTCGTGGATTTACTCACGCCTCAAGCCGATGCTAAAGAGATAGAACTAATTATAGAGTTTGATGATCAATTACCAAAAAAACTACAAGGTGACTCAGGGCGATTGCGCCAAATATTGTTAAATCTTCTGAGTAATGCTATTAAGTTTACCCTTACAGGAAACGTTAAGATAAAAACTACATTACAAGCAGAAACCGATAAAACATCTATTATTCATTTCGCTATTATTGATACTGGTATTGGCATTCCTGAGGAGGGAATGCAAAAACTCTTTCAATCTTTTTCCCAAGTCGATGCTTCAACTAGCCGGGAGTATGGAGGTACTGGTTTAGGATTAGCCATTTGTCAACAGCTTGTGTCACTCATGGAAGGGCAGATTGGAGCTGAAAGTGTGGTTGACAAAGGTTCAACCTTTTGGTTCCAAATCGAGTTTGATAAACAGGTAGCTGCTACGCCTATATCCGAATTCCAGAGAGCCAAAATTTTAGAGTGTAAGCCCCAGGAATTAGCCGTCGTTAACCATAAATCTACTGGCAAAGAGAATCTAAAAATTTTGGTGGCAGAAGACAATTCAATTAATCAAGCGGTAATTTTGAACCAATTGCAAATGCTAGGTTATGAGGCTGATTGTGTAACTAATGGTGTGGAAGCCTTAGAGTTGCTCAAGAAGCAAGATTATGATCTGGTGCTAATGGACTGCCAAATGCCTGTTATGGACGGCTACACAACAACCCAAGAACTACGTCACCAAGAAGGAAATAAACGACATACAGTTGTGATTGCCCTAACAGCTAATGCAATGTTGGCTGATCGTGATAAATGTTTGGAGGTAGGCATGGATGACTATCTCAGTAAGCCGCTTGAACAGGAAGATTTAGCTAAGGTAATTCAGCGTTGGCTACCGTCGCCAGTGGAAGGCGGAACTAGTAATGAGGAACAGGCGACTCATCCGAGTGAACTCTTAGATGCAAGCCAAGATGTAATTGACCGACAAGATTCTTCTCCTCCCATTGATTTAGCGCGTTTAGAGAGAATATCTCGCGGCAAAGTTGCCATCCAACAGCGACTTCTACAGATTTTTCTAGAGACAACACCTAAAGATTTAGAGGCACTAGAACGTGCAATTTTAGAGATCGATTCTCCTCTCGTTGAACATTACGCTCATCGTCTCAAAGGTTCCGCTGCTAATATCGGTGTTCCGGCAATGTCTGCGATCGCAAAAGAACTAGAGGGAATGGCACGACAACAGTCATTGGATGGGGCAAAAGAGATGGTAGCGTCCTTGTGGCAGGTTATGGAACGAGTACAAGCGTTTGTTAAAAATTAGCTACTCTTGCATTTAATTGAACAGGACTGACGCACTTCAATACCCTGTAGGGCTTGGCATTGCCAAGCCTACGGCAAAATCAGGCTTTCACTGATTAACTGCGTAACTCCTGGTCATTTATGCATAAGATGAGTAAGTAGTAAAGAAATGTAAAATAAAATGCCGGATAAAGTCGTTAAGAGAGAATCAGGCTTTTACGATTAACTGCGTAACTCCTGTTATTTTTCTCATGTGACGATAGCGTTTGTGTAGCATGTCCTCACTCAAGCTTTGGGTAGTGCGTAGGGGGAACAAAGTTCCTTCTTTCTTGGGAATGACCTGTAAATCTTCAAAAAACGGCAAAATTGACAAGCAGGCAAGCCCTTGGATGGAATAAGGCATGAAAATTGATCACATTCACTTCTATGTAGAAGATGCCAGCGCCTCCCGCGACTGGTTTATGCAGCACATGGGCTTTCAAGCCTTGGCATCTAGTGTAAGCCGCCATACTCTCACAACAGCAGTAAAAAGTAATGTAGTTTACATCGTTCTATCTTCCCCTCTTACCTCAGAAAGTCCCGTTGCCCAGTTTTTACGTCTCCATCCTCCCGGTGTTGCTGATATTGCCTTTGCTGTTTCAGATTTGGAAGGTTTGATGGAGAAGGCTGTTGCTAACGGGGCAAAAGTCTTAGAACCTGTTCAACAGCAGTTGCTTGCTCAAGGCGGCTGGAAATGGGCGAAAATTGCGGCTTGGGGTTCCTTGAGTCATACGCTAACTGAGCGTATTGGCAATACTCCTTTGTTACCAGCATTTCTCGCCTCAGAATTTACCACTAAATCTTTCCCCTCTACTGAGCCAAAGGCAACTCCAGAAAGATTACCCTCACAGTTGATCAGGAACTCTGAACTATTTGCTGGTATCGATCACGTTGTGTTAAATGTTGGTGCTGGTGACCTAGAACTTGCTCTTGATTGGTATGAAAATGTTTTGGGATTCCGACGGCAGCAGCGGTTTACAATTCAAACGGATAATTCAGGACTTCGCTCTCAGGTGATGGTTCACCCCAAAAGTGGTTTGCAACTTCCTATCAATGAACCAGCATCAGCGAATTCTCAAATTCAGGAGTTTCTGGATGTCAACCAGGGGCCAGGTATCCAACACATTGCTTTAGAAACCCCTCAGATTGTACAAGCGATCGCACAACTCCGTAATCTAGGCTTATCTTTTCTCTCTATTCCTCCTACCTACTACACCCAGCTACGGCTGAACTATCCTGGACTTCCCTTATCGGCAGCAGAATTCGAGGAAATTGCTGCCCAAGAAATTCTGGTAGATTGGCAGGATAAATCAAGACGTGCCTTGCTACTTCAGACCTTCACTCAACCGATTTTTGAGCAGCCTACCTTTTTCTTTGAACTGATAGAACGCCGCCAGGAAGCCGAAGGATTTGGAGAAGGGAATTTTCGGGCTTTGTTTGAAGCGATTGAACGAGAGCAGATGAAGCGAGGTAGCTTCCCCTTGGGTGAAGCCAAATAAAAATTAATATTTATTGCTCAATGTTAAAAGTGCTTACGGACTTTGATGAGACGAGCCGGATTACCTCCAAGTCATAGCAACGTTTTGTCAGTCGTCAGTTGCAACAGCCGACAAACAATAGGCAACACTTGCCAGTGTTCAGTCTAGGAACACACTTAACGGGTGAAGACGTATTTCAGCTTTTGCTCATTCATCATCTATCTCGATTGATGAAGCTAGGAACACACTTAACGGGTGAAGACGTATTTCAGCGGAGGAAGCTACTAATCAGCCAGAGAACGAAAAATGATACCAACGTAGCAAATTTCTCTGTTGCCAAACCGAAGCTAGCAATTTGTGACTCAATTAGACCACCCAGCAACGTTCCCAACCCGACCCCTATAAGCAAACCTGCCAGTGTCAACAACACTGCACGACCAAATTGCTGTTCCTTGCGATTGAGAAAGTAAATATTACAGCCGAAGCCCAACGCTAGAGCTAACGGTAGGATTGATTCATCCGGAGCCGGATAAAAAATAGTTAAAGCACCCAACACCGAAAACGCAATAGCGGGTCCGAGCAGTTCTCCCGGAGACGGGGTATCTAGCAGTCTTTGCAGCCATGCAGGAGAGCGATTGGCTGGCGCTTGGGGAAAAGTCGGTGGTGCTGGAGACAGCTTTTCCGGAAAGCGAATACGTTCAGGAACCTTGATTTTCCCTTCTTGGCGCATTCTGAGACGATCCATGATGATTGCATCATAGGCAGCCTCGACAGACTCTACAAGCTTTTGATCACCACGATGCTGCTGTATCAAGCGCCCTTTAGCATCCTGAATTTCATCAAAAGAAGCGTCTTCCGTAACCCCAAGCTTTTCGTAGGGATTTTGATCACTCATTCAAAACCTCCGAGACATCCCTTCTTTTCACTCGTATAACAGCAACTCTACACTGGATTAATATATAAGGCACCGATAACGCTCAATAATTCTTTTCCTACCAACAGGGTAACAGTTAGACCTTATCGAGTGTCATGCCCCCCCCTGCAAGCTAGTTTAGCCTGATCCCCAAATACAAGCGCACTCTATCCCGACACACACATTCAATCAGTGAAAAACAATTCATCAACTGCCTTCATTGCTCATGCTCTTGCTAAGTTTCTTTACTATGCAACTTCGGTATGATGTCAAAAGCTATTGGCATCCCTTAATTCTACGACGATAATTGTCTAAAATGCTCATTACACCATTGGTGTAAAAAGTCCTGCGTGTTGATCCCTGAACCCTGTTCTCCGTGGAAAGTTATGACCATGTCCTCCGCCAAGATTCTTGTCGTGGATGACGACCCGGCAATCCGAAATTTAATTCTTCGCTTTTTAAGCCAGAAGAACTACCAAATGCAGTCTGCTCATGATGGGAAGACGGCTCTTGCACTGTTTGGGCAATTCAATCCCGATCTAGTAATTCTAGATGTGAATTTGCCTGATGCTCTTGGCTATACCCTATGTCAAGAGATGCAAAGTCGTACCGATGTCTTTGTTCTGTTTCTTACCAGTAGGGCAGATGCTGCTGACAAAGACAAAGGCTTTAAACTCGGTGGTGATGACTACCTTACGAAGCCTTTCGATTTACAAGAACTGGAAAACCGAGTCGGGGCAATTTTAAAACGCAAGCGGGAAGTTACGGCGACTGAACAACAACGTCTCGTCTTCAACCAGTTAGTTATCGATCCCGGACGCCGAGAGGTGACTCTCAACGACGAAATTGTCCCTTTAACCGCTCTAGAATTTGACCTACTGCATTTTCTAGCTTGTCATCCCGGTCGGGTACTGCGTCGCTCTGAGCTAATCCAGGAAGTCTGGGAGTATGACTATGTCGGAGACCAACGAGTCGTTGACGTGCATATCGGTCAAATTCGCAAAAAAATTGAACTTGACTCTAGTCAGCCGTCACTTATTCAAACTGTTCGGGGTGTTGGTTACAAGTTTGAGGCTCCTTCCGGTCAAAAGAATGGAAAGCCAGAGTCTTAAAACGACTTGAAGCAACGGTTAGCTTGGTTTCGATAAGGGACTTACTGCCAACCACAAGGTGTTTGGTCAGTTTTCAAATTCTTCCAGTGTGTCACAACAGCAAATTGAACAGGGTGCCCCTATTGATATGTTCCTCAATACATTTGAAAAGTAGATAGAGGCGGTTGAAAATCAACACTTGCTGGTGACCTAATCTGGAAAATAGCTAAAGCCACCCTGGAGAAAGAAAACCTTGTCTCCAAACTAGAAAACGTTTAAAGCCCGCCTGAGCGGGCTAAAAAAGCAATCATAGCAGATTTGAATTTTCGTTGAGATCAAGTAGCTGCGTGATTATTCGATTCAGCAGCGGCAGTTTCTTGAGTGACAGTTTTCTTAGATTCAGGTAGTGCTGGTGTCTTTACCGCTTGCTCTATCTGCTGAGCCTCATGCTTGAACTCAGCTTCAAACTCTTTGGAGGCATCTTGAAAGCCTCGAATAGCTTTGCCCATACTCCGACCAATTTCTGGCAACTTTTTGGGACCAAATACCAATAAGGCAATAACCATAATTAGTGCCATCTCCGGCAAACCAATACCAAAAACATTCATGTGATGACCTCCTGTGCTGTCTCAAGGGAAGAGTCTTAGTCTTCCGTATTATGACCTACAAAAAACCCGGACAAGCCGGGATGTTAAATCTTGATTGTGATTGAAGGCGTGAAGCTAGTAGACTACTGACCTAAGCTTCTCCAGTCAACATTGATGCCCTCAAGCAGCAGAGAGGAATTGTAGAGCTGCAAAATAATCAACAAAAAGACGAAGAATAACAGCATGAAGACTGCCATCAATGGCGTAGTCCCCCAACCTGGAGCCACCTTACCATACTCCGAGTTTAGAGGTTTGAGGATTTCTCCTAGCCGCGTCCGTTGTGCCATGGGTCACCTATGATTAATCTCAATAGATTTTTTGTAACGTTCCGTAATATTATAGAGGAATAGGACTCATAATTTATCTAAATCATGGAACCCGCAACAGTTCTTAGTATATCTATCGCTGCTTTTGTTATCGCTATCACTGGCTTCTCAATTTACACGGCTTTTGGGCCACCTTCTGCCCAATTGGATGATCCTTTTGAAGATCACGAAGACTAAGCTTTTTCTAGTGCCTTATTTAGGTTATCTGAAAAATGAGTTCAGCTAAAAGTTGCTGGGCACGAGCATGGTTCAGCCATCTCCAAAAGCACTTTATGGCGATGCTATCTGGTTCGCTAGAACCCTGTTAGCATCGTCTATTTAGCTTCGCTTGATGTTCCTTAGCTTGCTGAACTGGTCACTAAAAGCTTTGACCACAACTTGAACCACCGCTCAATAGCATACTTGACCAAACCCTGAGGGTAGTACCGTAACAGGAAACCCATGACTTGTGCAGCAGAGGCGAATTTCTGTGCTTTGAGATTGGCAGCAACTTCATACGCCATGCCGGAACCAAAAAGACTTATCCAATGCTGTTTTCCACTCCTAAAAGCGGCTTCGTACTCCTGATTTCCCTTAACAGACTTCCACTGTTTACCAAGAGACTTTAGCGTATAGTACAGCATCCGTGAAGGTTTACCTTTAATTGATACGTTACTGCTGTGCTGACGATAATCAACAACAACCTGATTGTGGCAGTAGCCTGGAAATGCTCTTGCCACTCGTAGAAACACGTCATAGTCATTTGAGACAACAAGCGTCCGGTCAAAATTACCAACAGCTTCAAAAACAATATGGCGGAAGAGGACTGTCGAAGGTGGTACAAAGCATCTACCACGCAGCAGCACTTGATAGATGTCTAAAGACGTGTCCTGGGGTTCTAAACTTGAATCAAACGCTAATCCATCGTTTCTAACGCACTTGCACAGACCAAAAGCAAAGCCACAATTAGGATGAGCTTTCAGGCTGTTCACACCAATTTCCAGTGCATTTGACCTCATGATGTCATCTGGGTTGTGAAAAACCACATACTCACCACAACTCTCAACCAGTCCCGTGTTGCGTGCAGCAGCAATGCCTTGGTTCTTCTGATAAATGTATCTCACCTCTGGGTAACGGGTCGCTACCTCCTCGGTATTGTCGGTTGAACCGTCATTGACCAGAATGATCTCGAACTGTCGGTAGGTCTGCGCCAGAACACTCTCGATCGCTTCTTCCAAGAACTTTGCTGCGTTGTAGCAAGGAATAATAACAGAAACTGTATTTGCACTCATAGTTTGCTCAATCTAACTGCCTTATGAAGACGTTGACGTTGTTAACAGGTCATTGTTGTAGGTTAAAAGTTTTGCCAGGTTAGAGACGTATATCAGAACTGGCGATTTTAACTAATGACGCTCTGCCTATTGAGGTTTATCTTAAATTTTTGCTTAAGTTTAGAAGCTGTTATGAAGCAACAAGACTTCCTTAACCGAGAAAGAATTAGCTGATTTATGCAGACAACTTTAGCATATCTTTTAGAAATTTATTTGTGCTTATTTCTTTAAGAAAGCTTTTTAAATATTCTGCCAATTGCTGCTAAGCTTTTACCTTTTTACATTAACTCTAACTGTTAGAGTAATCCAAGTACATTTCACTGTAACAACAATATCTATCTTTAGGCAGATGAAAACTCAATAAATTAAGGAGCAATGGACTTTTGGCTTAACTTGTAACGGCATATTAACGATTCTCGCCACCCTAAAACAGTAAAGTAGCTAGTGCATCAAGGCAAACGTTTCTGATTTAACTATTCATTCATGGAGGTCTGAATTACTTCCTCTTGAGGTTCGCCGTAGGTACCAATGTGAAGCTAGCAATTTTCCAAGGCTGTAGTGGGAAAGCTTGCTGATTAGATGAGTGTTCAGGGAGTTGAACAGGTTGCTCTAATAAATTGACAGGCTGAGCGATCGCTAAATCTAAATCACTCTTGAGTGCTAATTCAGCTAACTGACCGTAACATTCGTAACAGCGCAGAATCCATTGATTAGCATCATCTTCTGACAGCTTCAGAGCCATTAAGATGAGATTCTCAGCTTGGAGATTCAGCAATTGACCAATCGGTTGTAGAAGTGTACTGCCATACGTCCCTACAGAAGGGTTATTGAGTACCTGAAGCGGTAGATTTAGTTCATAAGCTCGTCGTACTGTACCTGCTGAGTGCCAACTGCCAGTATAAGGATAAAGGGCATAGGTGAAGCGATGAATGCCCCTGTCAGCTTCTGGATCAGGCCAATTGGGACTCCGTAGGAGCGTTAGGCGTAACTGAGAGGGTTGGGCATCATAGCCGTATTTACAATCATTGAGCAAACTGACACCATAGTCGCCCTCACTGAGATCTGCCCAACGTAGGGCGGGAACTTCCCATTTTGCTTGCTCAGCAGGAGTTTTAGGTCGAGTTGGACGTTGGATAGCACCGCAGGGAATCTCATAGGTGGCATAGTCAGCTTCCAGGTTTAAGGGAAAAGCGGCTTTTACTAAGACATGGCGTTCCTGCCAGTATACAGTTGTGACAATTTTGAGAATTGGAGATTCAGCTTCTAGTACATACTCCTGACAAAACTGGGATTGTCCTAACTGGCGGACAACACACAGACGCGATCGCACTATCCCTCGTTCTAACCACTTGATGGATTTCAGCAGGGTTGGAGGTAAGGGACGCTGAGCATAGTTGGGGTCGATGTTCCAGGCATCCCAGTATTGACCATTATCTTCAAAGGCTTGCAACTGATTGCCAGAACCACTAAGTACTTCTCGCTGATGGACTTTATCGAAGACGCTACTTAAATCTCCGGTATCGGGGTCAACCACAACCCGCAACAGTTCATTTTCTAGAACCCAATTCTCCTTCTCCTGTAAGGTAGGGGCGCAAAGCCTTCCGTCTTGAAGGGGTTGGTCATCAGCACGACACAGCCAAAAAACCCGATACCCAATAGAAGGGACATCCTTTGCCAAAAACAGAAGTGTCGAGACATCACGACGCTGGGATGGTAGCTTGTGTCCGGAAAGGTCGTAAATATCCCAAGTTGCCTCAGATGACTGGGGTAAGGAAATATCAATGAGTTCTGAACGCTGCCAGTTAAGGGGGTTAAAGACAACAACAGGTTGCGCGTCTGGTTGGGGTGGGGGTGGGAGAGTGATTTGAGATGCGATCGCTTTTAATGACGCTTCTACTATCTCTAAGCCAACTTGCTCCACATCTTGCCAAGCTTGGTTTGCCTCCACGAATACTTCTGGAATTGATGTCCCCGGTAAAATATCGTGAAACTGGTTAAATAGCACCTTTTTCCAAGCCTGTTCCAACTGAAGCTTAGGATAGCTACAGCCAGTAGTCATTGTTGCTAGCGAGGCAAAGAGTTCTGCTTCGTACAATAAGCCTTCACAACGACGATTCCAACGCTTTTGGTCAGCGTGGGTGGTGTAGCAACCACGATGGAATTCTAAATACAGTTCATCATTCCAAATGGGAATGTTAGTTGTTGGTTGTTTGTTATTAGTTGTTTGTTGTTGGTCAATCTGGGTGTTACCAACTAACTCCTGTTTACTAATCAAAGACAAATAACTCAACGCCGTCGTAAATTCTAAGCGAGGGAAAAAAGGCGATCGCTCCCAGCGTTTAGCTATCTGCAACATATCACGGGTAGGGCCACCACCATGATCTCCCACACCAGGAAGCCAGAAAGCATCTTTCAGATGAGTTTGAATTTCCCAATCAACCGCATAGGCTGTCATGGTCAGAGGATTAGTATCCATGACACCTGTGGTATTGGGAGGAGACATCAGGCTAAAGATTTGGGTGCCATCCGGTGACTGCCACCAGAAAGCACCATAGGGAAACTTTGTTGTATCGTTCCAGTGCAGTTTCTGGGTGACGAAGTATTCCATCCCACCCTGTTTCAGAATTTGTGGCAGTTGCCAACAGAAACCAAAGCTATCAGGTACCCAGGCAACCCGTGTCAGTTCACCAAATTTCTCTTGGACATAACGTTGAGCGTAGAGTACTTGCCGGACAATTGATTCACCATTGATTAGGTTTAATTCTGGCTCGACCCACATCCCACCGACAACTTCCCAACGACCAGTGGCTATTTGTTGTTTGATAGCAGTAAATAGGTCAGGACGATGCTGTTCTATCCAGGCGTAGAGTGCAGGTGTGGAATGGCAAAATGTAAGCTCAGGAAACTCCTGCTGTAACTTCAAGACAGATTCAAAGGTGCGTTGAGCAACCTCCCAGGTTTCACTGACTGTCCATAGCCAAGCGAGGTCGAGGTGAGCATGACCTAGCATTTGGATTTGGCGTTGTTTTAGTAGGGATAAGGGGTTGCTTGCGTTTAGGAAAGATTGGAGATTTTGGCGTAATGTAGAAAGCGATCGCGTAAATTCTTCCTTCTGAGATACCGTCTCCCAATTAATCTCAGCAATAGCTTCTGCAAGTGTATTGAGTTGTGCGGGTTCAAAGGCTTCGACATACTTTTGCAATACCGCCAATTCATCAGCAACAAAACCTGGGTCGATGTCCTCAGTCGCCTCATACACCACTGTTGAACGCATCAATGCGCCAATATCATGACTCGGACTGACAAGTCGTAAGGCTACCGCAATCTCTTCCCCCGGCACCACAGCAGAACTTAGCAGTACCCTAGCGGAAGAATCAAATAAATCTCCCTCTTGCACCAACTGTCCATTAACAAAGATTTGAGCCGATTCTGCCCACCAAGTCAGAACCAGCCGTAATGCTAACCCCGGTAAAGGATAACCCTGTAAATCCTGGGGAATCACCAAGCGTTGACTCAACCACATCACTTGCCGTCCCGCTTGCCAAGTAATATACCTTTTGCTGTTTAGCTCAGCAGGTAGCCAGTTAGAGGCTTCACAAGTAGTCGCGACTTCGGAAGACCTAACCCCCCGACCCCCTTCCCTTGCAGGGAAGGGGGAGCCAGACACCCCTCTCCTCTTAGGGGAGGGGTTGGGGGAGGGGTCACACCCTTCGCTAATTGACCAACAACATCCTTCAACTGGCAAGTTTTCAGCGCAGCAGTGCCAATATGCCTGAATGTTGGCTTGAGTAAAGGCACGTAATTTTTCAATCGATTCAGCTAGCAGAGCAGATTTGAGCTGAGACAAAGGCATTGGATTAGGTAGCTATGTTTGGACATCCAGAGTTGATTAGGACTGACGCACAGGTGCAAGATTTGGTAGAGGCGCAAGGCAAGACATGGGTTCAACGCAATTAAGATAAAAAGAGATTTATAATGTGCCTCCTCCATAATCCCCATGTCCTCCGGCTCCTCTGGTCGCTATCAAAGTCGATTATTCAATTTTCTGAATCGGCAATCTATCAAGTTTACGGCTCAATGCGATCGCGCAGTACGGCATCTGAAAGTCACTGCTGTCTGGGGAGCGCAAATCTTGCTTTATCCGCTCTACCTAGCGGTGCAAAGCGGTTTATCGGCGGGGCGTCAACTCTCATCCGCAGCACAAGCGGGATTTCCTCAGATCAAAGCTCTTACTCAATCTCAGCCCAAGCAAGAGACTACCTTATCCGCTGATACACCGATTCAGCGAGTACTCTGTGAAGTCAATACCCTGTTTGAGTCAGAACCTGATGAGTCACTCGCATCATCACCGAGTTTTTTGTCAGTAACTAGCACTCAGGAGCTAGCTAAGACAGACAAACAACCAACAACAGAGAACGAACAACTGACTGCTGCAATAGCCACTAAGTCAAGCAGTGATGAGTGTGGCATGATTCAGGGAGTAGCGACACAGTTGGAGACGCGCACTCTGGTACTGGTTACGGTACAAAATCAAATTCTCGATATTTTGACACCCCAGCAGCAACAAAAACTCGCCTCTAGAATTAGCTGGGAAGTCGCTGATTTATTGCGTCAGTGGCGTTTAGCGATCGCATCCAAGAGTCACACTCCTCAACGCCTAGCTAACTTAGATCAACCCCGTGTTTTTCTACCTGTCAGACTTTTCTGGAATCTAATGGCGTGGGTGCAAAGTAGTCCTGTTGCGATCGCAGCAAATGTCTTTCAGGAAGCGACTCTTGTCTATCATCCTGCACCCCAACTGAGTCAACCGCAACACCGTCGTCACAAGCCGCTAGCAGCATCTAACTCAGCAGTAATTACACCGCATCCAGCTTTAGCGTTCCTTGATCGTACTGTTGCTGAACTAGAATCCCACCAATTGGTACCTGGATCAGAAGTCGTGGTAACGTTGGGCGATCGCGCGACAAGTGTCCTGCGAGAACGGAGTCAAAAACTGCGTCAACAGTTACAAACCCCCTTCATAACACATGGAGATGCTGAATCTTTGGAGGCATCTCAACCTAACAACTCTCGGATTCAAGCCTTAATTTATGCGGCTGTTGACTACTTTTTTGGCAGACGCGGCTCGACTCTCCCTCAAACCGATTCCCGTGTCCAAGCGGAAGCTCATCAACTATCAGGGCATGATTTTATCTCTTACGTCCCTTTGGTAACTGGGAGTACTCCAGAAGCCCAAACGCAGCTATCTGAGGCTCGCAACAGCCAGACATCTGTGACACCAGACAAGTCGGTTTGGGGTGTCCTCAAGCGTTACCTGAACGGCAAGCGGTTACCAGGAAAACTTTCTGCTCCCACTGTGCCCTCAAGTAACCAGATTGTGATCGCTCAAACTCCATCTTCATCTGCCATCAGTTCCCTTAATCCAAACACCTCGCTGACGACAGAAGCATCTCAGACGAATACATTTCGGGTTCAAGCTTTAATTTACGCGGCGGTTGATTACTTTTTTGGTAGACGTCGCTCCCATTTACCAGGGACAACTTCCCAAGCACAACCGAAAAGTCTTGCTAATGCCCAAGGTGAAACACCTCAACTATCGGGACGTAATTCTACTTCTCTACCTCCAGTTGCCGCTCCTCCTAACTTAGAACTTGCAGGTGTCAGTGAACCTGATCCTTGGCTAACCTGGGACGATTTATATGATGACTCACAATTCCCAGATTTAACCCAAACCTCTACCCCAGCTACACGTTCTTCTGGGAAGAGGCGTTCAGATTCCCAAGCACAACTTCCTAGGGCGAACAGCCAAACACCTGTGATGCCGAAAAACTCTGTTTTTGGCGCTATCAAGCGCTACCTAAGCCCCAAGCAAAGACCAGGAAAGCTTTCGGCACCCACTACAAGAGAGCAGAGCGAACATCCCTCATCAATTGTCCGAACGGCAGACGTTAAGACAGGCAAAAAGGGAACACTTCTACAATCTCAGGAGAGACATAGAGACACTACACAGAAAAAAGCTAAATCCTCTTCCCTCTCTGCTGCCCATTCTCGTCGTCCCAATGGCTTGCAGACAACAGCAGAACCCACTGCTATTACTAAGCCTTCCGCTCCTACTCCAGAAAGCCATCTTGATCCAGCGCCTGACTGGATTGAAGCAAAGTCAAGACCCGTCGGCTACGTCAAGCACCCGCTAGAGCAATTACTAGGGTGGTTAGACGTTGCCATACTTCGGATAGAAGAGTTCATTGTAAAAGTTTGGGACTGGGTAAAGCGGCTCTTGCCTTAAAAAGTTGTCCAGTGAGCAGGGCTTTTCTTAATTCTTTTTAATCACCTCATAACTCACTCTGTTATCCAGCTTGAGAGTGGCTTAATATGACAACGTAACGATAAAAACTAGAGCGTGTTTTCAAACTTTATTGACTTCGTTTATGTCAGTGGATATCCTCCTAAATCCTCCTTAAAAAGGGGGACTTTGATTGAATCCTCCCCCCTTTTTAAGGTCGGAGCTTTAGTGAGGAGCTGGGGGGATCTAAATTTAACGGGGAAGGCAGGAAAACACGCCCTAGCCATAGACCTAATACTACAGCCTATATACTCCTACCTATGCGAACTAGCACACAAATTAAGGCAGAGATTGAAGAGCGATTTGGCTTTTTTCCTCCCTTCTTTGAGCCAGCTCTTTCCACTCCAGATATATTGGAAAACCTCTGGCAGCAGACTCTCTCTGCCTATGTCAACAATCCCCTACCAGCGATTTTCAAAGAAACGCTGTTTGCTTACCTATCGCGCTATTGCTCGGTTCCTTACTGCATTGTCTGCCATTCTTGTGCGTTGCGACCGTTGGGAATACTGGGTAAGGATGTGCTGAAGTTGATTGCACAGCCACCACCAAAGACACCGCAAGATCTAGATACAGAATTAGAAACGCTTAGCCAGCAGCCAATTCCTCTCTACAAACCGGATTCTGATGCATCAAATGATCTCGCATCGGATTCATCTGTCGAGCAAAGCCTATGGCGCTGTTCAGTTTTTGTGTTTCTTCAGCCTTCCCAAGCCCAAGAGTGTCGTGCCCAACTGCGTCAGCTTCTGGGGGATGTGATGTACGCTCACTTAGTCGCTTTTCTCAGTTATGTCAAACTCTGCCACCAGTGGGTAGAAAGCTATCCTGAGCTATCCTTTGAAGCCGATAAACGCGCTCAGTTACATTTGGCTCCACTGCTTCAGGAAGAACCGTTCCTCGAAAAATTTTTTCAAAACTACAACACAACGTTCAAAGAAGAACGCCTGAACCGAGAAGCCGAATTAGCCAATCAGGTTATCAAGTTGCAGCAGTTAAGCAGGAAACTGCAAGAGAGCGAAGAACGATTTCGTCGGGCGATTGTCAATGCTCCTTTCCCAATGATCATTCATGCAGAAGATGGGGAAATTCTACAAACTAACCAAGTCTGGACTGAGTTGACAGGCTACACCCATGAGGAAATTCCGACGATTGCTGAATGGACGGAACGTGCCTATGGGGAACACAAGGACGTTGTGCGGGCGTTCATTGCTGGGTTATATGAACTTAATGATCGGCTGGAAGACGGGGAATTTACCATTACCACTAAGGACGGCAGTCGCCGAATCTGGAGCTTCAGTTGCGCTCCCCTAGGGACATTACCGGATGAAAGACGAATCGTGCTTTCGATCGCAAAAGATATTACCCAAGGAAAACAAGAAGAAGAGGAACTAAAGAAAAATCAAGAAAGACGCTTTCGTGCTGTCTTCAATCAGTCGTTTCAGTTTACTGGACTGCTGACACCACAGGGCATTCTCCTAGAAGCCAATCAGACGGCTTTAGACTTTGGAAAATTTCAGGCGGAGGACGTGATTGGACATCCGTTCTGGGAAACACCGTGGTGGACGTATTCCTTAGAAGCTCAGCAACGTTTACAAGATGCGATCGCACGCGCCGCTATAGGGGAGTTTGTCCGTTACGAAGTTGAACACCCAGGTTTTGGAGAGACAACAGCTATCCTCGACTTCTCAATAAAGCCTGTAAAAGATGAAAACGGCAACGTCATCCTCCTAATTTCTGAAGGGCGCAATATCACAGAGTACAAGCAGATTGAAAGAGCGTTGCGAGAGAGCGAGGCAAAGTTACAAGCAATTTTAGATCACTCAACAACTTTTTAAGTCATTTTGGGGTAAGGTAAGTGATGAATCTTCGCTGTAGATGTAACGAACTCCCAGGTGTTCAGCAATCTTTGCAAACAGGATTTCTTCTTGGAATGGTTTACGAATGAAGTCATCACAACCTGCTTTTAAGATGGCTTCTCGCTGTTCGTCAAAGGCACTGGCAGTTAGGGCAATAATGACAGTCTCTTGACCATTTGGCATTTGCTTAATTATTTGAGTTGCCTCATAGCCATCCATAACTGGCATTTGAATATCCATCAAGATTAGATGGGGTTGCCAACTTTGCCACACAGCTACAGCTTCTTGACCATCAACGACTTCACGAACTTCAAAGCCCAAAGGTTGGAGTAGTTTCACAAGTAGGAGGCGGTTTACTCTTGAATCCTCAACGATCAAAACTCGATAAATCGGTTGATTTGGCACCAAACCGATCACTCGCTGTCGAGGAACGCTTGCCTTTACATCTATTACCTTTACTGCACGAACTTTGATATCGAAGCTAAAAATTGACCCTCTACCTGGTTGACTACTAACGTTAATATCGCCCCCAATTAATCGGACAAATTCTCGGCTAATGGGTAACCCCAAGCCAGTTCCTTCCATAGACTCGTATCCTGTCCGGGTTTGCACAAAAGGGTCAAATAAGGAATCGAGTTCTGATGAGGCAATACCTTGCCCTGTGTCTTCGATCTCGAAGAGGAGGGATTGGGAATTGGGAATTGGGGATTGGGAATTGGGAATTGGGAATTGGGAATTGGAGGATGGAGGGGGGGAGGTATTAGAAAATCTTTCTTGCCGCCAGTTTCTAGTCCCTAGTTGCACACGCAGTGTGACACTACCTTGTTGAGTAAATTTAATGGCGTTACCCAGCAGGTTAATCAGGATTTGACGGAGTTTACTTTCATCGGTTTGAACGTATTGGGGAATATCGTTAGAACACAAAAAGGTGAGCTGCAATCCTTTAGATTGGGCTTTGAGTTGCAGCATCTTTTCAATTGAGTTGAGTAGCCCATAAAAATCAAAGCTGTTTTCATTTAAAGTCACCTGACCTGCTTCAATTTTGGACATTGAAAGAATGTCATTAATCAGA
This sequence comes from Symplocastrum torsivum CPER-KK1, assembly GCA_019358875.1. Lineage (GTDB taxonomy): Bacteria > Cyanobacteriota > Cyanobacteriia > Cyanobacteriales > Coleofasciculaceae > Symplocastrum > Symplocastrum torsivum. Next base: position 96,184 of record JAHHIF010000016.1, read on the forward strand.
GTTAGCAAATGTTCCCCACTCCGATTAATGATTCCTAAATGTTCTCGCTGTTCTGGTTCCAAAGAATTGTTATGAGCCAGTATTTGGCTAAAGCCTAGGATGGCATTGAGAGGAGTTCGCAGTTCATGACTCATGGAGGCGAGGAAGGCACTTTTGGCGCGGTTTGCAACTTCTGCGGCTTCTTTTGCTTGTCGTAGTTCTTCCTCTGTTTCCTTAAGGTAGGTAATGTCTGTTGAGGAGCCTACAATACCTCGGACTTGACCGTCAGTATCTATGAATGGACTAACAATTGTCTTGTACCATCGGCTTTCACCGTAACAGTTTGTAATTGCTTCGGCAGGGATGATTTTGGGTTGGAGAGTCGTCATTACTTCCTGATTATTCATCAGGAATTCTTTGGACTGAGCGGGATTGCTATTAAAGTCGCTATCTCGCTTGCCCAACATTTCCTTTACTGTTTTGCCATAGATGGCGGCACCTGCTTGGTTGATGGTTAGTATATGTCCCTGTTTGTCTTTCACAAAGATAGAAGAAGGAACAACGTCAATAACCTGACGCAGAAATTCCTGCTGTGCTTTGAGTTCTGCTTCTGCTTGCTTGCGCTGGATGATTAGGGAGGCGAGCCTTGCTAGGGACTCAATTACTTCCAACTCTCGTTTGTCAGGCGATCGCACTTCGGTAAAATACATGGCAAATGTGCCTAGCACCTTGCCTGTATCCGACAAAATTGGCTCAGACCAGCAAGCTCTGAAACCATAAGATAAGGCACAATCTTTAAAAGCAGCCCACAAGGGATTGGTCGCGATATCTTCAACAATTACAGGTTTGGCAAAATAAGCAGCCGTGCCACAGGAACCGATATTTGCTCCGATAGGGAGTGGATTGATCGCTTTTACCCAAGCTTCGGGGAGCTTCGGATTGACATAAGGACGTAAATACTTACCGTCTTCGGAAGCTAAACAGATTGAGGAGCAAAGTTTTGGTGTGAGTTCATCAATCTGGGTAGTTAATTCCAGCAAAATGTCCTGCAATGATCTGCCTTGTGTGACCATCTTCAGGACTGTGTTCTGGGTCTTCTCCAACAACTGTCTTTGCTGACGCTCCGTGATATCCACTGCCATGGAAGCTAGTCCAATAACGGCACCATTCTCATCTAGCAGCAATGTGTTATACCACTCACAGATGATCGTTCGACCGGATGCCGTGAGGTTTTCGGTAATACTATGAAAACCGCCTTGCCCGGTCAGAAGTTGCTCGTAGAGCCTCTTGATTTCCCCTCTATTAGGTTTCGGGACGAGGAGTTGCCCCCCATGCTTACCGATCGCTTCTGTTGCCTTGTAGCCAAATATTGCTTCAGCCGCTTGGTTCCAGGAAACGATTTCTCCCTTGGTATCCCATTCAATAACAGCAAGGGGAGTATTTTGGACTAAAAAGGAGAGTTTTTGCTGTTGAGACCTCAGGAGTTCTTCAGCAAGCTTGCGATCGCTAATGTCTTGATGAGAACCAACCATTCGCACAGGGTTGCCAGCTTCATCCCAGAGTGCTTGTCCTCTTGCCAAAATCCATTTATAGCTGCCGTCAGAACCGCGTAGGCGATACTCAATAAGGTACTGGTGAGACTTTTTATCGAGGTAAGCCTGCAAGCAGTCGATCACCCGGTCAAGATCATCTGGATGTACACGAGTCTGCCATTCGTCAATGTGGGGACTAATTTCAGCGTCTTGATAGCCCAGCATTTCCTTCCATCGGCTAGAGAAGAAAACATCACTCGTGCTGATGTTCCAGTCCCAAATCCCGTCATTGTTGCCTTCAAGGGCTAATTGCCAGCGTTCTTCACTTTTCTTGAGTGCTGACTCGGCTTGTTGGCGAACTCGGATTTCTGCTTGTAACTGCTGATTTTGCCGATCCAGTTCAATCCGTCGCTGTGTCTCCTGTTCGAGGAGATTGGCTTGCGCGATCGCAATTCCCATTTGAGCGGCAACTGCTTCTAATAATGCAATCTCCTCGTTTGTCCAGTGACGGAAGCGATCATACTGATGAATACCAATCGCTCCATTCGGTTTCCCCTGATAGGAAGTCCGGACTACCAGCATCGACTTTAAACCTAGCTGACGACACAAAGGAGCTGCTGCTGCTAAGAGAGGGTCGCTCATGACATCATCAGATGCGATCGCTGAGTCTCGATCTAACATCAACTCAGCATGAGGATTGCCCATCACTGGGATTTCTCTGCTTAAGATTGATTCCAATTCAGGTTGCTTGTACTCAGCGACCAAAGGGATTTGAGGACTTGGGTTTTCAATGTGGGTATGAATCAGGCAACGATTGACCCCAAAAGCCTCACCAATTTGGGTGGCGGCAGTTTGAAAGACTTGCTCTGGATTCAAGCTAGAGCGAATTTCTTGAGTAATATGGCTCAGCAATAACACTCGCTGGATTTGCCGATCAAGCTCGGCTTGTGCTGTCGCAAGTTCAATCTCTACCTGCTTGCGCTGGGTGATATCGACCCAATACCCGACACCCTCAATTGCGTTGCCTGCCTCGTCATAGACGAGTTTCAGCTCATCATAGATCCAGCGATAGGTGCCGTCTTTGTGCAAAAAGCGGTATTCATGGGAGTGATATCCTTTTTCAAATAGATGTGAGAGTTCTGCCAGGACGCGCTCAATATCTTCTGGATGGATATGGTTAAACCAGAATCCGGAATCTTCAAGAAATTCTTTCGCCTCGTAGCCCGTTACTGAGGTAACGTTATCACTGATCCAAGTTGCTCTATAGTCGCCCGATAGTTGGCAACTATAAATAATTGCTGGGCTGGAGATGAGCAGGGATTTTAAACGTTCAGTTACGATTTGAAGCTCGTTTTCTGCTTGCTTGCGTTCGGTAATGTCAGTCTGAACACCAATGAAGTTTGTCAAGCAACCAGTTACATCTCGAACCGGGGTAATCCAAAATTCATTCCAGAACAGGGTGCCATCTTTACGATAGTTACGCAGAATAAATTGACCTTCTCTACCTTCAGCAATTGCACCTCGTAGTTCTTTAATCGCGGGTTGAGAAGTATCTATTCCCTGCAAGAAACGACAGCTTGTGCCGAGTACTTCCTCTCGTTGGTAGCCCGTCATCTTCTCAAACCCAGAATTGACGTAAATCACTGGATTATCATGCGCTTGAGCATCACTAATGATGATGCCATTGTTCGAGGCTGCGATCGCTCTTTCTAGAAGTTGTAAACGTTCAAGTGTCTGCTTACGTTCAGTGATATCTCGTCCTTCTGGAATCAGCAAGACAACGTTACCTGTTTCATCAAATACGGGTTTTAGAGAGAAGTCAACCGTGGCGACTCTATCCCCAACACCCCTAACATCAACTTCATAACGCACAAACTCACCTTGAGCAGCAGATGCGATCGCGTGCTTTAATTGATTCTGTGTTTCTTGTGAAAGTGTCCACCACCGCGCTTCCCAAAACGGCTTGCCAGCAATATCACCATGCCCAATCCCACCAAAATGTAATGCTGTTTGGTTGATTTCTATTATTGTGCCGTCTGGTAATAGTAGCCCGGTAAACTGAAAGGTATTGTTAAAAATAGCTCGGAATTTCCTCTCGCTCTCCCGCAGCGAGGACTCTGTTCGTTTGCGAACCTCTATTTCCTGTTGCAGTTGGATATTTTGCTCTTTAAGAAGCTTCGGGAGCCTTTGCAGGGTGAGTTGAGTTTCTATACGGGCGAGAACTTCTTGGGCCTGAAACGGTTTGGTGATGTAATCTACACCTCCAATAGCAAAGGCTTTAACTTTATTGAGTTCTTCGTGGAGAGCGCTCAAAAAAATTACAGGAATTTCACGGGTTTGAGGGATGGCTTTCAACTTTTGACAAACTTCATAGCCATCCATTTGAGGCATGATAATATCAAGCAAAATCAAATCTGGAAGAGCATCCATCGCTGCATTCAAAGCTAGCTGTCCAGAAATGGCTCGTTGAACTTTATACCCTCGGTTGGTTAGGATTTTGGATAAAAAGTGCAGGTTACTCGACTTGTCATCGACAATTAATATTTTTATTTCTTGATTATCCATAAATCCTATCAATCCTCAATCTTTAACGACTAGAATTCAATGAATCCATAACGGATTGAGCTAAACGGACGATCTCATCAAAACGAAAATCATTAGCTAAATCATTTAGAGCTTCAGCTAAAGGGGCAGAAGTCTCTGGAATTTGCTCGATTAGAGCCAAAACAGACTCTTCCCTAAGTGTATTCGCTGCCTGATATAGACTGGCTATCCAGTCGGGGGGCATCTCTGCTAATTTATTTAAGAAAAAGGAATCCTGTTTTCTTCCAGCATTGAATTTTCGAGGTGCTGTTATTGATTGATGCAGATTTTCATAAAGATATAGAACTTCCAAATGTTGACTAATTTTTTCAAAAATTATTTCTTCACTAAATGGTTTATGCACCAAATCGTCGGCACCAGTGGCTAAAATTTCTCCTCGCTTCTCTTCAAAGACGCTAGCTGTGACGACAATGATAATCGTAGCCTGACGGAATTGGCTATTGGAAGATATGGATTCTTCAGTATATCTTGCTGTATCCCAACAATCTATAAGTGCCTTCTCCTTGGCTCGTATCTGTCTTATTGCCTCTAACCCACTCATGACAGGCATCCGTGTATCCATAAAAACCAGGTGAGGTTGCCAACTTTCCCAAATAGTAAGTCCTTCTAAACCATTCGTCGCTTCACGCACTTCAAAACTTAAGGGTTCGAGCAGCTTGACTAACAGTAAACGGTTAGCCTTAGTATCATCAACTACAAGAATTCGATGCATTTCTCGACCGGGTTCTAAGCCAATTACTCGCTGATGGGGTTGACTTGTGACTTGAGATAAATCAGCCTCAGATAATTTAATAGTAAATTGAAACGTTGTTCCCTCACCCAAAACACTGCTAACCCGAATCTCTCCTCCCATTAGCTCTACAAAGTTTTTGGTAATTGCTAAACCTAAGCCAGTTCCTCCAGCAGTTGCCCGACCTGCTGAAGTTTGCACAAAGGCATCAAATAAAGTCTCAATTTCTTCTGGAGCAATTCCTAGACCTGTATCGCTAACTGAAAACTGAAGCGAGGATTCTGATTTCTTACTCTTGCCTACAGTAAGAGTAACACCACCATAGTTAGTAAATTTGATAGCATTTGAGAGGAGATTAAGTAAGCAACTTCGTAGCTTTTGTTCGTCAGTTCTGATGTACTGGGGAACATTAGGGGAGACAATAACTATAAAATCTAAATTCTTTTGTTCAGTTTGAATTTGAAAAAGGTCTTCAATATTGTCAAGAAGACGGTATAAATCAAAGCTCTTTTGATTGAGGTCAATTAGCCCTGCCTCAATTTTAGACAAGTCTAAAATATCATCAATTAATTCTAGTAAATGCTCACCACTCCCATTAATAATTTCTAGAAACTCACGCTGTTCAGCGGTTAGTTGAGAATTCCGGTTCATTAATTGAGTAAACCCCAGGATGGCATTGAGAGGGGTACGGAGTTCATGGCTCATATTCGCAAGAAATTCACTTTTAGCCTGATTAGCAGCAGCGGCAGCTTGTTCAGCTTTCTGTCGTTCTTGGATTTCTTTCTGTAGCTGTTTATTTTGTTCTTGAAGTTGATTTTGTTTTTCTTGGAGTTGTGTAGAGAGCAGCTGAATCATTAGTTGGTGTTCAATCCGAGCTAAAACCTCTTCAACATGAAAAGGTTTAGTGATGTAATCTACGCCACCAACTTGAAAGGCTCGCACTTTATCTATTACTTCATCTAGGGCACTGATAAAAATTACCGGAATGTCACGAGTTTGCTCATCTGCTTTCAATCGTTCACAAACCTCATAGCCATCCATTTCTGGCATTTTGATATCAAGTAAAATCAAATCGGGCGGAGATGATCGTGCTGTTCTAATTGCCATTTGACCTTTAGCCGCACCTCGAACTTTATATCCTTGTGTAGATAAAGTATTGGACAAGAGCTGGAGATTTTCTAAGGTGTCATCAACAATTAAAATATTTCCTTTGTTACTGTTCATTTCTCGCTTTTCGGTTGATTTGAGCTAAGAGGATGTCTGAAAAGTCATAATCGAAACGCTTAAACGGTAGCGATCCCCCTAAGTCCCCCTTAAAAAGGGGGACTTTGAGAAGATCTCCCCCCTTAAAAAGGAGGGCTGGGGGGGATCTAAATCAACTTTTGACACTTCTCAGACATCCTCTACGGCTTTATTGTTAGTATCTTCAATTAACTGAATAATTTGGTCACAACGAAAGCTATTAACCCAATCGATTAGAGTTTCGCGTAAAAAAGTATGATTTGAGGGAATTTGTTCAAGAAGTTGAAAAATCTGTTCATTATCAATCAAATCAGCGGCTTGATAAAGTTTGCTGACCCATTCCGTTGGCATTGTAGTGAGAGATTCCGGCAATGATGCACCAGTCTTTATTTCTTGCAAGGGAGATGATAATTCTTCATAAACATAGCTCACACCTAAGTATTGAGCCATTTTGTCAAAGATGACAGCTTCGCGAAAAGGCTTGCGGACAAAATCGTCACAGCCTGCGGATAAAATAACAGCGCGTTCTTCTTCTAAGATACTGGCTGTTAGGGCAATAATTGCTGTCGCCTGACCTTTCAAATGGGCTTTAATGTGTTTAGTCGCTTCATAGCCATCCATCACAGGCATCCGCATATCCATCCAAATCAGGTGCGGTTCAAAGCGTTCCCAAATTGCGATCGCTTCTTTGCCATTACTCGCTTCTTTTGTTTCAAAACCAAGGGGATTGAGCAATCTCAGCAACAGTTGGCGATTGCTCCATTTATCATCAACAATCAGGATACGGTAACTCTGTTGGTTAGGTGCTAAGGCAACAACACGGCGTGTTGGTTGTTTGTCTTCAATAATATCTGTAGCCGTGACTATGCTGATTTTGATGTCAAATTTGAAGGTTGTACCGCGTCCCAGTTCACTCGTAATCTGAATCTCTCCCCCCATCAATTGAACAAATTGCCGAGCAATTGATAACCCTAAGCCAGTACCCTCTTGGGACTCTATCCCAGCTTGGCTTTGCACAAAGGCTTCAAAAATACTTTCTAATTCCTCTGGAGCAATGCCTATTCCCGTATCTTCAACCTCGAAAAGTAGGGAGTACGGGGTTGAAGACTTCTCTTGTCCATTCCCGATTCCCGATTCCCCAATTCCCAATTCCCAATTTCCCTTTCCCACCCTTACCCACACTGCGCCTTCTTGCGTAAACTTAAGAGCATTATTGAGTAAGTTAATCAAAACTTGTCGTAGTTTGACTTGATCAGTGCGAATGTATTGGGGAACATCGGCATTGCACTCAACAACCAACTGTAAATCTTGTGCATCCGCTTTGACTTGAAACATATCTTCCAAGTCATCCAGTAATTGATACAAGTCAAAGTTACTTTCGTTGAGGGTAATTCGTCCGGCTTCAATTTTGGACAAATCTAGAACATTGTTGATTAGGGTAAGCAGGTGTTCGCCACTGCGGTTAATGATGCTGACATTTTCCTGTTGTTCAGGATTTAGGCTGTGGCTGCGAGTTAAGAGTTGTGAAAAGCCAAGAATTGCGTTGAGGGGGGAGCGAAGTTCATGGCTCATATTGGCAAGAAACGTGCTTTTGGCACGGTTGGCGGCTTCAGCAGCTTCTTTTGCTTCTTGTAATGCCGCTTCGGCAAGCTTACGAGTGCTAATGTTTCGTGCTACCCAGATTGCGGAATCGTGCGGCATTGGTGAGATGCTGGCAGAGAACCACAACTGCTCGTCTGCTAGGGGTAGCCTGTAGTCAAAATTGACAATCTGTTGTGTCTCAATCGCTTGCCGAACTTTGCTAAACCACGTCTCGCTTGTTTCTGGAAGAAAAAATTGTTCAATAGTGAGGCTGATTAAGTCAGTATCAGCATTGTACAAGCGGCTTGGGTTAGTTGGAGCAACTTCGATTGCGCCTTGCTCATCAACCACGATTACAACATCAGTCATCGCTTCAAAGATGGCGCGGATTTTCTCTTCAGACTGGCGTAGTTTTTCCTCAAGTAAATGGCGATCGGTAGTGTCACGCGCTACCCAAATTACGGCATTATCCTCAATGGGTGAAATACTAGCACTAGACCATACTTCTTTCCCTTCAATGATCAGGCTGTACTCAACGTTTATAGTTTGCCGAGTGTTTAGTGTTTGTTGGATATACCCCAGAAAGATATCGGCTTGCTCTTTTTCAAATACTTCATGCAAGGTTTTACCGATTTTAGTATCAGCAGGTTTGTAGAGCATTGCTGGATTACTAGAAGCAATTTTTAGATGTCGTCCTTGGGCATCAAAAACGAAGATTAATTCTGTCATTGCAGCAAATATACCCCGCATTTCTGCCTCAGCTTGTGCTAATTCAGCAGTGCGTTCAGCAACTTTTTGTTCTAGGGCTGTGTTTAATTGTTCAAGTTCAGTATTGATTTTTTTAAGGGTTTCATTAGCTTGTGCTAATTGTTGCCTCTGAGCATAGCAGCGCAAAGCTTCTGTAACCGTCAAATTGAGGTCGGTAGAGTCCCACGGCTTAGCAATGTAACGATAGAGGCTAGCAAAATTGACGGCATTAGCTACCGCTTCGACACTGGCTTGTCCAGTCAATAGTATCTTCAACGTTTTGGGATAGTGAGTATGAATCTGTATCAAGAGTTCATCTCCTTTCATCCCTGGCATGATTTGGTCAGAGATAATCAGAGGAATTTCAATGTCCTCTTCTTTTAATTCGGCACAAATCTCTAGGGCTTCCTGACTACTTTCTGCCAGTTCAATTTCATAATCATTACCCAAGTGTTGAATGAGTTGATCTCTAAGACTAACGAGTACAACTCTTTCATCATCCACACAGATAATTGTTGGTTTAGCCATTCTTTCCCTCCAACCCAGATTTGAGGGTTTCGATTAATGTTGTATTGTTCTAAGGCGCTTGTTGGTAGCAAGGAAAATTGGCATCCTGATAGGTTCGTTCAATTGCCACCTAATCTGTTTATTCTGTCAGTATGCACTATAGCTTTCGGAAGTTGGAGGAAAAAGGGAAAGGTAGTAAAAGTCTCTTTTCCCTTCCCCTTTAACCTTTTCCCTAATAACACCGTAAGACGTACTCAAACTTGCAGTAGAGAGAGTCCACTGCTTAACACCTTCTGCCAGTGCGCTGAATTTTGAACCTCGTTTAGTAGCAAGGGTGGCTGCACAGGCGAAGCGCGATCGCGTTGTAGTGAGAGTTGCCACCAACCCACATCATGCCAAGTTCCAAATTTATAGCCAGTCAAACGGTAGACACCCACTGGCACAAAACCAACAGCCTCATGTAGTGCAACGCTTGCTGGGTTTGGTAAGGTAACTCCTGCATAGACGTTGTAGAAACCTTGCAGTTGCAGCAGCTTCATCAGGGATGTATATAAGGCTTTGCCCACCCTTTTCCTTCTGTAGGCGGCATTGACATAGACCGATGACTCAACAGACCATTGATAAGCGGCACGTTGGCGATGTTTACTCGCATAGGCATAACCCCAGACTTCCCCGTCAATTTCGCAAACTAGCCAAGGCATCTGTTCTAGATTACTGAGGATACGCTGTCGAAATTCCTCTTCAGTGGGTGGTGTTAGTTCAAAGGAAATCGGTGTCTCGCGCACAATTGGAGCATAAATTGACAAACATTGTTGGGCATCGCCCTCGTTGGCTAGCCGAATTGCATTCATGACGGCTTTACACCTCTTGTCTTGCTGCTATTTGTTGTTCCTTTGGCTTCTCAAACACCATCAAATGCTGCTGCGGTAGAAAGTGTTTAGTTTCTAACCATTGCAACCCTACCGTCTGCATTTCTTTACGCACTTGCTTCTGCGTCATCTTGTGGAGCGCTTTGATGAGGATAAGGGGATTTTCACGGCGATACTCAACGAGAACTACACGTCCACCCGGTTTAAGCGACTTCACAACTCCTTCCATGACTTCTTTCGGATACTCAAACTCATGGTAGGCATCCACCATCAACGCTAAGTCAACACTCTCATCTGGTAGATTAGGGTCGGTGGCACTCGCTAAAATAGGCTCAACATTAGTAATGTTGTTTTCCTGTTTCAGGAAGTTAAGGATATCAATCATCTCCGGCTGAATATCCACCGCCAGAACCTTCCCCTCTGGTACCAAGGGACTCATGCGAAAGCTGAAGTAGCCAGTACCCGCGCCAATATCAGCAACAACATGGGTTGGTTTTAAGTCAAGCGCCTCCACGACTTGCTGCGGCTGTTCAGTCACCTCTCGACTGGCGCGTTCTAGCCAAAGTGCTTCTGTATGTCCCATCACCTTAGCGATTTCTCTGCCCATGTAGAATTTGCCAATGCCATCAGAACTGTGACGCGATCGCTCCTGATATACTGTTCCCGATTCCGCAAGGGCATTAGGTTGTAGCGCACCAAAGCCAGTGAGCAACAGCCAAAGCAAGATAAAACAGATAATGACAATTACACGTAACGGCAGGGATGGATTGTTAACTTTCATGCCCTTTTGACTCCACCTGAGTTGTGTAATGAGTTCATGAAAATCTATTCTCCTACAAAGTAATTGCCACTCAACAACTGATGAACACTGATCCTAAAACGAACCCTGAGAACCCATTTTTAAAATTCAAGGCTCGCAGCCTCATCATTAGTTGTTTGTTAATCTCTTTAGCAGTTGGCTTTGTCCTTGGTCTGTTTGCTGGCTTTAGCCGCTTTAATCCTAAAGACCCTATTTTTGTTCCATTGATCTACAATCTGACGTTTATTTTACTATCAGCTTGGGCAATAAAACGCTTACGCTACTTGCAACTTGACCTCAAGCGTCTCATCGGTCAACTCCCAAATCGTTATCCCTGGTTACCAACCCTTGGCATTGTCATTGCCATCTTGCTCTTTTCACTCGGTTCAGGACAACTTTTTTATTACGCCTTGTCATTGCTTAATCCCAGCTTAGTCGAGTCACTCCTCAATCAAAAAACGTTCTACTCTGGATCGGAAACTTTTTCACCTGTACTGTACAACTTACTGATGGTTTTTACATTTCTTGTTGTAGCTCCTGTAACTGAAGAATTTCTCTTTCGAGGAATCTTGTTGCATCGCTGGACAACAAAATGGGGAATCACACCTGCACTGATTATTTCGTCAATTTTATTTGGACTTCTACACGCGAATATTGTTGGGCTGTTTGTGTTTGGGTTAATGATGGCGCTACTTTACATCAAGACTCGCACACTCATCGTCCCGATTATTTGCCATTCGCTGAACAATCTTGCAGCAATCGGGTTGGAATTAGCCTCAAGGAGTTCTAGCACAACTGAATCTATTGATACTTTGACGCAACTTCGCACCTATTGGTGGGTTGGTATTGTTTATGTCGCTTTGGCAGCGCCTTGGCTGTTTATGTTCATTTATAAAAGCTGGCCTAAACAGTCTTCAGCGATGCCATATTTTACTGATACAGATGCTATTAAATAAACTTCAGAAAGCCGTCAGCTATCAGCTTTTTTGTTTTCCTAGCTCTCTCTTGTTTCACAGACCCTGCTGTACCTCATACCGCTTAAAACTGCTATAGGGTGATTCTCGGATCAGGGAGTACATCTAGGTTTCTTGCCAATTCCCAATTCCCAATTCCCGAAAACCCAGAGTTGAATTTCTTTTGATGCCCCTACAGGGCATTGAATCTGATTCTGTTTATCGCTTTACTAAAACGTTGAAGCGATCGCTCTACGAAGGAAGTCATAAGCGTGTTTATGCCGCGTTGGTCATTAGGATTCTTACTACTTGCACAGCTACTAGCGGCTTGTGGTCCATCTGGGTCTTCCCCACAGGCTAATCAGTCAAATCAATCAACGTCAACAGGTTCTGGTTCTAAAGAGCAAATTGTCTTAGCAATTGGTGGAGAGGCGGACGAGGGCTATGACCCGACTCTCGGTTGGGGGCGCTATGGCTCTCCTTTGTTCCAGAGTACGCTACTCCGTCGCGACGAAAATCTTCAGATTGTCAACGATTTGGCAGAAAGTTACAGCGTCAGTGCAGACAAAAAAGTCTGGACGGTAAAAATTCGTGAGGATGCTAAGTTTACTGACGGTAAGCCAGTTACAGCAGAGGATGTCGCCTACACCTTCAACCAAGCGGCGAAAAGTGCCGGGTTGACTGATGTAACCGTACTCGATCAAGCCGTAGCTACAGGGAATTACGAGGTTGAATTACGTCTGAAAAAGCCACAGAGTACGTTTGTCAACCGCCTCATCACCCTAGGAATTGTCCCCAAACACGCCCATGACAAAAATTATGCACGTAAGCCTATGGGTTCTGGCCCCTACAAGTTTGTGCAGTGGGACGAGGGGCAACAGCTAATCGTTGAAGCTAACCCTGACTACTATGGTGAGAAACCGCAGTTCAAGCGTCTGGTGTTCCTGTTTACGGAAGAAGACGCTGCCTTTGCCGCAGCTAAGGCAGGACAAGCACAAGTAGCTGCTGTGCCTCAGTCTTTAGCTATCCAGAAAATTGACGGGATGAAGTTGTACGACGTTAAGAGTGTTGATAATCGCGGATTGATGTTTCCTTACATCCCAGCGAAAGATGGGAAAAAGACTCCTAAAGGCAATCCAGTTGGCAATGATGTCACAGCCGACTTAGCGATTCGTCAAGCCGTTAACTTCGCAATCGACCGGAAAGCCTTGGTTGATGGAGTGTTGGAAGGATATGGTTCTCCAGCTTATGGTCCTGTGACTGGGTTGGCTTGGGAAGAACCACAAGCGAATATTCAAGACGCACAACCTGAGCAAGCTAAGAAAATTTTGGCGGATGCTGGATGGAAAGACACGAATGGGGATGGCGTTGTTGAAAAAAATGGCTTGAAGGCAGAGTTTACGATTCTCTATCCCGCTAGTGATAGTACCCGTCAAGCTTTGGCGCTATCTGCCGCTGAGATGATTAAAGCCATTGGCATCCAGGCAAATGTTGAGGGAAAGAGTTGGGATGAGATCGAACCCTTGGCGCACAGCAACGTAATTCTTTTTGGTTGGGGTAGTCATGACCAGACGGAGATGTATAACCTCTATCACAGCTCATCAGCAAAAGGAGAGTTTAATAACGCAGGGTATTATGCTAATCCTGCCATAGACACAACCCTTGACTTAGCGATGGGCGCACCAACAGAAGCGGAAGCGATCGCATTCTGGAAAGCGGCGCAATGGGATGGACAAAAAGGTTACACCACAAAAGGGGATGCAACTTGGGCATGGTTGGTCAATTTAGATCACACCTATTTCGTCAGCAATTGCCTCGACATTGGCAAGCCCCAAATTGAGCCGCACGGACACGGTTGGCCGATTACTACCAATATCAACCAGTGGAAGTGGACTTGTAATTGAGAATTCCAGCAACAATAGATGAAAACTGACCAATGACTAATGCGATCGCTAAGCGGGATGCCCTACCATCCATTGCACAATTTATCCTGCGGAAACTACTGCGGCTAATTCTACTACTAGCAGCCGTTGCTGTATTTAGCTTTGTCTTAGTCAGTCTCTCGCCGATTGACCCAGTAAATGCCTACATCGGAGCCGATGTCTTACAAATTAGCCCAGAGCAACGAGCTTTAATCGCCGAACGCTGGGGCTTAAATGAGCCAATGACAACCCGCTTCTTTCTCTGGTTAAAGCAATTTCTCCAGGGCAACCTTGGCACCTCAATGATTTTCAACCAACCTGTCACCACTGTGATTGCTAATCGCTTCAATGCTTCGCTCCAGATGATGGCAGCCGCTTGGTTACTTTCTGGTCTTTTTGGTCTAATTCTAGGTGTCCTTGCAGGGGCTAAGGAAGGCTCACTCCTCGACCGAGCAATTCGCTTCTATGCCTATACCCTAGCTTCCAGTCCTACCTTCTGGGTGGCACTGTTGCTGTTGATTTTCTTCTCCGTTACGCTTCGAGTCACGCCAATTTGTTGTGCTGCCCCTCCCGGAGTTTTGCTCGAAGATGTCACAATCTGGCAGCGTATCCACCATTTACTACTACCTGCCCTAACCTTGAGCTTGATTGGAGTTGCTAGCATCGCGCTGCACACTCGGCAGAAATTAATTGAAGTTCTCAACAGCGATTATGCCCTGTTTGCCAGAGCGCAAGGCGAAACAACTTGGGGCTTGATTCGGCACCACGGCTTAAGAAATATTGCACTACCCGCGATTACCTTACAGTTTGCTTCACTTAGCGAGTTGTTTGGTGGTTCGGTATTAGCGGAACAAGTATTTGCCTACCCCGGTTTAGGACAAGCAACAGTCCAATCGGCACTACGCGGCGATGTCCCACTACTGATTGGCATTGTTTTTTTCAGCGCCATCTTTGTCTACACCGGAAACACGATCGCAGATATCACTTACCAAATTGTTGACCCACGTATTCGCATTGGAAAAACGGCAACATGAAGCCTTTGACTGCCCCACAGCCTGTAGCATCTAAAATTCCACGAAAACGACCATTAAAACTAGGGAATCGTCGCCAGCGCACGTTATGGACAATTGCCGTGTGCGTACTGTTTTTAGCGGCTGTAATTTTGAGTAGTCAATGGCTGGGGGATGCAGGACTAGTACCAGCCTTGCGATCGCGTAATCAGCCCCCTTCCTTCGCACACCCCTTTGGGACTGACTGGTTGGGGCGCGATATGTTGACGCGCACCCTGCACGGACTTTCCTTAAGCTTATGTATTGGCTTACTCGCTGCGGGTTGCAGTGCAGTGATTGGCACCATCCTTGGCATCCTTTCCGGCACAATTGGCGGAATCGTAGACGCTGTTATCACTTGGATTATTGATGTTTTCTTCAGTCTGCCGCACCTAGTCTTGCTGATAATGATTGCCTTTGCCGTTGGTGGTGGCACTCAAGGCGTAATTATCGCCGTTGCCCTCACCCACTGGACAAGTTTGGCAAGAATTATTCGTGCTGAAGTGCTGCAAGTCAACACCTCGGACTATGTTCAACTGTCCTATAAACTAGGGCATACGCCCTTATGGGTTGCCCGTCACCACATGCTACCCCACGTCATTCCCCAGCTACTCGTTGGGTTGATTCTCCTATTTCCCCATGCAATCTTGCATGAAGCCGCCCTTACATTTATTGGGATTGGCTTGTCGCCTCATACACCTGCGATCGGGATTATCCTGGCTGAGTCGATGCGTCACTTATCGACTGGCTATTGGTGGTTGGGGGTACTACCGGGAGCCGCTTTACTGATTGCTGTGAAAGCCTTTGACATTTTGGGTGAAAACATAAGGGCATTGATTGACCCAAAAACCAGCCAAGGATAACGTTTAATACTCATATAGCACTCGCCAAAGCGACTCTTGACTCTCGCTCTCATACTAAAACCAAGACTAGTCAATATGCATCCCTTCTGCATAAAAGCCCTCTGCCCTCTGCCTTTTACCATAACTTCCCTAAATGCTATCTGTTCAAAATTTGAGCGTCACCTTCACAATGTACGACCAAGGCTTGACCCAAAGACAGCTTACGGTGATTACCGAGCTTGATTTGGAGGTAAGCTCAGGTGAAGTCGTGGCTGTTGTTGGAGCGAGTGGTTCCGGTAAGAGTCTTCTCGCTCATGCGGTACTAGGTATTCTGCCGAAGAATGCCCAAGTCGATGGTGAAATTCTATTTAAAGGCTCACCACTTACTCCAGAGCGTTCTGAAGCATTGCGGGGAAAAGAAATTGCTCTTATCCCTCAGTCAGTGGGCTACCTTGACCCCTTGATGCGGGTGGGTTCACAAGTCAATCGGGCAGCACAATTGAGTGGATTGTCGGGGCAAGTCACCCAAGTTGCGGTTGAACAAACCTTCAACCGCTATGGATTAGCCTCAGTAGTCAAACGCTTCTTTCCGTTCCAACTTTCTGGGGGTATGGCGCGACGAGTGTTAGTATCTACGGCTGCTGTGGGAAAAGCGCAATTGGTTATTGCTGACGAACCCACTCCTGGTTTACACCCTGATGTCGTAAAGGAAACGCTCAACCACCTGCGAGGATTGGCGAATGAAGGTAAAGCCGTAATATTAATTACCCACGACATTGAAGCCGCGCTACAAGTTGCGGATAAAGTCGCTGTTTTCTATGCGGGAACGACGGTGGAGATTGCGACGGCTAAAGATTTTCCAAATGGAACGATACGCCACCCCTACACCCAAGCTTTATGGCGCAGTCTCCCACAAAACGAATTTATTCCCATTCCCGGTACGCAACCTAGCCCGGATGCTTTGCCTCCTGGTTGTCTATTTGCAGAGCGCTGTCCTTGGGTTACTGAATCTTGCTGTGAATCACGTCCTCAATTTCGTGAAGTAAGGGGCGCTCCTGTCCGGTGTATCCATGCTGATGAGGAACATCCATGCTAAAAGGAGAAAATCTTTCGTTTCGCTACGACGACCGTCAGCCTTCGATTCTACAAGGCATTGACATTGAAGTGGCTCCCGGCGAAATTGTTGGTTTAAGTGGCCCCAGTGGCTTTGGGAAGACAACACTTGGAAAGCTCCTCGCAGGCTATCTTACCCCTACGCAAGGGAGAGTGATGCTCAATGGTCAACCTCTACCAAAGCGGAGTTACTCTCCAGTGCAGCTAATTTTCCAAAATCCGGAACTCGCTGTCAATCCTCGCTGGCGGATTGGGAAAATCCTGAATGAAGGGCTTCCTCCCTCCAATGATTTACTTAAAGCGCTTAGCATCCACAATAACTGGCTCACTCGCTGGCCTCATGAACTAAGCGGTGGTGAGTTGCAGCGCATTGCCGTTGCTCGTTCTTTAGGCCCACGCACTCAGTATCTAATTGCGGATGAGATGACAGCAATGTTGGATGCCAATACACAAGCTTTGATTTGGCAAGCCGTGACAACCTATGCACATCAGCATAATCTTGGTCTTCTGGTGATTAGCCATGAAGCACCTCTATTGAAGCGGTTGTGTTCGCGCTTGATTGACTTAACGAAAACTAGAAACTAGAGAACTCTTTCAATATAAATTTTAATAAAAATTTTAAGGAGAACTTGATTTTAAATCGCTACAGTAAAAATTGAACCTTGTGGCTTATTTTCTTCTACAAATATTCTGCCTTTGTGGGCTTCAACTACCATTTTGCAAAAGGCTAAGCCTAGACCAAATTGAGGAACACTATTTATCGGGCTTCCTACTTCGTATTTATCAAAAATACGTTGCTGTAGCTCTTCGCTAACGCCAATTCCTTCATCAGCGACTCGAATAGTTGCTTGATGGGATACAGTTCCATCAGTGACTAAATCACTTGGGTCGTCCACTTGTAAGGTAATTGTACTATCAGGCGGGGAGAATTTAATAGCATTGGATAGCAAGTTGTCGAGTACACGATATAACAAATTGGCATCGACAGAGACAGGATGATTGAGCTTTTTTAGCTGGCTTCTCAATCGAAGTTTTTTTGAGGCAGCTACACCAGAAAATTGTGACAAAGCTTTTGTTGCTAGGTCGCTGAGTTCAACTTCGGCAAGATTAAGAACCATCTTTCCAGATTGCATCTTTGCCAGTATCAACAAGTCGTTAATCATTGAATTGAGTTGACGCCCTGATGAAAGAATCAGTTCAACTCGCTCCAAATCTTTTCCTTTCAAACCACTATCCATAAGTAAGCTGCCACTCATGAGAATGCTTGTGAGCGGGTTTCTTAAGTCATGGACAATCATGTTGGAGAGGTCTTCTCTAAGGCGCAGTGTCGCTTCTAGAGCATCATACTGCTGCTTGATGCGTAACATCGAGCGGACACGGGCGCGTAGTTCTATACCACTTACAGGTTTGGTCAAAAAATCATCAGCCCCAGCATCAAGCGATCGCGCTAAATCCTCTTTAGAGCTTAGTGCTGTCACCATGATGATGGGAATATGTTTCCAGTAGGTGTCGGATTTGATGAGGCGGCAAACCTCAATACCATCCATTTGGGGCATCATCACATCCAGCAAGATGACATCAGGCTCAAAGGAATCTATTGAACTCAATGCTTCCATGCCACTAGCAGCATAGTGTAATTCATAACCCTCCCGATATAGATGCGCTTCGATAACATCAAACCCATGTGGCTCATCATCTACAACCAGTACAGAATACTTTTCATCCATATCAGCTAAACCTAGAGAATTGAGATAAGGACGTTAGGAAGTTGAAGACATCCATACGCCTATAAGTAATTGAAATAATTGCGCCATAACCGGCAAGGGTTATAAGTGTGGGAAGACAATGCCTCCACTTATCACCCGTTGCCTGTTCTCTATTGCCCAGATGCCCCTTAGCTGTGACTAATATATTGTGTAATGAGGTTCACCAGCGTTTTGAGATTAACGGGTTTCGTCAGATAATCCTTTGCACCCGCCGCCAAACATCGTTCCCTGTCTCCTGGCATGGCTAGCGCCGTGAGAGCAATGATAGGAATAGAAGCGAGTTCAGCATCCGCATGAATCTGGCGAGTTGCCTCCAAACCGTCCATCTCTGGCATTTGAATATCCATCAGGATTAAATCTGGTTTTTGTTGTTTTGCCATCTGGACAGCTTCAATACCATTTCTTGCCAAGCTTACTCGAAACTCCTGAATCTGTAAGTAATCCATCAACGTCGAAATATTTGCTTCATTGTCCTCAGCCAGTAGGATTAAGGGTGAGTGTTGCTCCTGTTCTGGCATCACGACTAAAGCCGTATGAGCTAGATGTTTAGGAGAAGCTTCAGAGAAAATTCTACTCAACGCCGACTGTAACTGCTGTCGGGAGATCGGTTTAACCAAATACCCAGATGCTCCCAAGGCTAAAGCACGCGATCGCTCATCCATCACCGAGACAACCAACACTGGAATGTCCTGCGTTGCCGGATTCGCTTTTAATTGAGCCAGAACTTCCCAGCCAGACAAACCAGGTAGCAACAAATCCAGAATAATCACTTCCGGGTCAAATCGCTTCACTGTATCGACTGCACCTTCACCCTGAGAGTAAATAAATGCGGCTGAACCAATTTCTGCCAAGTAACGCGCTACCTGCTTCGCTGCTGTCTCTGAGTCTTCAACAATTAAAGCTTGGTGAATATTCGGCAATTCTCCAAACGCTTCTTCTCGTTCCTGAACGCTTTGAACTGTCTGGGTTGCCTCGTTCCAGGGGAGGGTAACGGTGAAGCGACTACCCTTACCTAACTCACTCTCCAACGCAATACTGCCACCATGCAACTCAACAATCCGTCGCACCAGCGCCAAACCCAAACCCGTGCCTGCATAACGACGGGAGAGACTGCTATCTAACTGGACAAACGGTTTGAACATCTTATCAATACTTTCGGCAGCAATCCCAATTCCAGTGTCTATGACACTAAATTGCAGCGTTTCACTTGATAAATTCCCTTCAATTTCGAGGCAAACCTCACCACCTTCTGGCGTAAATTTCACAGCATTGCTCAATAGATTAATTAAAACCTGCCGGAGGCGGCGCTCATCGACTTCTATATCACCTAATCCCTCAGCAATCTTGGAACTGAGTTTAATCTGTTTCTGATGCGCTAGCTGTTTGACAAACGTCAAGCTGGACTCACAGAGGTCATGAACATCAACTGGAGCAGTCTGTAGCTGCATTTTGCCGGATTCAATCTTTGAGAGGTCGAGAATATCATTAATAAGTTCCAGCAAATGTCTACCACTGTTCTCAATGGTTGTCATTGACTTGCGCTGCTTATCAGTTAGAGAACCATACACTTCTTCCTGTAACGCTTCCGAAAGACCAAGAATTGCATTGAGAGGCGTTCGCAATTCGTGACTCATATTCGCGAGAAACTCATCCTTAAGCCGTGTTGCTCTCGCTAACTCCGCATTCGCAAGACTAATTCTTTCACTACTTTGACGCAGTTGTTCATCTGCTTGTTTACGTTCAGTAATGTCATAGACTAAGGCACAAGACCATAACATCTTCCCGTTTTCATCGAGTACTGGACTTGTAGACATATAAGTCCAAACAGTGTTGCCGTTTTTTGTTGTGAGTTGAATTTCATATTTGTCACCTGTACCTGATTTTCGACGCTCTAGATTTAGCCTCGCTAAGGTTCGATCGGCTTCGGAGATAAAGTCAAAAATTTGTCGTCCCAGCAGTTCGGCTTCAGTGTAGCCAAGCATCCTCACCATTGCCTGATTGACATACGTTGTCTTGGCTTCATTGTCTACGACCCAAATTCCTTCCTCAGCCAGTTCAACAATTTGCTGGTATCGCGTCTCACTTTCGCGGACACGGTGTTCCAGGCTTTGATTGAGTCGTTTGATCTCTTCTTCTGCTTGCTTACGCTCTGTAATGTCTGTTAGAAACGTCATTACAAATGTACCGTCTTTTGTTTGAATAGGACTCAGTCCGGCTTCAATTGGAAACTCTGTTCCATTCTTGCGTCGAGCAAATAAGTTTCTCGTTTTGCTCATGGAGCGTTTGGTTGGCTGTTCTCGATAGCCATGGCGATATGCAACATGACTGTGGTGAAATCGTTCCGGCATCAATAACTCAACGCTGCGACCTAAAACTTCAGTATGGTCATATCCAAATAATTCCTCTGCTTTGGCGTTGAATATAACAATTTCGCCCTTAGCGTTGGTGACAATAATTGATTCTGAAGCAGATTCCAAAAAAGCACGAAATTTGGCTTCGCTGTCATAGAGTTGTTTTTCTGCTAGCTTACGCTCAGTAATGTCGCGCAGGACGACTTGAGCGGCTGGTTCATTTTGATAAGTGAAGGGAATAGCTGTTACTTCTGCATTGAAAACGGTTCCATCTAACCGGAACCACTTTTCTTCGATGAGGGGAACCTGACGTTTGTCGTCTCGAAGTTGTCGGATGCGTTCTTTGGCAATTTCTCGATCGTCTGGATGGATGAAATCTAGTATCGGTTTTCCGATGAGTTCTTCAGGATCAGTTGCACCATAAAGTTTTATAGCAGCGGGGTTGACAAAGACAAACTTGCCCTGACTTTGGATAAAGATTCCATCAGGGCATAATTCTACTAGCTGACGGTAGCGTGCTTCACTGTCTTGGAGATAGCGATCGCGTTCAGTTAGTTTTTGGTTCAGACGGTTCAACAGGTAAGCGGCAACAACAGAACCCCCAATGCCAATACCTGCTGACAAACCCAGTATCAACCAGGTTCGTTGTCGCTGTTGGTTTAACTGCCTGTCGCGTTCAACCTGTAGGCGTTCCTCTTGTGCTAAAAACTCATTAATTTGCGCTCTTGTGCGATCCATCGCTCGCTTGCTTTCAATCACCTGAGCGGCAAAGTCTGGTGAGCGAATTAGAGTATTGGGGGATTCCTTACTAGCCAACTCCCGAAGACGCTCTAAAAGAGTAAGTCTGGTATTGACTAAGACTCGAATTTGTTGAACTTGTTGGGTTTGAGAGGGATTATCAGCAACTAACTGAGTCAGTTGATCGAGGGAATTGGGAATAAAAGCGATCGCAGCTTGATAGCCTGTGAGGAATTCTTGGTCTTGGGTAATTTCATAACCCCGGGCTCCTGTTTCTGCATCCAGCAGTGCCGTGAGTAAGCGTTTTCCTTCCAGGCGGACTTGCTGGGTGTGTTGTACCCTGTTTTCAGCTTTTACTGTCTTGAAGTGTAGCCAACCAAAGGCTGACACAGAGGCGACAAGACAAGATACCGGAATCGCGAGGATAAACTGCCCTCGCTGACGAACCAGCGATTTGAGCCAGCGAGATTGCTGATTTTTGGTTGGATCGGTTTTCATGGTGAGAGTAGATTCGAGGCATAAAAACTCAACTCAATCGGCTCTAGGGTATGACTATTACCCCTATCAAGGTTAAGGCGCGTAGGTGGTAGGTTTTAGGGACTTCCAATCCAGAAAGGGTTTAGAGGAAAATGATTTGTTAGATGTTCACATTGATAATGTAAGCCACATATCTTAAAGAGGAGAGGTCGTTAAGCACAGCCAGCACCAGCTATCTAACGGCCTAACGTTTGCTTATAAGGCAAGCGGGTGAAATACGCATCACTCTAGCAACGAATGTTATGAGGGAAACAGGCATGGGAAACTTGTAGAGCTTCACTTGGGTCGCTTTGAACAAAATTGTTAATCGCTCCACACACATCGCAGTCAAATCACTCTTATGAAGTTTCAGCTTAATTGGTCTGGTGACAGGACGCTTCAGCATTCTCACAATAGAAGAATTGTCGGTTTGCTGACTCAAATCAAGGCAATTCGGCAAGGCACTTTTTTTTCGATCTTCGTTGCTCTGTCTTGGTGGTTCGCCGCCCCGGCTTCTGCCGCTGAACGCCTCACCTTGCGCTTAGGTCCATTTGAGCAATCGGTTGCGGTCACTGATTTAGAAAGGTTTGCAACGACTGGGGAACTATCACCGCAGCTAAAACCCTTCGGTGCGGTGCTGACGCCACAGGTGCAGCAATTGCTGACCCGGCACTTGGAAATTGACCCCAACATGACTGATAAATTCATCAAAGACCTGCTTCGTTCTTCCGATGGTGCAAGATTGCTTGAGCAGATTGGTCTGGCTCTCCCCAATAGCAGCGTTGAGCAATTACAGGCAGCACTATATTTGGCCGCAAGGCAAGCTGATGGTTTATCGGTGCTGGGCTTTTTACGGGCTTATCCAGAGGAGAGTGTAACAATTGATGCCTCTTCTGTGATCGGGATTGCCCTTCAACTCAATACCTCCTACTGGCAAAGCCAAGCAATAGGGCCTCTCTTGGAGCAAGAACTAGAAGTCACTGATACAAGCAACTTCCGCCCTACGTTTAACCCGGCTGCCCCTGGTCAACAATATGTCCAAGAGCGGACATTGTCACTGCGAGACCGACTACGCGATCGCACAATCCTTGTAGACCTCTACTGGGCATACAAGAGCGAAGGTCCACTGGTCATTCTTTCTCACGGTTTTGGTTCCGATCGCAAATTTTTAACGTACTTAGCGCGTCATTTAGCATCCCACGGCTTCACTGTTGCCTCTCTAGAGCATCCAGGTAGTAACTTCACTTGGCTGAATGGGGTTTCTCTGGGAGGTGTCCCTGATAATTTATTAGCTCCCTCAGAGTTTGTTAACCGTCCTAAGGATGTCAGCTTTGTCCTAGACGAACTCGCTGAGCGAAATCAGGAATACGGTCAGTGGTATCGTAAATTAAACACTGAACAAGTCACGATGATTGGTCACTCTCTAGGGGGCTACACCGCACTGGCGCTTGCAGGAGGAGAACTGAACTTAGAGGAAGTACGACGGTATTGTAAAAATCGTAGCCCCATCGGACGGTCACCAGCCGATTGGTTTCAGTGTTCTGCAGCTGACTTGCCCAACAATCGAATGCAATTACGGGATGATCGAATAACTCAGGTGATTGCGCTCAATAGTGTAACTGGACGCTTATTTGGCAGTAAGGGTTTGCAGCAGGTGAGTGTCCCAACCTTAATCTTGACAGGAACAGACGATGCGATTACACCATCACTCGACCATCAACTGCGACCCTTTGCTCAATTGAGTGGTACCAAGTATCTTGTTAGTGCGATTGGTGGTACACACTTGAGTGTAACTGACCGAGCCAATCTCAATGATGCCCTCGCCCGCAGCACCCTCGTTAAAGAGCGTATTGGTGAAGAAGTTGACCCACTGCGAGAACTCATCCGAGGTGTGAGTCTCGCCTTCGTCAAACAGCTAACGCCAGAAGCAAAGCTCTACGAACCCTTTTTGACCTCGGCTTATGCTCAGTCGCTCTCAACCCCAACACTCTCATTGCGTTTTAGTACAGAGTTACCCACAACAATGGCGACTTGGTTCCAAGTTCAAGCCGTTAGTCATCAGCAAATTGCCATCCGTCTGCCCGATGTCAACAACTGGTTAATCAGCGCGATTAAATCCTACTTCTTAACTTCTACAAGCATGTTGTCGCAAGCAGATTGTTGTGCAGGGCAACTCAATCAAGTCTTTACAGATCTTCTAGACAATTACCAGCCACCAAGCGGTTTTGGCTAAAGCGCAGGCAACCTAGTGCAAGAAGGCAGGAAGTTTGCTGATTCAGTCTCAGGATATAAGCCTGGTCTAGTTCACTATGTCACTATAAAACGTAAGAATACCCAAGGCTCGAATAGTCTCTCCTGTCATGCCTACCCCGATGAATACAGCTGAACGCCTCGCTACACTCAATCGCATCCGCAAACTTAGTCGTTTGATGGATACAGCTATTGGTATTCCTGGGACACGTTTTCGGATTGGAATAGACCCTATTATTGGTTTAATTCCTGGGGCTGGAGACATAGTAAGTACAGGATTTTCTGCTTACATCATCTATCTAGCTACCCACTTTGGTATACCAGCCAAAGACCTCAGACAAATGATTTTCAACATTGGTCTAGAGGCTGCTGTTGGCACCGTACCTTTAGTCGGTGATTTATTTGACGCTTACTACAAGTCCAACATTCGCAACTTGGCAATTTTGGAGCAACATCTGCAAGCGACAGAACCAGAAATTGAAGAGCTTGCCTCAGTTCGCGCCGAATCTAGAGAGCCAAACTTACCGAAAACTCGCGAGAAAGCCCCACTGATTTGAATAGTTGAACAAGAAAAACACAGAAGTTCAGAAGTTCAGGAGAAGGCTGAACTTTGGATGAACTCAACAGTAAGAAAAGGAATAAATCACTCCTTTCTTTGCCCTATTGCCTATCGATTTAACACAGCAGAATGTGCTTGGTATAGCAATCGAAGCATAGATTAAGGCACAACGGAGGCTATAACCCTTAGCCAGAGCTATTTGGCTGAAAGCTGACCGCTGAAAGCTGTCCGCTGAAGAGCTATATCAACTCTAACCAGGCAAGCGAGGCGGCACAGTTCGAGCAAATTTTTCCTGTCCCTCCTCAAGATTGGCAGGAACACCATTAGGAAAGTTTTCAGTAATTAAACTCCGCAGTCGTTCAAGTCGATTGTCGGGGTTAGGATGGGTGCTGAAAAATTCTGGGGATTGTCCACCTTGTCTAGCCGAAGCTAGCACCTGCATCAGTTCGACAATTCCTTTCGGGTTATAGCCTGCTTGTGTCATAAACCGAAAACCCAGTTGGTCACTTTCTAATTCATCTTCACGTCCATAGCGCAGGCTAACCAATTGATTAACTGCCTGGGCAACAAGCGCCGCTTGCCTTGCACCTTCCGGCGAATCACTGGCGGCAATTCCAACAGCGTTCACTAACGCCGAACCAAGTTGCTGCTTGGCGAGATGCTCAGCACCATGTCGCGCTACAACATGCCCGACCTCATGCCCCAACACGCCTGCTAGTTGCGCTTCTGTTTTGAGGCGTCTGAGCAAACCTGCTGTAATAAAAACCTGTCCCCCCGGTAGGGCAAAGGCATTGATCGTTTGGGGGTCTCTGAGCAGATGAAACTCGTAGGGATAGGGTAACTCAGATGCTCCTGAGTTCTGCACAATCCGCCCTCCCACTTGGTCAATATAGGCTTGAAGGGCTTGGTCGGGATAAAGACCTCCGTGCTGTGCTGCCATCTTTTGAGTAGCTTGTCGCCCAATTACTACTTCCTGTTGGGGAGAAAGCTGTACCCGTTGCCGTTCTCCAGTCACTGGATTTTCTACAACGTTGGTACAGTAGCTAATTAGCCCAAACAGCCCAAACAAAATTCCAATTCCCAGACGAAGTAATAGTCTCTGCACTTATTTCCCCCAACGGCTGGCAAAGAGGTTAGCATCTTCTACTTCCATCTAGCATCAGTCCGAAGGATACTGTTTAATTTCCAAATGTCCTAATTACCTAGATACGGTAGTCTCACGGTGAAGGTCAGTGGCGGAGATATTCTTGAAACAAGGCAGAATGATTGTCCGTCCACTGCACTGATATTCAACCATTTCAGGCTATACAATTCCACCGTTAGCTCGTATCATCTGACCCGTAATCCAATGAGCCTCGTCAGAAACTAACAATGCAACAGCACTGGCAACATCATTTGGTTTACCCAATCGTCCCAATGGGGTTTGAGCAATGAGTTGATTGACTTGCTCTTGATTGAGCACCAACCCATCAGTCTCTGTTACACCCGGAGAAATGGTGTTAACCGTGATGCCGCGTCCACCCACTTCTTTTGCCAGACAGGTGCTGAACTGTTCAATTGCTGCCTTGCAGCCTGAATATGCCCCACCCGTTGGAATTGGCATGACTGTACCACTGGTGGATAAACTGACAATGCGTCCTCCGTCTGCTATGTGCTGTGCTGCCTGCTGAAGTGCAAAGTAGACGCCTTTAGTGATCTCAAACATAGCGTCATACTCTTCTTCAGTCATCTGAGCCGTTAACTTGAAGATGTTTTTCCCTGCGGCATTATTGACGAGGATATCTAACTTGCCAAAGTGTTCGAGGGTTTTTTGGAACAAGCTACGAATTTCGGCAATATTTCTCATATCAACCTGTATTGCGATCGCATCCGAACCACTTGCTTTGATGGCTGCGACGACTTCAAGCGCTTTGTCCCGGTTGCCAACATACGTCACGACGACGTTTGCACCTTCCTTTCCCAAGTGTTCTGCGATCGCTCTTCCAATTCCACGCGACGAACCAGTCACAATCGCTACTTTCCCTTTCAACGACGACATCGTGTTCTTTCCTGATAGCAATGATGATTGAACGCTTACTAAGGTACAGTTCTACTAACTTTTTCGGAAGTACTTACTTTTTTGTAAGCTTATCAGGAGATAACTACAAATGTCACAAGAGCAGACTGAGGGGACGATATTTGTGCAAACTACGCTCAAAATTTTGGGCGGCAAGTGGAAGATTCTAATTTTGTGGCATTTGAAAGATGAAGCGAGACGATTTAGTGAATTGAAGCGACGAATGCCTGAGATTACTGAAAAAATGCTGATACAACAACTCCGAGAACTGGAAAAAGATGGAATTGTGAATCGGAAAGTCTATTCCGATGTGCCTCCTAAAGTTGAGTACTCGTTCACGAATTATGGTAAAAGTCTCGAACCTGTATTGAAAGCCCTCTGTGAATGGGGTCAAGAACATTTGGAGCGGGTAAAGTTTAATGGGATTGACTAGATTTGTGCTGCTCTCATCTTCCAGAAGTTGGGTGCATCCCAATGCCAGCAAATTGCCGATGCCCTCCCTGATAGACAGCTAATCTCAATAGCTAAAACGCATATGTATACGAGGGTGAAGCTTCTCTTCTACTGGCTTACCTCCCTTAAGATGTTGCTCCACAATCACTGGAACATCAGCTTGTTGAACTCGACAGTACCAAGTTTCCTCTGGAAGAACTCGTACTGTTGGACCAGAACTGCATTGTCCCTGACAACCTGTGCCTGTCACGGTAAAACCGTCCACTTGTGCCGCTTCAAAAGCTGCCAGTACTGCGGCTGAACCGGCGGCTGTACAAGATGTATGCTGACAAACTAAAACAGAACGCTCGTGTGAGTTTGAGTTCTTTTGTTCGGAATTCGTTTCCACTATTGGTTTAGCTGCGTACTATTGATGGCTACGCTCCTATCTTAACCAGGGGTATTAGAATCAAGTTGTCGTTTCAATAAAGGTTGATGGGTAAAGTATCCACCATTGCTCCCGATAGTCTTGTTGCTGGCTTCCATGCCCTATCTGACCCAATCAGGATTCAAGTCTTGGAGTTATTGCGATCGCAAGAGTTGTGTGTCTGTGAACTGTGCGAACACTTGGGGGTAACACAGTCCAAGCTCTCGTTTCATCTAAAAAACTTGAAAGAAGCAGATTTAGTGCGATCGCGTCAGGAAGGTCGCTGGATTTACTACAGCCTCAATCTATCCCAATTTGTGATTCTGGAGCAGTACCTCGCAGAATTCCGCCGTTTCAGCCCCATCTTACCAGCCCGTCCCTGCTCAGACACCCCTTAATCATCAACTTATTTTAATAAAAACTGATTTATCAATGCGCTGATAGCTGCTCTACAGAGGACTCAGCAAAATCCCTTACCAAAATCTTGCTTGACAAATCAATTTTTTTTGAAATGATGGTATTAATTCCATATTCAACTCACGGTTTTCGCTGGACAGTCTCAGCTGAACCTAAAAATCGAAGAGTTGTTACGGAAGGAAGCAAAGTTCTGGCTATTCGCCCTTAGCTTTTGACCTCGGACTAATCCTGATGAGTACAAACAATCGTCAAGCAACTGCATCACCCCCGATTGCTGGTAGTAGTCTCAGTTTTTTTGAAAAATATCTCACCGTTTGGGTATTCTTGTGCATCTTCGTAGGCATCGCCTTGGGTCGAGTGTTTCCAGGTGTAGCTGTTGCGCTTGATGCCATGAGTATTTATCAGGTATCGATCCCAATCGCCGTCTGCCTGTTTTTCATGATGTATCCGATCATGGTGAAGATTGACTTCACTCAGGCGGCAAATGCACTCAGGACACCCAAACCCGTCATCCTCACCTTGGTAGTGAACTGGTTAATTAAACCCTTCACGATGGTGGCATTTGCTCAGTTTTTCCTGGGTTGGCTGTTTCGCCCCTTGCTGACTGGAACTGAGTTGATTCGCGGCAGTGAGGTGACTCTCTTCAACTCTTACATTGCAGGTACGATTTTATTGGGGATTGCACCTTGCACGGCGATGGTGTTGATGTGGGGGTATCTTTCCTACAGCAATCAAGGACATACCTTGGTAATGGTGGCGGTAAATTCGTTGGCAATGCTGTTTTTGTACGCACCGTTGGGAAGATGGTTGCTGGCGGCGAATGATTTAACGGTGCCTTGGCAGACGATTGTGTTGTCGGTGCTAATTTATGTGGGATTGCCCTTAGCAGCAGGGATGTACAGCCGTTACTGGATTCTCAAGCACAAGGGGAAAGAGTGGTTTGAGCGGCGGTTTCTCAAGTATCTCAGCCCAATCGCGATCGCAGCCCTCTTGATTACTTTAGTATTGCTGTTTGCCTTTAAGGGAGAGTTGATTGTCAACAATCCGCTGCACATTCTCTTGATTGCAGTGCCACTGTTTATCCAAACCAATTTTATTTTCTTAATTAGTTACGTGGCGGCGTTGAAAATGAATCTGTCTTATGAGGATGCAGCACCAGCAGCACTGATTGGGGCGAGTAATCATTTTGAAGTTGCGATCGCTACGGCTGTTATGCTCTTTGGCTTAAATTCTGGTGCAGCATTGGCGACAGTCGTTGGCGTGTTAATTGAAGTACCAGTGATGTTGATGTTGGTAGAGGTATGCAAGCGCACTGCCATGTGGTTTCCCCGTGAACCAGAAAAGGCGACACTACGCGACCCCCGTTGTGTTAGTGCTTATAAGTGATCGATGAGCTTTTTTGTCCAGAAGTCATGTTTGACTTGATGTGTCTAAATCACGCGCAATAGGTGATGTTCAATGAACACATATTCTCACTTTCTGATGACGGCTGCTCTGGACAAGAGCTTACCAAGAGTGCCAATTGTTAAACGTGCTTTCTTGCTTGGCTCTGTTGCTCCTGATTTACCGTTGTGGATTTTGTCAATTGGTAGCATCAGTTACTACCATTTCATCCAAGGCTGGAGCCTTAGAGAGACGTTTAACTATATCTTTGACGAGCTATATTTTTACAATCCTTTCTGGATTGCCTCGCATAATTTCCTTCACTCACCAATTTTGCTACTGCTGGCACTGGTTTTTTTGTGGCAGTCACGCCGCCATATCGGTTCTCGATCTCGATGGTTTTTCTGGTTTGTAGTTGCCTGTCTGTTGCACAGTTTCGTCGATATATTCACTCATGTTAATGATGGTCCCTTGTTGTTTTTCCCTTTAGAGTGGACTATTCGCTTTTACAGCCCAATTAGTTATTGGGACCCTCAATACTACGGTAGAGAGTTTCAAGTTTTTGAACGGATATTGAATGCTGTGTTGTTGATTTATCTGTTTAGTCCTCGGCTTTGTCGCTATTTGCGTAACCGAATACCGTTCTACTCTCCCAATTCCTGAGTATCCATAGCAAAAGGCAAAAGGCAGAGGGCAGAGGGCAGAGGGCTTTTATGCAGAAGGGATGCATATTGACGGGTCTTGGTTTCAGTATGTGGCGAGAGTCAAGAGTTGCCTTGGCGACTGCTATACCTCACTGTTGCTGAATTTAGCCACCTCTGTCTGGATCAATCAAATATTTCTCACTAGTGCTAGACAATGACGACTTTCAATCACAAGCCGCGAATCTTATTTCTGTATGGTTCATTACGCGATCGCTCTTATAGTCGCCTTTTAGCTGAAGAAGCCGCCCGCATTATTGAGGAGTTTGGAGCCGAAGTGCGGTTCTTTGACCCTCGTGAGTTACCGATTCACGGCAGTGTACCCGATACTCATCCCAAAGTTCAGGAGTTACGGGAGTTGAGTTTATGGTCTGAAGGACAAGTGTGGTCAAGTCCAGAGATGCACGGCAATATTACTGGCATTCTGAAAAACCAGATCGACTGGATTCCTTTGAGCATTGGGGCAGTTAGACCAACTCAAGGCAGAACTCTAGCAGTTATGCAAGTAAGCGGGGGTTCGCAGTCGTTCAATGCGGTAAATACACTGCGAATTCTAGGGCGCTGGATGCGGATGTTTACGATCCCGAATCAATCCTCTGTTGCTAAAGCCTATCAGGAGTTTAATGAGGACGGGACGATGAAGGATTCCCCTTATCGCGATCGCGTTATTGATGTCATGGAAGAACTTTACAAGTTCACTTTGCTATTGCGTGACAAGGTTGATTATCTAACAGACCGCTATAGCGAACGGAAGGAAAAAGCGGCTCAGCAAACTATCCAAATTGCGAATACTGCCCTTGAGGTTAATAGTAAAAGCACCTAAATGTTTTTATCTGACCTAGAGGCAGATCGTTGTACTAGTGCAGCACGGCACAAATAACTATCCTCTTGCACTATCGTACAAATTTTTCAGTTGTCCAATTACTAACTACTGTTATGAAACGAGTCATGTTTGTTTGTAAGAAAAACTCTTGCCGTTCCCAAATGGCAGAAGGATTCGCTCGTCACCTGGGAGAAGGCAAGATTTCTGTAACCAGTTCGGGATTAGAGGCAAGTGAAGTGAATTCTACTGCGGTTGAGGTGATGTCGGAAATTGGCATTGATATTAGTAGCCAAACGTCTAAGGCATTAAGTGATTTTCAGCCTGAAGACTATGATATTGTGATTTCTCTCTGTGGCTGTGGTGTCAATTTACCGGAGGCTTGGGTACTGCGAGAGGTATTTCAAGATTGGCAGTTGGATGACCCTGCTGACCAACCAATAGAAACGTTTCATCGAGTTCGGGATGAAATCAAGGAACGGGTGAAAACCTTGATAGAGTCGGTTGCCTTATCGAAGACTCGTTAGTTAAAAGGCGATCGCACTTCTAAAGCGGGGTACCTAGTTTAATCAAAGCAAGTAGTAGAGTGGCACAGTTCACTCTACTTTTTTATTGACATAATCCTTAGGGTGATTGCCGAACAAAGGCAATTGAGCTTAGTACGGGTCATTAAGCTTGAGATTTAAAAAAACGTGCGCTTAAGGTCAGTAAACGAAATTTTTCTGTAGCATCAAAGAGAAAGCCAGAAATTTACTGGTTCAGGTTTTCCTTTGTCTGTCATAGCCTGAATACCCTTGAAGAGCATAGGATTTCGATGAGTTATCTTGAGACAACTGCAAAGTTTTACAGCGAAGTTGCCCAAACGCCGCAAGTTGGGTTGTGTTGTGTCCAAAGCAGTCCCTTGCAATTACCAGGACTGAAAGTTCCCTACCAGATGCAGCAGATGAACTACGGTTGCGGTACAACTGTTCATCCTGCTGAACTGAGTAACGAGCCGACTGTGCTGTATGTGGGTGTTGGTGGTGGCTTGGAAGCTTTACAGTTTGCTTATTTTTCCAGGCGTTCTGCTGGTGTAATTGCTGTTGAGCCAGTCAGTGCGATGCGTGAAGCGGCTACCCGTAACTTGGAATTGGCGGCTAACGAAAATCCCTGGTTCGAGCCAAGTTTTGTGGAAATTCGGGAAGGAGATGCCTTCGGCTTACCAGTCCCCAATGCCTCTGTAGATGTCGTTGCCCAGAATTGCCTATTCAATATTTTTGAACCTGCTGACTTGTCCAAAGCGCTGAAAGAAGCATTTCGGGTTTTGAAACCCGGTGGACGCTTGCAAATGAGCGATCCAATTGCTACTCGACCAATCCCAATGCATCTGCAACAAGATGAACGTTTAAGAGCGATGTGTCTCTCTGGTGCTTTCACTTATGAAGAGTACATTCAACGGATTGTTGATGCTGGCTTTGGTCAAGTAGAAATCCGCGCTCGTCGTCCTTACCGACTCTTGGATCGAAGAAGCTACGGATTGGAAGAAGATTTGCTTTTAGAAAGTCTTGATTCCGTTTCTTTCAAGGTTCTGATTCCGGAAGATGGTGCCTGCATTTTCACAGGGAAAACAGCAATTTACACCGGGGAACAAGAGGTTTTTGATGATTCCGCAGGACACATTCTTCAGCGTGGTGTACCAGCCGCCGTCTGCGATAAAACGGCAGCTAAGTTCGCAGCGTTAATTCCAGAAAACGTGTTAATCACAAATTCTACCTGGCACTACACTGGTGGTGGTTGCTGTTAGGAAAAATCCGGCGAAGAACGATAAGATTTAGAAGATTGTTAAAAATGGTTCAGACAGAAGCCTCCGCAGTAACGCCGTTTAGAAAAAAACTGAATAGACCCTTACCGAAAGACCCAATTAATGTTTTACAAATTAATCTGGGGAAGCGCTGCAACCTTGCTTGTACTCACTGTCATGTAGAAGCGAGTCCTCATCGGACAGAAGAACTTTCCCCAGAAGTTTGTGACCAATTAATTGAAGTCATTCATCGATTTCCCCAAATCAAAATTGTTGATTTGACTGGCGGTGCCCCGGAGATGAACTATGGATTTAAGCCGTTAGTTGAGGCAGCACGAGCCACAGGAAAGCAGGTAATTGTTCGCTCGAACTTAACAATTTATTTTGAGCCTGGGTTTGAGTATCTTCCAGAATACTTTGCAAAGCATCAGTTGAGAGTTGTTGCCTCGTTACCTTGCTATCTGGAGGACAATGTTGATAAAATGCGCGGTCGAGGGGTCTATGATGGCTCAGTTCGTGCCATTCAATGGCTTAATCAATTGGGTTATGGAAAAGACCCTAGTTTGATACTTGACTTAGTGTATAATCCCCCGCTACCACTTACTGAAACGTTTTCTTTAACTCCTAGGCAAGATAAGTTAGAACAGGATTACAAAATGTTCCTCAAAGAACATTTTGATATTACTTTTAATCAATTGTTCGCTATCACAAATTTGCCTGTCGGAAGAAGTAAATTTCATTTGCAACGAACTAAGCTGTATGCTCCCTATCTAGAGTTTTTGGAGAGCAATTTTAATGCAGGCACTGTGGAGCATTTAATGTGTCGTGATGAACTCTCAATTGATTATCTGGGTAATGTTTATGATTGTGACTTTAACCAGATGGAGAATGTTGCAGCGAAGTCTCGGACAGGGGGAATATTGACGGTTAGTAAGCTTCTGGAAGCAGGAACATTAGATTTAATTGATGAGATT
Source organism: Symplocastrum torsivum CPER-KK1 (assembly GCA_019358875.1). Taxonomy (GTDB): domain Bacteria; phylum Cyanobacteriota; class Cyanobacteriia; order Cyanobacteriales; family Coleofasciculaceae; genus Symplocastrum; species Symplocastrum torsivum. The sequence goes on from JAHHIF010000016.1 coordinate 129,823, forward strand.
CGTACAGCGTCCTATTGCTATGGTTGTACGGCTGGTTGTGGTTCTAGTTGCGGTGGAGCTTTAGTTTAGGACGAATGATACTGACTTAAGAGCCTGGAAATAAATTTCCGGCTCAAAACCGAAGTAAGCTTTAGCTTACTACATCAGCCTTTCAACCCGTTTTAACGGGTTTTAGCTTTTAGCCCGTTCGCGTTCGCGAAGCGTTCTCGAAGAGTAGCGTTCCCGTTCCCCGTAGGGGTTCCCTAAGGGTAGGGTACTTTAGTTCAGGGCTTAAGTCAGTACCATTCGACTTAAGGGGAATGTCACTAACAAATAGCCTGTCACTCTAAGCAATAGAAGCAACAGGCTAATGCTAAAGGAATGCCTTAGGTATGTGAAGCTAATCAAGGCATTTCTCAAAAAAGCTTAAATTAGACCTGTTCGACCTCCAGCCATCGTTGAAGGTGCATCATAGATTCCCCAATCACGTACTCCCCGATTCTCAAGAATTGCTTCGGCACTGAGGATTTCCTCTGCTGTACCCTGGACTACTACCAGATAATCCCCTGCGGAGACTCGCTCTTCATAATGCTTAGCTCTGTCTTCGGGAACACCCCAACCAATTAGTGCACCAGCAAGGGCACCAGTCGCGGCACCAATTGCACTTCCCAAAAGGGTGTTCGCTAAAAGAAGACCTACTTCAGCAGCAACACCAACTCCAGGGATTGCCAATACGCCTAAGCTGCCAACTAAGCCAATGATTCCTCCCGTCGCCGCCCCGGCTGTCGCTCCAGCTTTGGTGCCTCCTTCAATTTGCTCACCCTTGCTATCACTCACGTCAGCACCGCCAATCTGCTCGTTGCGGTTAGCGTTTTGGACGATTACAGAAACTCTATCCATGTTGAAGCCAGCATCTCTGAGTTCATTGAGTGCATGTTCCGCATCTTGACGGTTAGAGAAAATGCCGACAGCGTGTTGAGTTTTTCCTACAGTCATGCTTTACCTCTTTTTCCTTAAGCACACAAGCCTACAAAAATGCAGGGATTAACTTTACAGCCCACTTTCCGCACCCTGAAGTGTCACACTACGAATTTTGGCTTTTTGGGGATTTTGGTTTTGCGATCGCAAAACGGATTTTCCAGTTCTTTGTATAAAAAGTGACCCCATCAGGTCGCTAAATTCCGCAAAAACCGATTGTGACAGTAGCGGGTGCGGAATGTGGGTTACAGTTATTGGTGCTTTTAACTACGGCTTCATTTTTGTAATTGTGAAGTGGGTATTCATCGGTCTGTAGGGTAAGCTTAATTTCTGTCATTAGATAGGTGAAATGATGGAGCGATCGCTCTATGAAACTGCTACGAAGAGAGCATCTTAAATACTGTTGCTATTTGAGATTGAGGGAATTGAGAGACAATTTGACTTAAAACGCGATCGCCTAACTGTCTAAGCGCGTGTTTGAAAAGTACGGTTGTCATTCCGCAAGGCTAAAGCATTCTGACAGCGTAGCTCCAACTCTAGATCAAGAGATAGCACTATGTATTGACTAGTAGTTGTTGCCTTTGTTTAATTATTAATAATTGTAAAGCTAGAGCGTTAAAGCGTCAAAACCGCATTATTCCGTAGATACACTAACAAACAGTGCAGATGTACTGATAGTTTCTAATGAATTGGTGTGAGGCATTAAAGCCTGAATGATTCCGCTACAACTAACACTAAAAAACTTTCTCAGCTACCGTGAAGCGACTCTAGACTTTCGCGGTCTGCATACAGCCTGTATCTGTGGCCCCAATGGCGCGGGTAAATCGTCTCTTCTCGAAGCACTTACCTGGGTAATCTGGGGGGAAAGTCGTGCGGCATCAGAGGATGACATTATCAATGCCGGGGAAAAAGATGTCCGAGTAGATTTCATCTTTAAAAATAACCACCAAACTCTTCGGGTGATTCGGACTCGCCACCGGGGCCAAAGTAGTTCCTTGGAATTTCAGGTTGAGACACCTACAGGGTTTCGATCTTTAACAGAGAAAGGGGTACGGGCAACTCAGCAGTCGATTTTGCATCATCTCAAGCTTGATTACGATACGTTTATTAACTCGGCATACCTGCGCCAAGGTCGGGCAGATGAATTTATGCTGAGGCGTCCAAGTGAGCGCAAGCAAATTCTTGCCGACTTACTTAAGCTCAATCAGTACGAAGTATTAGCGGAACAGGCAAAAGATTTATCACGCCAGTTTAAAGGTCAAGCAGAACAGCTAGAGCAGAGTTTGGAGACAATCCAACAACAGCTACAAGAACGAGAAGCGATCGCACAACAACAGGCGACATTAAGTGCGATGTTGCAACAGCTACAACAATCTCAAGACCTTGACCACCAACAACTCCAACAACTCCAAGCCGTTCAGCACCAGCGTAGTACCTGGCAACAACAAGCGACGTTTGTTAAGCAACAATATCAAAATCTCGGCTCAGATTGCGATCGCCTGACTCAAGATATCGCTGCCACACAAGCACAACAACGACAACTTTCTACCCTACTCAATCAAGAAGACTCAATCAAAACAGGTTACTCCCAATACATCAACCTGCAACAACAAGACGAAATCCTCAGTTCAAAATTCCAGACTTACCAGGAAGCCCAACAACAAAAACAGCAACTCCAACAGCAGCTAAGCCAACAAGTTAACGAAATTAATCTAAAAATTCGTCAAACTCAAGCTCAACTCGATGCCCTACGACCTCAAGAACAAGACATTCAGGAAACTCTCTCCCGTTCTGGAGAAGTCGCCCAAGCACTAGAGCAACTCAACAGCGCCCGTCGCCGCCTCAATCAACTGGATAGTTTGCAACTTCAGGTATCTCCCCTTCTACAACGCCGTCACTCTATCCAAATAGAACTCGATCGCGCCCAAGCCAGACTCAGTGCCAGATTAGACGAACTGCGCTCGTCTGAGAAGCAGCTAAATGCTCAGATTTCAACAACTCCCCAACTCAGGCAAACTGTGCTGCAAGTGGGTGTAGAAATCGGGCAATTGGAGAAAAAGCGTGTTTATCAGCAGCGAGTGCAGGAAAAAGGACTCGAACGTCGAGGCTTTCAGGAACGTCTGCAAGAAAACCAACGCCGCTATGAAAAACAGTTGGCAGAACTGACGCAAAAAATCGAAATGCTGCAAGCGCAGAATGCAGTTTGTCCATTATGCGATCGCCCTTTGGATGAAGCCCACTCGCATCACGTCATCCAGAAAACCACGGCTGAACAACAGGAAGTACAAGAACAATTCTGGGTTGTGCGAGAGCAACTAGCAGTATGCGATCGCGAACTTCAGGTATTGCGTCAAGAATACTCTCAACTCTCCCAGGAAATGGCTCCGTATGAGAAGTTGTTGGAGCAACGAGGGCAATTAGAAGCACGACTCGAAGCAACTGACGAAGTTTACGACAGACTCTATGAACTCTCGGAGGAAAAGGAAGAACTTGAGAAAGCGCTTAGTGTTGGCACTTACGCCGCAGAGTTACAGGAAGAACTGCGACAACTCGATGCTCAGTTGCAACAGCTCAACTACAGTGAACAAACCCATGCCCTAACACGCGGTGAAGTAGATCGCTGGCGCTGGGCAGAAATCAAACAAGCCAAGCTTGAAGAAGCCAGCAAGCGTCTGGCTAAAATTGATGCCCAAAAGCCGCAACTCAAAGCCCAGCTTGACGCTCTCCATGTTTCCCTGCAAGAACTGCAAACTACTTCCGAACTGCAAAAGCGTGTTGAAGCCCTCGATCAGCAGATGGCACAAATCGGCTACAACTTAACTGAACACAACACCCTGCGAACCTCACTGCGGCAAGCCCAGTCTTGGCAGCTACGTCATCAGGAGTTAGTATCTGCCCAGCAGCAGTATCCGCAACTTTGCGAACGTTTGGAATCCTTAAAACATACCCTTGAGCAACGACGCTCTGATCAGGAAGCTGTTAATGCACAACTAGAGACTGTTGTCAAGCAACTCGAACAGTGTCCAGACGCAAGCAACGAAATCCAAGCTTTAGAACAACAGATACAACAGCGGCGGCGACAACTGGATGAACAACTTTCTCAGCAAGGGCGTTTACAACAGCGCTTTACCCAACTCGAATCACTACAAACGCAATACGAGGAACAGCAAAAACAGTTTCAAGACCTCCAACGACAATATCGTGTTCATCAGGAATTAGCGTCAGCGTTTGGTAAGAATGGCATCCAAGCGCTAATGATTGAGAATATCTTGCCCCAACTAGAGGCGGAAACCAATAACATTCTTTCCCGACTAACTGGGAATCAATTGCACGTCCAAATTGTGACTCAAAAAGCAGGGCGTCGGGCCACTAAGAAAACGACAAAACTGATTGATACGCTGGATATTCTGATTGCTGATGCTAGTGGGACACGACCTTATGAAACGTATTCGGGTGGTGAAGCCTTTCGGATTAATTTTTCGATTCGTCTGGCTTTGGCGCGACTCTTGGCACAACGTGCAGGAACATCGTTACAAATGCTGATTGTTGATGAAGGGTTTGGGACACAGGATTCGGACGGATGCGATCGCTTAATTGCGGCGATCAATGCGATCGCGTCTGACTTTTCCTGTATCCTCACCGTGACACATATGCCTCAGTTCAAAGAAGCCTTCCAGACTAGGATTGAAGTTCGTAAAAATCAGCAAGGTTCTCACCTCAGTCTCTCGGTGTAAGACTTAAACTGATCTCAATCGTCTTAGAATCTTAACTTTTTGTGTATTGCAGGATTACAGACATTCATCAGCCTCAAAAATAGCTCCCAAGCGGGGTTGAGGCTTACTAAATCCAGTAAAATTTCTACAGAAGGCTTTAGATGTAATACAAATTTATACAAAATATCCGTATCTCTACGGATATTTGCCAAGACAGCAGCGATTATGGTATTTAGTATGACCCATTCGTATTTCAGCGGCATCAAAGCTGTGAAACGGTAGAAACGTGTATTTCGTCTCTTCGCTACGCACTCTAAGTGTAGTTAAGAGATAGCGAATACAGTTGGGGTAGAGCATCAGGGGATTTACGATTCAGGCGTTCAATGTGTTTCCTTGTCGCTCAGAGTTGTTGACGCAATAACAATCAACTCTTGGCAGATGTAGGGAAGCTCGTATCGCCAGATAGCCATATAAAGAGCCTAGTGGCTCTTTTTCGGAGCTATAGCGCAGTAGCCACTTAAGTTAGGACATCGACGGGAGGCTATGCACCCTAGCCGGAGCCTATTCGACTGAAAGCTGACCACTGAAAGCTGACTGCTGAAGAGCTATAACTTCAGCAGCCGTCACAAGCCAGCGAGAAACAGGAACGTTCTTCCTTAACTACTGTTCAAGCCGATGTAAATTGCTGCTTATCAGTAAGGTTAACCAAGTTCAATAAGAGGCAAAATTAGGAGCAGTGTCGGCGTGTGAGAAGAGATGATCAGGGTCTAAAACTCCCATATAGGGATAGGAAGCAAGTATGCGAATGACCAGTACTAAAAACCGGCACCTTACCACGCTTCAAATTGCGTGTAACTATGGTGTCGGCATTGTCATTGCCCTCATTACTGGCTATACCCCTGTCTACTTCGTGGCACAAGTTCCTACTATTCAAAAGAAACCCTCTTTTCGTATTCTCTGGCTGCTGCTTGGAGGCGTGGGTTACACAAGTGTGATCTGGGTAACGCAAAGGTTTGGTCTGCAAGAGGTCACTATTTCCTTCACTAACTTGGTTACTACAGTATTACTAGCAGGAATTCTCTGGCAACGCGCTACTCACGCCAAAGGCAAGCCAAAAAGGAGTTCAGGCAAACTAGCCATGACCAAAGCAGAAAGTACCAGATCCCTTCATCTTGTCCAACCCCAGACTTCTGAGACTGGAAATCGGAAGGCGTGGTTATATAACGATAACGCTGAGTACCCTAGGACACCGATCTACGATCCCCAAACAGGTCTCGTGGAAGAAATTCTTGCGGTTTCTCGTGATATTAGTGAGCAAAAACAGGTAGAAGCAACGCTACGGCAGAGGGAACGTCAGCTTCAGAAGCTAGCGGCTAATGTGCCGGGAATGATTTACCAATTTCTGCTCCGGACAGATGGTTCTGTATCATTCCCCTTTGTCAGTAGTGGGGCACGCGAAATCTATGAACTAGAGCCGACAGCTATCCAGCAAAATGCCGCAGTTGTTATTGATCTAATTCACCCGGATGACCGGGCAAGTTTTGAGGACTCCGTTGCTGCCTCTGCCAAGACATTACAGCCTTGGAGCTGGGAGGGCCGGTCTATTATGGAATCGGGAAAACTCAAATGGTTGCAAGCCGGGTCTCGACCGGAACGACAAGCGAATGGCGATATTCTCTGGGATGGTGTTGTGATGGACGTCACAGAGCGTAAGCAAGCAGAGGCAGCGTTGTATGAAAGTGAAGAGCTATTTAGAGCAACGTTTGAGCACGCGGGTATTGCTATTGCTCAGGTAGGACTACAAGGTCAGTTCCTGCGAGTTAACCAAAAACTTGGCGAGATCACTGGGTACACTCAAAAAGAACTGCTAGCAAAAACGATTTGGGAGATTACCTGCCTAGAAGATCAAGCCGTGAATCAGATGTATCTGCACCAATTTGCAGATAGCCAGAAGCAGACGGTGAATCTAGAGAAGCGCTACATTCACAAAACGGGTTCTCTGGTCTGGGTGAAGGTAACTGTGTCGGTTGTTCGAGATTTCACAGGAGAACCGAAGTACTTTATTAGCGTAATTGAAGATATTACTCAGCGCAAACAGGCAGAGGCGTCTTTGGTTGAGCGATCGCGTCTTTCGACACTAGCAGCAAACGTTGGTGTTGCGCTTGCTAGTGGTGGAACGTTACTAGCAATTCTTCAACGCTGTACAGAGGCAATCGTGCAACAACTTGATACCACTAACGCCGCCGTATGGACTTTAAATCCTACCTCTCAACAGATCGAACAACAGGCATTTGCAGGTCAGCTAACTCCTCTAAATCCTGACCTGATCAGTTCCGATACTCAATACTATCAACCCGACTTAAACCTTGAGCAGTTAGAAGGATTATACTGTTCCCTGCTTCCGAATCATCTCTCCGGTTACCCCCTGATTGTGGAAGAGCGATTGATTGGGGTGATCACGTTGTTGAGTAATCACCCCCTTACGGAAGAAGCGAAGGGAACCCTGAGCTGGGTTGCCAATGCGATCGCAGTTGCTGTTGATCGGGCTTGGGCACGCTCAGAACTCCTCAGCCGTCGAGAATCCCTCCTGTACGGACTAGCCAATCAAATCCGTAACTCTTTAGAACTCGATACCATCCTGGAAACGGCTGTCCAGTCAATCCAAACCCTATTACAAATTGACCGCTGCCACTTCCTCTGGTACAGAACCCACGAGAGTGAACCGTATTGGGAAGTGGTCAATGAAGCGAGAAACCCGCTTTTACCGAGCCATCTGGGTCAATATGCAATGGCTCAGGTTGAACCGTTTGTGAATCGGCTTTTACATCGACAGATCATTCGAGTCGATGAAGTTGAAACGATCAGCAACGCTGCTGTGCAACAGTTCTTACTCAGTATGGGCTACACCTCGATTTTGACAATCCCGGTTGAAACTCAGGCGGGGCAGATTGGGGTAATTTGCTGCGGTCATTGTACAAGTGTCCGACCTTGGGATGAGAGTGAGGTGGAACTGCTACAAGCGGTCGTGGTACAGTTGGCGATCGCGATTGACCAAGCAGAACTCTACGCCCAAGCCCGTCAAGCTGCCCTTGTTGCCCAAGCGCAAACCCAACAACTAGAGGTTACCCTCCAACAACTTAAAACCACCCAAGCACAACTTGTGCAAAGTGCAAAAATGTACAGCTTGGGACAACTGATTGCTGGGATTGCCCATGAAATTAACAACCCCATCAACTTCATTCACGGTAATCTCACTTATGCCAGTGCTTACTTCTACGATTTATTAAGTTTGTTACGTCTTTACCAAGAACAATACCCCAATCCGACAGAAGTAGTTTTGGAGCAAGCCGAAGTCATTAATGTTGGCTTTATCGCGACAGATCTCCCGAAACTCCTCAGTTCGATGCAACGGGGAAGCGATCGCATCCGCTCAATTGTGCTGAGCCTGCGGAACTTCTCACGGCTAGACGAAGCCGAAATGAAGCGAGTAGATTTGCATGAAGGGATCGATAGTACGCTATTAATTTTGCAGCATCGATTAAAGCCTAAAGATCGCAATCCTGAGATTCAAATTGTCAAAGAATACGGAGATTTGCCTAGAATCGAATGCTATCCAGGACAGCTCAATCAAGTTTTTATCAATATTCTCAGTAATGCCATTGAAGCCTTCGAGCAGCCCGACTCTAATATCCGGCAACAGCCCTCGCCAACCATTACTATCCGTACCAGTGTTATCGACCGTTCGGACTCTACTCAGAACACTCTTTCTCAGCTTCCAGAGTCACCTTCCTACACCCTAACAAACCCCAATACTCCCTCTGTCCCAAACAGGAGAAGCGTTGTAATTCAAATTACGGATAATGGTTCTGGAATGACTGATTTTGTTAAAGCAAGGATTTTTGACCCCTTCTTCACGGCTAAACCCTTTGGACAGGGCACGGGTTTGGGTTTATCTATTAGTTATCAAATTGTTGTAGAACACCACCACGGTGTTCTAAGCTGTACTTCTATACCGGGTCAAGGCAGTCAGTTTTGGATTGAGATTCCCCTACAGCAAATTCACTGATTTTTTTGTTAAATAGTGTATATAGATACACTTCTGTTACTCTTTTTTCTGTAAAAAAGGTTGAGTTTCAATAACTTTCGCACTCGACTAGCATTTACCTATATTATCTTGTACAGGTAAGGACAGAAATTGCGTATCTTGCCGTCCAAAATACTTGAGCCATAGACAAGTAGGAATGCGGTTTTTAATCAAGGTCATCTACAACGTGATAGCAGCAAAAAGTGAATTTTTGACGACTGCAAACTTATAGAGTCGTTTTGAACCATTATCTTTTGCCTGTCAAATAGCAATAGCAAGAGACAAGCGTTATGCCTCAATCCTTGACCCGTGCTAACATCGTCGGAAATCTTTTCTATTTAGAACTGCTCCCACTAACAGCGCTGGCAAACTATTTTAATCTTGATGAGATCAGCACGACACGAGAAATTAATGCAGCAGTCATTAATATTAGTGGACGTCAACGGATGTTGTCCCAACGCGCCGCTCTGTTTGCCCTAAACTTAGTCTGTACTCAAGAGAATGGCGAACAGGTAAGGCTCCGACAAGAAATGCTAGCCCTGATGGAGTTGATGGAGAAGTCACACAATGGGCTGATTCAGGGTGATACACAGATGAAATTACCAGGTCAGCCTTCTTCAACCATTAAGGCAATTTATTTTGATGCTCCCTTTTATCTTGATGAGCAAATTCGATGCTACATTGCTCATATTCGAGCATTAGTGCAATCTACTCAACTGACTCAAGAAAACCCCCATTTACAAGCCATTCTTCAAGCATCCACTACTAATCTTCTTGAAGCCTTGGAGGCTTTAGTTAGTCAATATCAAAAAGAAAGTGATGCAGCTCAGCTAAAACTCGAAACTCAACAGACAGAGCTTGTTCAACAATGCTGTATTGCGACTCTTTGTGTTCAATCTCACGCCCGACAGTTAGAGCAAACATTGCAGGATTTAAAACGCACTCAATCCTACCTCATTCAGACTGAAAAACTATCGAGTATTGGTCAAATGGTTGCTGGTATTGCTCACGAAATTAATAATCCTGTGAGCTTTATTTATGGGAATTTGCGCTATGCCAGTGACTATATTAGGGATTTATTAGACTTAGTGAATCTTTATCAAGAATCCTATGGCAATCAACACCCGGCTATACAAGCCAAAGTAAAAGCGATCGACCTTGATTTTCTCATCAAAGACTTGCCAAAAGTTTTAGGTTCTATGCAAGTTGGAGCCGATCGCATTCGTCAGATTGTCCTGTCGCTGCGGAACTTCTCTCGGAGTGATCAAGCCGTAGTTGAAGCTGTCGATCTTCACGAGGGGATTGACAGTACACTACTGCTCTTACAAAATCGCCTCAAAGCTCGCTACAATCGCCAAGCGATTGAAGTAGTAAAAGAGTATGGCAATTTACCCCCAATCAAGTGTTGTGCTGGACAAATTAATCAAGTGTTTATGAATCTTTTGAGTAATGCGATCGATGCGATGGAAGACATCCCCGATCACGCTGGGCGCATCAAGATTCGTACCTGTGTCAATGCTGAACAGACTGGCGTTGTTATCTGTATTGCTGATAATGGTCTTGGCATGACTCAAGACGTTAAAAGGCATCTCTTTGACGCATTTTTCACGACCAAGCCCCCTGATAAAGGCAATGGACTGGGGCTATCAATCAGTCATCAACTGGTGGTAGAGAAGCATGGAGGTATCCTCAAGTGTGAGTCAGCACCGGAAAAAGGAACAGAGTTTTGGATTGAACTTCCGCTGCAACCAAGCTTGAGGTTACCCACCCATGAATCAAAACCAGCAGCAATCAGTAGAGTTAGTAAATAGGCTTTGAAAGCTATTAGTTTGTAGCAAAAACTCAAACAAATTCTATTTCTAGACGAATTTTTATCCTCTTCACTCCTAACAACAACCAACAACCAACAACTAACTTCTATTAGAACCTTTGCAAATTCGCTCTTGCTGCTCCGGAGTTATCCAAGCCGCCCTGGAGAATTGGGTTTGCGGTGGCACATATTTTTTCAAAGCTGCGTTATATTCTAAAACCTCTCCCGTTTCAATCTCGTAGAACCAGCCATGAATCTGTAGTTTACCGCTTTTGAGTCGCGAGTAGATGACTGGATAGGTGCGTAGGTTTTCTAGCTGAGTGAGGACGTTCTCCTTAATCGTCGCATTCAGCAGTTCTTCGCCCTCATATTCCTGATAGTGTTCTTTAACCGCCCGACGAGTCGCTTCAGCGTGTTTGAGCCATTCATAAACGGCTGGCATCTCTTCGGCTAACTTGCCGATTTGGAGCAGTCCCTTCATTGCACCACAATGGGAGTGACCGCAGACAATAATCTCCTCAATGCCTAAAGCATGAATGGCATACTCAACGGCTGCACCTTCCCCACCATTTGTGGCATTGTAAGGCGGAATAATATTACCCGCGTTGCGGATGATGAACATTTCACCCGGTTCAGCTTGTGTCATCAGGTTTGGGTCAATCCGGGAGTCGGAGCAGGTTATAAAGAGTACTCTTGGATGCTGTCCCTGAGACAGGAGTTCAAAAAGGTCTCGGTGTTCAGTGAAGTAATTGGTCTGAAATTGATGTAGACCTTGAATCAGCCGCTTCATTGGTCAAAGTTTCCCAAAGAGGATAAGGAAACAATTTTATACTTTTATTGATTTCGAGCGCTAATGGAAGAGGGGGATGTCGGTAAATTTCTCGGATTTGGTGCTGGTTACGACGCTGTGCTGAATGAAGTACGGGTTTTAGCGAGGATTCACCCGTAGTTATCCCTCATCTCATCAAATGTCCCTTGCGACTCAACTCAGTTTAGCTCTAGCTTCCGCTAACTTAGTTGAGTAGCATCAATTTGGAGCGATTTTTTCTGCAAAATCCTCCCTCACCTTCACTTTCATTGTATTAAGCGTAAAAATCACTACAATTCTCATTTATAAAGCTGGTTAATATTTGGTAAACTTGCCGAAAAATCTTTGGCAAAAAAATAAATTTGTAAGTATGAAAATTTCATAAGACTAAGTTGTTTATTACTTGACAATCGAGTTTTTTGATCTATAGCTATAGCCACAGAGATCAAATCAATTGAGGAGTTGGAAACAATCTGTGATCGCTCCTGATCCCTAGGCTTCAATTCGCGAGAGATAGCGGCTCCCTTCAAAGAGCAAAGCCACTCCCTCCCATAGCCTTAGTCTTTTCCTTTCATTGGTAATGCAGGTTGAGGTGCACGTTCAAAGAGCCAAACAATTCGGGAACAGTCTAGCAATGAGTGAAACAGGCAAGCCATTTGTTAAACCGAGTTCAACGGTGCGCGTCGGGATTCTACACTCCTTGAGTGGAACGATGGCAATTAGTGAGGCATCATTGAAAGATGCTGAGCTGATGGCGATCGCAGAAATTAATCAAGCTGGCGGTGTTTTGGGAAGACGTATCCAACCCGTCATTGAAGACGGAGAATCTAATCCAGCCACCTTTGCTTTCAAAGCAAGATTGCTCATTGAACAGGACAAGGTCACCACAATTTTTGGTGGTTGGACATCTGCCAGTCGTAAAGCCGTCTTACCCGTCTTGGAAGAACTCAATGCCCAGATGTGGTATCCCGTTGAGTATGAAGGGCTAGAATGCTCCCGTAACATTTTCTACATGGGCATCTGTCCTAACCAACAAGTTGGACCAGCCGTTGATTGGTTACTCCAAAATAAAGGGAAATGCTTTTATCTACTGGGTTCTGACTACGTTTTTCCCCGTACCGCTAACAAACTGATCAAAGCTCAACTCAAACGCAAAGGTGGTACTTTAGCTGGGGAAGACTATGTTGCCTTGGGAACTACAGATTTTCAGGTGTTAATTGAGAAAATCAAACAAGTCAAACCTGATGTTGTCTTCAGTACTCTCAACGGTGACAGCAATCTAGCATTCTACCAACAGTACAAAGATGCTGGGATTAGCGCCGAAGATATCCCAATTATGGCGATTAGTGTAGCGGAAGAAGAACTGCGGCGGATTGGTGGTGCGACTGTTGCAGGTCACTACGCGAGTTGGAGCTACTTCCAGAGTATTGACACACCTGGAAATCAAACCTTCGTTAAGAATTTTCAACGGCGATATGGACGCGATCGCGTTACAAGTGACCCAATTGAGGCGGCTTATTCCCAAGTGTACCTTTGGAAACAAGCAGCAGAAAAAGCTGGGTCATTTGATGTCGATTTACTACGAGAAGCCGCATACGGACAGACGTTTGAAGCGCCTGGAGGCAAAGTCAGCATTGAAGACAACAACCATCTCGCTAAGAATTGCCGAATTGGAAAAGTTTTACCGAATGGTCAATTTGAAATTGTTTTCACAAGTCCGGGTTTAATTAAACCGCAGCCTTGGTTAGGACTAGAAGAATTAAGCCAGAACGTTTCACCTGTTGTCTTTGATATGTTGGCAGAGGTATCGCAGTCAATTCAATATAGCTGCCAGCTTGAGCAAAAGTCCCGTGAAGTTGAGGCAACAATGGCTCAATTGATCGCAACGAATGAACGACTGCAAAGAACCCAAGACCAACTTTTGGAAGCAGAAGTGCGATTTCGAGAACTACAAGCACGAGAACAACTGCTCAAACGTCGCTTAGCAAGCCAAATCCGTAGTTCTTTAGAACTCGACACGATTGTAAACACGGCTGTTCAAGAAGTGCGTTCCCTATTGCAAATTGATCGCTGCCAATTCTTGTGGTACCAAACTGATGTTGAGCCTCCTCGGTTTGAATTAATGCATTTGGCATATTGCAAAGGGCTGCCAAGCGAAATGCGATCGCTCAATACAATTGAGCAAGTCAAAACAATTGATCGCCCCATCGGACAGCAAGATTTACTCCGAATTGATGACATTGCAACCGATGTGCAACTGCAAGCGGATAGTCGCGATCGCTTATTTGCGATGGGACTAAAAGCACTGATTGTCGCTCCTGTGCAAACTCGCTCTCACCAAAAGGGTGTGATTATTTGTGAACACTTCCGAGAACACCGTCCTTGGAATGACCACGAAGTGGAATTAATTGACACCGTTGTTGACCAATTAGCGATCGCAATTGATCAAGCTGAACTGTATGCTCAAAGCCGTACTGCTGCCGCCTTAGCAACCGCTCAAGCTGAACAACTAAAAACAGCATTGCATGACCTGCATTCCTACCAAACCCAGCTAGTGCAGACTGAAAAGATGTCTACATTAGGAACACTAGTTGCTGGTATTGCTCACGAAATCAACAACCCCACAAGTTTCATCTACGGAAACCTACACTACGCCAACGAATACATCAAAGATTTACTCGAACTAGTACGCCTCTATAAACGGCATTATCCCGAACCTGTCCCAGAAATTAAGGCATACGCTAGATCAGTTGAACTGGAATTTCTCATTGAAGATTTGCCAAAAGTACTCTCCTCAATGGAAACTGGAGCCGAACGGATTCGCCATCTCGTGCTTAGCTTACGAAACTTCTCGCGTCTCGACCAAGCACAAGTGCAACCTGTGGATATCCATGAGGGACTAGACAGTACGCTGTTAATTTTGCACCACCGACTAAAAGCCAACGGTGAGCATCCCAATATTCTAGTGATCAAAGAGTATGGCGAACTCCCCTTAGTTGAGTGCTATCCCTCCCAACTCAATCAAGTGTTTATGAATCTTTTGAGTAATGCCATTGATGCTCTAGAAGAAGTACGAGGTAATTCCAAAAACGCCCAAGCCAACTTCTCTCCGGTTATTCGGATTCGCACAGAATACTCATCTCCCAGTCATATTGCTGTGCGTATTATAGACAATGGCTCAGGCATCAAAGAAGAAGATAAGACACAATTGTTTGACCCATTCTTTACCACAAAACCAATAGGAAAAGGTACAGGCTTAGGGTTATCCATTAGCTATAAGATTGTAGTAGAGAAGCATAAAGGCATCCTATGGTGTGAATCAGTTCCAGGAGAAGGAACCGAGTTTTCAATAGAGATTCCTGTCAAACAGACCTGTGATATCAAAGTGAATGCCTCAGCATCTGTAGCCGTGTGAGCAAAAAACAAACTTCTTGTACTTAGCATAAGTAACTGGAGTTTAGACTAAAGCGCTCTGACTCAGCGAAGCTGAGTGGAGCGCAATTGGCGTTTCAAAATGAATTGGATGAAATGGATAGGACTGGCAAGAGCAGCTAATGACTTGCACTAACTGCT